>NZ_SZNM01000016.1 GCF_005870085.1 Aquibacillus sediminis | reverse complement strand
CGATGTCGGCTCATCGCATCCTGGGGCTGTAGTCGGTCCCAAGGGTTGGGCTGTTCGCCCATTAAAGCGGTACGCGAGCTGGGTTCAGAACGTCGTGAGACAGTTCGGTCCCTATCCGTCGTGGGCGTCTGGAAGTTTGAGAGGAGCTGTCCTTAGTACGAGAGGACCGGGATGGACACACCGCTGGTGCACCAGTTGTTCCGCCAGGAGCATGGCTGGGTAGCTACGTGTGGAAGGGATAAGTGCTGAAAGCATCTAAGCATGAAGCCCACCTCTAGATGAGACTTCCCATCATTTTAAATGAGTAAGATCCCTCAGAGACGATGAGGTTGATAGGTCCGAGGTGGAAGCGTGGTGACACGTGCAGCTGACGGATACTAATAGATCGAGGACTTAACTATATTGATTAGGAAGCGGAGACGACCGGTTAGGTCCGACTGGATAAGCAAGGCGCCGTAATGTGTCATGATCTTGGACACATGTAGGTGAATTGCTTATAGCAGCGAGGACCTGGGAGTCGGAGCTAGACTGTTTAAATGTTTGATTGTCTTGAGACTTTCTTATCTAGTTTTGAAGGTGCAAAAAACACTTGCATTATATATAAAAAATGCATATAATATATTTTGTCCTTAATAAAAAATACGGTTTAGTGGCAATAGCGAAGAGGTCACACCTGTTCCCATGCCGAACACAGAAGTTAAGCTCTTCAGCGCCGATGGTAGTTGGGGCCTTGCCCCTGCGAGAGTAGGACGCCGCTAAGCCACTTAACCCCTTAAAAATAGTATTATTTTTAAGGGGTTTTTAGTATAAAAAAGTGGAACACATTAGGCAGAAAACGGCTCTATAATATTTGTTGGGGTATTTAGACAATTTGAGCACAAAAAAACACGCAAACTCCTATATCCTTTACACTTGAATTGACTAGAAACAAGAAAGGGATAGGAGTGCGTGTAAATGAATTTTAACATGAATTTGCCAGGATTAGAAGACGTAATCATTACTAGAACTGAGGAGTTAGAGGGTTCTTACTACTTACATGTGAAGTTACCAATTAAAAAGCATAAATGTCCTGCATGTGGGGAATTGACCAGTCGTGTTCATGATTATCGTACACAGAAGATTCAACACCTGAAATTGTTTGAAAGAACGACTTATTTGTTATATCGAAAACGTAGGTATGTATGTTCCTGTGGTAAACGTTTTGCCGAAGAAAATAATATTGTTAATCGTTATCAAAGACATTCTATTGAGTGGAATCAAGCGCTTGGTTTACGCACGGTTAAGGGGAAAGACTTTAAAGATACAGCTGAACAATTTAGAACGTCACAAAAAACAGCTATACGCCGTTTTGATCAGATTGCTTCTTCTAGTTTGAAAAAGGTAGATACATTACCGCGTGTGATATCCATTGATGAGTATAAGGGAGATACATCTGCTGGAAAGTACCAGGTAATTATTACGGATGGCGAAACAGGTACACCATTAGACATTCTACCAAATCGTTCTGTAAAAACTGTTAAGAAGTATCTAAGGGAAAAGGGATCCGAGGTACAGATGGTAGTTATGGATATGAGTTACAGCTTCAAGTCTGCGGTTCAACAAGCATTAGACAATCCTATTATAGTTGCGGATCGCTTTCACTTTTGCCGTTATATTTATTGGGCTTTAAATCGCGTAAGAAGAAGAGTTCAAAATGAATTCCATGATTATGACCGTAAAAAGTGTAAGAGAATGAAGCATGTTTTTGATAAGCCTTATGAAGAACTAACTTATAAACAACATTGGTATTTGGAAAGGTATTTAGGATTGTCTGAAGATTTACGAACTGCTTATGCATTAAAAGAGGCATTTCGTGAATGGTTCGACAAAGTGAAAAAAGTTGGTACAACACAATTAGGAGAAGTGAAACAAGGGTTATATCGCTTTTATCATCAAGTGGAAAAGTCTGGCCTTGAAGAGTTTATAAAAGCAATTAAAACCCTGCAAAACTGGCAAGTAGAGATATTGAATAGCTTTGCGTTTGATTATAACAATGGAGTTACAGAAGGCTTGAACAATCAAACTAAGGTTATTAAACGCAATGCCTTTGGTTTCCAACGTTACGATCGTCTAAAGTCACGTGTATTATTGCATCATCAATATAAATCACTAGAAATTCAAGTAGGTTAAGGAGTAGGAGCAAGTACTCCTACCCCAACATTTGACGTAGAACCCAGAAAACTTCATAATTGTTCCTAAAGCAAGGTAAATAGAGAGAATGAATCTATAGGGCATCAATTTCAAATGGCCCAATAATTACTATTATATAAATAGGTAGAACTGAAATACATAATATATAGTTATTTTCAAAAAATAGTAAAGCTATTATAGGAATTTAAAATAGTACCAGCATACGCATACGAAGGGTGATCTTTAGTTTTGAACTACCCACCACTTAGCTAAAGCTTGAAGTGGGGGATTCCTACGAACACCAGTGTAACCACCAGTTACCTGAGTAGGCTCTACCCGTAGTCCCTACGGTGAAAGGTTAATATCTTGTGCGTTGGACTCTCCACACGCCCTACTCTGCTTGGTTTTCGCTACTTCGGTACGTGTGGGGCGATTATTGCTTGGATATTTTACGTGACAAAGCATTTCTTGTCACAACCTCATATATCCAGTTTTAAAAAAAGCAATCTGTACAAGAATTTTATACAATGCAAACAATTGTTTTGCTACGCAAAAAGGCGATTTATCCCCACATACTCATTGGGCTGTGCCCTTCACATTCCTTGAAGATGGGGGTTTTCTCGCCACTTATTGATAAAGGGGAAATTTTTATGAGGTTAACATCAAAAATTATTTTAGGTTTAGTACTTGGTGGAATTATAGGTCTAGTACTTAATATTACTTCACAAACATTATTTGAAAGTTTAAATACATGGTTATTTGTCCCATTAGGTCAAATATTTTTGAATTTTATTAATATGTTAGTTGTACCTATTGTGTTTTTCTCTCTTACTTTAGGAACAGCCGGTCTAGGTGATCCAAAAAAGTTAGGGCGTATTGGTGGTAAAACCATTTCCTTCTTTTTAGTTTCTACTGCGATGGCACTAATTATTGGGATAAGTCTAGCGTTCATTGTTCAACCAGGTGCTGGTGGTGACTATAATACAAATGTAGAGTACGAACCAGCGGAGGCACCTCCAATTGCAGATACTTTATTAAACATTATTCCAACCAATCCGATTCAAGCAATGGCTGAAGGTGACATGCTACAAATTATTGTTTTTTCTATCTTTGTTGGTTTAGGGCTTGCCGTTTTAGGTGATAAAACATCGGGTATTTTAAAATTAGTTGATCAAGGTAATGAGATCATGATGTATCTAGTTGGATTAATTATGAAATTCGCACCATATGGTACATTTGGGCTTATTGCGACTGCAGTTGGGACTCAGGGTCTATCGGCAATACGAAACATGGGAATGTACATGATCGTCGTCGTTTTAGCTTTATTCATCCATGCCATCTTCACATATGGTACTGCTGTGAAGGTTTTAGGCAAAATGAATCCATTACATTTCTTTAAGACGTTTGTGCCAGCAATGACCGTTGCATTTAGTACTTCAAGTAGTAGTGCGACATTACCTGTATCAATGAAAATTGCTCAAAATAATTTAAAGGTACCAGAACGTATTAGTAGTTTTGTTCAACCACTTGGTGCAACCATCAACATGGATGGTACTGGTATTATGCAAGGGGTCGCAACTGTGTTCATTGCCCAAGCGTATGGACTAGACTTAGCAGTAACCGATATTGTTACTGTGGTTCTAACTGCTGTGTTAGCTAGTATCGGAACAGCTGGGGTTCCTGGTGTTGGGTTAATCCTTCTTGCTATGGTATTGAACTCAGTTGGTTTACCACCTGAGGGGATTGGCTTGATTATCGGTATTGACCGTTTATTAGATATGACACGAACAGCTGTAAATATTACAGGTGATGCGGCTTGTTCAGTAGTTGTAGCGCAATCAGAGAAAAATAAATCTTAACGAAAAGCAGGGTCTTCCCTGCTTTTTTTTATCCAAGTCCTGCTTTAGCACTCAACGAAGAGCTTAACTCTCTTTACCTCAGGTTTATAGAAGAAGTTAGTTCGACAAGGTCACAGGACGTGACGCTCTTATGTGAACTCCTTAATAAAACATCGATTCACTCCGTTCCGTTTTAAAACAATTTCCTTTATCCCCTTTGGAAAAATATAATCGCCACTATGCACGGCATAACCGAACCACCTGCGATGCACAGGCGCAATACGTACGTGGCTATCCTGGCATTTCCGTCTTTGTTCTTGCCTTTTAATAATGAATTACGTTAAAGTTAGAGAATAAACAGAGAAGGAGAGGTACCTATGGGAAAGAAATTTGATACAAAAGCAGTACAGTTATCGATGAAAAATACAAATAAAATTAATAGTAAAGTAACGCCAATTTACCAAACAACAGCATTTCAGTTTTCAGATCTAGAAGATATAGAAAATTTTTATCAAGGTAAGAATGATTATTTATATTCAAGAGTAGGCAATCCGAATACAGATGAATTAGGTCGTGCTGTAGCGCAGTTAGAAAATGCACCAGCTGGAATTGCCACTTCTTCTGGTTTGTCCGCTATTTTAGTAGGTGTATTAGCTGTAGCAAAACAAGGGGATCATGTAATTGCGACAACGGATATCTATGGCGGTACTTATCAGTTACTAGCAAGTGAATTACTTGATTTTGGCATTGAAGTAACTTTTATCGATTTTTCAGACTCTAAAAAGATTGAAGATTCAATCAAAAAGAACACAACATTAATATATTCGGAATCGATTACGAACCCTTTACTACGTGTAGAGGATATCCAGACTGTTGTACAAATTGCTAAGAAGAATGGACTGTACACAATGATTGATAATACGTTTGCTACACCATTCTTATGCCAACCATATAATGATGGAGTCGATTTGGTTGTCCATAGTGCAACCAAATATTTAGCAGGTCACAGTGATGTTACAGCTGGTGTGATAGTCGGACAAGAGGAACTGATTGATAAAGCAAAAACAAAAGTTGTCAATATTGGAACCAATTTAAGTCCGTTTGATGCATGGCTTGCTTGTCGTGGTTTAAAGACATTGAGTGTTCGTATGGAGCGACAAGTTAACAATGCCCAACGACTAGCAGATGCATTAAGGGAGAACAAGGCGGTAGACAAAGTCTATTATCCAACTTCTGCAATATCAAAAGGCAATGGAGCAATTGTTTCGATTGATATAACGGATTCATGTGATGTGGAGACATTTTTCCGATCGCTTGACTGGATCAAAATTGTACCAACTTTGGCTGGAGTTGAAACATCTGTTTCTTATCCATTAAGTACATCCCATCGTGCATTACCAGAAGAGTCCCAAATTAAGTTAGGGATCACTAAAGGATTAGTTAGAATATCGGTTGGAATTGAGGATGCTGAGGACATTATTGCAGCATTCACATTGGCAATTGAAAAGTCAATAAAATAGGGAAACGATAGTAATGTGCGCATGCGCTTTTTAAATGGCGGTTTCTCGAAGCTTGATCTGTCCCTTGTTCAAAAGAGCATAAAACATTAGCAACATAGACAATCTATAAAGGAATGAATCAGACAAGGAGGGCAGTCATGAAGGCAGTTACTTATCAAGGCAAACATGAAATCGCAGTTACTAAAAAAGAGTATCCTAAAATTGAACATGAACAAGATGTGATTGTAAAAATAACGTCGACCGCCATTTGTGGTTCAGACCTGCACCTATATCAAGGGAATTTTCCGCTTCCAATTGGTTATAGTATTGGCCATGAACCAATGGGCATTGTGGAAGAGGTTGGCCCAAGTGTAACAAAGGTAAAAAAAGGGGATCGTGTTGTCATCCCTTTTACTGTAGCATGTGGTGAGTGCCAGTACTGCAAGGAGCATCATGAAAGTCAATGTGATAACGCAAATCCACACTATGATTCAGGTGGTTACTTTGGTTACTCTGAGAAGTTTGGGAATCATCCAGGCGGTCAAGCTGAATATTTAAAAGTTCCATTTGGAAATTATACCCCATTTAAAATCCCAGAATCATGTGAGCTTGAAGATAATAAACTTTTATTTTTATCTGACGTATTGCCAACCGCTTATTGGAGTGTTAAAAATGCAGGGGTGAAACAAGGGGATACGGTAATCGTATTGGGATGTGGACCGATCGGTTTAATGGCACAAGAATTTGCGTGGAAAGAAGGAGCCGATCGAGTTATTGCTGTTGATTATATCGAAAATCGCCTTGAGCATTCAAGACGTGTAAATAAGACAGAAGTGTTCAATTTTACGAAATATGATGATATGGGAGAAGTGTTAAAGGAAACGACAAAAGGTGGTGCTGATGTAGTAATTGACTGTGTCGGGATGGATGGCAAAAAGTCTCCTCTAGAATATGTGGAACAAAAGCTTAAACTTCAAGGTGGGACGATAGGGCCAATCCAAATCGCAACCAAAGCAGTACGTAAATGTGGTACCTACCAAATAACAGGGGTCTACGGTGGTCTTTACAATATGTTTCCACTTGGACCATTCTTTTCACGAAATGTTAATATTAAAACAGGACAAGCACACGCACGAACATTTATGGAACCAATTTATGATCAAATTGTAAATGGTGAAATAGACCCAACGAAAATGATTACCCATGAGCTACCATTAGATGAGGCACCACATGGTTATGATATATTTAATCGCAAGGAAGATAATTGTATTAAAGTTGTATTAAAACCATAATAAAAAAGACCTCTGTCACTAATGTAGTGGTAGGGGTCTTTTAATATTTATAGTCCGTTGCAATGTTTATAGTTCGTGTTAGAATTTAGTGTATATTTTGAAAAATTGCAGGTGATGGAATGAGTAAAATGATGAGTAATTCTAACTCACATGTTGTATGGAACAGTAGTAATGGGTCTATAAGGTTCGAAGGTGTGGATGCAATCTTACTTTGGGTGGATACGGCCCTGAAGTCATTTCTAGATACAATTGAAGAGGTTTCAGGTAGTGAGGCATCCCAAGTTGTGACAGAAACTGCTGGATTTAGAATGGGACAAATGGTTACTGATTTTTTTAATAAAGATCAACAAGTAGAAATGCTTCAGATGTTGCCTGAGATCTATGAATCGGCAGGCTGGGGAAGCGTACTGTTCTTCGAGTTATCTGAGGACACTCAAACTGCTCTAATAAGGATGAAGGATAGTTGGGAATTTAAAATAAATAAACAACAAGGGAAAAGTACCACTGGTTTATTTTTACCTGGTCACTTTGCCGGAATATTAACACAGTTGCTCCATACTAATATCAACTATGAGATTGTGAAGAGTCAGTTAAGAGGTGATGCATATGATGAATTTTATTGCTATCCAACTCAGAAATCACCCATTACCAATATTCATGATTACACACGCCAACAAGAACAGTTAGAAATAAAAAAATTAGAAGAAAAGGTACAGGAAAGAACTAAAGAACTAACAAATTTAGTAAATCAATTATCTTCTCCCATCATACCGGTTTTAGACAATATTGTAGTCATACCGTTGATAGGTACATATGATGCGTTACGTGCAAAAGAAACACTTTCACGAACAATGAGTGAAATAAAGGAATATAATGTAGATTTCCTAATTTTAGATTTAACAGCTATTGACGATACGATCAATGAGCATACCATTTCTTTAATACATGATTTAACAGGTGCGGTTGGATTACTCGGCACGCAAAGTATTATTGTTGGAATCTCTGCTAATCTTGCGGTTAATCTTACAAACGGACAAGTTGATTTGATACATAGTCTGAAAACATTTTCTACATTAAAACAAGGAATACATCATGCATTAGCTAAGCAAGGAAAATATATCGCCGATTGATTTTTGTATAAGGTCAATGATCATGGAAAAACTTCATTATAAGGAGGTTTCTCTCATGACTGAAAATAATAAGGACCAATTTAAACGTAGCTATGAGTCGGATGGTGTAATGGGAGTCGATAAAAAAACAAAAAGTAAAAAGCAAGAAAATAAAAACAAAAAAGATGCTATGTTTTTTAATACGACAGAATCAAGTGAGTAACAAAAACACCTACCATAGGTGTTTTTTACTTTTTAAAGGTTGGGATAATAGATGCTAGAACCAATACCAGATCATCTTACTAAAAATTTGAAGCTTTTGTTTGTTGGCTTTAATCCAAGTATTCGTTCGGCTGAAACAGGCCATCATTATGCGAATCCAAATAACCGTTTTTGGAAAATATTGTACCAATCAGGATTAACACCTAAACAGTTGACTGCCGACCAAGATCACGATTTGTTACAATATGGATACGGGCTAACAAATATTGTCGAAAGACCAACAAAGGAAGCAGCAGAGATAACGAAACAAGAATATCAACAGGGAAGACTAGCTTTAATCGAAAAAATTGCAACCTACAATCCGCAAATTGTTTGTTTTGTTGGAAAGGGTGTTTATCAGCAATTTAGTAAACGCAAACAGGTAAGTTGGGGCAAACAAGAACAAACGGTAACAGATGCAGTAGAATTCGTTGCGCCATCTTCTAGTGGGCTTGTCCGAATGAAAATGGAAGACATCGTTGCCATTTATAAACAGTTAACCGATCTAATCAATACTAACGGGAGGGAGTAAATATGAAATATGCTATTGTGACAGGTGCATCGAAAGGGTTAGGTGCATCGATTGCGAATTTACTAATGGAGAACGAAATTCATGTTATTGGGGTGGCAAGAAGTACCAATCAACAACTGGAACAACAGGCGCAATTACTAGGGGTAACGTATCACCATTACCCGTGTGATTTAAGTAATCCGCAAGAAGTAGAAAACGTGTTTCAAAAAATTGCAGAACAAGTGTTTACTGAAGGTACCAACCTTGTTTATTTAGTTAACAACGCGGGGGCACTTGAGCCAATGAAACCGGCAGGCGAACATAACTTGGATGATTTAACCAATCATGTACATATTAATTTATTAACTCCTATGGCAACAACGAATCTTTTCATTCAGCAGGCAAATAATACTGGTATTCCGGTGCTAGTTGCGAATGTAACATCAGGAGCAGCAAAACGACCAATTTACGGGTGGAGTGCTTATAGTAGCACGAAAATGGGGTTGAATCGATACTCAGAGACGGTAGCTTTAGAACAAGATGAGATTGGTACGCATAATAAAGTAATATTATTTGATCCTGGTCGAATGGATACCGATATGCAGGTGCATATTCGTTCAACAAGTGAAGATGATTTTAAAGATGTTGAGCAATATAAGCAAGCAAAACAGGAAGGGAGCTTACGCCACCCTAATATAGTAGCAAATGCATTAGTGCGTGTGCTTCTGGATGAACAAGGTATAGAAAATGGCAAACTTTATCTTGTAAAAGATTACGTATGATTTATGTAGTAGCCCATTTTTTTAATGAGCCCTTCCATTCTTGGTTACATCGCATAGTCTATAGTGAATCCAAATAAGGAGGGATAAAAGATGGGTGCAGGTTATGGATCTGGATCAGGTTTTGCGTTAATTGTAGTGCTGTTTATCTTGTTAATTATTATCGGTGCATCTTGGGGCTACGGCGCATATTAAAAACTTAAAGAAAGCTGAAATGCCAGGTAAAGGGCTATTTTATAGTCCTTTACCATTTTTATTTCATAAAGATGAAGCTGTAAGCAGAGGGTTAAGTTGGTAAGCTTTTTCTAACGTTACCGAAAGTGCTCGTACAACGTAAGTACCCCGGCGTAGGGATCGACCTGATAACTACCGAATTACTTCATACAATAGCAAATCTGTAATAAAAAGAACATCCTTCGCAACATAAAAGTAGGTATACACCCAATTTTATGTTTCAAGCTTCCAAAAGCATGATATACGGCATAGTTTATTAGTGAAATAAGTTAAGGAGGGATAAAAGATGGGTGCAAGTTACGGATATGGATCAGGTTTTGCGCTAATCGTAGTATTGTTTATCCTATTAATCATTGTGGGCGCTACTTGGGGTTATGGCGCATATTAACATGAATGACTACTAGGAGTAGAATGAATTTTCTACTTTTACTATAACAATTGGAGTAAACAGTTAGTGGTTGCTTCGTCCTAGTGGTAGTGCACAAATAACTAGTATCATTGTTAAGGAGGTATGTTTGAATGAGTAAAGAGGTAGGATATGGATACGGATCAGGATTTGCGCTGATTGTTGTGCTATTTATATTACTAATCATTGTAGGTTCTTCATGGTTTGGAAGTGGCTACGGGGGTTATGGCTACTAAAATAATGAAATTGGGACTAGGGGAAGAGCCCCTAGTCCATTAATTATAGGAAACAAAATTTTAATGGTTACAAAGACATTTTTTACGAAAAAATATGATAAACTATTAAAGGGTATGTGTTATAATTTAAGGAATTATTTTATACTAAAATTGATTAACATGAAAAGCCTAGTTTACAATTTTGTATGTTCATTTACATAGAAAGAAAGGAAGTTTATAAATGATTACACGAAAGAGTAGTAGAGAAATTGAAATGATGGATGAAGCAGGGACGTTGTTAGCGAACTGTCATAAAGAGATTGCGAAAAGAATAAAGCCAGGTGTTACAACAAAAGAAATTGATGATTTTGTTGAAGATTACTTAGCGAAGCACGGGGCTACTCCAGAACAAAAAGGATATAATGGTTATGAGTTTGCGACATGTGCATCGATTAATGATGAGATTTGCCATGGTTTTCCTCGAGATGAAAAGTTGGTCGAGGGCGATATCGTTACGATTGATATGGTTGTCAACTTAAATGGAGGTTTAGCGGATTCTGCTTGGACTTACGTTGTCGGGGAAGCGGATGAAAAGACACAACGACTGCTCGATGTGACGAAGACGTCTTTATATAAAGGGATTGAACAAGCAAAAGAAGGAAGCAGAATTGGTGATATTGGCCATGCCATTCAAAAGTATGCCGAAGCAGAAGGGTATGCAGTTGTTCGTGACTTTACGGGACACGGAATTGGACCAACCATTCACGAGGAACCACACATTCCCCATTTTGGCTTACCTAATAAAGGGCTACGTCTAAAAGAAGGGATGGTTATTACAATTGAGCCAATGATCAACGAAGGTACTTGGAAAAGTCAAATGGATTCCAATAATTGGACAGCTCGAACTGTTGATGGGAGTCGTTCTGCTCAATATGAACATACCATTGTCATTACGAAAGAAGGACCTCGTATTTTAACGGATCAAGATTAAAAAACAATGATGGATAGACTAAACCTAATGGTCAATGGTCTATCCTTTTTAAATATAGTAACAAACTTTTACATACCAATTTATTACGTCAATGTGTTAAAGTGGTATTTAATGAAAAGGGATTGCGCAAGGGGGGGGATTCGTATTGACATCAAAAGTAGCATCCACAACAACGGAAGATACTTCTTCCGCTCGTTTGAGGATGATTCAAAGAGGAATTGCTAAAGGGATCCCAATTATGTTTGGCTACTTACCAATTGCGTTAACATATGGGGTTTTGGCTAAGCAGGCAGGGTTAACAGTCGTCGAGATCACGTTGATGAGTGTATTTGTATTTGCTGGTGCAAGTCAGTTTATGGCCGCAAGTATGATGGCGCTTGGCACTGGTGCCATGGAAATTATTATTGCAACATTTGTTCTTAATTTTCGTCATTTTGTGATGAGTCTATCTTTCATGAATCGTTTAAAAGGGTTTGGACAAAGATGGAAAGTCCCACTTTCATTAGGGCTTACAGACGAAACATTTGCTGTTGCCTCGATACATACGAAAGAAGCAAAACAAGAAAAAGGGGCATATTTTTACGCAGCATTGATATTAACGGCATATACTTCGTGGGTAATTGGCTCTTTTATGGGGGGAATATTAGGTGACATTATTCCAGCTGCTTTAAGCCAAAGTATGGGGATTGCCTTGTACGCTATGTTTATTGGGTTGCTGATCCCATCTGTAAAAAAAGAAGTGAAGGTTGCTTTAATAGCTATTATTGCGATGCTTATCAATTATATGTGCCAACTCTTTATGTCAGAAGGATGGGCGATCGTGACAGGTACATTAATAGGTGCACTAGCCGGTATTCACTTGTTAGGAGATCAGGAAGCATGATATTTTTTATTATCATTGGGATGGCACTTGTAACGATGATTCCGAGAGTCCTTCCTGCGTACATAGTAGATAAAGTTCATTTTCCGAACTGGGTGAATAAGTGGTTAAATGCGATTCCATATGCTGCGCTTGGTGCTTTAATTTTTCCAGGAATTTTATCGGTGAAACCTGAACAACCGATGGTGGGTATATTAGGTGGCGTTGTTGCAATCATTCTTGCTTTGTTTGGATTGAATGTCATATTAGTAGTTCTAGGTGCCATTATTACGGTATTTATTACAACGTTGTAAATAAGATCTTCGCTATAAGGAGTGGGAAATGGTGTATCAGATAAGAATGGCTAAGTTTGTAGATGCAGAACAAATAGCAGAAGTTCATGTTGATAGCTGGAAATCAACTTATGCTGATCTAATTAATGAAAAGGATATGTCTAATATCACGTATGAAAATCGAAAAACACTTTGGGAGACAGTCTTAAAAATGCCTAAAGAGGGGCAACCAGCTATCGTTGTAGAAGACGATAGGGAACGGATTGTCGGCTTTATTTCTGGCGGGAAAGAACGAACGAAGCGATTTGGTTATGATGGAGAGATTTATGCCATCTATTTGTTAACTGATTATCAGAGAAAAGGGCTTGGATCGATGTTATTGCATGCCTTTGCGGAAAAAATGCAAACCGAAGGATATAGCTCGATTTTAGTATGGGTGCTCACTGAGAATCCATCAAACCAATTTTATTTAGATTATGGTGCCAAACAAATAGAAAAAGAGGAAACAACAATTGGTTCTGGTACCTATCAAGAAACGGCATATGGGTGGAAAGATATTGATCAATTGCTGGCGAAATTTTAATACAACAAAAGTGAAATGATAAATTATGGCCTAGTTGTTTAATAGGCTGCATGTAAAAAAGCTCAGAATTTATTCTGAGCTTTTTTATATAATTTGCCAAACGGACACCAATCAATAAGAAATTGGTTAAGGAGAGTGCGAAGTATTGGCTAATGGTAAGGTTCAACATGAATATGTGCATGTGGTACATCATGTTTTTTATCAAGTAAAATTTCTATTTTATCGGAAATATCATGGCTTTCTTGTACAGTGAGATTAGGGTCAACATAAATAGTGACATCAAGGAGTGCTTGATTTCCGTGGATTCGCCCTTTGACGTCTTTTACTTCCTTAACTTCTTGGACTTGTTGGATACTTAACTTGATTTCATCTAGTTGCTCCTCATCAAACCCGTCTGTCAAAGTATGGGTTGATTCACGGAAAATCGACCAAGCTGTTTTACAAATAATCAAACCTACCATAAGACCTGCTAATGGATCTAACCAGAACAATCCAAATTGTGCTCCAGTAATCCCAACAAAAGCCCCTAAACTAACTAGAGCATCGGATTTATTATCTTGCGCAGCTGCATGTAGTGAACTACTTTTTACTTTTTTTGATAAGTTTAAATTATAACGATACACAAACAGCATAATAATTGCTGCGATAAGAGCAGTCCATCCAGTTAACATAGTCGGCTCTGAATAATTACTATTCATAATGGATTGTACCGTATCAACGATGACTTGGATCCCAACTGTTATCATAATAAAGGCAGCAATTAAGGAAGCGATCGTTTCTGCACGGAAATGTCCATAATGGTGATCTTCATCTGGAGGCTTCCGTGAAATTTTTAAGCCGATTAACACTGCAACGGATGCAATAACATCGGTTGTATTGTTTAAACCATCCGCTCGTAATGCTTCCGATCCACCGATTGATGCAATGACTAATTTGATGACAGATAAGGATAGATAGGCTGCAATACTTATCCAGGCCCCTTTTTCCCCTTTTTTTAAGTTATCGTAATGGTCCATATTTTTGCCGCCTCCAAAATGCAATCTTAAACTTAAAAGTAACTTAAGCGTATCAAAAGGTTGTTTGTTAAGTCTAGAGCAACAAATAAAGCAGAATACATAAGTATGGTAATTCATCAAAAGTGTTTCCATTCTGAAACTTACATAGTCTAAGTTTACACATTATGAATTATTCATACCTAAACTAAGAAAAAAATACTTCTCTACAGAACTGTTTTAAAGTATAGATTCATGTCTACCGTCAACACTATTGAAGATTAATTTTAAAGGAGAATGGCTATGGCGAATTTAGCAATTTTTTATTACAGTTCAACAGGAACAAACTATCAATTAGCACAATGGGCGGAGCAATCAGCTTCAGAAGCAGGTGCGGAGGTAAGATTACGAAAAATTCAAGAACTAGCACCAGAGGAAGCAATTGCCCAAAATCCAGCATGGAAACAGCATTATGAAGCAACAAAGGATGTACCTGAAGCAACGAACGATGATATAGAGTGGGCGGATGGTATGATTTTTAGTGTACCAACTAGATTTGGAAATGTTCCATCACAAGTAAAACAATTTTTAGATACGGCTGGTGGACTATGGGCACAAGGTAAGACAGTAAACAAAGTAGTTAGTGCCATGTCCTCAGCCCAAAACCCTCACGGAGGTCAAGAGGCTACTATCTTAAACTTGTACACATCGATGTTCCACTGGGGAGCGATCATTGCCGCACCAGGATATACAAACCAAGAACTATTCACAGCAGGCGGCAATCCGTACGGTGTCAGTGTGACGGTTGACCAAGATGGAAACATGGTGGAAGATGTGGAAAAAGCGGTCAAGCACCAAGCAGCAAGAACCGTTGAAGTGACGAACAAAATGGCAAAATAGAGTAGGTAAAGTCCGGTTGATACCGGACTTTTTTATATTGTCTAGGCGATGGATAAGATTTATAATGCTGTCAAGGCAGATTCAGTTGAAAACTAAGACCGAATCAACCGAGAGAAGGCATGTCTCTAGAGATAATGTTAGAAGAAAACGGTTAGCTACTACATGCATGATAAGTAAAAGTTAAGGCAGAATAGGAAAGGTATAGATGAAATTGTTGAAAGGAAATGACTCATGGAACACTCAGCAACCAAAAAGCATGGGGAAGTGTATGAAAAAAGATGGGCAATTGTCTCATTAGCATCTATCCCCTTGATCATGACGTTAGGGAATTCCATGTTAATTCCTGTACTGCCGATGATGGAAAAAGAAATGGGGATATCAAAGCTACAGTCGAGTTACATTATAACCGTATATTCCGTTGTAGCTATCTTTTTAATTCCAATTGCAGGCTTTTTGTCTGACCGATACGGGCGCAAAATTGTGATTATTCCTGCTTTATTACTCTCAGGTATAGGTGGATTTATCTCAGGTTATGCTGCATGGAAATTGGAGGATCCATTTATATGGGTTCTAATGGGGAGAATTTTACAAGGGATTGGCGTATCAGGAACCGCTCCAATCGTGTTGCCACTAGTTGGGGATATGTTTAGACGAGAGAAAGATGTAAGTGCAACCCTGGGGCTTGTCGAAACTTCAAACACGTTTGGTAAAGTTCTAAGTCCTATTTTAGGCTCGATACTAGCAGGTGTTATTTGGTTCTTACCATTTTTTTCCATTCCTGTTTTTTGTCTTATTTCCGCTTTGCTAGTGTTGTTTTTAGTAAAAAAACCAAAAGATGATAAGCAAGGTCCAGAATTTAAGGAGTTTTGGCAAAATACGAAAAAAACGTTTAAACAACATGGTGGTTGGCTTATATCGGTATTTTTAATTGGTGCAATCCTCATGTTTATTTTATTTGGCATCTTGTTTTATTTATCCAGTTTGATGGAAGACACTTATGAGATAACAGGGATAAAGAAGGGGTTCTACTTAGCTGGCCCTTTGGCTGCATTATGCCTTGCTTCTTTCGTTACTGGTAAAATAATTAAAGACAATTTACCTAAGATGAAATGGATTACTTTCGCAGGGATTTTACTTGCTACCGGTTCCGTTATTGCGGTTCACTTTTCGGAACAATTTGTTTACTTGCTTATGGTATTTTTACTTTGTGGTATCGGCATTGGGGTAAGTCTTCCCTGTTTAGATGCTTTAATTACGGAAACAATGGAAAAAGGTGTAAGAGGGACGATTACGTGTATTTATAGTTCTGCTCGATATATTGGTGTTGCAGCTGGCCCGCCAGTCACAGCGATGTTAATGAACCTTGACCTTACATGGATGGTTGTCCTATTAGCTGCGCTGGCTTTCATTGCAGCAGTTCTTACATTATGGAAAGTAAAGCCAAAAGCAAATACAAATGAACAGCACGGATCTTTGTTTACAAAATCGACAATAAAAAATGATAAGTCATAAAAGGCAGATTTCCATTTTTAAATGGAAAATCCGCCTTTTTTAAATTTTCTCAACAAATTATCAGAAAATTGTTGCATTATAGAAGGATTTCAAGCATAATATATGGAAATAAGGAACAAGGGGGCGTGTTCCATGAAAAAACATAAGGTAGTGTATAAGTTGCAAGATTTTGGAAGTAGTAGGAAGGAAGCTGTGATTTACGCGAAGAAAGAGATTTCGTTTGAGGTTAAACTTGCATCCAAGCTCGTTCTTGATGAATTATGTTTTAGTTGGAATAAGGCACGCTTAGAACAACAGATTAATGAATCCATTGACAATCAAGACAAAGACACTTTTATGCATTTAAGTAGAGAGTATAGGTTTTACACGCGTGAATAATGAATAACTTGTATGTCCTTGTCGATATAATTTATATTGACAAGGATTTTTTTGCACATCTAAAAGTATAACATGTTATTAATGGTTGGTCACCCAAAAATTGTAAATTTGTCAAAACAACAAAAAAATCGACAAAATATGTTATATTTTAAAGTAAATAGTCATCAATAGAAAGGGTCTTAAAATGAAATTACGTGTTATGTTACTACTATTAATGGTTAGTGTAATTGGTTTTGGATGTCAGCAATCATTCAATTTTTCAGATGAAAAGGATGCTGAACAACAAGACAATACTGAAGAGGTTGATGAGGACAGTGAGGAATCTCAGAATGAACTGTCTGAACAAAAACCAGTAGGCGAAGGTGATGAAGAAAATAATAAGAACGGCGAAGAGGAAACAAGTGAGCAAGCAAATGACGAGGAAGGAAGCGATGAGAAAGCACAAAAAGATGAACCTGTTCACGGCGAAAAAAATGAGGAAGGATTAGTAGTGGTAGATAATCCAGAAAGTTTGGAGGTACTTGTGAACAAACAGAGAAAACTTCCAGATGGGTATCAACCTGAAAATTTAGTAGTTCCTGATGTTCCTTTTTCATTTGAAGAAGATGCAGAAAAAAAACAAATGAGACAAGTTGCCGCGTCTGCATTGGAAGAATTATTTCAAGCAGCACAACAGGAAGAGGTCGAGTTACTAGCCGCATCAGGCTACCGTTCCTTTCAAACCCAAACTTATTTATATGAAAGCTATGTCGAGAAGGATGGGCAAGAAGCTGCTGACCGGTACTCTGCTAGACCTGGAACGAGTGAACATCAAACAGGGTTAACGATGGATCTTACTAGTGCAGAAATGGCTTTTCAATTAGATCAATCGTTTAAAAATACAACAGGAGGCGCATGGTTAGCTGATCATGCACATGAATTTGGATTTATTATCCGATATCCCGAGGGGAAAGAAGACATAACGGGATATATGTATGAACCGTGGCATATTCGCTATGTCGGTAAAGAGATGGCAACAGAAATCTATGAAGAAAATCTTACTTTAGAAGAGTATCTTGGGTATGGGTATGAAGAAGTGGAGGAGTAATACAACTTTTTTCCAATGGAAGTTATTCTAAAAGATTGCTGGTTTGTCATAATAATTAAATTCCGATGTAACAAGTAAGGTGAAGGATCGCGGAATGAGGATCCACATGAATGAATGAATGATGAACCGGATCTACTTTCATTCCTCCCAATAAGAATGTATTTAATTTTTTTATCAATTGTAAATAGAACAAATCACAAAAAAAGTCTCTATGACACCATAGAGACTTCCCCCACGTATAAATCATTAATAGAAAATCAAAGGATACCTTAGCTACTTTAGTTTCCTCTCCTCTCCTATTAATACGGTTATTATAGCAATTTTTCGTAATCAAGTAAATACTCTGAATATTTTCGTTAATTTAGGTGTTTTCTTTTCAATTTGTGAGGGTAAATTTGATACAATAGTGGTGATTGAACTACCAAATTATAGGGGAGGATATGGCTATGGATTATCGTATTGAAAAAGATACACTTGGGGAAATGAAAGTGGCTGCAGACAAATATTGGGGTGCACAAACACAACGTAGTAAGCAGAATTTTCCAATCGGTGATGAAAAAATGCCGAAAGAAATCATTGAAGGATTTGCGATTTTGAAAAAGAGTGCGGCTATTGCAAATAGTCAACTTGGTTTGTTGGAAGCAGAAAAGGCAGATGCGATTACATATGCAGCAGATCAAATCTTAGAAGGGAATTTGGTTGATCACTTTCCACTAGTCGTGTGGCAAACTGGTAGTGGAACCCAATCGAATATGAATGTGAATGAAGTGATTGCTTATGTTGGGAATGAATGGTTACAAGAGCAAAATAGTGACTATCGCCTACATCCGAATGATGATGTGAATAAATCGCAGAGCTCTAACGATACGTATCCTACAGCATTGCATGTGGCTGCTGTATTGAAATTAGAAGATACGGTGTTACCGGCCATAACAGCTACAAAAGAGACACTTAAAGAAAAGATGGAAGCGTTTCAAGATGTCGTTAAAATCGGAAGAACACATTTACAAGATGCTACACCATTAACTTTAGGACAAGAGATTAGTGGTTGGCATCGTATGATTGAGAAGTCAGAGAGTATGATTAAAGGTAGCATTGGTTATGTGAAGGAACTTGCGATTGGTGGTACCGCCGTTGGTACGGGATTAAATGCACATCCAGAATTCTCGGAACTTGTTTGTGGAAAGATCTCGGAGTTTACTGGTAAGCAATTTATCTCAGCGGCTAATAAATTTCATGCATTAACAAGTCATGATGAGTTGGTCCATGTACATGGTGCATTAAAAGGACTTGCAGCTGACGTAATGAAAATAGCAAATGATGTGCGCTGGTTAGCTAGTGGCCCTCGTTGTGGAATTGGAGAAATTAATATTCCAGCAAATGAACCAGGAAGTTCGATTATGCCAGGTAAAGTTAATCCAACTCAAAGTGAAGCTGTTACGATGGTGGCAGCACAAGTGATGGGAAATGATGCAACAATTGGTTTTGCTGCTAGTCAAGGAAACTTTGAATTAAATGTCTTTAAGCCTGTCATTGCATATAACTTCTTGCAATCTGCACAACTTTTAGCTGATAGTATGGTATCTTTTGATGAACGTTGTCTCCAAGGTTTAGAGTCTAATCACGAGAATATTGAGAAAAACTTAAACGATTCGCTTATGTTAGTGACTGCATTAAATCCACACATTGGCTACGAAAATGCAGCTAAAATTGCGAAAAAAGCATTTGCCGAAAACACAACATTAAAACAAGCAGCGGTTGATTCTGGACTTCTAACAGCAGAACAATTCGAGGAATATATTGATCCGAAAGCAATGACATATCCAAAATAACAAGTAAATAATATCAATAGTGTGAAACCCTATAAGTAGTTCAACCCTACTTATGGGGTTTTTGTATGTGTGAGGATCTATAGGTGTCATAAATTACCATAAAAAATAAAACATAATTAATCGAATCCTTGATCAAAATAGCGAATACAGGAGGTGATAAAACATGCCAAGCAATAACTCAAATCAATTAGTTGTACCTGGTGTAGAACAAGCACTAGACCAAATGAAGTATGAGATTGCACAAGAATTTGGCGTGAACCTTGGAGCTGACACAACATCTCGTGCCAATGGCTCTGTTGGTGGAGAAATTACTAAACGTTTAGTACAGACTGCTGAACAACAATTTGGTGGTCAAAACGGCTAAGTAACAAACGAATCGTTAATATATGTTAAACGGAAAGACTAGCTTTAAAAAACTTTCCAAATTAAATCTCAAAAATTACCAAAAAAAATCACTCATAAGATCACGGATAACATGCAAACAATACAACTACAGGAGGTGAAAAAACATCATGGCAAACAACAACAGTAACAACAGTAACCAACTATTAGTACCTGGAGTAGACCAAGCACTAAACCAAATGAAATTTGAAATTGCACAAGAGTTTGGTGTAAACCTTGGAGCTGACACAACATCTCGTGCCAATGGTTCTGTAGGTGGAGAAATCACTAAACGTCTAGTTCAAACAGCTGAACAACAGTTTGGTGGACAATCTCAGTAAGCAACTGAAAAGCAAACAATAAAAAACAGTTAACTACTTGTTAACGCAAAACTTTACAGGAGGTGCAGTGTATCATGGCAAACAATAACAGTCAAAACAGTAACCAACTATTAGTACCTGGAGTAGATCAAGCACTAAACCAAATGAAAGTTGAGATTGCGCAAGAATTTGGTGTAAACCTAGGAGCAGACACAACATCTCGTGCTAACGGCTCTGTAGGTGGAGAAATCACTAAACGCCTAGTTCAAACAGCTGAACAACAATTCGGTGGTCAACAACAGTAATTGAACAATTAAATAAATGATGGCGATAGGAGGCACCTTCGAAGGTGTCTCCTTAATTAGTTTTTGTAAGTCGTGTTATTTCGCATTTGCTGTATTATACGACATAACTTTATCATTACTTTTGCCCATTCTTAATCACGTGAGTGCTGGACTACGCTGCGGAAATACACCTACGCTTTCCGTGGGTGGCTGATGAGCCTCCTCATTCGTCCCTCACTGCGGGGTCTCCCAAAGAGGCCATTCCTCCCACAGGAGTCTCCGGTGTATTTCCTTCGCTAATTGGGGACACTGAATTTTTATAGAAAATGGCTTAAAAAAAAATAAATAAATAGAACTGTCTTTTTATTTATTGTTATTTAACCTTTTTATAATAACTATTGGAATAATAAGAAACCTTTTAATAAATGTCTTTATAGGGCGCAATCACTTATCCCAATCAGAAAACTAGTACAAGTGGAGGCAGAATACGGAGACTCCTATGGGGACAGCACGAGCCGAAGATCCACTTGGTAAAGTGGGTTTCTTTACCAAGTTAGCTGAGGCCGTGCCCATGGAAAGCGGAGTATTCTGCCGGAACGATATAAAGCACTTGTTTCAATCAGAATGTAAGAAATAAATAGAGCCTAGTCATGTCGTATAATACAGCTTTTACGCAATAATAAAACATAGAACCTACGGTGAATGAATTACAAAATCTTCTAATTATGTATAACTATATCATCTGCCCAAAATAAACTTTTATACCATGATTTTTAGTTTAATTCCAGCTTTCTGTAAGAAACTATAAGTAGTAATTTAGAAAAAGATTTGGGGTGTGGATAGTCGATGTATACATGTCCATTATGTAATGGTTTTAGAGAGATACAACGTGAATGCCCTTCTTGTCATGAACTAATGGAGGATCAAGGGCGGATGGTTGATTATATGGGGGATTATATTGCTTATTTAGATTATGACGGAACAAAATTAATTGATGGTCATAACGCTTCATCACGTGAGCATGTTTGTATCCATTTGTTTTATTGTTTTGCATGTGATGAGAAAATGCATGTGAATGTACAAGAACTGCGAAAATAATACAAAAAACCAGGTACCTATTAAGTCGGTACCTGGTAAAGGTGGGATAAATTATCTAATACGTAATTCTGAATCTTTGTCAAAGAAGTGACATTTGTTCATATTAAATGCTAATTCGATTGTTTCGCCACCATTAATATCGGATCTAGAATCAACACGAGCAACGAAATCTTGGTCATTTAATTTAGAATATAGGTATGACTCAGATCCCATAAGTTCAGCTACATCAATTTCAGCAGTTACTTTGGTTCCAGGCGTTGAGTCAATAAATACTGGCTCATCGTGAATATCTTCAGGACGTACACCTAGTACAACTTCTTTTCCAACATATCCTTGCTCACGAAGTACTTTCATTTTTCCTTCTGGTACCTCAATCTTTTGGTCACCTGTAACAAATGTACCATCTTCTAAATTACCAGTGAAGAAGTTCATAGAAGGTGAGCCAATGAAACCACCAACGAAGATGTTATCTGGTTTGTCATATACATCTTTTGGTGCACCAACTTGTTGGATGATACCATCTTTAAGAACGACTAGACGAGTAGCCATTGTCATTGCCTCTGTTTGGTCGTGTGTAACGTAAATAGTCGTTGTCTGTAGACGGTGGTGTAACTTTTGGATTTCAGCACGCATTTGCACACGTAATTTTGCATCTAAGTTTGATAATGGTTCGTCCATCAAGAATACTTTCGCATCACGTACGATCGCACGTCCAAGTGCAACACGTTGACGTTGACCACCAGATAATGCTTTTGGCTTACGATCTAAGTATCCTTCAAGTCCAAGAATTTTAGCTGCATTTTGTACACGTTTTTCGATTTCAGCTTTATCGAATTTACGAAGTTTCAAACCAAATGCCATGTTATCGTATACATTCATGTGTGGATATAGCGCGTAGTTTTGGAATACCATCGCAATATCACGGTCTTTTGGTGCAACATCATTCATTAGTTTGTCATCAATATAGAATTCTCCACCAGAAATTTCTTCCAATCCAGCAATCATTCTTAGAGTAGTAGATTTACCACAACCTGAAGGACCAACAAATACGACAAACTCTTTGTCAGCGATTTCAAGATTGAAATCATCAACTGCTTTATCAGCACTTTTATCATAAATTTTATCAACATGTTTTAAGCTTAGTTCTGCCATTGTAATTCCCTCCTGTATTTTGAAAGCGTTTTAACTTATGTACCTAGTGTACTTTAGATTAAGGCTTTTAGTAAATGGCAAGCATGCACAAAAAGTGAAACAGGTTTTTGTGCACGCTTACATATTGTGTTTCTTTTTCTGTTTAAGTAGTAAGGTTAAATAGACAGACAGCCCGCCGTGAAACTGCTTAATATCAATACCTGTTTTTTCAATAAATTTGTCAACACGGTACTGTAAACTATTTCGATGCATGTACAACTTTTTGGCAGCGAATGTCGCATTTGAATTGCACTCTAAAAAGATCCGAACGGTATCTAGTAATTCATCTTCAGTAATCGTTTCTTTTAAAATGGATTCGACGATTAGACTCATACTTGGTTGATCTAGCTCTGATAAGAAAAGGTATGGGATCGCATCGACATAGGTGATGACGGTATTTTTACTATGTGGATAGGTAGCGTAAAAACATTTTTTTGTCCATTGATACTGCTCTAAAGCATGATTAGCATCATGAAAATATGAACTAATATAAAGGTGGACATTCATATAAAAGTCACTCATTAGTACATCAATAATCTCTTGGTAAGAGATGTCTGCTTCTAATTGCAATTGATTTTCTTCAATAATTACACCTTCGTGGTTATTTTCCCAAAGTATTGGAACATTAGTAGAGAAAAGACCATGAATCGCTTCTTTAAATGCTAATGGATCGATATCAGTATCCGATAGGGAAAAATAAACATATCTATAATTAGGATGGTTAGTTGATCCTAACAATGCGGGGTCGCCACCATGATACAGGACATTCACCCATTGCTCTTCCCTAGGTGTAATGGGGATGTTACTTAGGTGGTATGGAGTTAAAAAGGTTTCTAAAACTTTTAACTCTTTTGGCGTTACCTCTTGTTTTGCAATACCAATTAGATTTGCATCGTTGTGATGGAACCATACATACTTTTCTCTGTCTAAAGTTGTTTGTTTCGTTACTTCTATAAGAGATGGAAAGACTTCCTTTAAGTTCTGTAACATGAATCATGCCTCTTTCATCAAGTTTTAATATGGCGTTTTCGAAAGTTTTGTTGTGACACAATAGATCGAAATACCGACGTAAACTGGGGGCGAGTGTAAGCGGATCCTCATTCCGTTAATAAACAAAATTACCTCATTTTAAGGAGCAAAGCGGTTTCTCATTCCGCTATTTGCCACTTTCTTAATGTTTCTAGCCTCTTTTGGTCCTAATAGCGGAATCACGGACCACTTCCCCCTGTATTTAGGCATTTTTTACTGAAATAGCGGAACCACAAACCGTTTCATCTCTTAGAATGGTCCCTCATTCCGCGATCCTCCTTACGTCGGAGTCCGAAACTAAAAACACCTTTTTTAGTATTATAACAAAAATCGACAGAAAAAAATGGAGAAGGGATGAATCGTATTATGACGACTCATCCCTTCATTTTTAATCATATAGTTAACTTTCTTCTGGAAAGGGTTCGTTTTCTTCTGGCAAATCACGTGCTTGTTCGATTTGCATCCGGTCATGAACCGAGTAGGCAGTTCCGCCTGCCATCCCTTCATTAATCATGCGATCAACATCTAACTCATATTGTTTACGAGCTTCATATGGATCGTTTTTTATTCGGTTTTTCTTTTCCACGGATTATCCTCCTTTCCATTCTTATATTTCTCTTAATGGAAAGGGAACATGCACGCATTACAGCTCTTTACTATTCATTTTATAATTGTGTAAATAAAAAGCATATTTAAATAAGTATGAAAACACATCAGGGGCTTTTTCACTTAATTTCGGGTGATCAAATACACTGTAACCAGGTTTAGAATTAGCCTCAAACAACCAAACTTTTCCTTCTTCATCGATCCCGAAATCAAAGCCAATTTCCCCAACAGGTTCAGAGAAATGCTTTTCCATTGTTTCACAAACTGTCAACGTCGTTGTTGTTAGTTTGTTGGTGATTCGTTTTGCATGCTCTTTCGAAAATAATTCTTCTAATGTATGGAGACTCCCGCCACGTTGGACATGGGTAGTAAGGCTTCCTTTCCCAGCAAATTTTGCACAAATTAACGAGACTTCCCAGCTATTGCGATGATTTTTGTTGGCATGAACACGGAAATCAATTGCACTCGAACCTTTCTTCAGTAAAGGAATTTCCTTTTGAGCAATATAGCCTCGTTGGCCATTAGGAAATTGTTGCTCAAGAAATGCATCGATCTCAGTGTAACGATTGATTTTGGGCTTATCTTTATGATAATAGTGAGATTCCACTTCATTCGTTTCCAGTTGCTTGCATTTCACAATACCTTCCCCACGGCTACCGTGTATTGGCTTTATATAGACAGCGCCTTCACTCACAAGTTTTTTGATTGTCTGTCTTGATGGATGCAAAATCGTTTCTGGTAACAAATAGGAGGTTTCAGAACTTTTTATTAAACGCTCATGTACTTCCCATTTATTAAAAAAACTACTGTTAAATAGGACAGTTGCCTGTTGTAACTGTTTTTTCACTGTAACAATGTGAGGATGATGCTCTACCTTTCGATTTGGTAACCGATTATAAACAACGTTAGGGTAATCAAATTCCCCTTGTTGCCATTGATCGTCTTGCAAATAAAAGGCATTTACTTTTTGTTCCGCACGATTAACGTGTTGATGCCCAAAGAATATGGTTTGAAACCCCAACTTTTTTCCTGCTTGACTCATGGTTTCAAATAATGTTGTTCTTGGACCTAATGGATATGAATTTATGCCAAATCCAGCTATATAAACACCAAGTGTTAATAGTAACACACAAGTTTGTTGGTCGATTCGGATGGTGATTTGCTTGTTATTGGAAATATTCAGTTTTGTCTTTAATTGCGAGGAAAGATATAATGTATGCTGATCTTTATGATGACCTAAACATTCTACATTTGTTTGATATGGTCCATATTGGATATAGTGAATACCATGGAATTGATTATAATAAGTACTTGGGACAATCATGCGGTTTTTGTTACCTTGGTAAAATTTAATGTCAAACGTATAGGCAATAATAAGTTGTCCCCTCCTAAACATACAATTTTCTATTCTATATATATGTAAAACTTTTCAAGTCATGACCAACCTATTATACTAAGAACAGCAAAAAATGAGAGAGGTCGATACAAATGCAACTTTTATTCATCATCGTGACCATGGTGATCATCGGTGCCATTATCGGTGGGATAACGAATTCATTAGCAATCAAAATGTTATTTCGCCCATATGAACCAAAATACATAGGGAAGTGGAGAGTTCCATTAACACCGGGACTTATACCAAAACGTAGACAAGAATTGGCCCAACAGTTAGGAAAAATGGTGGTGGAACATTTACTAACGCCCGAAGGTCTAAAAAGAAAATTTGGACAAGCAGAGTTTCAACAACAGCTAACTGTATGGGCACAATCAGAAGTTACACGCTTGCTCGAAACTGAAACTACTGCACAGGAGGCACTAGCTAAAATTGGGGTATATTTGAACGAACCCCAATTGCGAGAAAAAATCTCCAATTGGACAGAAGCACAGTTCCAACAGTTTTTGAAAGAGCGCAGAGCAACTCCTGTTAAAGAATTAATAAGCGCTGATTGGCTTGCTAATGCGGATCAACAGATAGATCGAGCTGCAACGTATGTCCAACAACAACTGGTAACGTATGTAGACAGTGAGGATGCAAAAGTGAAAATTGGTGAAATGATTGATTCTTACTTAGAAGGTAAAGGCTTTTTAGGAAATATGATTTCTTCTTTTATGGGGAATGAAGGATTGAGTGAGCAAATCCACCCGATCATCGTGGACTATGTTCGTTCGACCGATACCAAGCAAATGATAGCTCAATTGTTGCAAAATGAATTTGAAAAAATCATCAATCAACCGTTAGGAACAATTGAGGAAAAATTTGACGCCCAATCAATTGGAAAAGCATTAGGGAAACTAGCATCGAACAGTTTACCGTTGGAGAAATGGCTTACGTCTACCGTTAAGCAGTGGACAACTCCGATAAAAGAACAGTTATTATCCCATATTTTACCGACCTTGATTACTAAAACGCTAGCGGTATTGGAGCAGCGTTTAGATGTGATTATGGAAAAGTTTGGATTAGAAGAAGTTGTTGAAAAACAAGTGGAATCCTTCCCAGTAGAACGTGTGGAACAACTGATTCTTGCTATCTCCAAAAAAGAGTTTAAACTAATTACCTATTTAGGGGCGTTATTAGGAGGAGCAATTGGATTGATTCAAGGTTTAATTGTCGTAGTTATTGGTTAAGACTGGTAATAGACGAAAGTATCGAGTTGCAATTTTACTACGCTAACACTATACATCGTTATTTGTGTTTGTTATAGTAGGTTGGTAGCGTTTGTTCGGTACGATTATTTTATTGAAATGAGGAGAGTTTTTAATTATGGCAAATATTTACGATAGTGCATACGATCTTGAGAAAGCGATCCGAGATAGTGAAGAATTTCAAGAGCTACAGAAAGCATATGACGCAGTAATGAACGATGAATCTGCTAAGAAAATGTTTGAAGATTTCCGTGATACACAAATTCAATTGCAAGAAAAACAAATGCAAGGTCAAGAAATTACAGAAGAAGAAGTAGAAAAAGCAAAAGGTGTTGTCGAACTTGTTCAACAACATGAACAAATTTCAAAACTAATGGAACAAGAACAACGCTTAAATGTTCTAATTAATGATGTAAGTAAAATCATTACGAAGCCATTAGAAGAGCTTTACGGTCAACCAGAACAACAACAATAAACAAGAAAAGGGTCAGGTCCATTAAAATGGTTCTGACCCTTTTCTTTTGAATTTTACCGCTGAAATAAGAGAAGGGTACCATCTGGTGCAACACAGCGGTGCGTATAGTCGGTGTACTGATGGGATTCAAGTAACTCCAAGCCAATACTTTTTGCTTTTTGATTCGTTGGTGCCTCAAAGGTTTCATCTAATAGATTTTTCCCATCCTTTTGAAATACTGTTAAGTGATACTTTCCCATACAAATCACTCCTTTATATATATATAGTTTCTATGTAATACCTTTCATTCCTTTTTATGTAAAAGTTGAAATAAAAATTGACATACAAGTGCTTTAACCATAGCATGATAATGGTGTGATAAGAAAAGACTCTAAATGAGGATGTTACAAAAAGATGAAACACTAAGATAGATCAATCGTAAAGTAGAAAGAGAGGAAGTGTTAAAACGAATGACTTTACACTTAGAAAAGGTGACGAAGCGCTTTGGTTCATTTACAGCTGTTGACAACCTGTCGCTTGAAATACCTGAAGAGCATATATTTGGCTTTTTAGGCGCAAATGGAGCAGGGAAAACAACAACATTTCGCATGATATTAGGTTTGCTTGATGCAACAGAAGGTTCGATTCATTGGAATGGGCAACCTATTAGCTACAATAAAAGTGACTTAATTGGATATTTACCAGAGGAAAGAGGATTGTATCCGAAGTTGAAAGTGAAGGACCAAATTGTCTACCTTGGCCGTTTACGTGGCATGCCAAAAAGTAAGGTTCTGCCTGAATTGGATGAATGGTTGGACAGATTCAAAGTACCAGATTATAAAGATAAAAAAATTGAAGAACTTTCTAAAGGGAATCAACAAAAAATCCAATTTATATCTGCAGTAATACATAAACCTAAGCTGTTAATATTGGATGAACCATTTTCTGGACTTGACCCATTAAATGTAGAACTGTTAAAACAAGCAGTAATTGATTTAAAAGACCAAGGAACATCGATTGTATTTTCTTCACACCGAATGGAACATGTGGAGGAGTTATGTGAGCATTTATGCATTATGCAGCAAGGAAAACCAATTGTTCATGGAGCATTAACTGATATAAAACGTTCATTTGGAAAGAAAAATTTATTTATCCATGCTGATTTTCCCTTGGAGTTTTTACAAGATCTACCAGGGGTGGTTGATTATAAGCCAGTCACACAGGGGTGTGCCTTGCAAATTGAAAGTGAATCCATTTCACAAAAAGTTTTAGCAGAAATTCAAGGCAAAGGATTTGTCCGAAAGTTTGAATTAGAAGAGCCATCCTTAAATGACATTTTTATCGAAAAGGCTGGTGCTTCTTATGAATAAATTTTGGATTATTTTATCACATACGTATGTGAGCAAAGTAAAAACAAAATCTTTTATCATTACAACTGCGATTGCCATTGCACTTATTATAGGGCTAGCAAATATTCAATCCATCATGGAGCTTTTTAGTGATGAAGAATCAAAGACAGAGATCGCGGTGCTTGATGAAACGAATCAAATGTATGATTCCCTCCGTGAAAATCTAGCGCAAACGGATGAAGGTCTATCACTGATTGAGTACCAAGGAACAATGGAAGAAGCAAAACTGGACGTAGGAGAGGATACGTATCACGCATTCCTTTATATTACAGCAATGGATCAAGGTATCCCTGAAGCAAGCTATTACTCCAAAAATGTAGGGATGGATCCGCTACGTGCTAGTATCCAACAACATTTACAACAAATGAAAGTGACAATTGCTGCCAACCAAGTAGGAATTGAGCAAGGGACTGTAGAGGAGATCTTATCCCCGGTCCAGTTTGATGTCGTATCCCTTAGTGATAATGGCGCAGTTGACCCAACGACGAAAACGGAAGAAGAATTAAATGAAGCACGTGGACTAGTGTATGTGATGTTATTCTTACTTTATTTCGCTGTGTTAACGTATGGAAATATGATTGCCATGGACGTAGCAAATGAAAAGTCGTCCCGTGTGATGGAGATTCTCATTTCAAGTGCATCACCAGTTCAACAAATGTTTGCGAAAATCATAGGAGTGGCATTAGTGGGGTTGACGCAAATTGGTTTATTTATTTTAGTCGGATTTATTATGTTAAATCAAAAACGGAATGAATTAACTGGTGGCGTATTTGACTATTTTGGTTTACAAGATGTTACAGCATCTACTTTTGTCTATGCCTTAGTCTTTTTCTTACTCGGTTACTTACTGTATGCAACACTTGCAGCAATGGTTGGATCACTAGTAAGTAGAGTAGAAGATGTGAACCAACTAATGTTGCCAATTATTTTTCTAATTATTATTGCGTTTATGGTAGCTATGTTTGGATTGAATGCACCAGAATCAACTTTTGTCAAGGTAACATCCTATATTCCTTTCTTTACACCAATGCTTATGTTCTTACGAGTGGGGATGTTAGATATTCCGTTTTGGGAAACAGGGCTGAGCATCGTGATCATGGTCATCACGATTTATATTTTGGCATTGATTGGTGCAAGAATTTACCGTGGTGGTGTACTTATGTATGGTCGTTCCACCTCGCTAAAAGATTTCAAACAAGCAATCCAATTGTCAAAAAAAGAATAGCTACAATATAGGTCCGTTCGATGGTTGAGCGGGCCTTTGTTGTGTAGTATGTGTTTGGTAGTTTAGTGATGGTTTACTGGAACGGAGTGGTATGCACAAAAATGACAATTAAAAAGTAACAATCGCGTTGCGAACGTGCATTCGTTTTTTTGTTTTGTTACACTATGAAATAAATAGAAGAATACGGAAGGGACCAATATTGATGAATAAAACCATATCGTTCATTCATTGTGCTGATTTACACATAGACAGTCCATTTGTGGGCTTAAGCCATCTACCACCACGCCTTTTTGATGAGGTAAAGGAAAGTACTTATCAAGCATTAAAAAATTTAGTAGATTATGCAATCGAAAAGCAAGTTGATTTTGTGTTAATGGTTGGTGACTTATTCGATCAAGAACAGCAAAGTTTAAAGGCACAAAGCCGCCTGCGGGATGCGTTTGTTCAATTAAAAGCATATAACATCGATGTGTTTGTTTCATACGGGAACCATGATCATATCAATGGACGGATTTTTGATTTTGATTATCCCGATAATGTGTATGTTTTTGACCAAGACAACGTTATACCAATAACTTATAAAAAAAATGATGATGCCTTGGCTACAATTTATGGATTTAGCTACCTTGAACGAGCTGTAGATGAAAACAAAACCGCTGAATATGTAAAATCAGGAGAGGCGCCTTTTCATATTGGGATGTTACATGGAAGCATTTCGAGCAATACGGAACATGATGTCTATGCGCCATTTCAGCTTTCAGACTTGACTGATAAAGATCTTGATTATTGGGCGTTAGGGCATATACATAAACGTCAAATCTTAAAAGAACACCCTCCAATTATCTATCCAGGGAATACCCAAGGGAGATCTAGAAAAGAGGATGGAGAAAAAGGTTGTTACTATGTGGAGATGGATCGCAATCACTGTACCGTTCATTTTCAACCGTTACAAGCTATCCGTTTTGAAACGATCGAAATGGATGCTTCTAACTGTGTACAAATCCAAGACCTTGAACAATTATTTGAACAACAACTATCAGAAGTAAAGAAACTATGTGGCAAAACGATTGTAACTGTTGAGTTAAAAGGTGAAGCCAAACAGTTACAAGATTGGAAGCAAGCAGGATTCATCGACGAATTAATTGATTACTATAATGAAAGTAGTGAAAAGGAATCGATATGGGTATTTATCCAAAAAATCCGCCTACAGCATTCCGTTACTTGGGATCGAGAACAATTGAAGCAAGGAAACCATTTTATTGGAGAACTTGTTCGTTCTTTCGATCAACAAGAAGATGTATCGGACAGTTTGCAGCCATTATATAACCATCGACGAGCTCGAAAGTATTTACAAACTTTAACCATACAAGAACAGCAAGAAATAAAAACAGAAGCAGAGAACTTACTATTACACCATTTATTAAAGGATGGGGAAAAATGAATATAAAACGTGCCTATATATACGGATTTGGTAAATGGCAAAACCACACAATCGAGTTTTCTACTAGTGACCATCCTTTTACCGTAATAGCAGGAGACAATGAATCAGGTAAGTCCACAATCAGGCAGTTTCTATTATTTATGCTGTTTGGCCTTCCACCAAGGAAAAGACAAGCATTCTTACCGAAGACAGGCGGAAGAATGGGAGGGAGTTTAACTATTGTTACGGAGCAATACGGTGAATTAAGTATTGAGCGTATTCACGATCGTAATAATGGTGAGGCCACTGTATATGATTCGATCGGAAACGAGCATGATCAACAAGCCTTAAAAAACATACTTAATGGTGTGGACTTAGAAACCTTTAGATCGATTTATTCTTTTGACTCCAATGACCTAAGCAAATTGCATACGATTGGAGATCAAGAGCTAGGAGATGTCTTGTTAGGTATTGGAATGACTGGTACAGACAAAATTTATGCCGCCGAGAAGCAGTTATCCAAACAATTAGACCAACAATTTAAAGTACAAGGAAAAAATCCAGAGATCAATAAACAGTTAGCTGAACTAGAACAAATAAATGCGCTATTAAACGAAGCAGAAAGTAAAGAGCATACTTATGGTGAGCAAAAGCAGAAAATATATGATTTATCCAAAGAAGTAACAACAATACAAACCAAAATAAAAGATGTAAAGAATAATAAGTCAGATCTTGAAAAACGAATCCAAGCTACCTCGTTAATGGCGGATTATTATAAGACAACGATCCAATTACAAGACCTTCCAGATACAAGTGGTTTTCCTAAAAATGGCTTAGAACGTTACCAACACCTGAAAGACCAACTGATGCCGTTAAGAAGTGAGCAGTCCGTTTTAAAAGAAAATCAACAAACAACAGAACAACAGATCAGTAAATTACAACAGCAACAATTGCCACAAGCTATGTTAGAGCAAGCGGGTCGCTTAGCAGACAAGGTGCCATTCTATCAACAAGCAAAAAATCACGTGGAAGAAAAACAGAGTCAAGTTGGTCAAATTGAACAACGTATACAGAAAGACTTGGACGAGCTACATGTAGGGTTACAAAAAGATGATTTGGAAAATCTATCCTTTCCATTCCACATTGAAGAGCAGTGGAATGCCATCAAACAGGATATGGATCATCTAAAACTTGAAAGTGACAAATTAAATGATGAACGAGAAGCACTAACTAATCAAAAACGTCCCTTGCAGGAAAAAGTTAAAAATGTGCGTGATCATCTATTGGACAAAGAAACGTATGACCAATTAAAAAACAAGTTAGAGGAAAAGAGACATTATGATCAAGTTCAATCGCTGAACGAGCAACAATCGAAACAGGCAAAGAAATGGAGAAACAACTGGAATGTTCGTGAAAAACAATCAAAGAATGGATTAATAGTTGGAGTGTTACTAAGCCTATTGTTTCTTGTGATCGGTATTATTTCTACGACATCACCATTGGTTTGGCTTGCTGGTTTCTTCCTTGTTATCGCAATGGGGCAGTATGTATTGGTGAAGCAATCGGTCCGTTTGATGAAGGAGATGCTCACGGAGGAAAGTCCCACTGTGTCTGACCTTAGTGAGGAAGAAGCGACAAGAATCGCAAAGCAACTAAGTGACCAGCAAAAAAGTTTGCAGGAATTAGAAAACTTAACTAGTCAATTGAATCAGTTAACAATGCAAGAACAACGTCTTGAGGAAAGGCAACGATTACTTAACCAGCGTTCGAGAAGATTGGATGAACAAGTTGCAAACCAGATGCAAAACTATCCTTTCTTAACAGAGGTTGAAGTAAGTTTCTGGCCAAAATTATACCATCGACTACAACAATTATTAGCTGTACATCACCAGTTAGTGGATGAGAGATCAGAATTAACAAACTGGCAACAAGAAGTATTAGATTTTGAAGCTGAACTATATGAACTCCTAAAAGAGCTGAATGTGAATCGGTCAGAGGATCCAATTTCAGATTTAACAGATTTCGTTGAGCAACAACAAGCTAATCAACAACAATTAACATACCAAATGCAGTGGCAGCAACAAATAAAAGATCAGAAGAAACAAATTGATCAGCAAATGAAACCTTTCCAAGAAGAACTGTCAGCTTTGTTGGAAAGAGCAGGTGTGCTCGATGAAGAGGCTTTTATTCAGAAGGCTGAAATTGACCAACAGAGACAACAGTTAGAAAATAAGCTTACAGAGCTTTATTATCAACTGCGGACATTTGTTCATGAGGAAGAATTAGTACAGGTTGCCAAAGGCCAGTTTAAGAGTAAAGAAGAATTAGAGGAGGCATTGTCGGTTACTGATGAACAGCTTGAAGGATTAGAAGTAAGTTTAGAAGAAAAGCGTCAAACACTATCGGATGTGAAGTCATTGGTTAACCAAATGGAACAATCTGAGACTTATTCTGATTTGAAGCATCGATTTAATAATGAAGTGGATACATTGAAAGATCAAGCCAAACAGTGGGCTGTCTATCAAGTGGCAAAGGAAATGTTAGGGAAAACGAAACAATTGTATCAAGATAATTATTTACCACAAGTATTTAAACAGACGTCGATTTATTTAGCACGACTAACCAGTAGAAATTATATAAAAGTGTGGCCACCAACGAATGGAAAGGGAATTCAAGTAGAAGATAATAAAGGAATAAGATTTGACGTTTCTGAATTATCTCAAGGAACTAACGATCAATTATATATTGCTCTAAGGCTAGCACTAAGTCGATTATTGAATCAAACCTATACGTTTCCTTTTTTTATGGATGATGCGTTTGTACATTTTGATGCAGCAAGGTCAGCTGAAATGTTTGCGATCTTACAAGAGATTTCTACTGAACAGCAAATTATTCTGTTTACGTGTCACACATCACAACTGAAGGATATAGATAAAAGTTCGATGGACATTCAATTTCTTTCATAATCGTATTTTTCATATTGAACATGATCGGATATTAAGATATATTAAATAATTGAACAAGTCAGTTATTCTATTAGTTGGAGGGTCGGCATTGTCAGTTTCGGGCAGTAATCAGCATAATGAATGGGCAAGATACGAATATATTCTTGATAAATTTGTACAAATCATCGCTAAAAATATGAACTTGTATGGCATCACACCTTCAGTAGGAAGACTTTATGGTGCACTTTACTTTCATGATGGACCAATGACATTAGATGATATGAGAGATGCCCTGGAAATGAGCAAGACAAGTATGTCAACAGGGGTGAGAGCACTATCAGAAATGAAAATGGTTCAACCTACTTTTAAAAAAGGGGTGCGAAAAGATTTGTATCAATCAGAAGAAGATTGGTATAAATCTTTTACGTCCCTTTTTGGTAATAGATGGAGGCAACACACAGAAACGAATATTGATGAAGCCGAAGAAGCCATTAAAGAGTTAAAAACAATCCAACAATCGACAAATGACCAACAATTAATAGATAAAATTGACTTAGATATTGAACGTCTTCGTTATGCACAAAATTATTATCGTTGGTTAATGCAATTTATTCGCGTCGTCGAGTCAGGAGAAATCTTTAACTATATTCCAAAACCGGAATCGCCAACCGAATAAGTTATAAGTCGGTCAGGACGTCCAAGATCAAATCGCAAAGGTTTGGTCTTTTTTTCTTTGGATTGTACGTTGTTGTACAAGAGCTTCATAGTTGATAAAACGCAAGAAACGTGCACATTAGAAGTGGATTTTACTTCTAATGTAGACGAAAAGGAGTTAAACGTGTACGTCTAGGTAAATAATAGCTCCAAATGTACACGAAAACGCAAGAAACGTGCACATTATAAGGTATTTCACCTTATTTCACACTCTCCGTATTCTCATATCTACTATCCAGATAATCGACAATATGAATCAAATACCCTTCGATTGTTTGAGGATTGCGAATGGCTGCACCCCATTCAGGTAATCCGTGGTGACAGAGGATACAATGTGCCATCTGATGGATTTCTTCTAATGAGATTTCGATATTTTCTGATTCAACGATTTTTGTCAAGATCAGCACCCCATATGGAATATGTCCAACCATCACACCAAGTTCGTCCATTGTTATGCCAGCCTGTTTTCGATTCATCAAACTACTGCTAGTTGCTGTTGGGAATAAAAATTGGAAATCTTCAAATGTTTTTCCGGTATGATCATACTCTAATAGTTTACCAATATCATGAAACAGAATACTAGTCATTAATAAGTCATAGTTTGGAGTTGATTCGTTGTATTGCATCATTCGATAGAACATGGAATACAGATGATCAATCGTATCTTTCCAAACTAATGGTTTTGTTGTATTTGGATTAGTTAGTTGTGCCCATAGTTCGTTTTTGTGCGCTTTTTCAACAACACTAATTAGTTTTAACGTAGCCTTAAAATGATCTTCTTCTAATTTAAGAATATAACGAGCAAAACGCATTAAACCGACAGTATGCTTTAGAAGGCCACCTAAATAATTGTGATGATATCCTTTTGCAGCTGGTCGAATTCGAAATTGATCCCAGAATCGGTTCATTGCAGCTAAAGCAATATCTTTATAGGGAGAATTAAGTTCATATATATAAGTGAAAAGCTCCGTTGTTAAATCTTCTAAACTTTGATTGGTGTAAGCTAGTAGAGAAAAAGGATTCACATCTTCCTTACAAGGATATAATTGATGAATTGTAATAGATTTGTGCCCAAGAAATTCATCTACTTTTCCTTCGATATCAAAAACGGAATACTGTTCCAGCAATGGTTGGCACTTTTCAATTGATCCTTGGTTGTCCCACATTTTGGCTTGAATGGTACCAGCGTTATTACCAAATTGCATCTTCAAAAATTGTTTATTTGTTTTCGTCAATTGGACAGTAAACTCATTTAGAACGACACGAATACGTACATCGGTTCCTTTCGTTTGCTGTTGGATGTCAAAGTATTCCTCGCCATCTGGTAAAGTAGGAATCGGATAATTATGTAAAATTTGCATACGTTCTTGTTCCGTAACATTTATTTCAATCGGTATAAAATCAAAAAAATAGGATTTTTTTTCAGTCATTATGTGTATCACTCCAATGAAAAAATAAGCGCAGAAGTTTTAAGATGCTGTGTTAATTGTACCTTAGATACACCTAATGTGGAAAGTTAAAACGATAATATCAAGTAGGCAAACATATTTGGCGAAATGGTGCATATATTTGTAATAAGTTGGACAAGGAGGTAACGCATATGATTTTCGGTGTTCCGTGGTGGGTTTTTCTATGTATTGTTCTAATATTTATAAGTGGATATATGGCTTTTCGATCAATGATTGCTGAGAAAAAGATAGAACAGCAATTTATTGAACAAGAAGGGAAATTTTATATGGAAAGAATACAAGAAGAAAAAAGTAAGCGTAATGAGGGAGACGATCATCACCAAATAACATCAAGTTAAAAAAATGCCCTACTTTTATAAGTAGGACATTTTTTTTGCTTTAAAACTTATTTTGTTATTGAGGCATAGGTTGTGCTTCAAATAAATTTTCAAAACCTTCAACTTTCACATCTACGTTAGAATCATCAATAAGGTTTTGTAGTTTAGACTGAGCATCTTTTTGCCCTTCTTCCATAGTCATTTGAGTTTCTAAGTTTTCTTTCATATCTTCAAATGATTCAAGTTCTTGTTCGGGTTCTACGATGTCCTGTACTTCAATAATATGCCAGCCATGTTCTGACTCCACTGGTTCACTAATCTCGCCAACTTCTAATGCATAGGCAGCATCTTCAAAAGGTTTTACCATTTGCCCTGGACCAAATGGTTCACCTAAATCACCGCCATTTTGTGCAGATCCATCGATTGAGTATTCTTCAGCAAGTGTGGCGAAGTCTTCGCCATCATCTAACTTTTGTTTTACCTCATTAGCAGTTTCTTCATCCTCGACTAAAATATGACGAGCATCAAGGTTGCCTATCTTCATACGGTCATAACGTTCTTGTACTTCTTCGTCACTAATTTCAACATCTTCCGTCATGAATTTCTCTTGAAGTAACCCGAAACGTAGATCTTCTTTTAATTGATCTTCATCATTACCATATTGTTGAAGTACCAAACTAAATTGTTCACCATATTGATCTTTTAAATCATCTAGTTGTTGATCAACCTCTTCATCAGATACATCATAATTATTTTCTAAGACTTTTTCAATTACTAATTGCTGAAGGATTTGTGGACCTTGTTCGCTATTTTTAAGTTCTTGATAAAACTCTTCTTTTGTTACATTACCAGCATCAGATTCAACAACTGTTTCAGAATCGACCGCTTCTGAATCATTGGAGCATGCAGAAAGTGCTAAAACCCCGACAGATAAAGTTGTTGCAATGACAATTTTCTTCATTTATAAAACACTCCTAATCTTGATAATTATTAAGTACAAGCCAATGATAAATATATCATACTTTCCATAAAAAAAGGTAGCACAATACCAATTTATACATTTTTTCCATAACTTAGGGACAAACGCCTATCCACAAACATCTCGGTTTGCATAGCATGATTGTAGATAACAACCAAAGGAGGTGCTCTCATGGGTGCAGGATACCATAGCGGATTCGCGCTTATCGTTGTATTGTTTATTCTATTAATTATTGTTGGAGCTGCATGGCTATAATATTCATAAAAGGAATGCAAAAAGGATGATAACATGTCTCATGTTATCATCCTTTTTTAGTTAGCGAGGACATTTTAAATTTTAACATATACATATGCTACGTTGATCATAATAAGACTTGTCCAAATTAACTCATACGTGCATGAAGATCGATTTTCAATTGATTAAGTGTATAAAACTTCTACATAGGAAGATATTAGTAAAATAGTAATCAGTATGTTGATCGTACGAAATACATTTGGTTGTCGTTCTTGTGACATTTCAGTTCGTAAACAAAGCCGATAGGTCAAAGAGTTGAATATAAATAACACAAATAAGGCGAAAATAGCAAAAATTATTGCCATAAATAAAGTGACCTCCTTCATACAACTATGAAACTACTTTATCAAAAAAAAATGAGGTTGAACAGTATATTTGAGTAAAATTATACACCCTCTTGATACAAAGGGTGTATAATTTTACTTAACTAATATATCATATCCATCTTTTGCATTTTCTATCACACATTTTTTTGGTGCTTTACATAATTTTCCTATATAAATAAAATCGGTAAAGGATAATCCAATATTAACAGAGATAAACAAAATAAAATAAGCGTAATACTCAACAAACAGATAGCTTGAAATTAGCCCGGGAACTGTAATAAACAAAGTCGGCCCCAACAAAGTAAAGATTGATGTTTTTTTTGACATCTTAGTTTTCTTTAAGATCGTAAGGATTGGAAAAATCCCTTTCGACATTTGGCATTTTAATTTTATGCTTTTATGAGCTAAAATAAGCGGTAGAATGTGCATCAATTTGTGAATCATAGGTAATAAGATTAGTCCCACTAATAAAGGGAGCAGCCCGTGATCTTTTAACTCAGCTGATTGATGAATGATTGAAAAAGGCAAATAAAGAAATACAAACGACAATAAACCTAATATTGAAGAAATTAAATAAATACGATTGATCCCGAATTCCCTGGTGAGATTAATTGTTTTCCAGCAATTCATCATCAATTCCCCCTTTATTTATAAAAGTGATTGTTAAATTAAATGTGGGGTATTTCGTTTAAGTTGTTTTAGTTTCATTTTCAATTCTTCAATGACTATAGTATGTTTTGGGTTAAAAATCAATAGTTTTTAAGGAAATTTAATAATGACGATTTAATGGAATTATATGTTGTAGAGGTGAGGTTTGGATGGGCTCTAGTGGAAATAATAAAAATCTTCTATTTTATCTTGATTTACTAATGGAAATGAAGGTGATGGAAGATTATCCTTTTACCAAATTAGTGATTGAAAATCAGTTAACAAAACAGGAATATAATGAAGTGTTACAATTATTAGAACAATTAGATCATATGTATCGTCAGCAAGCAGAGGAGGGGTTGTTAGATTTTCAATCCTTATTAATACACTTCGTTGGTATGTTAAATGAAAAACTTCATCCATTAGAGACAATGCGAGCATTAAAAAAGGAAGGGTATTATCCCTCCCTATTAAAAAAGTTGGTAAGTATACATAATAAATATAGCACCTAGCATTTAGAAATAGTTGGCATGTATTTCTTTGAAGGATTTTTCAATTAATTGATGAAACGCTATCATAACCTTTAATTTATCGTATAATTCAGAAGCTTCATCAATCTTTGCATCATCCTTAAAAAACTTACTCTCTTTATTAAGTTTGTCTTGAATTTCTAATAAAGAATGTTCTTGTCTTGTTGTTGCGTTTAACCATTTATGAATGTAAGAATTCATAAATTTTTTGTACAAGTTTTCATCAGCCATGTATAAGTCTTTACGTACCCCTTTTTTCCAAACACGTTCAACTAAATTTAGTTCCAATAAGCTTCGAATTCCAGTACTTATAGAAGTTTTACTTTTCCCCAATGCCTCACTCATTTGATCTAATGTCATCGCAGAGCCTTCTAAATAAAGAATGGCAAATAACCTAGCTTCAGACGGGGAGAGGCCAAACATTTCTGCGGTTTTAGAAAATTCTGTGACAATTAAATTATTAATTTCTTCTAAATGGTTCTCGGACATAAGCATATTCCCCCTGAAAAACCGTTGTATCACAAGGTTACATCAAGTAATAAAAAAATAAAAATGGTAATTTATGTCGTTTTTTGCAGGAAATAGGAGGAAATGTGAGAAAATGAGCGTATAACTTTGTACAGAATAAACTGTACGTAAAATATGTCCAAAATTAAACGATCACTTTGTTTGAAATTTATCTTGAAAAAGAGCTATAGTATGTAAGGTGATGTTATTGTTCATGGTTTTGGCTTTTACATGAATTGCGTATATTAAAATGGTATCTGATTGATATTAAAGGTAAAGTAAAATAATTAAAGTATAAGAGAGGTGAAGTTAGTGCCAGTAATTAAAGTAGATGGCTTATCAAAAGTGTTTGGTAAAAACACGAAAGAGGCACTTAAGCTTCTAGATCAAGGTAAGTCAAAAGAAGAAATTTTAAAAGAAACGGGTTGTACCGTAGGGGTCAATCGGGCTTCGTTTGAGGTAGAAGCTGGTGAAGTTTTTGTTATTATGGGTTTATCCGGTAGTGGAAAATCAACATTAGTTCGCTTGTTAAATCGTTTAATTGAGCCTACTGAGGGTAGTGTTATTGTTGATAAAGAAGATTTAGCTACCGTTGATAAAGAAACGCTCCGTCGCGTTCGACGTGAAAAAATGAGTATGGTATTTCAGAAGTTCGCATTATTTCCACACCGTACTATTTTAGAAAATACGGAGTTTGGATTAGAGATCCAAGGGGTAGATAAAGAAACGAGAAGTAAAAAATCCAAGGAATCCCTTGAACTTGTTGGACTTGGCAACTATATCCACCAATATCCTGAACAATTATCTGGTGGTATGCAACAACGTGTTGGTTTGGCAAGAGCTTTAGCTAATGATCCAGATGTCTTGTTGATGGATGAAGCATTCTCAGCATTGGATCCATTGATTCGTAAAGATATGCAGGATGAACTACTCGATCTTCAAGAATCAATGCAGAAAACCATCATTTTCATCACACACGATTTAGATGAAGCACTACGAATTGGTGACCGCATTGCATTAATGAAAGATGGTTCAATCGTGCAAATTGGTTCACCAGAAGAAATACTTGTCAATCCAGCTAACGATTATGTTGAGAAATTCGTTGAAGATGTTGATCGTTCAAAAGTATTGACAGCAGAAAATATTATGAAACGTCCAGAGACCATTAATATTGAAAAACATGGACCTAGAGTTGCACTTGAACGTATGAAAGATGAAGGTCTATCCAGTATTTATGTAACAGACCGAAAACGTAACTTAAAAGGTTATGTGTTAGCAGATGATGTATCAGAAGCGCGAAAAAATAACATTAGTGACCTTAGTGAAATTTTAAAAACAGATGTACCGACAGTTACCAAAGATACGCCAATGCATGATATTTTTGAAATTATTCATGATTCCCACGTTCCGATTGCGGTTGTTGAAGATGGGAAATTGCTTGGTATTCTTGTACGAGGTGCCGTAATTGGTGCGTTAGCCGGTGAAGGTGAGGTGAACCTTGAAAATGCTTGATTTTATGCCTAAAATTCCAGTAGCAGAAGCAATTGAAAATGCTACGGATTGGATTACAGATGCTTTTTCATTTATTTTTCAACCGATAAAAGATGATTTCGGTGACTTTATGGATTGGACTGCGGATATGTTAGCAGCAATTCCACCAATCATTGTTATACTAATTGTCATTGTGCTTGCATTCTTTATCAGTGGCAAGCGATTTGGACTGCCAGTCTTTTCTCTTGTGGGACTTTGGTTTATTTATAACCAAGGACTATGGGAAGAACTGATGTCTACTTTCGCACTTGTATTAATAGCCAGTATTTTAGCAGTAATAATTGGGGTGCCAGTAGGGATCTTAATGTCTAAAAGTAAGATTGCCGAATCCATTATTACACCAATACTTGACTTCATGCAGACGATGCCGGCGTTCGTTTATTTAATTCCAGCCGTTGCTTTCTTCGGTATTGGGATGGTACCTGGTATTTTCGCATCGATTATCTTTGCGATGCCACCAACAGTAAGATTTACGAACTTAGGAATTCGCCAAGTCTCTACAGAATTGGTTGAAGCATCCGAAGCATTTGGTAGTACTGGTTCACAGAAATTATTTAAAGTAGAACTACCAATGGCAAAAGGAACCATCATGGCTGGTATTAACCAAACAGTTATGTTATCGTTGTCGATGGTGGTTATTGCGTCGATGATCGGTTCACCTGGTCTTGGAAGAGACGTACTCTCCGCGTTGCAACGTGCGAATGCTGGTACTGGTTTCGTTGCTGGTTTAGGGATTGTTATCTTAGCAATCATTATTGACCGATTTACGCAAAATATAAACACTAAGAAAGCTGATTAATGGTGGATACTTTTCTTTTGAAAAGTTAACCATATATAAAAAATAGTAAAGGGGAGTTCTATCTTATGTTTAAATTAACATGGAAACACTTCGGCCTAGTAGCTGTACTAGTGTTATCCTTATTCCTAGCTGCTTGTGGCGGCGGAGAAGAAGAAGATACAACAGAAGACACTGGTGACAACACTGGTGAAGAAGGCACTGATGAAGGTGTAGCTTTAGGTGATGAAGATCTTGAACTTGTTTATGTGGAGTGGGATACAGAGGTTGCTTCTACTCACGTAATTGGTAAAGTACTTGAAGATTATGGTTATGATGTGAATGTAAGACCAATCGATAATGCAATCATGTGGGAGTCAGTAGCTAATGGTGATGCAGATGGTATGGTGGCTGCATGGTTACCAGCAACTCACGGTGATCTTTATGAAGAACATAAGGATGATGTTGTTGAATTAGGTCCAAATCTAGAAGGTGCAAAAATTGGTTTAGTTGTTCCAACATATATGGAAGATGCAACAACAGTTGGTGATTTAGAAAACTATGCTGATGAGTTAGATCAAGAAATCACTGGTATTGAGCCAGGTGCAGGTGTTGTACAAGCTTCAGAACAATCCGTTGAAGACTATGGTCTTGAAGGTTGGGAAGTAGCAACTTCTTCAAGTGGTGCAATGGCAACTGTATTAGGTGAAGCGTATGAAAATGAAGAACCAGTCGTTGTTACTGGTTGGTCTCCACACTGGAAATTCGCTGCTTATGACCTTAAATATCTAGAAGATCCAGAAGGTTCATTTGGTGGTGCTGAAACAATTGAAACAATGGTACGTCAAGGGTTGGAAGAAGATGCTCCAGCAGCATACCAAATCCTAGACAACTTCAATTGGACAGAAGATCAAATGAACGAAGTAATGCTTGAAATTTCTGAAGGTGCAGATCCTGAAGAAGCTGCAGCAGAGTGGATTGAAGAAAACCAAGATGTTGTGGATGAATGGGTATCAGGTCTAGAATAATTTAATAAGAAAAAATAACTGCCATTGGTTCACCTAATGGCAGTTATTTTTTAAATATTATTAGGGCAAAAGGAGTGCATTTCGTAGTGCAGAATAAATTTTGGAAAAAGTTAACTGTTGCAACAGGTTTATCTCTATCATTGATAGTAGCTGGTTGTGGAACAGATGATGGAAATGAAGAAAATGATACAGCAAACAATAATGAGGAAACAGAATCTGTTAATGTTGGTGAAGCAACTGAGTATACCATTACTGGTATTGAACCAGGTGCAGGTATCTCGGTTGCAACAGAAAAAGCACTAGAAGAGTATGAAAACCTTGCAGGATGGAATGCTGAATTTTCATCAACAGCAGCAATGGCTACTGAGTTAGGCAAAGCAATTGATAATGAAGAGCCCATCGTAGTGACAGGTTGGATACCACACTGGAAATTTGCACAGTATGATTTGAAATTTTTAGAAGATCCTGAAGGTGTTTATGGTGAGACTGAGGGAATGAGTACCTTAGTTCGTCAAGGGTTAGAAGAAGAAATGCCAGGAGCATATACTATTTTAGACAGATTTAATTGGGGACCAGAAGATATGCAATCAGTGATGTTAGATGCATTGGATGATAGTGTTGAATTTGACCAAGCTGCTCAAGATTGGATTGATAACAATTCAGATAAAGTTGCAGAGTGGACAGAAGGTGTAGAAGATGTTGATGGTCAATCGATTGAATTGGCATTAACACCATGGGATTCAGAACGTGCTTCTGGAAATGTCGTAAAACTTGTTCTTGAATCAAAAGGATACGATGTAACCATGACTCCAGTCGATCCTGCACCATTATTTGAAGCGATTGCTACTGGTGATGCAGATGCAACAGTTGCACCATGGTTACCATTAACACATGGTGATTTTTATGAAGAGTACAAAGATGAAGTGGATGATTTAGGACAAAACCTTGATGGGGCTAAAATAGGTGTTGTTGTTCCTGAATATATGGACATTGATTCCATTGAGGATTTAGAACCAGCAGGATAAGTTAATAAAGATCAAATATAAAAGGCTCGGTATATCACCGAGCCTTTTATATTTGATTAAGAAATTGTGGGATTGCATTTTTCTGAATAGAAAAACAAATGTTTGAATACAAGCTGGTTACACATATGAAATATTCAAATATAAGTAATGATCCATTTCTTGTGATAGAGATCCTAGTTTAACTTATATCTTTATTTTGTGTTTTTTCCTCAAGTTCTTTTAAACTTTCTTCGATTTGAGTTAGATACTTTTGGATATTTTTTTGATGTGGTTCAATTGTTTTTTTCCAGCTCTCAATGGAATCTTTCATTTCAAAAGATAAATCTTTGATTAAGGATGCACCTTCCTTGGAGGTTTGAGCAATTTGTGTGGTTAACTGTGAACCTTCTTCTTTTAGTTTATCAAATGTTTGAATGACATCTTCTCCACGTAATTTTGCTTGATTGCGAAGTTCTTTACCTGACTTTGGAGTACTAAGTAATGTTGCAGCTGAACTAATCACTCCACCAACTAAAAAACCAAGTAGTAATGATTTACCATTTGTCATTGCTTACACTCCCTTCTTCCCTTATTATACTATTTTATCGTATTGCGTTGGGATAAAACATGGAAAAAATAAAAATAATTTGTTTTTTATTTGAGAGTATTTTTAAAATAGTTTCGTCGCAATACATTCGAGTTCAAAATGGTGCTAAACCTGGCATGACAGGGGCTCTTTCGACATGTCCGATCTCATAATTATCCTCAATCGTACAATTGATCAGCGCATGGCAGTGGCAGTTAAGTCAAGTATCACCGAAGCTTGAGGTGTGTATATCCCACAGCGGTCTTAGATGCACCAGCCATTTCTTCAGGTTACGAAGGAATTTCTACAACTACGACGTACTGGTCTTAAACTAAAAAAGATGCCGTCTCCTATGTCGGAGGGCATCTTTTTCACGTTTATAAGGCGATCGGCTGGGATCTTTTCATGATATTTTGCAGGATTGGGTACAGCACGATGATGAAAACAACGTTGAACAATGTTGCAGGCAATACAACACCAATAAATAGTACGGCGAAAGCGTCAGGTAACAGGCCAAGTACATTTACCATACCTAAGAAAACTGATCCACTTACAATCGTGCCTATTGCTGCTAGTATTGGCGCAGAAATGTTCTGGTTCATCAAGTTGCGTACCAGTAGAAATAATCCAAAAAAGATAAATGCAGTAATCGGTTTATCAATCATGTTAGAAATTTGACCGCCGGGCATTGTAGTAGTTAAAGCAGAAATTGCACCTGTCGCAATAGATAACACTAATACGTAAGATGCTTTTGGGAACAACAAGATACCTAAAAACATCATTGGTAACATAATATCTGGTCGCATTCCAAATAAAATTGGTGGTGCAATGGCATGCAGTACTGCTCCAATCCCAATAAACAATGCCAAAATAATTAAAACTCTAGTCTTCATACCTAATCTCTCCTCTTCTAAGCTATACTAAACTTCCCCCTCCAGACGTGCGCTCGTGCCGACTGCGAAGGTTGTAATTATTATAACAGATAATGTCTTATAGAAAAAGGTAGAGGTTATAGTAATTGGAATTTTCAAACAAATAAAACTCGTTCCATTATAGAAAGGAACGAGAGTACATGTATTACTTGATTTGTTGATTAATTTCCGTTGCAATTGTTTGTAGATCATCTTGGTTGTACTTGTCTTCGTGTGTTTTCCAAACGGCTCCAAATCCATCTCCTTTACCATATCGAGGGATTAAGTGTAAGTGTAAATGGAAGACAGACTGTCCTGCTGGTTCTTCGTTGTTATTTAAAATGTTTAACCCTTCTGGTTGATATGTATCCTTAATAGCTTGAGCTAGCTTTGGTACTTGCTTAAATAATTTTTCCGCAACATCATCAGGTGTTTCATAAATGTTTTTAGCATGTGTTTTAGGAATTACTAAAGTGTGACCTTTTGTTACTTGGCTAATGTCCAAGAATGCATATACATCCTCATCCTCATAAACTTTAGCAGATGGAATTTCTCCAGCAGCAATTTTACAGAATAAGCAATCATCTTTCGTTTGACTCATGAAAACACTCCTTTATTCATACTTTGATCCACCTAACAGGCAGATGTCCATTCGTTTAAGCTAACCATCAGTGTAGGCCTGATGGAGATTTCACTTTATTATATTGTAGCGATGGGGGTTAGGATATGTAAAGTAAGAGGATCTTTATGTACAAAAAACAAACGGGTTGATCCCGTCACAGTTTTAGTCATTGGGGGACTTTTCTGTGAGGGACAACCCGTTGTTTGAAGGAGAAGGATCCTATATTAACCAGTGTCACTTGTAATTTTTAAGGAACCAGGGGAATGATTCGTGAATTACCAAGTTATAAACCTTTCGTCAACACCTCATTTGTCTTATAGAGTTGTTGCCTCATGGAAAAGGTTCGTTTCTGCCTAATTGTCTTTCACCGACACCTCATTTCGTGGTATTACCCACTCATTGTTGCCGTGAAGTCATCCAACTCCTTCACTACATATTGTGGACAGGATGCTGTGGTCATATACCTGTTTTTTTATTTTTTTTGCTTATCTTTATGTAATCAATCGTATTGCAAAGAGGAGTAAATAAAATTTAAATTGTTTGATAAACACTTTTGCTAAAGTTCATTGCTTGTTTTAATGCGCATAAGCTGTATTATGCGACATAACCTTCGCAATTTTGCTCTCAACCATTCTGATTGAAATAAGTGATATACCACGTTCCGGCAGAATACTCCGCTTTCCATGGGCACGGCCTCGGGCCAACAGGATGTTGGTCACGCAGGCGTTGCCACAGGACGTGGCGATCTTAGCCTACGATCCTTTACACATGGGATCTTCAGCTCGTGCTATTCCCATAGGACAAGGAAGGCTTCGGCAGCGATACTTCGCACGAAGAAAATCGGTCTTTATTTTCGAGGAGTCTCCGTATTCTGCCTCCACTGTTATAAGTTTTCTGATTAGTGATAGATGTAATACTTTATAAATTAATAAAATAAAGAATTTACTGCAATGTTATGTTACAAGATGCTAATCTACATAAAAAAGTATTTATTGTATTAAGTAAAGCACTATAAAACTTCAGAACACTGGAAATAGCGGAGGAAATACACGGAGACTCCCGAGGCCCGGCAAGGGTTATGCAGGCGTTGTCCGACAAGGACGGTTTTAGCCTGTAATCCTTAAGAACCATCGGTGAGACCCCGCAATGATTGGTAAGGAGCGAAGGCTAAGATCGCCACGTCCTGTGGCAACGCCTACGTGACCAACATCGTGTTGGCCCGAGCTCACCAGCCCCCCACAGGAAAGCGTAGTGTATTTCCGCAGCGGCGACTTTTAGCACTCTTTCTTTAGAGGAAGCTGCAATATTATGTCGTATAATACAGCTTATATGCATTAACAACAATCCTATTTAACGACAGTCATTTTATCACCATAATTAATGCAGGGAGTGATATTTTGGCAATTGAGCAGTAAAATGGTAAAATTTTTAACAGTAACAAACGTTGAATAACTAGGAGGCAATTTAATGAATCCTTTATTACATATTGATCAATTGGAGGGAGGCTACACACATAAAAATGTGTTACACGGCATCTCCTTCGATGTTTATCCAAATGAAATTGTTGGCCTTATTGGTTTAAATGGTGCTGGCAAAAGTACAACAATCAAACATATTATCGGTCTTATGCAAGCCAAACAAGGAAAAGTAGAAGTTCAAGGTAACACATTTCAACAATCACCTGAAACCTATCGCAGTCATTTTGCCTATATACCTGAGATGCCACTTTTATATGATGAATTAACATTGTATGAACATTTGCGGTTAACGGCCCAAGCATATAACATCCCGGAGGAAACGTTTAAACAGCGGTTAGATCCATTGTTAAAGGAATTTAGACTAGAAAAAAAGTTAAAGTGGTTTCCGATTCATTTTTCCAAAGGAATGCGCCAAAAAGTAATGATTATGTGTGCCTTTTTAATTGAACCATCACTTTATATTGTCGATGAACCATTTGTTGGATTGGACCCATTAGGTATTCAATCTTATTTACAGTGGATGAATGATATGAAAGAAAAAGGGGCGGGTGTGTTAATGTCGACCCATATATTAGCCACAGCTGAAAGGTACTGTGATCGGTTTGTTATCTTACATGATGGAAAAGTAAAAGCTAAGGGGACGTTAGCAGAACTAAGAAAAGATTTTAACATGCCTGAAGCGACATTGGATGATCTGTATGTGCAATTAACAAAGGAAGATAGCCATGTTTGATGCAAGGGAGTTTTTTAAGGAACGTTTTTCTTCCCATATGAAGGAGACAAGCCGTTATTTACGCTATATTTTAACAGGACACATTGTGATCGCGTTACTGTTTTTTGTTTCGGCACTAGCTTACTACTATCAACAATGGTTAGCAACCATTCCGGACGAATTTCCTACCGCCATAGTTATAGCGGGATTATTCGGTATTGTTGCTAGTTATAGCCCTGTGAGAACACTGTTAAAAGAACCTGACTTAGTATTTTTATTACCAGCAGAAAGTAAAATGGGACCGTACTTTCGTAGCACGTTAATCTATAGTTTTGTTGTTCAATTATACCTAATCTTACTTGTTGCAGCTGCACTTGGGCCACTTTATGCAGCTACCTATGCAGAAACAGGCAATCCTTATATATGGATTATGATTGTGTTGCTCATTCTTAAAGTATGGAATTTACTCGCGAACTGGTGGATGTTAAAAGTTCGTGACCCAAGAAGTCGACAAATCGATCATGCCATTCGTTTTCTGCTCAATTTCTTTATCTTTTATTTCGTCATTAAAGGAGAATGGATATTTGCAGGCTTAACGACGGTTTTATTATTTGTCATTTTTGTTTATGATTATTATTTATCCAAACAACATCGTGCGATTGTATGGGATTTATTAGTGGAAAAAGATCGGCAAAGAATGCACACGTTTTATCGATTTGCTAACTTGTTTACAGATGTCCCGCACTTGAAGACACAAATAAAGAAGAGACATTGGCTTGTGCGATGGTTGACAAGTGGTGTGCCATTTAAGCAAGAAAAAACGTTTGATTATTTATACCGTATTACCACGATTCGTAGTGGAGACTATTTAGGTATGTATCTCCGTTTATTGATCATAGGGGCTGTGGCGATTTACTTTGTGCCAAACCTGTGGGTGAAGGTAGCTTTTAGTTTCTTATTTCTTTACTTAAGTGCTTTCCAGATGATGACTCTATGGCAACATCATCGCACCGTTGCTTGGTTAGATTTATATCCGACAAAAAAAGAATGGCGTCGGAAGGCATTAACAAAGTGGTTGATGCAGTTAATGATCGCACAGACAATTATTTTCACAGCGATTTTTGTTTGGTTAGGAAACCTTACTGGAGTGTTCATCGTATTGATTGGTGGTATGTTATTTAACTATCTGTTTATATACGGTTACGTAAATAAACGATTGACGTAAAGGAGTAGACGAATGTCCGACGTGTATGAACAACGAGCGATTAAAGAAGCACAACGTTATGTGCGATCGCTAGAAAAGAAGTCTTCCATTATTCAACGCACATCTAAAAAAGTCCAGACACAAATAAATGATAAAATTCCTGATAAGGTTCATGGAGTGGTGACCGAAAGTATTAAGACAATGGTGAAGTTAGCTTTAACGTCTTCTGAGTATATTTATCCAATTAAGGTAGATGAGTCGTGGACCTTGGTGGAACGGGAAAACTTTATTAAACAGCGATTAAAACAATACAAACAAACGGCGATGATTGAAGGGGCTGGCACTGGTGCTGGTGGTATTTTATTAGGGATGGCTGATTTTCCGCTATTGTTAAGCATTAAAATGAAATTTTTATTTGATGTTGGTCAAATATATGGCTATGATGTAAAAAAGTATGAAGAGCGCATGTATTTACTTCATGTGTTTATGTTGGCTTTTTCTAGTGATGAAAAAAGAAAAAATGTGTGGAAGACTTTGGAGGACTGGGATCATCAAAAACGTGTGTGGCAAGAAGTCGATTGGAAATCATTACAGTTAGAGTATCGGGATACGATTGATTTTGCGAAGATGCTGCAACTTGTTCCAGGTTTTGGAGCAATTGTTGGGGCACTAGCGAATAAGCAGTTTCTCGAACAACTTGGCGAGACGTCAATGAATATGTATCGGCTGCGGAGGCTGACGTAATTTTTGATTGGTGATGGGAAAGAGGGACGGTGGACCTGTCCCTCTTTCCTATTACTGTGTAGGTTCAAGATCCTCTATCGAATCGATGTCCATATAGGTGGGGACAGCTAATCCGATTCTAGCCCTTCTAAGTTCGGTCCTAAATCTTCAAATTGTCCTTCGTGCTCTTCATAAAAGGCACCATGTGTTGATGGCATCCAAGGAGCAAGGGAAGCATCAGCATCCCCAGCTGATATAGCCTCAAACAATATAGCTGGATCAACTGGGGTTAGCGTAACATCAAAACCTTGTTGATCTAGGACAATTCGAGCGACATTTGTTAAAAAACGCACATCATCCCAAGAAGTTAATGCTAACTCTAATTGAGTTCCATCTGCATGTTCTACTCCTTCTGTCCATTTAGCAACTACTTCTGAATGTTGTTCCACCCATTGTTGAGCTACCTCATCAAGTTCCATTTCTTGAGCATTTAGCAATGCTTCTTCCATGTCTGATAGTTCTAATTGAATTTTATTAAGAATCGTATAAGCATTAGGCTTTTCTTCTTTTAAACCTTCTCTTGCGATTGTTGTAATGTATTCCTCTTCACCATATACACCATTTGGATCATCTAAGTACTTAAGATCCCATTTTGCAAATTTATAATGAGGAGACCAACCCGTAACAACAATTGGCTCTTGATTGTCAATAGCATTACCTAACTCTGTTAAAATGGCAGCCGCTGAGGACGTTTCAAGTTCCCAGTTGTTGAGGTTTTCGTAGTCAGACAAAGCGTTTTCAGTTGCTTGCGTAATTCCGGCTCCAGGCTCAATTCCGATAATTGTGTGCTCGACTGCTTCACTCACATTTGTAGAATTCTCAGAAGCATCACTTCGGTTATCTTGTCCGCAACCAACTGTTAAAAGAAGAATTATAAATAAACTAGCCATTAGCCCTAATTTTTTCACAATAATCATCCTTATGCACTCCTTTAGAATAATAATTTCTTTCACTTTTTGTATAGAACGTTCATTCTAATTTTTATCATAGAATTATTTAATAATCAACTGTGAAGGATATTTAACCTTGTACCACGCATGAAACTGACAATAAGCCTACCAGTTTCAATCCACGAGTGAAACAATTGTTCTTCTTTCAATTTCAAGTTGACAGCAGAAGCACTAAATTGATACTCTGAAAATAGATATAAAGAGTGTTCTATATAATTAAGGAGAAGTAATTTTATATGAGTCGTTCTAAGAAAAAAGATACATTACTAGAAGTAGCGGAACAGTTGTTTTATGAGCATGGATTTCGTGGGGTTGGATTGAAGCAAATTATCAGTGAAGCAAATGTAGCAACAATGACGCTTTATAATCATTTTTCTTCCAAAGATAATTTGGTCGAAGAGGTGCTGAAGCAGCGGGAAGAACGCTATTGGTCCTATTTGGATTCCCATGTAGAAATGGATTCAGATTCCCCTTTCATCCTTGCTGTCGAAGCTCATGGCCGTTGGTTAAAAGAACAATCTTACAAAGGCGATATGTTTTTAAGAGCGATTGAAGATTATGCAGGTACGGATAATGAAATTGAAAACATTGCTAGAGGACATAAAGCTAAATTGCTTACCTATTTTCAATTATTAGCTCAAAGGAAAGGGAAAGATAACGAATTAAACTTGGCTAATCAATTTACATTGTTGCTGGAAGGAACTACTTCCATGACGACATTGATCGGTGCAGAGAAGGCAACGGAATACTCTATTGCGATGGCGCGGACAATTGTCCAACATACATCGTAATTTTTTTACAGATAAAATAGAAAGGTCGTTCTATATAATTTAACGGTCAGGAGGGAAAAAATCATGAAATTTTCTAAAATAGTTTTGCCAGGGGTTAGTCTAATTGCTGTTACTTATGGATTGGCGAGGTTTAGTTTTGGCTTGCTTCTTCCTGACATCAATCAATCACTTCAAATGTCCGAGACGGTTTCAGGGATGATTTCTTCATTATTTTATTTAGCTTATTGCATCACGATCATTGTATCCACTGTAATCACTACTAAAGAAGGACCAAGAAGTATGATCCTCCTAGCCGGATTGTCAGCTTCTGTTGGCTTGCTGTTAATGAGTAGTACTCCAAATGTGTGGATACTTGCGTTAGGAGTGTTATTGGCTGGTGGGAGCACGGGATTGGTATCTCCGCCTTATGGCGCAGCGATAGCCCTTTGGATAAAAGAAACGAAACAAGGGAAGGCAAATACATGGATTAATTCTGGAACAAGTTTTGGTATCGTCTTGTCTGGTGTTGGAGCACATTTTTTAACAAGTGATTGGAGAATGACCTATTTGATTTATGCTGTCTTGACATTTTTGGTATTGGTGTGGAATTTTCGAGCAATTCCAAGAGATGGGATGAATTCCAACGTGCAATTTGATAAAGGGAATCTTTCAATAAGAGGTATAAAAGGGTCGGTCCCACTAATTTTGGCATCACTAATTTTAGGTATCTCCACAGCTCCTTTTTGGACATTTTCTAGATCCTTTATTGAAGTAGTCGGTAATTATAGTGAGTGGCAACTTTCTGGATTTTGGGTTGTCATTGGGCTCTTTGGTGTGTTAGGAGGCTTTTCTGGCTCTTTAATTGACAGGTGGGGGCTATCTTTTACTTATAAATTAGGAAGTTTGTCAATTGCCTCAGCATCCATTATTCTTTCTATTACATCTGGAAGTTGGTTCTTGTCTTACGTATCGGCTGGGCTGTTCGGTAGTTCTTATATATTTTTGACCGGAGTGCTGCTTGTGTGGGGAATTCGTGTCTTTATTACGAATGCATCATTAGGTATAGGTATTCCATTTTTGCTTTTGGCAATGGGGCAAGTGATAGGCGCATCGCTAGCTGGAATGTTTATTAGTACTTGGGGATATGCTGCCACATTCATCCTTTACGGAATAGTTGGTATAACGGCTACTCTTATAGGTCCGAAAAAAAGTAGGAAAATCAGTGAAGCTCCTATTAATATGAACCAAGAAATAATGAATAATATGCAGTGAAAAAGAAGTGTTTGTGTAACTTGTAGCATAAACTATAAAACGTAAGAGGGACTTTGACAGATTCCAGTTAAATTGCTTGAACGAAATGATGTATATTTGATCCCGATAAACTATCTGTAAGGCTCCCATTTTAAAGCATGAAATCATACCGAGATGATTAGGCAGGAGTAATATTTTTTCACACGATTAGTTCAGCAAACAATCAGTGGAGAATGAGCAAAAACCCCACTGATTATAGTTTCACTGTACGTTCGTATCGTTTCGTTTCGTTAAATCTTAACAACTTGTTTCATTGTTGTATTCTTTAACGATTGTAATAAATGTTTTAGCAGCAACAGCCATTGCCCGTTCATCAATATCAAATTTAGGGTGATGGTGCGGGTAATTATCTGTTTGTTTCTGTGCACCAGTGAAGAAGAAAGCACCAGGTTTTTTAAGTAAGTAGTAAGAGAAATCTTCCCCAGTCATACTTGGTACAACTTCTTCAACACGCTCCACATCTTCCACTTGGTTTGCTGCTTGCAGGACAAGAGCGGCTTCATCAGGGTGATTCACCACTGGCGGATAGCCTTTAACGTAGTTAAAATCATAGTCCGCACCATAGGAGATACATGTTCCTTTAATAATTTTTTCCATCTCACCAATGATAAAATCTTGAAGCGCTGGTTCAAAGGTACGGACGGTTCCAGTAATCGTTGCGGTATCAGCAATAATATTAAAGGTCGATCCTGCATGAAATGTGCCAATGGTAATGACCGCTGTACCAAGCGGATCCACTCTACGACTAACAATTTGTTGTAAGTTAGCTACTAGCTGTGATCCAATGGCAATCGCATCCTTCGTTTGATGCGGCATTGCGCCGTGTCCACCTTTCCCTTTAATCGTAAGGGAGAACTGATCAGCTCCTGCCATAAATTCCTTTGGTGCAGTTTGGACGTGACCGTATGGCGTACTTGTCCATAAATGTGTCCCAAAAACCGCATCAACATCGTCTAGCACACCCGATTCTACAATTGATTTTGCTCCACCTGGAGTTAACTCTTCCGCATGTTGATGAACAAAGACCACTGTTCCAGGAATCTGTTCTTGGAATTGTTTCATTGCTTTAGCAACGGTTAATAAGGTTGTTGTATGGCCGTCATGAGCACAGGCATGCATCACCCCATCTACTTTTGATTTATATGGAACCTCTTTTTCATCTTGAATTGGCAGTGCGTCGAAGTCTGCTCTCAAGGCAATCTTTTTACCGGGTTTTCCTCCTTGTAATGTTGCAACAACACCATTACCTCCTACTTTTGATTGGTAAGGTATTCCTAGTTGTTCATATGTATCGGCAATTAATCTAGCTGTGTGTTCCTCTTGAAAGGATAGTTCTGGGTGTTGATGTAAGTATCTGCGTAAGTCAACCATTTCCTCATAATGGTGATCAATAAAGTTGATTAAATCAGTCCACAAATGAAATCCTCTCCCAAATTTGTTTTCACCAGTATATCATATCGATCAGTTACACTCTTGATAAAAAGCCTTTTTAAAAGAAATGTTGTTGCGTAGAAGCTATATTATACGACATAACCTTCGTGATTGTACTCTCAACTATTCTGATTTAAATAAGTGATATCCCATCGCTACGGCAGAATACTACGCTTTCCATGGGCACGGCCTCGGGCCAACAGGATGTTGGTCACGCAGGCGTTGTCACAGGACGTGAAGATCTTAGCCTACGTTCCTTTACCAAGTGGATCTTCAGCTCGTGCTGTTCCCATAGTCTCCGTATTCTGCCTTCGCTGATATAAGTTTTCTGATTAGTGGTAGATGTAATACTTTTCAAATAAAAAATAAGAATTTACTGCAATGTTGTGTTATAACATGCCAAGTATTAAAAAACTTCAGAGTACTATAATTAAGCGTAGGTGTATTTCCGCAGCGCCGATCACCTCTCATCTTATTAAGGATGGATAGAAGACATATGCAGTTATGTCGTATAATACAGCAACTATGCACAAAAGGTTAATATTAAATACTAGACTAGTAGTTCATTTTGTGTTAAACAAAGTATAGGCTAAAGAACAATAGAGAGGTATGCTGTATGTCAAAACAAACGAAAGAACAAATCATGTTTGTCATTTGGGCTCAAAGTGTTGTTGCTACGCTCGGTAGCTTATTTTTTTCTGAGGTGATGAGATTTACTCCATGTGAATTATGTTGGTATCAGCGTATTCTCATGTATCCGTTAGTGATTATTTATGGGGTCTCCCTTGTTAAAAAGGATTGGAATATGTCTCTTCCAGGTCTAATACTGAGTGGAATTGGTGTGTTTGTATCTTTATATCACTATCTCATTCAGAAAACAAACCTATTTCCTAACGCAGGCGATTCGTGTGGGCTTGTACCATGTACGACAGAATATGTGAACTACTTTGGTTTCATTACGATACCATTGATGGCGTTAACGGCATTTATTATTATATTTACATTGCATATGTTACTACTTTTCCAGCAAAGGAGACGAATGAAGTGAAAAAAATGATTATTTTTGCAGTTATATTGATCGTACTGTTTGGGGCGCTTGGCTTTGTTGTCAACTATCAAAACCAGCAACAATCTGAGGGAAATCCATATGGAAAAGATTCCTTACATTCTGCTACGATTGACCAGTTGGATGATCCGAATTATCAAAATCAAATTTTACCTGATGAGCTCGATGAAAAAATTGCAAGTGGAGAAGCGATAACTGTTTATTTTTATGATCCTACATGTCCACACTGTCAACAAACGACACCTGAAGTGGTACCAATGACGGACGATTTAGGGGTTGAGTTGAAAAAATTAAATGTATTAGAATTTGAAGATGCTTGGAATACGTATCAAATTGAAGCAACCCCAACGATTGTTCATTTTGAAGATGGACAAGAAGCAGCAAGAATTCGTGGTGGAATAGGTGCTGACTTAGAAAGACAAGCTGAGTTTGAAGCTTTTTTTGAAGATAATGTACTAGAGGAGTAGGATCACTTTTCAAGTTTGGTAAAAGCTTATAAAATAATAAAAGCAAAAAATAAGCAGTCCATATAGAGTGGACTGCTTATTATTTTGCTTTAACAGCTCTATAGTAAATAAGTTAGAAAACTTGCAACAATAATAACACTCGTTTTGACAAGGTAATGTTAAGCAAAGTTTTATCTTGACTTAAAATACCAAGGTTATTGGTATTTCTATAAGGAAGCTGATTGGTTAACACTTCCTGCAGTTACTGTCTTAATTCCACCAGTAAATATACTATTTTTAAATTGGTATCCACTTTATGCTTCATTATCAAAACGTTTATTGTATGTTTTTTATTGGACTATTTTAATCCTACTATATGAAGGCATTACGTTACTACCAGAGCCTTGGGGATATTTCAATTATGGATGGTGGAAAATAGGGTATTCAGCAATTTGTTATCCATTTCTACTATTTATTGTTTTAAAGTACTATAAATGGATATGTAAAATAGAAAGAATGTCTTTGGGGTAACGTTTTTGGTTTAATTGAACGAACTTTAACATAGAAAAACGCTCAGAGACATCTTATTCTGAGTGTTTTTCTATGCTCTTATAATTATTGGGATAGTTCAGCTTATTCTTCTTCTTCAAAATCAACCATCTGATAAGTAGTCACATAGGAAGGGCCGGCGGCATAAGGTGGTTTTGCCTTGGCGTCTTTAGGCTTCTTATGTGATTTAGCAAATGCTTCCGAATTCTTCCATTTTTCATAGCTTTCTTGATTATCCCATTGCACCATCACGATATAGGTGTTTCCGTGAAATGGTCGCAATACCCGGAGTGCATAAAAGCCTGGTGTATCGTTGATCATACCTGCTCGTTGTTTGAATTGGCTTTCAAAAATAGGTTTTCCTTCATCGGTAACAGGAATGTTATTCATCACAACGAAACCATCCTCTTGTAATTTACCAGTTGCTACGATAATTTCAAATTCTCTTGCTGTAGCAAAAACGGTTTTCACCGTATCTTCATAGTAGGCATGGGTGGTGTCTTGATCATGCATGAAATAAAAAGAAAGACGAGGGTGTTTTTCGCAGATTTTTGTTAAGAAATCTAGTGTGCCACTTGTCATATAAGCGTTCATTTTTATCCATCCTTCCACCTAATCTTAAATTGTCTTACACTATCCATAGCACAAAACAATGAGAACAGCAAACATTCTATTACAGTTTCGTTACTTTCTTTATGTTGCTAGTAAACTATCGTATAATTATAATATTGTGTTTTAGCAAAATCAGAAGTGTCTTAGCTTTACGTGGCTATAACACAAAAACTTTTAATCATGTAGATCATATAGAGGTGATACACCATGAACATACGCAATCAAATCCCTAGTTGGACGGTACGTTTAAAATGGCCCATTATTGTCGTTAGTATAACGATCTTATTAGGAATAGTCGGATATTTAATTATATTATTTGGTGGTCGGTTTGTTGTTGATGAAAAAGATTTAATTTTACCGGCAACTACCACCATTGTAACCAAAGACGGTACGACGATAACAGAACTTTATGAAGAAAATCGAAAACTTGTCTCGATTGAACAGATACCTGACCATGTGGAAGATGCCTTTGTGGCGATAGAGGATCAACGTTTCTTTAGTCATGCTGGAGTTGATTTTACTTCGGTCATGCGAGCAGTGTATCGTGATATTATTGCTAGACAAAAGGTCGAAGGTGGAAGTACGATTACCCAGCAATTAGCAAAAAATCTATTTTTACACAATGATAAGACATGGATGCGTAAGACGAAGGAAGTCATGGCATCGATTTATTTAGAACGAAATTTTAGTAAAAATAACATATTGGAATTATATTTAAATGAAATTTATTTTGCCCATGGTGTTTATGGGGTAGGGGCTGCAGCACAGTTTTATTTTAATAAACCTGTTGAAGAACTAACCGTAATTGAAGGTGCGATGTTGGCAGCATTATCAAAGGCACCAAATACGTATTCCCCGTTAAATAACCCTGAAAAAGCCAAGCAAAGACGGGATGTAGTCTTACAACAAATGGAACGTTTAGATATGATTGAAACAGAGGAAATGCTTGCCATGCAAGGCAAAACGTTAGGAATTAACCAGCCCCAATCTAGTAATCATCCATGGAATGATGATTATATTGATCTAGTAATACGAGAAGCAGAGGAAAAGTTTCAATTAACACGATCAGAACTTCGTAGAGGTGGCTATACGATTGTCGTCCATCTTAATCAAGAAGCGCAACGGATTGCATATGAAAACTTTCAAGATGGTTCCTATTTCTATGGTTCTACAGAAGATGTACAAGGATCGTTTGTGTTGATGAATCAAGAAAAGGCACAGATAGAAGCAGTGCTTGGTGGGCGCGATTATCAAGCAGGTAACCTTCATCGCGCTCTTATCCCCAGACAACCTGGCTCGACCTTCAAGCCATTAGCTGTTTATGGGCCGGCACTGATGCATGCAGACAATTATCATGCCTATAGCTTACTATCTGATGAAAAACATAGCTATGACGGTTATACTGTCTCGAATGTAGATGGAAGCTATAGCGGTGAAGTAACGATGTATGACGCCATTAATCAATCGAAAAATGTTCCGGCCGTTTGGTTGTTAGACCAAATTGGTGTGAAGGAGAGCAAATCTTATTTAGAGAAAATGAATATGCCAATTTCTGATAATGGATTAGCCATTGCATTAGGTGGCCTCGAGCAAGGAGTTACACCGGTTCAACTTGTTGAAGGCTATCGGACGTTTATTCATGGCGGAGAATGGATGGAATCTTCTACGATTGACAAAATTTATGATAAAGATGATGAAGTGATTGCTGCACCAGATGTTATAAAACAGGACGTATTTTCTCCGCAAGTTGCCTGGGATATGGTGCGGATGTTGGAGGCAGTTGTCGACAGCGGCACAGCAAGCGCGGGAGAGTTTGAACAAGCTTTAGCAGGAAAAACGGGTTCGACTCAGCATCCTCAAGCGGACGGACAAGTGAAAGATGCATGGTTTGTCGGGGTAACGCCAGAATATGTCACAAGTTTATGGATGGGTTATGACCATTCTGATGAGGACCACTATTTAACCAAAGGAAGTGTTGCTCCAACAGTGCTAACGAAAAGTATTTTGTCCGAGTTAAATAAGGAACAGCCATTGGCTAATAAATTTGAAAGACCAAGCGATGTAAAGGAATTACCCGAGCCGATTCGATTGCCACAAATCAATGACCTACAAGCGCAATTGAAGCTAGGTGGGGTGTCACTGGTTCAAGGTGAGCTAACATGGACCGCTTCCGAAGATTCTCGCATTATTTATCAAGTGTATCAAGTAACTGAGAATGGTGATCGAAAAATTGGAGAAGTAGAAGGTGTTGGCAAGTTTTCTGTAGATCGTGTTAAACTATTTTCGGATACAAACTTTTATGTTGTTCCATATGATCCAGTAACAAAGCAGCAAGGGAAGCGGTCGAACCAAGCAACCTTAACATTTGATTTTCGGTCAAGATGATATTAAAATATATATTTATTAATAATAATTACAAATTAGTGACAGTTGGATTGATTTGCTATACAGATGAGCATGATATCGGTATAGTAGTAGTATAGTTAGAATAATGGCGAATGTTGTCTAAGGATCCAAGTAATCAATCAAGTGATTGGTTATTTGGATTCAGATGACTTCAGTTGTCTTTAATAGGATTGATCTCATATAAAAGGGTGAAGTGACATGTCCAAAATAATAAATGATACGATTTTAAAAGCATTTAAAGGGGAGAAAACAGATTATACCCCTGTTTGGTATATGCGACAAGCTGGTAGGTCGCAAAAAGAATATCGAGAGTTGAAAGAAAAATACTCTTTATTTGAAATTACGCATCAGCCTGAACTTTGTGCCTACGTGACAAGATTACCAGTCGAACATTATGGTGTGGATGCAGCAATATTATATAAAGACATTATGTCCCCATTACCGGCAATTGGTGTCGATGTGGAGATTAAATCGGGGATTGGCCCTGTTATTGATCAACCGATTCAAAGTTTACGCGATGTAGAAAAGCTCGGTACGATTGATCCAGAATCTGATGTTCCTTATGTGCTAGATACGATTCGTTTGCTCACAGAGGAACAATTAGATGTGCCGTTAATTGGATTTAGTGGAGCACCGTTTACATTAGCAAGTTATATGATTGAAGGTGGACCTTCGAAAAATTATCATAAAACAAAAGCAATGATGTACAGCGATCCGACTACCTGGTTTGCGTTAATGGACAAGCTTGCGGATATGACAATAACCTATGTAAGGGCACAAGTGAACGCTGGTGCCAAGGCGATTCAAATTTTTGATTCATGGGTTGGCGCCTTAAATGCAGCAGATTACCGCTATTATATTAAACCAGTGATGAATCGAATTTTCACAGAATTGAAGAAAGAAGAAGTACCACTCATTTTATTTGGTGTCGGTGCGCGTCATTTAATGATGGAGTGGAATGATTTGCCTGTCGATGTGATCGGGCTTGATTGGAGAATATCAATTAAAGAAGCAAGAAATAAAGGGATCACGAAAACATTGCAAGGAAACTTAGATCCGGCCATATTACTATCGGACTGGCAAACGATTGAAGCACGGACAAAAGAGATCCTTGATGAAGGTAGAGCAAACCCTAGTCATATCTTCAATTTAGGTCATGGGGTAACCCCTGAAATAAAACCAGCCACATTGAAGAAGTTAACAGAATTGATTCATACTTACTCACGAACTATTTAAAAGGAGATGTAGGACATGGCAAAGAAAAAAGTTGGTTTACTTGTGATGGCATATGGCACACCATATAAAGAAGAAGATATTGAACGATACTATACAGATATTCGACACGGACACAAACCTACACCAGAGATGCTCGAAGATCTAACCGATCGATATAAAGCAATTGGTGGGATTTCGCCGTTAGCCAAGATCACCCAACAACAAGCAAATGCGCTAGAAGATAAATTGAACAGTGTGCAAGACGACGTGGAATTTGTTCATTACTTAGGCTTAAAGCATATTGAACCATTTATTGAAGATGCTGTGAAACAAATGGCAGAAGATGGCATTGAAGAAGCGGTATCCCTAGTATTAGCACCACACTACTCAACATTTAGTGTTAAATCCTATAATGGTCGTGCTCAAGCAGAAGCGGACAAGCAAGGCAAACCAACGATTACTTCTGTAGAAAGTTGGTACGATGCACCAGGGTTTATTGACTATTGGGCAGAAGCGATTAAAGGGGAATATGCAAAAATGGACGAGCAAGAACAAGAAAAAGCATGTCTAGTCGTTTCAGCACACAGTCTACCGGAGAAGATTCTTAAAGATGGTGACCCATATCCAGACCAATTGAAAAAAACAGCTGACCTTATTTCTGAAGCAACTGGGATAAAAAATGTTGCCCTAGGTTGGCAAAGTGAAGGAAACACGCCTGATCCATGGCTAGGACCTGACGTGCAGGATCTGACAAGGGATTTATATGAAAAGGAAGGGTATCGTTCCTTTATTTATGCGCCGGTCGGGTTTGTAGCAGATCACCTAGAAGTTCTTTACGACAATGACTATGAGTGTAAAGTCGTATGTGAAGAACTTGGTGCTAACTACTATCGTCCACCAATGCCGAATGCAGAGCCTAAATTTATTGAAACATTGGCTGATGTTGTATTAGATGCGTGGAAAAAATAATATAAAAAATAGCCTATGTGATGAGTGTGCACATGGGCTTTTTTGTGTGAAATAAGCAATGAAAACGAGTGAATTCAACCAATAACGGAATGAGGGACCGTTTCGAAAGGTGAAGGGGTTCGTGGTTCCGCTAATTGGTAAAAATGTGCCTGAAATAGGAAGGAAGCGGTTCGTGAGTTCGCTATTAGGGTGAAAAGTGTTCGAAATCACTAGAAAAATAGCCAATAGCGGAATGAGGAACCGAAACAAAGCCAAAAAAGGTGTTTTTTGTAAAATAACGGAATGAGGAAACGCACCAAACATCGAAGCGGATCCTTATTCCGTTATTTCATATATAAGCTTAACCCTGCATTTGCTTTGCAGATGTCGTTTCAAGCAATGTTTTCAACTTCCAAGTTGCTTCTTGCACATTACTAGCATAAATCGTATAACTGCGTCCTTCAGGATACTGTCTACGTGAATACTCATACATTGGATCATAATAATACTCTAGTAACAAGTGGAATGCTGAAGTATAATTCTCAGCTATTAAGTCTTTCTCTATTTGTTTCGCAATCGGTGTGTGGATCCGGCGTTTAATCATTCGAAATGCTTCCAAAAACTCCTGATAATATTTCCATGGTTGATAGTCTTCAAGAATATTTAAAACTCGTTCTTCTATTGGTATATCAATGAAAATTTGGATTCCATTTTGCTTCTTTTCTAACAGGAAATCGGGTAAAAGCACTTTTCCAATTCGTCTACTTTCTGCCTCGATCAAGATAAAATCAGAGGATTGTAAACGTAATAAATCTTCAAGAAGCAAATAATCAAATGTTGTTTGATTATTTGGTTCAAGACCAATTTGACCAAAAATCGATCCACGGTGTGCTGCAATTCCTTCTAAATCAATCACAGGATAGTCTTGCTGTGCTAATTGGTGTAGAATCATAGTCTTTCCAGTTCCGGTATATCCGTTAAGCGCATAAGTTGTTTGCTTCATTTGGTAGGATTCCAGCATATTCACTACCCACTGTCGATAGCTTCTGATGCCACCTTCAAGTCGGTAAACAGGAATACCCATTAATTCAACCATAGTGGCAGCAGATTTGCTTCGCATTCCCCCACGCCAACAGTAAGTGATAATTGGTTGCTCGATGGCTGCGAATTGCTTTACAAAAACAGGTAATTTTGCTGAAAAAATTTCAAGCCCGCGATCTTTGGCAGCCTGTTGGCTAACCTGTTTATAAATAGTGCCGACTTCTGCTCGTTCTTCATCCGTAAAAACTGGTATATTGATACTACCTGGGATAGTTGAGTGATTGAATTCAGAAGGTGAACGAACATCAATAAATGTTAATCGTTGCTGTTGTCTCCACTTTAATACTTGCTCGAGACTTACATCATGAAACATGGTTTCATCTCCTTGTGTATCATTTCACTAATAAACATGTATATTAAATATGTAAACTGTTTCATTTCTATTATACGTTTTTTAACGCTTATTAGCTAATCTTTCACTTGTTCCTATTTATCTCAGTCTATCGTTTTCTGTTATAATACAAAAAAAACAGCTTTTATAGAAAAAGCTGCCAGAGATAAATGATTAGAGATGAGTTCATATTTTATAGGGCTGGGTGATCGCAGTTGTCACAAATATTGTGGTAACAGTCCGCTTTCTCGTTTATTTCTTCACCGCACTTGGAACACTTTTTTCGTGGTAGATTTCGGAAAAATTCAAGAACATTAATCATTTTGAAAACCTCCATATTGTTTTAGTGTATCTCTATTGTATTACAACAAACATTTAAAATCAACACCCTGTAATATAACAAAGTAAAAAGTTTAAAAAGGAGTGAAAGTATGAAAATTACGATCATTGGTTACTGGGGGGCTTACCCTGAACCAGAAAGTGCAACATCAACGTATTTATTGGAAAAGAATGGATTTACTTGCTTGTTAGACTGTGGTAGTGGTGCATTATCTCGATTACAACGGTTTAAAGATGTGATGGATTTAAATGCGGTAGTATTATCCCATTATCATAATGATCATGTCGCAGACCTCGGTGTGTTGCAATACAGTTGGTTAGTACAAAACACACTACATAACACAGAACAAGTATTACCAATTTATGGACATTCCGAGGACTGGGAAGCTTTCTCGAAATTAACACACCGATTTACAAAAGGGGTTGCTTACGATCCACAAAAGCCATTACAATTGGGCCCATTTACGATAACGTTTTTAAAAACAGCTCATCCTGTTCCTTGTTACGCGATGCGGATTACCGATGGGGAAAAAATCATTGTTTACACAGCAGATACTAGTTATACAGAACAATTAGTAGCCTTTAGTCAGGATGCGGATTTGTTGATTACCGATTGTAGTTTTTACGAAGAACAAGATGGTACGAAAGCTGGTCACATGACAAGTAAAGAGGGTGCGATAGTAGCTAGTAAAGCAAATGTTAAACAGTTGGTGTTAAGCCACCATCCACATTTTGGCAATCGTGATCTACTTGAAACACAAGCAAAGAAATACTTTACAGGTAACATTCATTTAGCACATGAGGGGTTGTCATTTGGTCATGCAGAATAGGAAATAGGTAGCCATAAATTGCCATTCAATTCTGTTTCTTTTATAATAAAAGTTGGGTTGTTAAATTTATTGTATATATTTTCGTGAACATAAAAGGAGTGTAACAAGCGTGAAGTTTATTAGTAATGAAGGCATCACAGATCCACGCATTAATTTAGCGATAGAGGAATATATTTTAAATAACTTTGGTGAAGAAGATACTTATTTGTTATTTTATATTAACGAACCATCTATTATAATCGGAAAAAACCAAAATTCTGTAGAAGAAATTAATACAGACTATGTAGAAGAACAAGGAATTCATGTTGTTCGTCGATTATCTGGTGGTGGTGCTGTTTACCATGACCAAGGAAACTTGAATTTCAGTTTTATTACGAAAGATGATGGGAAAAGTTTCCAAAATTTTGCTAAGTTCACACAACCAGTTGTGGATGCTTTGAATAAATTGGGGGTTCCAGCTGAATTAAGTGGACGAAATGATCTAGCTGCTGATGGAAAGAAAATCTCAGGGAATGCTCAATTTACTACACGTGGCCGTATGTTTAGTCACGGTACATTAATGTTTGATTCGGAAATTGAACATGTCGTGTCAGCATTAAATGTGAATAAAGAGAAAATTAAATCAAAAGGAATCAAATCGATTCGTAGTCGTGTCGGAAACATTATCGACTTCATGGATGAAAAAATGACGATGGCGGAATTTAAAGATTATATTTTACGTTCAATCTTTGATGTGGAAGATGCAGGTGACGTACCCCAGTATAAATTAACGGAACAAGATTGGGAAAACATCCATCAGCTATCAAAAGAACGCTACCAAAAATGGGATTGGAATTTTGGTAAATCACCTAAGTTTAATGTTAAACAATCCCATAAATTTGATGCCGGTCTAGTGGATGTGCGATTGGACGTTAATAAAGGAATGATTGAAAACTGTAAGATTTTTGGGGACTTCTTTGGGATTGGAGATGTCAGTATTATTGAACAAGCACTGACAGGCATTCGTTATGAACGTCAAGCAATTGATGATGCGTTAAGTGATATTGATGTTCCTCATTATCTAGGTAAAATATCAAAAGAAGATTTTGTGCAATTGCTTTATTAATCAGGATATAAAAGTTAATACTTTAAATATGAACATATACATAATCCCTTGCTATTCCTGGCAAGGGATTGCTTTTTGAAGGAGATTTCTTATGTTTAATGACTGTTTTTCACTTGCATATAAGCTATATTATGTGACATAACGTTGCAGCTTCCTCTAAAGAAAGAGTGCTAAAAGTCGCCGCTGCGGAAATACACTACGCTTTCCTGTGGGGGGCTGGTGAGCCTCCTCATTCGTCCCTCATTGCGGGGTCTCACCGATGCCACTAGTCCCACGGGAGTCTCCGTGTATTTCCTCCGCTTTTTGTAGTACTTTGAAGCTTTATAGTACATTGCTTATAACAAATCATAAAATGTGCTTTTTATGTTGGCATGTTGTAACACAATCTTGCGTTAGATCCGTTATTTGTTATTTTTATAAAGTATTTCATCTATTACTAATCAGAAAAATTATACCAGCGAAGGCAGAATACGTAGACTCCTACGGGAACAGCACGAGCTGAAGATCCACTCAGAAGCGATCTTTTTCTGAGTTAGCTGAAGCCGTGCCGCGTGCCTAGCAAGCCGTTAACGGTTTGATGAGGGGGAGCTGAAAGTAAAAGAGATAGTGTAAACTATCCCTTTGAAATCAGTTCTCTACTCTACCGTGGAAAGCGTAGTATTCTGCCGTAGCGAGAATTCAACACTCGTTTCAATCAGAGCGAAAGAAAGCAACGTTATGTCACATAATACAGCAAATACGTCATAAAAGAGTAAGAAAATGTACATAAGGAGGGGTGCTATGAAAAAGGTGATTATTTCTTATTTCATTTATCTTGTCATTATTTGGGGTTATTTCATCTACTTTTATCCGTTGGAAACATTGGCGGATTCCAATTATGGGGCACTTGCACATGCCGTTTACTTTTCAAAACTTCCATTGGAGTGGATCCTTCTCTATGCTCTGATTAAACAAGACTGGTCGTCTCGTTGGGTGAGGTTTATCGAAAAATTCACCAAGTGGGAATGGATCAGAACAGCTTGTTATGCCTTTTTGTTAGTATTTTTCTACGGGCTAATTCGATTTCCATTTAACCTGCTCTGGTTCCGAATCACGCACAGTGAAGGTACCAGCCACCAACCTGCAAACGATTGGTTGTTTGAAATGGGGTTGGATTTGTTATTTTATTGGATCGTTCTTTCGATTGGAATTTATCTAGGACGTATGATTCTTGCAAAATTTAAGCGAATGTGGTGGTTCGTTGTCTGGCTATTGGCTTTACCAATTGCATTATTTGTCGTCTATATTCAACCAGTTTGGATTGATCCATTGTATGAAGATTTCACAGAAATGGAAGAAGGGCCGTTACGAACTGCTATTGAAGATTTTACTACCTCGGTGGGATTAGAGGATGCAACATTACTACAGGTAAATATGAGTGAAAAAGTAACAACATTTAATGCTTATGTGACAGGTATCATGGGGAATGCACGGATTGTTATGTGGGATACAACATTAGAAGGGATGGAACAAGAGGAAATTCTATTTATATTGGCACATGAAATAGGTCATTATGTTAAACATCATGTATACCTTGGGGTAGTGGGCTATCTAGTATTGAGCTTTGTATTGTTGTTTATAGCAGCACAGATTTATAAACGGATTACGCAAACAAAGCGATTTCAACAGAAGTTTCATTCCATTCATGATTTACGGGCAGTGCCTATCTTGTTGCTCATACTTTCGCTACTGCTCACTTTGTCACAACCAGTCTCAATGTATGTGTCAAGACAAATTGAATTATCCGCTGATGCCTATGCAATTGAACATACCGCAAACTTGGAACCAGCAATCGAAGGCTATCAACGAATGGCGAAACAGTCGAAGGGCGATATTGATCCAGTCTTTTGGGTAAAGGCATTTCGTTTTAGTCATCCACCAATGAAAGATAGGATTGAAATGGTGAAAGATGAGATTGAAAAACGTGAAAAAAAGACACCATTCAGTCCGTGATAAACAGAAAAAGTTAACTAATGAGAAACAAGTGGTTGTCACCGCCTGTTAAAGTTCAACAAAGAAAAGTGGCTAGTGTTTACACGTAAACGCTAGCCACTTTTCTTTATTTGATTAAAGGTCATTAGGCTTGCGAACAACTTTGTAGTTAAGAAGGTTTTTTATAGGTAATTAAATATTCGTCGTCTGTAATATAAAATTCATATTTTGGTCGTTCGTCGATTAATTGGAGTTGTTCTAACTTATGAAAGCTAACCTTTTTATATGGGTCGCCATAAATAACGGGTAATTCCCCTTTTTGTTCAACATATTGATCTACTGCTTTTTGAACTCTGTCTAGCTCAATAGCGAGTTGATAATCTTGTTCTTCAAACACTTCATATGTTTCACGAGACATGTAATAGTCTTTTTCTGGGATTGCTTTTAGTATAGGAGATAATAACTGATAATTAATACTTAAATCATCGTTGATTAGAACACTTAACGGAATGTCATTTGGTAGTTGAGAACTGTATTCACGTATCGCTTGTTTTAGTTCAGATAAGGAGACGTCTTTGATGGGACAATGTGCTTTTTTTTCTGGTTTCTTTTTTTTAGAAAGTAGTTTCCCCCACATACTAACCCTCCTTTCTGTTCTTTTATTAAATTCATAAATGTGAAGGTTCGTGAGGATATCAGTAGCTAAGTAGAACATGATTATATTTTCTTATTATAATTATACCAAATTTAATCTACGGATAGGGCGAATTGTGACAAATTTTTGGAATAATCATCGTTTTATATAAAAAAAAATGGTTTTTTGATACATTTATAATAGGTCTTTTGCTTTCATTATGTGATAGTAAATATTTTTTATGTGCAAGGCTGGATTATGACGTTTTTACCTAAATTGAAGGGATGATGAAGATGGTAAATGAAAATTTTTCAATGTATGAAGTGACTCCAAATACACTTGCTTTAATATCCAATAAGATAGATGGTAGGTATGTGACACAGCTTTTAGAAGATCGTGAATATTATTATATTAAGAAGTCTCCAAGTAAAGTAATGGATCTCGCATGTAAATTTTTCGGTAGTAGTTTAAAAGGTAGACAAGACGGAGTGAAGGATATGTGTAACTTTTCTAATAAAGTCCCTATCTGTATTGATCCTTCAAGTGGAATGTATTTTTTTCCTACATCATCGCCTCAAAACGCAAATTGCTCCTGGGTTGCTCATTCCCATATTGATCAAATTAAAAAGTTACGAAGCCAATCGACTCAAATTACGTTTAAAAATGGACAGTCCATTGTCTTAGCTATTTCTCACGGTTCTTTGTTAAATCAAATTCAACGAACGGCTCAATATCGTTATTTACTTGACAAACGGATCAAGTATTTAATGCAAACCAATAATGCGGATATGGTTGCAGAATCTAATTAATGATTTTTTTGTGATTTTTTTCACTAAAATGAAGTAAAAGACCGAATTCTTGAGTTTGTAAACTGTTTATTATGACTACGATCGCTTTTTCGTTTATCTTAAATCATGTATTGGAGTAGTTAAGGCGGGAGAGATCAATTTTTTTGTTTAAAACTGGCACAAACGAAGCAAACTAACAAAATGAAGTCTACATAAAGGAGACGATCAAGAAAGGAGCAGAGTTGTGGATACACTGGTAAATTTCTTAGGCGATCATTCTTTTGTTAGTTTAGCTATAGCTGCTATTGGCATTTTTTTTATTATTGGCTTAGTAAAATCATTGCTTCGCCTTGTAATGGTAGTTGCAGTGATAGGACTGGTTATGGTTGTTTTTTTTGACTTTGAATCCCAAGAAGTGGTGGATAAAGGAAAAAGTTTAGCGGGTATTGGAACAGAAGTTTTGGAGGAAAATGTTAAACCATTTTTAGTTGAACAATTACTAGATGACGACTTTTTGATTCAACAAGAAAATGGTGATACGGTGGTTGAATTAAATAATAAAACATATAAGCTCGATGAATTACTTGACCGCGTTGGACATGAGGAACAGTTAAATGAACTGTTAGATCAATTAAATGAAGATGATAAAAAATTAGTAGAAGAATGGGAATAGAGCGCATGAATAAGCGCTCTATTTTTGTATTCAGACATGATAAAGATTATTCTGTAGTTGATGTTGCTAGTGCTTTAGGCATAAGGTCACTTATGATGTTTTCTACCTTTTTACGGATGGCGGGATTAAAGTAATTTCGCTTTTCCTCTCTTCCCTTACAAATAAATAGATAAGAAGAGAAAGAGTCATTCTTATTTAGTGATACGACTTGTAACTGTTGGTCTGCCATATGCTTACGCAACTCTTGACGTTCCGTTAGTGCTTTCTGTTCCATCCGCTTTAAAAGTTCGATATATGGCTCATTAATTTTAAAAGTAGTTCCTTTCTGGATGCTTTGTATGTCTTGCTGAATCACCACAATTGCCATGGAAAGGAATAAAAAACGTGATGCTAACTCAAATTCTTTTTCGCTGAGATAACGCATGTTCCCCCTCCTAACACGAACGTTTGTTCTATTGTACCCTAAGTATATGCCATTTGAAAACAATTAATACTTAAATTTTTTTCATATTGTTGTTTTTGTCGTGATAAATATAAACTCCGACGTAAGTTTTAGATGAGGTACCTTCCCTCATCTGAATTGGATGTAATGGGGACAGCAGAATTAAGAGTTCGAACTGTCGAGAGAGGCGTTGTCACGACAGTTTGAGGAAAGATTAGGTCTCGTAACTGTCGAGAGCTGCCTTATCAGGGTAGACTGAGCAAATTTAAAACCATGAATCAGCCGCGAAAGTGTAAAATTTTTTTACAGCATTATTTTTGCACTAATCTAATAAAGATTTGGCGAGAAGCTCGAATATGAACTTTACCAAATCTGCTTAAAAAAATTGATTTCTAGGAATTTTAGATTGTTTACTTTAAAATATAATTAGGAAAGATATATATATAGTCATATGTCGGTTATTTATGAGGGGTATGGAAATAGATGTATATATTTAATCTGCAAAATTTAGAAAATATTGATATAGATGAAATTAGAGAGTTAATTGAACATAATCGTTTTGATGATTTAATTGAACAATTGTTACGAACATATGAAAGCTTGGGGCCATTACCGGGTGTGTTGCTTCCGTTGATTGAGGCATTTTTACCTTTTTTGCCATTAGTAGTCTTTGTAATGACCAATGCAGCAGCATATGGTTTACTAGAGGGTTTTCTTTTGTCATGGATTGGAGCAAGTGCGGGGGCGATTTGTGTATTTTGGATTATTAGAAGGTTAGGGCAAAAACGTTTTTTTCGTTGGATCCGAAAAAATAAACAAGTGAGACGTGTAACTGCATGGCTAGAACGACATGGGTTTGGTCCTTTATTTTTATTAATGTGTTTTCCTTTTTCACCATCTGCAGTCATTAATATTGTTGCAGGCTTATCAAAGATCAAGTTTCAACAGTTTGTACTGGCAGTGTTATTAGGAAAAACAGTAATGATTTTTACCATTTCCTTTGTTGGGGATAGTATTGTGTCGTTTGCACAAAATCCGGTGAAAACAATTATCGTGGGGGTTGGGATCTCCTTGTTTTGGATCATTGGAAAATATGTAGAACAACGGTTACAAAATAAAACAAATGGTCAAGAAACGGAAGATGGCGGAAATGATTAAAAGCAAAGAAATATGGGCATTATGATACTGAGAAGTGCTAATTTGTTGAGTTTTTGAATAGGATAAGTATAATAATACGCAAATGAAGTCTTTGGGGGAAGGCTCGTTTGTTAAACATTTAGCATGAGGCAACCGTTCGTAAGATTCACGCTTCAAAACATGAAATGAAACGAAGGTGTTTTCGCGGGAGTTAACGGACACCAACATTCGATTGGTGCATGCTAATACTCAGTGGAGGAAGTGCAAAAGTCCCCACTGAGCGAAGTTTTACTTTATGTAGGAACGTATTTAAAATGCGTAAAGTAAAGTACATGAAGGGGTTTTTATAATGAGGGTTCGTGTATTGAACTCCTGTTTCGGGAGAATTCGCAATTTTCTAACATAGAACTTTGGGGGAAAGTGAATGAAAAAATTAAAAGTAAGTTTTGTGGTCCGTGCAATTGTTGTTGCGTTTGTATTGGCGATATTTTTTCGTTCCTATTTGTTTGCTAGTTATGTAGTTGATGGAAAATCGATGGAACCAACATTGCATGATGGTAATTTGTTAATGGTTAATAAGGTTATTTATGATTTTACAGACATTCAGCGGTTTGATGTAATTGTTTTTCATGCTAATGAACAAGAAGACTATGTAAAAAGAGTGATCGGAGAACCTGGAGATCATATTGCGTATCAAGACGATCAGCTATATATTAATGGGGACAAAGTAGAGGAAGATTACCTAGAACCATTCCGATCAGAAGGTGAACTCTTAACGAAGGATTTTACATTAGAAGAAGTAACAGATGGAACGGATCAAGTTCCTGAAGGGAAATTATTCGTGCTAGGTGATAACCGTAATAAAAGCTTGGACAGTAGATATTTTGGATTTATAGATGAAGAGAATGTTGTAGGGAAAGTGGATGTTATCTATTGGCCTGCAACAAATATTGCACTGCCTAACTAAATAAGAAAACAAAAAAATGTGCCTGCACAATTGTAAGCGTTTACCTTGGTGTGAGCACATTTTATTTGTCTGATTTAGAGATTTCTGCTTGCGTCGTAATAACTATAGAATCTGACGTAACTTTATCACGATTCCTTCTATTCTTAATAAAATGAGTGGTGTTATTGTCGCTGCTGAAATACACTACGCTTTGGTGTGTGTATCGTAATTTTATAGCTTTTTGCTTGATTTTATGACACAGAATCAATTTTCTCGTAAGTAACAATGTACTCAGACTCAGCTATTGCTTTAGGTATCTTATCTGACGTTAATCAGAACACCACTACAGCGGAGTATTCTACCGAAGCGATCGTTTAGCACTCAATTAAAATCAGGAAAAGTAATTTTACAAAAATTAGTTACGTCGGAGTTTCTATCAAATATGAGCTATCGATACAAGCCATCACTCATTCACTAGGTAACCATTTAGTAAAAAGTGATAGCGCAAGAAATCCAATTGGAATTATCACAAGTACAGTAGTAAACGGAAGGTAAGTTGCCAATGTAGATCCGAAACTAGCGCCAGTTAATAGGACAAAAGAATATAGTGCAATAGCTGTTGATTTATATGTGCCCACAGCGTTCTGCCCTACAAGTAGCACAACCATTGGAATCGTCAGTGAGGTCGACACAATCATCATAAAGGAAGCGAACAAAATCGTTGCAACATTTAGCGAAATTAGTGTTGGTCCAAACCCAATCACCATTACCCCTAACTGAACCCTCAAGACTTGAATCGCTCCAAAACGTTGGATCAATCGCTTGGAGAAAAAAGCAGGGAAGATACCAATTAAGCTAATCATTCTAAATAATTGGACAGAGAAAGGGAAGTCGTTCCAGTTATTATAAATAAAAATTTCAAATGAGCCATAAAAAACCATCACGGTTAATAATAGGAAAAAGGCAATAATATAAAGCTTTTGCAATGCGGGATGCTTAAAACATGATAAAATAGAAGAGAATATGTTTTTCGAGCGAGTATGTGATTGAAACGTTGTTGGACGCAAATGTAACAGCATACCTATCAAACAGGTCACATAAAAACAAAAAAATGCGATAAAAACAGCTTGATAGTGAAAGGAATTAGCGAAAAAAGCTGCAATCATTTGCCCAAATACACCGGCAAATAAAAAACCTGTGTTAATTAAGGCAATGACAAGTGCTTGTAAAGAACTTTTGAAATAGGCAAAACAATACGCATACGATACAGGAGCAAAACTGGCCGCTACAATTCCTTGGACTACACGCAGAGCAATTAAGCTATTGATGGAATCCGCGAAAGTTAGCAGGCCGGTAACAGCCGTTAATATCGTCATACCGACTAATAAAATCGTTCGGGGTGGAAAGTGATCGGCTAGAATCCCAAAGAATAGTAAACCGAACGCATATGGAAGCACAAACAGGGTGCTTGCTAAGGAAACATAGTTTAGCGAGACCTGATGGATATCAGCTAGCAACGGTTGTAGTGGGATCATCACATAAATGCTGCTTGCAACAAAGATTGAACAATAAACCAATACGCTAGCGGTAGTGATTTGCTTTGTCATCAACTCACCTCGACATAGTAAACTATTGTACTATATGAAATGAAAAAAATGATGTGAAAGATCAGAAGGAGGAGCCTTATGGGGATTCGATTTTTACTAGGAAAAGCCGGTACGAATAAAGGGGACCAATGTTTACAAGAAATGAAGCAAAAGTTAATAGATAACCCTCAAGGTTCGCCGATTATTTATATCGTGCCAGATCAAATGACGTTTCAACAAGAATATGCGTTACTGCAAGATGAGCAGTTAAATGGAACAATTCGTGCTCAAGTGTTTAGTTTTTCACGGCTAGCTTGGCGTGTATTGCAAGAAACTGGTGGGGGAACAAGAAAGTTTATTAGCTCAACTGGTATTCAAATGATGCTTCGTAAAATAGCAGAAGAACGAAAATCGGATTGGAATGTATTTCAAAAGGCGATTGAGAAACAGGGCTTTATGGAACAATTAGAGTCGATGATTACCGAGTTTAAACGGTACCGGATAACACCTGAGATGCTAGCCTTACAAATAACGGAAATGGATCAGTTTCAACATAAATACAACGGTGAAGTTGCACTAAAAAATAAGTTAGAAGATTTAAGTTATGTCTATGAGCGACTAGTCGACCAGTTGAAAGATAACTACATTGATAGTGAAGATCAACTGCAACAGTTGGCAGATAAAATAGAGGAAGCGGACTTTTTAAGTGATGCAGAAATTTACCTTGATGGTTTCCACCGTTTCACCCCACAAGAACTATTAGTGGTAGAGGCATTGATGAACAAAACGAAACAAGTAACGGTAACATTAACGCTTGATGAACCAGAACAAAGAGAAGTATCGGAATTAGATTTATTTAACCAAACGAAAGAAACGTATCAAAGCCTTCTAGACATAGCAGATGCCAATCAAGTACCAGTCGATGAAACAAAGGTGCTCAATCCAGCTGATGGCATTTTTCATGACCGACCATATTTTCATCATCTCGAAACTTATTTTGATAAAAGACCAGCACCAACCTATGATGGCGATGTACCGATTCAAATTGCACAAGCCGTCCACCCAAGAGCAGAGGTGGAAGGTGTCGCTCAAGAGATTCTTTCGTTAGTACGAGATAGAGATTATCGGTATCGCGACATCGCAGTGTTAATACGAGAAACAGATGTGTATCATGATTTGATCGATACGGTTTTTCGTGATTACGGGATTCCTGTGTTTATTGATGAAAAACGGACAATGATGAACCACCCATTGATCGAATTGATTCGGTCTGCTTTAGATGTAGTCGAAGGAAACTGGCGCTATGACGCGGTCTTTCGTCTGTTGAAAACAGGTTTTATCCCAACTAGTGATTCGCGTTTTCCGCTTGATGAAGATGCGATTGATGATTTAGAAAACTATGTATTAGAATATGGGATTCGTGGTCGCAGTCGTTGGTTTGGAGAAAAACAATGGATTTTTCAGCGATTCCGTGGTTTTGAGCAAGCCTCCCAAACCGACCAAGAAAAAGACATGCAACAACGAATCAATCGCTATCGCGCGCAAGTGGTTCGTGCTTTACAATCTTTTGATGAAGACATTAGACAAGCAGAAACAATCCGTGCCAAGGCAACGGTGCTATTTGAATGGCTTGAATCGATTAATGCTTCAGGACAACTAGAAGACATGCGTGCGTTATTGGATGAACAAGGGCGAATTGAACGCGGCCGTGAACAAGAACAAGTATGGGATGCAGTCATTCAACTGCTTGATGAGATGGTGGAAGTTGCTGGTGATGAGCGGATGTCCTTGCAAGTATTCCAAACAACCATCGAGACAGGGTTTGAATCGTTAACCTTTGCCCATGTTCCTCCAAGTATGGATCATGTCGTAACGGCGACGATTGACCGTTCGAGAATTAGTGGGATTAAGTGTTCATTCTTGTTAGGGGTCAATGAAGGTATATGGCCGATGAAACCAGGTGCTGATGGCTTAATTTCGGAAGAAGAAAGAGAATTGTTGGCAGAACATGGCATGAAGCTTGCAGAAGGTAGTACGCGCCAACTTCTTGATGATTGGTTTTATATTTATTTAGCATTTACATCAGCACAAGATAGGTTGTGGATTAGTTACCCATTAAGTGATGAAGCAGGAAAGTCAAAAGTGGCCTCACAGCTCATTAAGCGTATCGAAGATTTATTCCCTGCTTGTAAGGATCAATTGTTGTTACAAGACCCAGAGGAAATGGTCGATGCCAAACGTTTTGTGACGACACCAGCGAAAACAAGATCAGCCCTAACTTCACAATTAGCAAGAAAACTACGGAATTATCCTGTCGATGACATTTGGTGGAATGTGCTAAACTGGTATATTCACCATGAGGAGAAGCGTGGTACGACTAATAAAATTTTACAAAGTTTATTTTATAAAAATGAACCAAAAGATCTTTCTGAGGATACGGTTGATCAAATTTATCCAAAACAAATTAAAGCGAGTGTATCACGACTGGAAATGTACCATCGTTGTTCCTATCAACATTTTGCGCGCTATAGTTTAGGATTAGAAGAACGTCGTACCTATAAATTGGATGCACCAGATATTGGTCAATTGTTCCATGAAGCATTAAAACAAATTACCGAATGGATTCAACAAGAAGGTAGAGATTTTGCTGATGTGAATAAACAAGATGCGCAACAATATACCGGGAGAGCGGTTCAAAACTTAGCACCAGTATTGCAGCATCAAATCTTGCACAGTTCGAATCGTTATCAATATATTCAACAAAAACTACAAGAAATCATTGCACGAGCGGCGTATGTGTTAAGTGAACAATCCCGTAAAAGTAAGTTTTCACCTGTAGGGTTAGAATTAGGGTTTGGCTTTGGTCAAGGTGAACTCAAACCAACAACCCTACAGCTTCCAAATGGTTTTGAATTGATGTTACGAGGACGTATTGATCGTGTCGATCGAGCACAGACAGATGACCAACTATTTTTACGAATCATTGATTACAAGTCTAGTGCGAAAGGATTAAACTTGGTAGAAGTCTATTATGGGCTAGCGTTACAAATGCTTGCTTATTTAGATGTTGTTTTATCCAATTCGGAGAGTTGGTTAGGGTTGAACGCAACACCAGCAGGGGTGCTCTATTTCCATGTGCACAACCCAATGATCTCTGAGAATAAAAAGCTTGATGACTTAGAAATTGAAAAAGAAATGTTTAAAAAGTTCAAGATGCAAGGGTTGTTAATGGAAGATGAACAAATTGTGAAAATGATGGATACAAGTCTTGATACTGGCACCAGTCAAATGATTCCAGCAGGACTTAAAAGAGATGGTGACTTTACGAAAAGCTCGAAAACAGCAGGACAAGAAACATTTACAGAATTGCAAGGCTATATCCGCGACTTAATGGTTCGTGCGGGGATGGATATGACAAGTGGTGCGGTTCATTTGAATCCATATCAACAGAACCAACAAGTCGCATGTACGTATTGTCCGTTCCGGTCTGTCTGTCAGTTTGACCCAACACTAGAAGAAAATAATTATCGTAAATTACAACCGATGAAAGATGAAGACGTGTTAGATGCCATTAAAAGAAGAAAGGAGGAAGGCTGATGCCTCAGTGGACAAAAGAACAAGAACAGGCAATTTATACAAGTGGGTCGGACATTTTAGTAGCGGCAGCGGCAGGATCAGGTAAGACGGCTGTTTTGGTTGAACGAATTATTCAAAAACTGTTAAATCGAGATAATCCAGTTGATATCGATTCCTTATTAGTCGTTACCTTTACCAATGCTGCAGCCCAAGAAATGCGAAATCGTGTTGGACAAGCATTAGAGGCTGCGTTAGAGGCGAACCCTTCTTCCACTCATTTGAAAAAACAGTTGTCCTTATTGCAACGCGCATCAATTTCTACATTACATTCGTTTTGCATGGATTTAGTAAGAAGGTATGCTTATTTATTGGATATCGACCCAGGCTTTCGAATTGCCGATGACATTGAAGCCGATATGATTCGTCAGGAAGTGTTAGAAGATTTATTTGAAGAATGGTACGGAAAAGAAGGGGAAGAACAACAAGCATTTTTTGCGGTGGTGGATCGGTTTTCGAATGACCGAAGTGATCTGGAAGTAGAAGAACTCATTTTACAACTATATGATTTTGCCACCCAAAATCCTTGGCCTAATCAATGGTTAGAGCAAATGGCTGACATGTATGCAATCCCAGAAGATATTGACGAATCATCGATTGAATGGTTAAAGCTTTTAAAACGGGAAGTTACCAGCCAATTACAAGCAATTCGAGCAGAAGCAGAGGCAGCGCTTGAAGTGACAAGAGAGCCGGATGGTCCGTATCACTATGCTGAGGCAATTGATGCTGATTTTGCCATGATAGATGAAGCGAGTGCCAAGTTAACAATGTCGTGGGATGATGTACAAGAAGTGTTTACAAATGGCAAATTTAAAGCATTGTCTCGTAAAAAAGTGGAGTGTGACGAAGCGAAAAAGGAACAAGTGAAAGACTTGCGTAAGAAATATAAAAAACGTTGGGAGGATCTAACGAAAGACTGGTTCTCAAGAAAACTTTCTTCTTATTTGGAAGACATGCGCGCTCTTTATCCAACGATTAAACAATTAACGATACTCGTAAAAGAGTTTAAACGACGTTATGGACAGCAGAAAAAAGAAAAAGCGTTAGTTGACTTTTCCGATTTAGAGCACCATGCGTTAGAGATTTTACTAGATGATAAGTCAACTGATACAAATCTGATTCCGTCCGATGTTGCGCAAGAATTGCAAAAACGGTTCTCGGAGATTTTAGTGGATGAATACCAAGACACCAACCTTGTGCAAGAGACATTGATTTCATTACTTGCAGACCAGCAAGGAAACGGCAATCGTTTTATGGTAGGGGATGTGAAGCAAAGTATTTATCGTTTTCGTCATGCCGAACCATCATTATTTATAAACAAATACAAACAATTCTCATCTGAGGATGTTCCTGCTAAACGAATTGATTTAGCTCGTAATTTTAGAAGTCGTGAACAGGTGCTTTCTGCAACCAACTACATTTTCCGTCAGCTCTTAAATGAAGAAGTTGGAGAAATGAATTATGAGAAAGACGCGGAACTTATTTATTCCAATACGATTTACGATCAATTAACATTAGATGATACTGATGCTGAGCTGTTAATTATTGATCGGGAAACAACTGAGGAAGAGTCACAAGAAGAAGCAAGTGGTGAAGAAAGCTTTGAAGATTTAGAGAAAGCACAAATTGAAGCTCGTGCATACAGTAAGATGATTCGCAAGTGGATTGGCCATGATCAAGAAGCACCGATGCAAGTAGTCGATAAAGGAACCGATACACAACGTGACTTGCAGTATCGTGATATTGTGATTTTGCTTCGTTCGATGACATGGGCACCAACGATCACAGAAGAGTTAAAGCAACAAGGGATTCCTGTGTATGCGGAATTGTCTAGTGGTTACCTTGAGGCGATTGAAATTAAAATCATGATTAGTTTATTGAAAGTATTGGACAATCCAAAGCAAGATATCGCCTTAGCTTCCGTATTACGCTCGCCAATTGTTGGTCTTGATGAAGAAGATTTAGCACAAATTCGTTTAGCTAAAAAACGTACGTCGTATTACGAAGCGTTAACAACCTTTGCTAAGCAAACAGAAAATGAAGAAAAGAAGCGACAAGTGGAACAGTTTTTAACACAAGTAAAAGACTGGCGCCTGCGAGCTCGTCAAGGTTCTCTGTCGGAATTGATTTGGCATATTTACCGGGAAACAGGTTACTACGACTTTGTCGGAGGCATTCCAGGTGGTAGACAGCGCCAAGCGAACCTGCGAGCACTATATGACCGTGCGCGTAGTTATGAAGCAACCTCATTCCGTGGCTTGTTCCGCTTCTTGCGTTTTATTGAACGGATGGAAGAAAACGGTGATGATCTTGGGGCAGCAAGAGCACTTGGTGAACAAGAAGATGTTGTTCGGATTATGACGATTCACAAAAGTAAAGGGCTTGAGTTCCCTGTTGTCATTTTAGGAGCAATGGATAAACAGTTTAACCAACAAGATCTTCGCCAGAAATATTTACTTCATAAGGATTTAGGGTTTGGGAGTAAATATATTGACCCGAACAAGCGGATCATGTATCCAACGCTTGCTTATCATGCATTAAAACAGGCGAAGCAGCGAGAATTATGGGCAGAAGAAATGCGAGTGCTATATGTGGCGATGACCCGAGCAAAAGAAAAACTGGTGATGGTAGGAAATGTTGCCTCATTTGAAAAGAAACAGGAGAAGTGGAACCAAGTAATTGACCATCATGATTGGGTGTTACCACCACACCACCGTCTAGATGCGAAGACGTATTTAGATTGGGTTGGACCGGCTTTGATTCGACATCAACAAAATAATGCATTGCGTACGATTGATGTTAATGTGCAAGTTCCTGAAGATATTCGTGAAGATTCGTCGAAGTGGCGAGTGCAGCTTATCCATGGCAGTCACTATACGAATATGGATGAGGAACAAGAACGAGAAGAACAAGCAATGCAACAAACGATTCAAGAGTGGACACCAATGGAGAATGCAGATGCTACTTTAGATGAAGAGGTGGAAAAGCGTCTAAATTATACGTATCCACACTATCATGCATCGATTTATCGTGCCAAACAAACGGTTACCGAGATCAAACGTCAGCGAGAAGTGAAAGATGAATATAGTGATCTCACGCTTGTACAACCATATCAAGCACCAATTGTCAAAAGGCCGGCATTTATGCAAAAAGAAAAGAAAATGACCGCAGCCGAAAAAGGGACGGTCATGCACACTGTGATGCAACATTTACCATTAACGAAAAAATGGTCGAGTACGGAAATTAACGAACATGTCCAACACATGGTGACCAAAGAAATTTTAACGCAAGAAGAAGCAGATGTGGTGGATGTAACGGCAATTACGCAATTTTTTGAGACAGAAATAGGTCAGCTCATGATTCAATCAAATGAGGTCCACCGCGAAGTGCCTTTTAGTTTTACATTGGAAGCAAATGAGGTATATACAAACTGGGAAGATGAGACAGACGAAAGAGTATTTATTCAAGGGGTAGTAGATTGTTTAATCCCGGTAGAAAACGGCTGGATTTTATTAGATTATAAGACAGACACCGTCCCTTCTGACATGACACCTGAACTTGAACAACAATTAAAACAAAGGTATCAAGTACAATTAGATTTATATACTAGAGCGTTAGAGGATATTTGGAAACAACCAATCAAACAGAAGTATTTATATTTCTTTGATCAAGCATTAATGGTGGAAGTGCAATAAAAATAAGGTGAAAAGCACATGGCTTCAGTTGGAAGTCATGTGTTTATTTACACATGTATAAAGTGTATTTGTTGCAACAAATCTGAAGGGTTTTTATAATCGCTCTTTTTGCAATCTTTGTTGTTTTTTATTACGCATTAGCTATATACTACGCAGTAACTTCTTCTGGTTTTATGGTTTGGAGCAAATCCAGGGCATGTTTAGAGCGTAATCGTTTACTGCCTTCACGATTCAGAGCAGATCCAGGGGCTTAGGCCTTGGCCCATACGAGATGGAGTGTTCTGCCTAAGTGACTTCATAGCGTTCTTTTCAATTAGTGTAAACAAGAGATACTGAACAGTATAAAGCTTCTGTGCAGCAACAATCTTTTAAAAATGAGTCTTTATAATGGAAATTCATCAAAGGAGAGTAATATGAACAAGTATTGGTTTTATGTTATATTGGCCGCATTATTTGAGATCTATTGGGTTGCGGGTTTGAAACACTCGGAGAGCATTCTAGAGTGGGGCATAACAATAGTAGCGATCACTGCTACATTTTTCTTATTACCTGTTGCTGCAAAGTACCTTCCAATCGGTACAGTTTATGCCGTGTTTGCCGGTTTAGGTACAGCGGGAACGGTAATTGTTGAAATTGTTGTTTATGGTGAACCGTTTCAATTTATGAAAGTATTTTTGATTAGTACACTTTTAATTGGGGTAATTGGATTAAAAATGGTATCAAATGAACCCGCTAAAAGTGAACGTAAGGAAGTGACGTAATGGCTTGGTTAGCAGTATTAGTAGCGGGTGTTTTTGAAGTGATTGGTGTTATGAATATTAAGCGGTTGGCAATGAAAAAATGGGATGCCCTCGTTATTCTGATTGTTACATTTGGATCAAGTCTTGCCCTTCTATCATATGCGATGCAGACGTTGCCAATGGGTACTGTCTATGGTGTTTGGACTGGAATCGGTACAGCAGGATCAACAATAATGGGAATGATGCTCTACGGAGAACCGAGAGACTGGAAAAGATTGTTGTTTATTTCCATGATCCTTGCCTCGGCAGTGGGGTTGAGGTTGATTACGTAAGAAGAAACGAACAAATATCATGCATATTAGCACGGGAATAAGAGTATGATTTGTTATGATCAATTATAATAGTAATTACCTTTTGTTAATCCTCCACTTCAACTAAAAGTGGAGGATATGCTATAGTGAAATGATGATAGGGAGTGTTGTGAAATTCACTGCATGAAGTTCCCCTTTTATAAGAAACTAGACCATGAGGAGAGTGTTAGCTTTGTTTATTAACGAAGTAAAGAACCTACAGTTTTTTAGTAAATTATCGTTGAACCATGTAGAGGACCGTCTGCTACTCACCGCAGATTTTCCGAAAGAATTTTTAGTAAAGAATCAACTTGAGCAGCCATTTTTATACGTAACCTTGTATGTACGTGGTGGAGCAATTGTGAAAATCATTGACGAGGCAACAGCGCAAATTTATACGCCATCCAAAAAAGACTTTGCACCAGAAACATACAATCAAATCATTCGGTTTGCAATGGAACATGCACCACAATTCAAACGCCTTGTGAAATAACTGTTTATTAGCAACAGAAAAGCACATGATCATGATGACCATACGCTTTTTTGGTTAGCTATGCTAGATGTTTCTTTAAGAATTTAGCATGTCCGTATAAACTTTAATTTCGTTTTCTTTTTGGAAAAATCCTATCTTTCTAAAAACCTTTCATAAGTAAGATAGGAATATAGTCGGTATCCAACAGGAATCAACGCCAACAAAGCACCCCATTTAAAGGCCCCATCTGCAACGATGCTCCAACCAATCGCTACGAGCAAACTGACGATTGCTAAAAACGTACCAGAAAACCCGTTAAGTGGTTGGTTATCTAAAAATAGTGTTTTTGCACCTTTTAAATCCTTGGCATAACAATCGACATGATAGGGGAGAACTTCTAATAAAAACGTGGCAGTTACTAAATCACCACGAAAAGTTATTTCTCCGTGGCACTTCTCACAATAGACGGATTTGTTAGTTGACATATGTATCACTCCTTTGCTTTACAATTCTTCCTATAATCCTTATATTATCAGAAAATTATTGACAGTGCTTGCAAACGAAAAGAAAATCCTATATGCTAACACTATACCTTTTAATTCTAGGTAGGTGAAAATATTGTTTAATCGTGAATTAGTCAAAGGCAGTACCTCGTTACTTGTGTTGCAATTATTGAATGAGCGAGATATGTATGGATATGAACTTGTGAAAGAAATGGATAAACGAAGTGACCATCATTTTCAAATTAAAGAAGGGACCCTTTATCCAGCATTACATAAGTTACAAAAACAAGCGTATATCGAATTTTATTGGCAGGAACAACCAAAAGGCCCTGCACGTAAATACTATCGAATCACGGCTGAGGGGCAAGAAATCTTAGAAGAAAAAACGAGTGAGTGGCACCGATATGTTCAAGTGATGAATAACTTGATCAGGAGAAATGAATCATGAGTGTTGCGGAACACGACTTTCTGAAACAGTTAGATCAATCGCTAGGCAATTATCCGAATAAACAAGAAATATTGATGGAATATGAAACGCATGTCCATGAAATTTCCCTAGAAATCGGAAAACAAGATGATTCGGTAAAGTATAAGCAAATTGAACAGCGACTTGGCTCACCTGAAGAGATCGCGAAAGTATGGTCCCAGGAAGTGTCCATTACACCAAAACGAACGCAGTGGTTGTTTGTTGGGTTCAATGTCTGTTTATTTATAGGCGGAGCTGTGCTAACTTTTTTATATAATTATTTTAATTGGAGCTGGGTGGAAATTATTTGGGTAAACATGACCGACATTCCGAACCTCATCATTATGGTTTATTTCGTGTTCTGGGGCTTGTTGGGCTATGAAATTGGTAAGGAGTTCGGATCGCAGGGAAAAAGGTTTTTGCGTAAGACCTTCTTCATTTCGATTATACCGAATCTTGTTTTGATGAATTTAACTGTTTTTCAATTGATTCCAACTTCTTGGTTTCAGCCGTTATTAAGTATTCCATTTATTTTAGCGTGTATCGTTTGTACAGCTTTTTTGTATCCTGTCTGTTTACTGGGATATCGATGGGGGAAGAAATTATCGGTTTAAAGAGGAGATACTGTTTGAAAATTGAAGTGGTATCTCCGTGAATATTTTTTTAATCAAATACATAGAAAAACTATGTACGTAGATATTCTTTAAAGGTGGAGGATTAAAATGGTTCAATATGTAAAGAAGAATGAAGTGTGGTTTTTAATTGTTTGCTTAGGTTTAGCGCTGCTTGCTGAATGGAGTTTCTTTCACGGAGAAATAGGAGTGTCTTATTTAGTGTTTATTACTGGGTTTTATGTTGTGTTCTTTTTACGATTTCGTAAGGTAACATTCACACATCGACGGATTGGCTTGTTAGTGATGGTATCAATATGGTTATTATCTGCAAGCTATTTAATATATGACAGTACGTTTTTTAATCTGTTAAATATTCTAGTCATTCCAACACTTATCATCTTTCATATCATTCTAGTAACTTCAGCAAAACAATTACAATGGTATCGGCCAAAGATGGTCCAATTATTATTGGAAAAAATAGCTACTGGATTTCGATATAACTTAGTTTTTTTGAATCGTTGTTTCAAGCAAGTGTTTAAGAAAATGGATGAACAAGTAGCGAACACGGTAAAACGAATACTAATTGGATTAGTGATTGGTATACCATTATTAATCGTCGTAACTTCTTTACTTATGTCTGCTGATGCGGTGTTTGAGGAATTTATTGGGGCGGTACCACGGTTTATTTTACAATTAGATTTTCAAGAACAACTAATTCGATCCATGATTGTGATCTTCTATTTATTTGGTTTCTTTGGTTTATTTCAAGTGCTGACCGAGCCAAGACAGTCTGCCAAACAGTTGACGGAACAAGCAAATGACCAAAAGAATTTTGATGGGGTCGTTACCCTTACTATTCTGTTACTTCTAAATACGATATATCTCTTGTTTACTGTTGTACAATTCACCTATTTCTTTGGGGATGGATTAGAGGAAGGGTATACTTATGCAGAGTATGCTCGGAAAGGGTTCTTTGAGCTAATTGTTGTTACGTTGATGAATTGGGCAATACTAATTACATGTTTGACGAAAGTGAGAACGCAGGGTCTACGATTGAAACGGACACTAAACATAATGTATTCTATTTTAGTGATAGTTAGTACGATCATGCTTGCTTCAGCTTATCAGAGGTTGAGTTTATATGAGACTGCCTATGGGTTTACGTTTGATCGAATTCTAGCACATGCCTTTATGATCTTTTTAGTAGTGATTTTTGCGTATACTTTCATACGAATATGGCTTGAAAAGTTATCGTTACTACATTTTTATTTCATAACAAGTCTGTTGTTTTATACAGCTTTAAATGTCATTCCTTTAGAGCGGATCATTGTAACGAATAATATGGAACGCTATCACCAAACAGGGCGGATCGACATTGAATATTTAAACAGACTTTCATACGCGGGTGTCGATGGTCTGATAGATTTGTATCACGACAAGCCAGATTATCCAAGATTGAAACAACTGTTAGAACATCAGCAACAATCTCTTACAAAGCAAAAATCGAATTGGCAGTCTTATAATATAAGTGAACAGAGAGTAAAAGAAAGGCTTATGGATTTACAATTCGATAAGTAAAGTAAGTGTAAGAGTAAATGGGGATGTTTTTTAGACTGGCAAAAAGTAGATAGTGCTTTTCCTAGATAAAAATATAAATAGGTGATATATTATTAATCCCTTCGTTGATGAAAAAAAGAAAACGAAAAAGTTGTTGACATTTTTTTGATCATGCGATATATTATTAGAGTTGCTTAAAACGACAAGGACAAAGCGGATTATGATTATCGAAAAAAGTTATTGACAAGTAATGCTCAAATTGGTATAATTAATTCTGTCGCCAAAACGGCAGCGGGATTTGATCTTTGAAAACTGAACAAAACAACCAGTATGAAACAGATTGGGTAAGACGTTTCATCTAATTGAAACGATTAACCTTGAATCAATTTTTGAAAGCTAGTTTTTGTATGAGTGAAAGATACTCTTTCTATTATGGAGAGTTTGATCTTGGCTCAGGACGAACGCTGGCGGCGTGCCTAATACATGCAAGTCGAGCGCGGGAAGCTAGCAATCACCCTTCGGGGTGTGCGCTTGTGGAACGAGCGGCGGACGGGTGAGTAACACGTGGGCAACCTGCCTGTAAGATTGGGATAACTCGCGGAAACGTGAGCTAATACCGGATAATACTTTTAT
>NZ_SZNM01000015.1 GCF_005870085.1 Aquibacillus sediminis | reverse complement strand
GATGTCGGCTCATCGCATCCTGGGGCTGTAGTCGGTCCCAAGGGTTGGGCTGTTCGCCCATTAAAGCGGTACGCGAGCTGGGTTCAGAACGTCGTGAGACAGTTCGGTCCCTATCCGTCGTGGGCGTTGGAAGTTTGAGAGGAGCTGTCCTTAGTACGAGAGGACCGGGATGGACACACCGCTGGTGCACCAGTTGTTCCGCCAGGAGCATGGCTGGGTAGCTACGTGTGGAAGGGATAAGTGCTGAAAGCATCTAAGCATGAAGCCCACCTCTAGATGAGACTTCCCATCATTTTAAATGAGTAAGATCCCTCAGAGACGATGAGGTTGATAGGTCCGAGGTGGAAGCGTGGTGACACGTGCAGCTGACGGATACTAATAGATCGAGGACTTAACTATTTTTAAGGTTTGATTGTCTTGAGTATTTCTTATCTAGTTTTGAAGGTGCAAAAAAACACTTGCATTTTATATAAAAATTGCATATAATATATTTTGTCCTTAAAAATATGGTTTAGTGGCAATAGCGAAGAGGTCACACCTGTTCCCATGCCGAACACAGAAGTTAAGCTCTTCAGCGCCGATGGTAGTTGGGGCTTTGCCCCTGCGAGAGTAGGACGCCGCTAAGCTTATATATTATTCCACAGTAGCTCAGTGGTAGAGCAATCGGCTGTTAACCGATCGGTCGTAGGTTCGAATCCTACCTGTGGAGCCATTTGGAGAGCTGTCCGAGCTGGCCGAAGGAGCACGATTGGAATTCGTGTAAACCGCTAACGCGGTTTCGAGGGTTCGAATCCCTCGCTCTCCGCCATTGATTTACAATTATTGTTTGGCCCGTTGGTCAAGTGGTTAAGACACCGCCCTTTCACGGCGGTAACACGGGTTCGAATCCCGTACGGGTCACCAAAGTTTTTTCACATAAGTGAAAATAACTCACACTATTTGGAGGATTAGCTCAGCTGGGAGAGCACTTGCCTTACAAGCAAGGGGTCGCAGGTTCGAGCCCTGCATCCTCCACCATTTTTAACTCAATATTTTATTATCGCGGGGTGGAGCAGTCTGGTAGCTCGTCGGGCTCATAACCCGAAGGTCGCAAGTTCAAATCTTGCCCCCGCAACCAAATTTTATCTAACTACATTGAGATTACTTCTTAGCTAGATAATAATTTTTAACATTTTGGTCCGGTAGTTCAGTTGGTTAGAATGCCTGCCTGTCACGCAGGAGGTCGCGGGTTCGAGTCCCGTCCGGACCGCCACTTTTACATAGAAGATATTATTCTTTCTATATCATAGAATTGGCTCGGTAGCTCAGTCGGTAGAGCAACGGACTGAAAATCCGTGTGTCGGCGGTTCGATTCCGTCCCGAGCCACCACTTTTAAAACCTTTAGAATAATACGGAGGGATAGCGAAGTTGGCCAAACGCGGCGGACTGTAAATCCGCTCCCATCGGGTTCGTAGGTTCGAGTCCTACTCCCTCCACCATCTCTATTAACACAACAATCTATTTATCATAGGGGTATAGTTTAATGGTAAAACGAAGGTCTCCAAAACCTTTGATGTGGGTTCGATTCCTACTACCCCTGCTTTTGAAATTACGGCGATCATGGTGAAGTGGTTAACACACCGGATTGTGGTTCCGGCATGCGTGGGTTCGAACCCCACTGGTCGCCCCATGTCATTATTGGGCTATAGCCAAGCGGTAAGGCAACGGTTTTTGGTACCGTCATGCGCTGGTTCGAATCCAGCTAGCCCAGCCAATATTGCGGAAGTAGTTCAGTGGTAGAACACCACCTTGCCAAGGTGGGGGTCGCGGGTTCGAATCCCGTCTTCCGCTCCATTAAAATAAGGCGGTATAGCCAAGTGGTAAGGCAGAGGTCTGCAAAACCTTTATCACCGGTTCAAATCCGGTTACCGCCTCCATAATATGCCGGTGTGGCGGAATTGGCAGACGCGCACGACTCAAAATCGTGTTCCTTCTGGAGTGTCGGTTCGACCCCGACCACCGGTATCTTTAGGTTGATTTTAGTTACGATGAAAAGTTTTTTATAAGCTTGTAAACCTTGAAATATAAGGGTTTATAAGCTTTTTCTTTTATTTGAGAATACGATTAAATACGATAGGTTTTTAAGTCATTTTACGCATTTTTTACGCAAATTTTACGCGCTTTTTAGACAGCCATATTCTCAAATGTCTTCACTGCAACTTGCTCATCTTGTAAGCGTAATTCTTTTAGAACGTGTGTGTATTCTTTTAATGTTGTTTCAATATCACCATGACCGAGTCTTTCACTTACATAATGAATGGATGCCTTTTGATAGAGAAGTACACTTGCGTGAGTGTGACGTAATCCATGAACGGTTATCGGTTCAATGTTTAACTCAACCAATAGTTTTTTTAAAAGCTTATTAGCGTTTGTATTGCTGATGACCTTGTATTTTGAACCAGGACTAAAGAACACTAATTGATGAATGTTCTCAGTAGTATTTTTAAATAACTGCTTAAAGTGATTCATCGTCAATTGATCCATTTTAATGATCCGATTGGACTGTTCGTTTTTAGTTGGACCAAAACCTTCTGGAGAATTTCTTTTATAGCCCCATGTCTTGTTTATGTTAATAGTGTTGTTAGTGAAGTCAAAATCTTTCCTAGTTAATCCTACTAGCTCACCGAAACGCATTCCAGAAGCTACAGCAAGTAGTAATAAAGAATAACCTCGTCCTTCATCAATGTTATTCCATATACTTTGTACTAGACGTTCACTTTCATGATAGTTTAGATACTTTTCTACTGACTTTTTTGCTTGAACTGTCCAAGTTGGTTGAGTTTTTCTAGTGAAATCAATTTGGATAAGTTGTTCTTCCATAGCATCTTTAACACATGATTTAATATGTCCATGTACTTTTGCAACTGTTTCTTTTGCTTTATTAGCCCCAAACCAATTCAAGAATTTTTGATATTCATGCCTTTTAACATTTTGAATGGGTGTATCTGAAAAATACTCTCTCACTGCGCTTAAAGAGTATTCATAATGCTTCAATGTTGTTTGGCTTACTGTTGGAGCTTTGTAGAGCTCAATCCAATTTTCAAAGTATTCGTCAATAGGATATTTCTTAAGAACAGGTTGCACACCTTTTGCTAATTGTGTTTCAATTTCAGCAGCAGCAACTTGGGCTTCCTTTTTTGTACGAAACCCACCCTTTCTAATAGGTTTTGATTTCCCATTTACCACATTGCTAACCGAGTATTCATAACTCTTACCACGTTTTCTTATATATGCCATTATTCTATTTCCCCTCATCTTGTTTATTTGATAAGGGTGGCCTTTTGGTCATAATGGAGTCACCCTTATCATAAACGCTTTTTCATATTTTGTATAGCTATATTGCTAGGTTGTTTGATCATTTGAGAATATTTGCTGAAAGTTGTTATCTAAAAACTCCGCCATTTTCAACGCATGAAATGACCAATTACGTCCCTGTTTATTTGGATAGTACACAAATCCACCTTGGTCTACATCGAGTATTTTTCTGAATTTTGAAGGATAAAGGATGTTTTCTTTGATCCATTCTTTTTTACGATTAATTTGCAATTCTAAGTCTTTCATTGACCAATAAACGCCTGTTAGCTGTGCTTGTTTTAATTCCTCCAGTTCAACTTTTGAGATTATTACGGTATCTGGCGGAATAGGAATATTTAGATTTACATTTAACTGTTGCATGTAAATGCCTCCTTAAAGTACAACATAATGAAATTTCACACCGTGTCTCTTTTTATTAACATGAATGTATCCTTTGGCATTAAGTATGATTTCGATATAAAAAAAATAAACAGGTTTGAAACAATAGGAAATATAAGGACACAAGAGGATACAAGAGGAAATGTGTAAAACTACTTATAATTAACAGAAAAACTGTTAATGATGATATTGGTCAGGGGTATATCGCTATGTACAAAGATTATAATGATCTACCGATTGTACTAAGTGTAAAAGACATTCAAGTTATATTAGGTATTGGTAGAAGACAAGCTTATGCTCTAGTTAATTCTAATAAATTCAAAGTAATTAAGATTAACAAAAGAATTCTAATACCTAAATCGTCGTTTGTTGAATGGTTTGAAGGAAAGCAATAGTGAAGGGAAGAGATCCCTCCCATTATTGCTATTTTTTTTTTTGATTTGTTAAATAGTAGCTCAGTAAATTGTGCACCAGGACAACGAAAAAAGTTATTAACAAACTATTTTTTAAAAAAATAGAGTAAAACGTTCTTTTAAATTTGTCGGACGATTGTGAGTATAATAACTTTCCAAAGTGATAACAAATATTTGTAACGCGGCCGTTTTGCTAATAAGCAATTAGTTTCTAACAATGTGCCATGGTACTATCACATTATTAAAAAATCTGATCAGATATTTCGAATTAGTAGAGCTCTATAAATCTGTATAAGTGCGAAAAAGTAAGGAGGAATATTTAATGAAAAGAACAGAAAATAGAAGAGAATTGGAAGTAATGCTTCTTCAAGTAGTAAAAGATGCAATTAGCTTACCAGGTGGGCAGGAAACAAAACTATTCGGCTATGGTCAATACCTTAAAGATGCTCTTATAGCATCTAACGACGATGGATATATAGCAGATCGTACGTTAAGGTTACTGACAAATGAATTTGCTTATCTTCAACCTAGTGAGGAGGAGTTAGTAAAATCCTTAAGTTGCTTTGATGTTGATTTTAATGAAATATTGAGGCGGATCGGAAAACCTAATTTAACTGATAAGGAAATAGATATACTTGATGATAAAGTTAAAAACGCTGTTCTCGAACCAAAACTATCGGATAAGCAGTTTAACGATTTAGTGAAATGCTATAGGTTAATTTTGGAGCACTACAATTCTTTAAGAGATATTCTAGATTTGGGTTTAACAATTAAGTTACTAGAAGAGGAACTTTCTATGGAACATGCCCCTAGTCATACAGCGGGATAAAATTATGTAAGGCAATCGTTGTAGTTAGATGATTTAAAGGAAAACAATAGTGAAGGGGGCGAAGTAATCCCCCCTCATTATTGTCATTTTTTTTTACAATAAAGGATCTTCAATAAGATAGAGTTCATAGAATTCTTTATTATGTTCTCTTTTTGCTATAAGGTTAATAAATGATCGAACTTGAGATTTAATATAATCGTGTTTCTCAAGTTGCTCTGAAGGCACAATAAAAAGGCAGTTGTTTTTATAAAGGAATTTCTTTCTGGTAGTTGAATACCCTTTTTCAATACGTGCTTCTTCTAATGAACCAGTTGCTTTTTTCCAATCAATTAGAACATCAACCTTTGGCAGGGATTTTAATCTAAAGCTTACACCCCCTTTTATTGGTACAATGTCTTCTAATGGGTATCTTTCTAATATTTCCATTAGGTTTACTAAAAGATTAAGGTGCTTATAAGCTTTGTTACTGTTCTTTTTATTTAATTCTATTAGATAGTGCATAGTAACGTTTGTTACTTTCAAAGTTTCCATTTCGTTTGTTCCTCCTATTGTTGTTTGATAACGAGATTTATTATTATTATCGACAATCTCACGCTTGTTCCTTTTTACTAAGATAGAACAATCTATATTATTCACCGTAAATCCCCCTTAACGCTGGAACGTTTTCGATTCTTCTTTTGGAATAGTAATCAATAGCGGATTTAATGCTAGCGAGAACATATCCCTTTTCAAATAAGAAAAAACTTTCCTTTGAATAACTAGTTTTGTTTAAATTAATTGTTTTTGTGGTATCGAGATAAACGTCGCCACGTCGGTGCAAGAATGTTAGTTGTTTGAGTTTGTTGCTATGGTAGGTTGGATTAATGGGGTCTTCTTTTAGCAGCTTTGAAAGAGGAAAATTAATATCGTCCTGTTCGCTATCATAAATATAAATACTCATTGGACCTAGATGAGGGACTGAAAGCTTGATACCATTTTTAATTGGTGTCATCTTGATGTTCCTACCTTGTAATCCTTCCTTTAGGACCAAATAGAGGTGTGTTATTTGCGCTATTCTAATTGGATCATCCATGTTTCTTTTTATTAACTTCTCGTACTTTTTTGACGTGAGAAATTGGCCAACAGTGCTAGCCATGTTAATCATTCCTTTCGGTGTTATATTGTATTGTGGGCATATTATATAGATTAATATAACCTTTTTCAATGGTAATTAATGGTGTTCCAATGTTCCAAAAATATTTCACTCTTTTTAAAAATAATAGTTTAGTAAAATATTTATCTCTTAATTTTCTTCAAATAAATCAAATTAAAATGGAACATTGGAACAAAAGGGGTATAAACGTTGATATAATAGGGTTTATAGCATAAATGATGTCTTTGAAATTTGGAACAGTGTTCCACTATTTTTGGAACAAACCGAGGTGAATGGGATAAATCTTCACGAAGAAATGGTAAAGAAGGTCAACTGCCATTAAAAATGGAACAGTTTACTGATTACAAAAAGTTATTCTGGAACATGTTCCATAGAATTTGGAACAAATTAAAAAGGAAGTTTTTCCACAAGATCGATTCCTACATAACAATGGATAGGATTAGATCCGTTTATGCGTTTTTTCCCAACTGTGATTCCATACTCCAGTAACCTTTTTTCAAAACTTTTTCGAGTGAATTTCGTTCTGTACCCATTATCTTCGAGGTACCTGTTGAATGAATCGAATAGGTCCTTTTTTGATATTGCCAATGGCTCCTCGGAATCACCAGGTTCTAATATGCATTCTTCTTCAACATATTGACCTATTAAATCCATTGAATTAAACCATTCATCTCTTTTATTGATCATACCTTCACTAACAGTAAATCTGCCATTCCTTGTAATTAGGTCTTGAGTAACGGAGACAAGCTTGTTAAGCCATCCACTTAATTGGTATTCATCAATCATAGCTAGAGGGTCAAAGTTTTCTTTTGTGGATCCTCTAAAGGTTTTGTCCATTCTTACTGGATAGACACGATCCTTCATGCCTTGCGAAAAATCTCTAAACTTAGGTTCACTATTTGCAGAAAAAATTTGAGTTGCAAATGATATGAACTTGAATGGATCTTTCCCTTTATATTGAGCGTATATTGGATCGCCACCTGTTATGGTCTTGATTACATCTGTTTGTGGTAACCATCCATCACCAATATCTCCACAATTGTTTAGCAGTTTTAGGTGAAGTTCTGCGGAAGCAAACCTGTCATTTTGTAGAACATCGAGAGGGATATTAGCAGTATTATCAGCGCCAACTAACCTTCTCATTAAGCTTAGTAGCTTTGACTTACCATTACCGCCACTTCCTAGAAGAAAGATTAGAGAGGGGTTAATTATAGTCTTTATTAGAGATGATGCAGCTACTTCATGGATGAAAGCTATATCCTCTTGGTATAGCACGTCGGAAAGAAATTTTTCAATATGCTCACTAGTTGCTGAAGGATTATACTCGATGGGTAGTTTAAGGTGATGATAGTATTGTGGAGAGAACTCTGTGGAAAATTCACCTGTTTTTAGGTTTAGAACACCGTTCTTTAGGTTAATCACAAATGGGTGTTCTTTCTCAAACGGAAGCTCTCCCTGGTCTACAGGAGTGGATCTTACAACGTGGTTGAATGTTTCACTTACTCGGCTGTTATTAGCATAAATACCTAATTTTTCAGCGATTACGAGTTTAATTTTATCTTCCGCACCCTGCTTCCAAAGGCCATCACTATTGTCATAGTAAAAGAAGTATCTACCGTTACGATATAAAGGCAATTCATCTTTAATGACTTCCGCTAGAATAGTATGCTTGAATGATCCTTTTTCGTATACTTCTTCACCATTTTCATTGATGAACGAACGGATATACGAGGTATTCATTACATACTGTTTAGCATTTTTTAGATCCCGTTTATAAATGCTATCTAAGACATTTCTAAGTTCACTATCTGAAAGAGGCGGTGTGTTTTTTAAATTCCATGCATTTACTAAATGAGTTGCCTCTTCATAGGATAATCCTTTGTTAAAGTAATGTCCCGCTAAACTGGCAGCAGTATCATTTCTCCCTCCTTCAGAAGCGCCAGAAACAAAAATTTGGCCCCAGTCTTTTTTATCATGTTGTTTTGTGTTAGAGTTGGATTTTGAAACATTGTTATTATCCTTTAAGTTATCTATTATCCAATTTGGTAATTCAGCAATAGGACATTCTTCTGGTGATTGTCCATCAATCCACTCGTACTCAATACCACTCGGGTGTAATGAAGGTGGAGCTACAACAAAACCACCATCTCCTCTGATATCAAACCATTCTTCTATATGCTTAACACCATTTGATACTTTGAATCCTGGATGCTTAAAATATAGGTGAATTCCTTTACTTGTTCTAACTGTAGGTGTTATAGGAAATTCTATTCCAGATTGTCTGAATTGATCCATATCATCAATATCGACAACAACAATTCCACTTATTTCCCCTGTGACAATTGCCCAGTTACTTGGCATATTGTTCTCCGTCCATGCTTTTAATTCACTATCAGTTGGTCGAACACTCTGATAATTGGCCCACTTTCTCTTAGGTGCCTTTGATTTATGATTAATAGGAAAGAATGAGAATCCTAGATCTTGATAATTAAATACATTAAATTTATTTTTTAACATTTGTGTTCACTCCTTGGTATTTAGTAATATAGTCATCCAATGGTAATTCTATAAAGTCTGTAACTCTTTGTTGGTATGTCTTTGGAAGGCTCTTTTGCTTACGAAGAATATCTCTGAAGAAGTTGGCATTAATACCGATAAGCTTTGATAAGCTTTGCTTGGAAATCATATACCTTATTCGCTTTTCTTCAACTTGATCAATTAACTGTTTATTAATCATATTTTCACATCCTTTTTTAAAAATAAAATTTGAGAAGATTAGGGTCATATATATCTGGAAAAATTGCCCCCTTTCTTGACGAGGCATATTATATAGACTAGCTGTTAAAAATACCACCATAAGATTTTTCCAACAAAAAAAGGATTAACCATAATTGGCAATCCTTGTCTTCTATATTATAGAAGGTTCATTTTTTCCTTTAATTCGTTTTTGTTAGGATTAGTGTAAAGAAGAGTAGTATGAATATTACTGTGACCCGCTTGATTGGCGACTTCGTGTACGCTCATACCTCTTGAAATAGCATAACTGCAAAAGAAGTGTCTTAGATCATGCGGTGTTATTTCCTTTCCTACCATCTTGCTATATTTATTAAATAATTTGTTTACCACTGTACGGTTTACTGGGTTGTCTCTATTGCTTATAAAGAGGTTCTCACTATCAGAAGCTTTCCTTTCTCTAAGCCATTCCCTTAGTGCATTATGTACTTTATCATTTATAAAAACTACTCTTGTTTTCTTTCCTTTACCATCAACAATTAATTCTCGTGAGGATAGATTAAATTCACTCATCTTAATATTGATCGCTTCACTTATTCTTAATCCAGCATATGCAAGTAGGGTAATGATTGCATGGTTTCTGCTGCTTTTTTCATTATCTAGTATTAACTGTCTTAGCTTTTCAACATCATTTTGGTCAATTGTTGCTAGGGAAGCGTATTGTTGTTGTGTTTTAATGTTATCCTTTTTGGATATAACTAAGCCATCTTGTATCTTGTTCTCAATTAAGAAGTCATTAAATTTTATCAGAGCACCAATTTTCGAATTAATGGAAGAAGGCTTTAATTTCTTGATCGTCTTTAAATATGCTATGTAATCCTTAACGTTCTCTCTGTGCAATTTTTTGAATTCTAGATCCTTTGATTCGTTAAACCATTTTAGAAAGCCTCTAACATGTTGTATGTAGCTTTCGATGGTATTACTAGTTTTCTCTTCTTTGTCCATGTAAATACGAAATTCATCAATCATGTTGCTCACCTCTATTATGTTAGTAAATTATGTTGCATTCAAAAAGAAAAGAAAATATTAAATTATGTTGCATTTGGTAGATATATAGTATAACAAATTACTAGTTAATGCAACATAAGTTATATTATGTTGCATGAGCTGGAATGGAATGAATTGTTTCTAAACGGACAAGTAAAATGTTTACTTGCTATTTTCTTCGTTTGATTTAATGGAATGTCCCTTTACTAAATTATTTTGAACCCGGGGGGTAGGATCCTTAAAGGTACTTTATATATAAACGCACACTTGTGCTCTCTATATATTATGAAATTCCCTTCAAGTTTTTATTGGAATATTCAAGATATAATTATCCCTTCAATATTAATCTCTCGTATGCAAGCATGTTTTTTGTTCATGCTAGACTTTTGCTGCATGTTCCTTGTTAATGTTTTGAGACCCTCCCAGCTTTCTTGTCTTTCTTATTACTTGTTTCACATAACTTTGTTCTGTAATCTATCCTGTTACGATTACGGTGTTAGTAAAAATTTGGTGGCCAGCCTAATACCAGAAATTTGTTTTTAAGGTTATTTGAAGGAAATTTATGCTAAAATATAATATATATTACAAGGGAAAGATTCGGTGATAAGATGTTTGATATTGAGGGGAAAAACGTAATAATAAAGAATTTTTATTTATCTTCGGAAGACAAAGCAGATTCCCTGTTACCTAGTCTGATAAAGAACCACTTTAAAGAGGAGTGGAATATTAAATCATTAGATTATGAAGATCTGAACATAAATTCTCTTTATGAAATGTATCAAAGGGAAAAAAAAGAAGGTAAATCAAATATAATATCTTTATTTTTCGATTGTTTTAGTTTGCGCATAAAAGAAGATGATACACTAGTTATTTTTACATTTCCTTCGTCCATGAGTACTATATATTGTGAAAAAGTAGCAGAAATTGTATATACTTATTTTGAACTTGATTCACATAATAATTGGTTCCACATGATGGATAAAAACTTTTTATGTGTTATAGAATCTATAAACCCAAATTATAATGCAGATCAGGTTATTAATGAGTTCAAATCTCATTTATCTATGACTCCTATAGTATTAGTGAAATCTAGGTTTGCACGTGCTTTTAAATTATTTCAAAATGGAGAGCTTTCTTTACATGATATTCAAAAAGACCAAAGTTTACGGTATTTGGATGCAGAGGGATTTCCAGTTACTGGAAAAGGAATCCAAAAAAGACATATTCAGTATGACTTTATGAAAATTAGTAATTTTAATGCAATTAAATATATTATAGAACATTTAGATGAGAAACCGTTATTTTCAAAACTTATTGCTTATAACTGCACAGCCAATATTATGGAAACAATTACTAATATCGACGATTGGTCAACAAATGGTGTTTTACAAAATGAAGAATATTGTGAGAAGTCTCAAATCAATAATAATAAACAGTCTTCGACCGATGCTCGTAGAGGGGTAGATGATTCAGAACCTATATTTGATTTGGCACCTAATGATGGAATTATTTACACAGATAAAAAAGAAAGTGAAACTATATCTAACTTAATGGAAGAGATTCAACAATTAAAAGGTTCAATACACCAAAAGGAAGAACGTGAGAACGAACTAAAAGATCGAATCATAAATGAAACTAAAACATTGTTTTCACAAGAACTAACCCAGTTACAAAAAAACTTGAAATCACTCGTGGTTACGCAAGAAGGTAAAAATAGTTTGTCAACCGATGTAGATGTTGTTAAAGTCTATAAGCAATTAGTTGATGAACGTATCATATCTAACACTAGACCTATTATGAATGAGGAGATTAAAGATTATTTCCATCATGCATTTAAGGTAGCAAAAAAAGAAATTGATATATGTAGTCCTTGGATGGGTGATTTTGTCTTAAATGATATGGCAAGGTATATAAAGGATGCCCTAGATCGAGGTGTAACAATTAAAATAAAATATGGAATTAATAACTCGAATGGTTCAAGAAAAAATTCAGAGACTGATCACATGGCAAATAACTTACAAAAGAAATTCAGTAGATACGGAAACAGGTTTAGGTTAAATAAAAGTAATACTCATCAAAAAATTGTAATTTGTGATGATGATTATATGTTAATAGGTAGTTTTAATTTTCTTTCTTTCCGTGGCGAATATGATGTAAATACTAGATCAGAAGAATGTATTTATACAAATGATCAGAAAGCTATTGAAGTATCAAGGTCTCGAAACTTTAATTTTTAAATGTTAATAAACGTTCGGAGTAGTTACAAATCGACTTTATATACAATTTACTAATTTATCTATCAACCTCACTTCAATCAAGTGGGGTTTTTTATTGCAAAGAACGTATACTTTGATTGTAAGAAATTAACCACAATTATCGATGTGATCATTAAAAAAGGGGAGGATAACAAGTGTTTTGGAATAAGGAAAAATTAACACAGTTATTTGAAGATGCCGAAGGCTTATCTAGCCTTACAATTGTAACAGCCTACTTCTAAGGTACTGATTAAAATTATTAAGACAATGTATTAAAAACAACAACCTAGCTAAAGAACGAGTCAAAGATTTTTGTCTCAAGAATTTGATACAAGAGAGCCGCATGTTTTATTAGAAGATCTTTATAAAATTGCTGATGTGAAAATTGTAAAGGATCAAAACCTTCATGCAAAGTTATATTTATTTAACTATATTAATTACTCCCAAATAGTATCTGGATCTGCAAATCTTACGAGGGGCGGATGCGAAGAAAATATAGAAATCCTGATGACAGAAAAATGAACAGATTTAACTAAAATAAACATGTTTTTAAAGTACTGTGATAATAACTCAAAAAATTTATATGGCATATATTTGATGGTAGGAAAAGATTGTAGATATTATACAATTAAAAATCGTAACTTAAGCCGTTATACGAATCAATTACTTTTAGACCTGGAACTTAAGTGATAATAATAAATTTTATCCGGGGGATGGGGGCTTAAAGGAACTTTTATACAAATGCGTCCTTGTACTCAACAAATATTAGGAATTTTACTTTACGTTTCACTCTATATTTTTCTCTTATTACTCTTTTATGCATCTAGTAAAAAATTCCAAACATTCATTTAGTAATTGGAATTCATAAGAATTAAGGCTGTGACTATGTGCAATTTTATTTCTAATTGGATAAAGAGTGTCAAGGTACAAAAAAAACTCTTTTTGTAATCTTTTAAATGCGTTGGGGTACGTTCTGAAATATGTCTCATACTCGTGGAATAAAAGGTTGGAATATGGTTTGGTAGGTGCTCGTTTTAAAACCAATCTTGGTGCAGAGTGGTACCAATGGCAACCATAACATTTCGACATATTAATCTCTATGTAGTGTCGAAGCATATTCTCGATCTCAAACAACTGTCCGTATGCATTTTTCATTGAATTCACTTCTCTGATTTCTTGCAATCTGAACACCTCCAAACTGGATGAAAATTTCTAACAGTTAAACTGTTAAACTAATTTTACTGTGACTATTGTACTTATACAAGCTTTAAATTGTGAATTATTTTCTACAATGATACGTGTTTAAATTAATAAAAAGCCCCCTCCAATTACGATATTTGAGGGGGGGGAAGGTACATCTAAGATTTTTCAAGCTTTTTAACTTTTTTAGCCAATACCTGGATAAGTGCATGTTGGGATTCTATTGTTTCTTTACAGGCTTTAACTTCCTGTGTAGTATTGCGTTCATAAATAAAAAATAAAATAATGCTAAGAATTAGCCCACTTAGTAGAGCATAAGTAATCATCCGTATCTGTCCTCTCTGATTGTATCGTATTACGTCTCTCCTTTAACTCGTTCGCCCCCCCTGGTCAGACCTGTTGTTACAAACTGCTTAGTTGTTTCTCAAGCTCCTGCCTCCAATTTGATGGTTCTTGATTCAAAAATTGTTTCCATTTTACAAGTTGGTGAGCCCTAGCATGATGGTTGGGGCATAAAGGGATTAGATTTTCAAAAGCGTCTATATCCAGGTTTAATTTATCTAATCTATCTTTATGTTCCTTAGGTATTATGTGATGTATTTCTATTAAAGTAGGATCCTTAAAGCTACAGCCATTAACAAAGCAATTTAAAGAAATATTATGATCGTTTAATTTATTTTTCAGTTTAGTAGATTTCTCAAATGTATTATTTTCTTTACTGTATCTTTTTATCAATTCTTTTTTTACTTCCTGAATACTATTAAAAACGTTTTTAAAGGCATGGTATCCTAGCCCATAGAAACTTAAGTCCTTTGATTTTAAAAAGAAATTATTTGATTTTACAGTGTCTATGTAATCTAGGTCGATTCCCATTTTTTCAGTAATAACCCATATTAGGGCTTGCATGTATCTAGATTTTCCACCATTACCTTTAAAATACTTATTAGATTTAGCATGAACAAACTGGAATGGTCTATAAGTTCCAGGATAAGCTTTGCATACTAGATATGCAACTGCTGAGAAATGCTTATAGTATGGGTCTTTGTTTTTGTGGTAATGTGCGTATCTTATACAATCATAAAGACCATTATCAATAAAGTGATTCTGTCTTATTTTTCTAGGTAAGAAATCGCTTATTGCCATTTTGAGACATTCTTCAATTAACCACCTAGTACTTTTAACTATATCAATTTCCGATAAATCATCTAGAGTTCGTTTTTGTTTAATTCCAATGCGAGAGCATATCTGTGAAAATTGCGTATCTGAAAAGCCTTGTTCAGCTTGGATTTTGTTAAGTGGTACGCCATTATCGACGGACTTTCTGATAAATATCAGTTCTATATCTCTAACATCTGTTGCAATTCCATGAATCCTCATAAGCTTACATAGTTCCAGTGGTGTAACTTTTACTTCAGCAGCTAGGGCATTTATAGGTGTTGTTTTCCAGTTATTTTCAATAAATAGTAGCTGTTCATTAGAAAGTCGCTGCATAAAAACATCCTTCCGATATGAATTATAAGTGATCAAATTAATAGAAATTACATTATAGAGAACCAAATTATAAATTATTGTAACACAAAACAAAACTTATAAGTACTGTTTAAGTTTATACTTTATGTATCTGTCGGACATTTGTTCATTTCTCTAATCTGAAAATAGAGGTGAATAACATGTCCAATATACTTACTTTGGTAGGAAATAAAGTACGTAACCTAAGACAGCTAAAAGGATTTACTCAAGAAGAGTTAGCCGAAAAGTCTGGATTGCAAAGTACATACATTGGTGGAGTAGAGCGTGGAGAGCGAAATATTTCATTAGAGACGCTTGAAAAAATATTGACGGGGTTGAATGTGAAAGTTACCGAGTTCTTTCAGTTTGACGAAACTGATATAGAGGATGAACCAGCAAAGGAGTACTTAATAGACGGATATAAAACGTTATTGATTAATCGAACCGAGGAAGAAATTAAGACGATTCATAAAATGGTTAAAGATGTCCTTGCTCTGCTTGATTCAAAATAAAACGAAATTAATGCATTAGAAGATGGAAATCCTTTCAATAACTAATTTTTACTAAATAAAAGCATAACGCTATAAGGCCAGGGTATTTTAGTATCCTTGGTCTTTTTTTTTTCTTAAAAGCTTGGTATCGACTGTCAAATATAATAAAATAATGTAGAGGCGTGTAGGTAACTGTGTATGTACACATAGCTTTATGTAAAGTGTTATAGGAGGATAAGAAAATTAGATGTTAACTTATATTAAAGAATTACTTATAGAGATGGGATTTAAATTAATGGAAGGAGAAGAAGGGATTTGGCAAAAAAAGTATCCTAACTTTTCTGATTACAAAATAACTGTAGAAATAAAGAATGAAGATAGAAACTCCTCTGTCATAGATTGGGGAAGTAAAGTCAACGATACGCACGGTGAGATAGAAGTTATAAGAAAAACAACTTCGAGTTTAAAACAAGATGAAAATTTAGTTGTTCTTGAGTGTGTTAATAGACTGCTAGAAAAAGGGTATCCACCAGGGAGTATTGTTCTAGAGAAGGACTTTAAAGTTGGACACAAGCCAGGCTATTTGGACGTGTATGTGAAAGATCATGAAAATAAATGTTATCTTATGATTGAATGTAAAACTTTTCATGGTGAATATTCTAAAGAATTAAACCAGCTTCGAAAAGATGGCGGTCAATTGCTTTCATATTACAGTCAAGATAAGAATGCAAAGTTTGTTTTATTATACAGTTCCAAGCTTGAAAATAATGAAATTATTTATAAAAATGATATCATTGATTGTTCAGAATTAAAGGATTCGAATAATTTAGAAGAAGTTTTTGAAACTTGGGATAAATCAACTAAAGTAAATGGTGTATTCGAAAGTTGGACAACTTCATATAATATAGTATTTAAAAATATAACTAGAGCCCAACTTGTAAAGTTAGACGAAGAAACCGGAGATGGAATATATCACCAATTTGCAGAAATATTAAGACGAAATGTAATTTCAGATAAAACCAATGCTTTTAATAAGATCTTTAATCTATTTATTTGTAAAGTGTATGATGAGGATAGAGTCGTTCAGCCTGATGACGAAATGGGTTTTCAAATAACTAAAGAGGATAGTCCTAATGATGTATTTAACCGACTTATTGAGCTATATAAGGGAGGTCTACAGGATTACTTGGACATTACTTTAGATGATAACTATTTCAGTCCTATAAATGAATTAGGCTTTATTGATGTTTATAACCAAGACACTTTTGATCGTAATTATAAAGTATTAGAAGATGTTGTTAAGTTAATTCAAAATTATGAGATAAGATACACTTCGAAACAACAATTTCTTGGTGATTTTTTTGAAAAACTATTATCAACAGGCATAAAACAAGAAGCTGGTCAGTTTTTTACTCCATCTCCTATTGCAAGGTTTATATGTAGATCCTTACCAATACAGGAAATTATTCAAAAGAAAATAACTGATAGAGATGAAAATTCATATCTACCTTATGTTATTGATTATGCAGCGGGATCTGGCCATTTTTTAATTGAAGTAATGGATGAAATACAGGAACATATAGACAACATGGATGAGAAAGAGATAAGAAGTAGTAATACGGTTAGGAAAAACTTTAGAAAAGAAAGATATGATTTTGATTGGGCAAAAGAGTATATTTATGGAATAGAAAAAGATTATAGATTAGCTAAAACGTCAAAAGTAAGTGCTTTTTTAAACGGAGATGGAGATGCCAAAATTTTTAATGCAGATGGACTGGGTAATTTCTATAAAGATAAGCATTATGATGGAAGATTAGAAACTAATGTGAATGTAAAAGACAATCAACGATTTGATTTGTTAATAGCGAATCCTCCATATTCAGTTAGTGGCTTTAAAAACACCCTTAGCTATGGTGAGGAGTCATTTGATTTATATCAAAAGTTAACTGATCAAAGTAAAGAAATAGAATGTTTATTTATAGAAAGAGCTAAACAATTGGTTGTAGACGGAGGTTATATTGGTATCATCCTTCCAATAACAATTTTATCTAATAAGGGAATTCACTCTGAAGCTAGAGAAATCCTTGTCAAGAATTTTGATATTAAAGCAATAGTAGAATTAGGAAATAAAACTTTCATGGCAACTCCAACTAAGACGGTAATCATTTTTGCTAGGAGAAGAGATGCTAGCGTATCCGAGAAAATTGGTTCAGTTATAGATACATTTCTTATTAATAAAAAAGACGTAACCTGTAACGGTATAGAAAAAGCATTTAGCACATACGCAAGGAAGATCTATGACATTCCTCTGAACCAATACATTTATCTCTTAAAAGAGGATACTTTCCATTTACTCGAAGGATCTCAATTATTAAAGGATTATAAAGAGGCATTTGAGCCAATTTTAGAGGGGATTATTCAGAAAATTAATAAGGTAGAAAGTAAGTTCAAGAGATCAGAAAAATCACTTTTAAAAAAAATAAACAAAAAGAAAACCGAATTGAAAAAAATAAAGGACAATAATAAAAAAACTGAAAAACATAGTGAATTAATTAATGAGATTTCTGAATTAGAATTTGAACACCAGGAATTAAAAGAAACTACAGAAATTTTAATTGAACAACTTGAGCAGTCGAAGACAGTTGAATTTGTGGACTACGTCAAAGAAGAAGAAAGAAAGAAATTATATTATTTCATGCTCACTTATAATAATAATGTATTGTTAGTACAGGTTCCAGATGATACTAGTGAACAAAAAGCATTTTTGGGATATGAATTTGTTAATAGAAGAGGAGAAGAGGGTATAAAGATTTACCGAGATTATAACGGTGATATGACTTCTAAGTTATATAACGAAAATATGTTGTCAGATGAGTCCAAAGCCAATTACTATGTGTTAAAGATTTTATTAGAAGAAGAGTTTGATATACATGATGATCTTAAAGACAAAATGCGTATTAAACCAATGTATTCTATGATTAACTTTGAGGGTGGAGAGTTTTTTAATAAGATTTCTAATACTTTAATTAACAAATCTGATTATACTTTTAAGACTAGTTTTAAAAATGTAAAATTAAATAAGTTAGTCACTATAAAAAGTGGTGTGGTTTACGACAAGGAAGATGAAGCGCAAACTAAGTCCGGAACTAGAATATTGACAGCTTCAAATATAGATAGAGATAACTCCATTATTGATCTTAGGGAAGAAAAATATTTAAAAGAAGACCTTGAAATTGAAGATGAAAAAAAACTAAGAAAAAATGATATATTTATTTGTACCTCGAGTGGAAGTTTATCCCATCTTGGGAAAATTGCATTTATTAATAATGACATGAATGAGTATTTTGGGGGTTTTTGTGCAACTTTGCGGACTATTTCCGATGAATATTATATGTCTAAATATATATATAATATTCTGAAAACAAAACAATTTAAAAATTACATCCTAACCTTTACTGGTCAAAATATTAATAATTTATCACCTGAAAACATTTATCAATTTGAAATACCTGTCCCTGATGACCATAATATAATAAAAAAAGTTGTTGATGATACTTCTACAATAGAGTCAAAAGTTAAGATCATAAAGGATAAAATTATAAAATTAAATAATGACAACGATAGTTTAATTAGCAAGTTATTCTCTGAGGCCGAAGAAACGGATAGATTAGGAAACTTTATGGACATTAACCCAGGTATTGATGAGGTAAGTTCCCTTGATGAAGATACTTTGATTACTTTTTTAGACATGCCATCTGTAAGTAATGAAGGCGAGATAATCAACTCGGAATTAAAACGACTTAAACAAGTTAAGTCAAAGGGATACAGATATTTTAGTGAAGGGGATGTTTTATTTGCTAAAATTACCCCTAGCATGGAAAATGGAAAAGGGGCAATTGCAGCGGACCTAAAAAATGGAATTGGTTTTGGCAGTACCGAATTTTTTGTCTTAAGAGCCAATCAAAGATTAAGAAAAGAATTGTTATTTTATATAACAAAACAAGAATTCTTTAGGATAGAGGCTCATAGAGAAATGACAGGGAAATCTGGTCATAGAAGAGTACCAAAAGAATTTTTGGAAAATTATAGAATCCCTGTCTTGTCTTTGGATTATCAAGATGAAATTATTCAAAAAATAAAAGCAAATAAAAACAAAGTACGTAAATTAAAAGAAGATTTGCAAATATTAAAAATGGATGAAATTAATATAATTAATACACTATTAGATTTAAATTAAATAATTTCTTACTAAAGTGAAAAAGCTATAGTTTTTCACTTTTTTTTTATCGTAATGGATAGGAATTTCCCCCCTTTTTTTCATTATATTAGAAAAATTTATGACATTCACTAAATCGGTGTGTTAATAAAGCGTGTTTAATGTCTGGCCTTTTAAATCGGTTTTCTGATAATTCATGTTAACTAGCAGGATAGCTTAAAAAACAATTTGAGTGTTAATCTAAGAAGGATTATTGCTTTTTTTTGTTGAATTAGTTTTCTAATAGTTTTAAAGGCATTCATGAAGAAGTCAAAAATCATATAAGGCAGTTAGGAAAGAAATTAAATACGAGAGCAGAAATATTGTGATAAACTGAGTATAATTATTTCCACTGTTTGATAAAAATTTTGTTTTTTTTTTTTGAGGAGAGAGATATATATTGGTTGCATGGATTTGCTTAATTGTCTTTTTATGTCTAACAATTGGAGGAGTTTATGCTTCTTCTGTTGGCTTGACAATATTATCAATTGTGTTAACGGTTTTAGGGGCAATATTTTTTGCTTTGGGATGGGATAGATATAAAGATAGAAGAGAATCGGGTTCCTTAAAAGGAAAATTAATCTATCCCAAATTACCTATTGATTATAAAATCACCGTAAATTTAAAGGAGCTCTTTGGAAACAAAAAAGAAAAAAGATTAAATAATTTTGTTAATGAAAATTTTAAATTTACTAACCTAACTCCAGGAAAATATCTCCTTGAAATACATGGAGAATTTTTAAATACTGATGTAAGAAATGTAGAAATAAATAAAAGAACAATTACTGATATAGGGAAGATACCATTAAATTTTTTATACGATAACTTATTTGTAAAAGAAAAGGCTCCAAATATGTATGGCAATGACCTTATTCTAAACTTTAACGGATATGATTGGATTGGAGGTCAGAAGGAAAGTAAATACCTACTCTACAAACGCAAAATAGATAAAGAAGAGTGGAATGAAATAAGAATACCCCAGCTAGAAGGTGCAGTTGCAGTAACTAAATTTATAGAAATAAATAAACAATGCTTAATTTTAGGAACATCATATAGTGGAGCAATTATAACCTATGATGGGGGTGAAACATGGAAACAGCTAGTGGGGCCCACAGATGTCTGGTATGTTAGAGATGGATTTATCATGGAAAATGGTAATTGGATATTTATAGTTGATGACGGTCCAAAATATGGTGATAGGAATCTAATCCTAATTTCTCAAGATGATGGACAGACATGGATTAAATCAAGAATAGAAGAAAAAATGGTTATAAAAACATTTAAACAAGTAACGAAAGAAAGAGTAGTTCTTGGGACTGGTACGAACAGTAGAAAAGGAAGTGCAGCAGGTATTTTTTATTCTGAAAATGGTCTTAACTGGATTAGGGCTTCCTTTAATTTTAATAAAAATAAACCTATAAAGGAGATAACAGTAATTACGGTCATAAGCAACGGCAATCTATTAGCTGGTACAACAGGTGGAGGAACAACAGAAGACTTTGATAATAGTTGTAAGTTGTTATTATCTGAGGATAATGGAGAATCTTGGACTGTTCTTCATGAAGATAAAAGATGGGGTAACATACAATGGATTTATGAAAGTAATGATGGATTACTGTTTGTATGGTCATATAATAAAGTATATTGCTCTGTAGACTTTGGAGTGACCTGGGATATTTTTTATGATTTTAAATTGTATTCGAAATTTCTTGGTGAAATAGGGAAATCCTTTTATATGAGTTCCCAAAATGAGATACTTAAAGGAGATATTTCTAAATTTAATATAAAGAAATATATGACTCCAAAAAACGAGGATAAATTTTCCTAATCAATCTAAAAATAAAAAACCAACCATACCTTCAGAAACAGCGATGCTTATTAATGGCATCGCTTTACTGTTTAAATAAACAATTTTGTGTTATTGTACTTATGTTAAAGGGAGCGGTCAGTTTAACAAGAAAAAAAGTAGTGCTCTATAAACACATCTTTCTTTTTACGCAATTTTTACGCATTAAACGTGTAAAACCTTATCAGAACAATACTTTGACTCCATTATTGACCCCGACCACCGGTATTTAATCTAAGCACACAAATAATTAAATATTATTATCGTAAAAGTTGAGACAGGGAGTAATTCCCTGTCCTTTTTTGTATAGATCAGAGGTAATTTGTTTTGTTTAGGCAAGAGGAATTTAAAGATGTATAATAAGGATAAAATAAATAGGAGTGAAAACATGGATGAAATGAAGGATATTCGTTGGAAACAAAGATTTGATACTTTGAAAAGTCTTTTAAGCTCCTAGAAATATACTCGAAAGAATCAATATCAACTGAATTAGAAAGAGCAGGTATTATTCAATTTTTTGAGACAACCTTTGAATTAGCATGGAAAGTCTTAAAGGATTATCTGGAGGCAGAGGGCTATGTTGCTAAAAGTCCCAGGGATTCCATTAAACAAGCGTTCCAGGCTGAGATAATTGAAGATGGACATCTTTGAATGGATGCATTATCTAAGCGTAATTTAACCGCACATACTTACGAATCAAGAGCTAGCCGAAAAGCTAGTTATAGAAATAAAGGAGCAATTTCTACCCTTTCTTAGAAAATTATATGACAGATTATCAAAGGAAAGATAACTATGTTTGGACTGATTGATAGAGATTTACGTTTTATAAACTTAGCCTTAGAGAAATTTGATGAAATAGAGTATGGAATTATTTTTGGAAGTCGTGCGATGGGAAATTATAAAAAAGGTTCCGATATTGATATTGCAGTAAAAGGGGAAGGTATTACTTCAAAGACTTTATATAAGTTGTCAGATTTATTGAACGAGGAATATCCTTTACCTTATTTTTTTGATCTTATTCACTATGAGGCAATCACTAATGCGAATTTAAAAGACCATATCGATAAAGAAGGTAAAATAATTTATGCAGCTAATTCTTTGAATTATGGATAATAGGTATATTTTTGCTATCACTACAGTTGCATAAAGTATTTTGTGTGTTTGAGGAGATTGTACGGTTCCACTCGTATCTTATATGAACCCAACATTAAGAAAATAGTTTAGACAAAAGCCAGATAAAAATGTCTGGCTTTTTTCTTAGCAATGTTCGGCTTAGGTACCTGGTACTTCTTATGAACACTTGTTCACGAGGATTACCAGGTACCTTCTCCTTTTTTCAAGCGCTTTCTACTACCTAATTATAAAAATCATATGTAAAATAGGAGAAAAGACGTGAGGAAGGAAGTTGATTCGGTGAGAATTTTCCGAAAGGTAGGAAAAACTACAGGAAAAGCAGGTGGGTTTGTCGTTGGTGGCGGAGTTAAGCTAGTCGGAAAAGCAGTGGGAACAAAAATGAAGGAAACAGGAGAATATATCGAAAGCGTTGGAAAAACTGTAGGTGATGCTTCTGAAAATGCCTTAGATTCAGCAGGTCAATTCATAGATGGTGCTACTCAAGGCAGTTATGGTCTAATCAAAAAAGATAAGTATTATAAACAAAAGGGATTAGAAGATTTAAAAGATTCTTCCGTTCGCACAGCCAAAGGAATTGGACAAGCAGTAGTTTATACAGGAAAGAGTGCAGGAACAACTTACAGAGGTTTTAGAGAAAGCGACATAGCACAAGTGGTTGAAGGCCTAAAGGGCATTGGCAAGGTTGCTGCAGTTTCCACACTTGCGATTGGTGTAATTGATGTTGTAGATGGTGCGGATGGTGTTCAAGCTGAAACGATGGCTACCATTAATGATGAACTTATTGATCACGATCACCCAGTAACTGGGGTGCCTTTTGTTGAAAAAACAGTAGAACTTCCTAATGGTGACGTAATAGAAGGTACTTTCCCCGTCTTCGAATCTGAGTTTAAAGTTGTGATATCAGAGGATGTATACTTAGCAAGTGATGATACTCATTTCGATATTGCTAACGAAAGTTTATATCACTCGATTCAAGAAAATCCTTCTTTAGCTCATACATTGGGATTCACTCAAGCAGAAGTGGATGGTTTACAGGACGGTGAAACACCTGAAGCTTATACGTGGCATCATAATGAAGAACAAGGTGTGATTCAGCTAGTAGACGAAGAAACCCATGCGAATACCGCACATACAGGTGGTAGATCCATATGGGGTGGGGGAACAGAATATCGGTAAACATGTTGAAGGTGTCAGGCACTCCATAGTCGGAATAAGGAGGTAAATTATAATGACAAATCAAATGAAGCGTTTTGAAAACAAGGTGGCGCTAGTGACAGGAGGACGTTCGGGGATTGGACGGGCCATTGCACGCCGGTTACGCGATGAAGGAGCGACCGTGATCACCGCACAGCGCGGGAAAGACGAGGACTTTGAATCAATCGCGGCGGATTTCTCCAACCCGCATACACCGGAACAGATTGTGAAAGAAGTTATCGCTCGCCATGGGCAGCTTGATGTGCTGATTAACAACGCGGGTATGATGCAGGAAGCCAGGATCGAAGAAATGAGTCTTGAGGATTGGCAACGCAACCTCAACCTTAACCTGACAGCCCCATTCCTGCTGATTCGCTCGGCGTTGCCTTACCTGCGCAAGACACGCGGCAGTATCGTCAACACCGGCTCAGTAGAAGGATTGGGCGCAAACCCAGGGCATGCAGCCTACTGCGCCTCCAAGGCCGGGCTCCATGGGCTGACTCGTTCGGTGGCGGTGGACCATGGAGATGAAGGAATACGCTGCAATGCGGTGGCCCCCGGTTGGATTGATACCGATTTAAACCTCGATATGATCGAAAGTATGGCGGATGCAGAGTCGTTCCGACGTGACATCGCACGCATCTACCCTGTAGGTCGCACGGGATCCCCTGAAGAAGTGGCAGCATTGGTGGCTTTTCTTGCAGCTGATGAGGCTGGGTTTATCACAGGCCAGGTCTATACAGTGGATGGCGGCAGAATGACCCAGTTGAGTCTCCCATAAAAGTAACAATGTTGTATTATCCTAAAAAGCCTTATAACCAAAGGATCTTAGATATACACCTTTATATTAATCGGTAATATGTTTAGGGTATTTTAGTTTATATAGAAAATAAAATTAGCATTTCTTACATAATCAATATGCAAAAATTGGTTTAAATTTATTACAAAGTACAAGATTCTATTCAATAGAAAATCACTCCATAAACATACATTTTCATAAGGACATGTTTTGCACAGGCGGAGTTATTTCATAATAATGAAGCCATAAAAATAGCCCAGTTTAAAATAAACTGGGCTATTACTTTGCTGTCTATCATTTCCTTCGATTTAAGAAATCAACTAGGTTGTTTTCAGCTGGTTTCCTTTTCTCTCTTTACGATAAACTTTGTTTTGCTCTTTATCCTTTCCAGATTCCTCAATAAAATAAAGATCTTTTTCTTAACTAAAAAATGGTAAGAAAGTGGTTAAAAAGTAACGCTAAAGTTCGGTACCTGTCTTCCCCGTATGGATTAGGAAGGGATTAGGCACGCCATATGGAAACTGTCCACGAGGAGTGCCTGCCCCAATATTGTGTCAGATTTGTAAGAATCTGGTCCCAATTTGGTACAGGAAAGCATGCTATAATAGACAAAAAAGCATTTTTATTGGGGGAGTTTACAATTAAAAAATATATTTGGCTAATTATTATCGTTATGCTATTAAGTATATTCATTGTCGCTATTAATATATATGATGACTCTGGATTAGAGGCACCGGAATTTGAACCAACAGAAGAAGAAGAAGTTCTAATGGCTGAAGCTAGACAGGTAATTGAAGCATTTAACCAGGTTTATATTGCAGAAGACCAACAAGCATTTGAGGAGATTATAAACCAAACAACTACGAATTCAGATAATGTCGTTGCAAACTTACAAGTAGCGTATGATGGTGCCAAAGAAATCGGTTATTCTGATGTTAAAGTTGAATTCTCGGAAGAAAGTATTGAGGAAATAGCTGAAGACCAAAGTTCTTTCATGTACAAAGGTAGGGCAAACATTTCGCTAACAAAAGATAACGGCGACAAAGATGGCTACGATAATGTAGCAGAGTATCAGTTCAAACAGCTTGAAGATGGAACCTATAGAATAGAGAGCATTATAACGACGGGATAGATAGAGAAGGGGTCAGGCACTCGATAGGTACAACTGTCCACGAGTAGTGCCTGCCCCCAGTATTTTATTAAATTTCAATGCTGTTGTATAATTGATCTAAATAATAATTATTATGAGGTGGTTATAATGACTGCTGAAGAGATAATGAAGGCAATCGAGGAAATGGATAATGGGGAACGGATCAAATTACTTAATAAGTTATTTGATCATTACTTTGACAGCAGACCTCCAAAAGAGCAAATCTTAAAAGAAAAAGAGGAAATGTTTTGGGGGAAAGAGGATGAGTAAATCTGGCAAACGGGGAGAAATATGGACCGTTGAGTTAAATGGAAAAAGAAGACCTGCTGTTATTGTAAGCAATGATAATGTAATTGTAGAATTAGATCACTTAATACAGACCGTTACAAGTCAACAAATAAGAAATGAATTTGATATTGCGATTGAATATTGGGAGGAAGCAGGTTTAGATAAACCTTCTATTGTAAGAAGTTCGAAATGAAATACTGTCCATTTTTATGAGTTACTATTTAAAATCGGAAAATTACATGAACATGATTTAAAGAGGGTGTTAGCAACAATTCGAAGCTGTTTTTAATTTTATATGTATGATGTTGAGTATGGCTGACCGACATCTTTAACACCGAGTTATTCTATAAAACAGTTCAAACACTCACAAAATGTTGATATATCAATGTTTATGAGTGTTTTTATTTTGTGCAGAAAGGGTTGAGGCACTCGATAAACAACTGTCTACGAGTAGTGCCTGACCCCTATATTCAAGCGGAATTCGGTTCACCGGTATCTACCCTAAACACAAAAATCATTAAATACCATTATCGTAAAAGAAAGTAGGATAAACTAATCCGACTTTCTATTTATGTACCCAACTTTTTAAAACGATTACTGTTTTCCTTAGATTGCTTATGTTACATTAAACTTGATAAATAATGGCTGGAGAGAACTAAACATGGAAAAAGTTATGATCGTTGAAGATGATATGAAGATTGCAGAATACTTATGTTCCTATTTGGAAAAATACGGATATGAAGTCGTCATTGCCACAGATTTTGAAAACATAACAACTACCTTTCGTGATGTGCAACCTAAGCTCCTGTTACTCGACATTAATCTTCCTAGGTATGATGGGTACTATTGGTGTCGACAAATTCGAAAAGAGTCTATTTGCCCAGTGATTTTCATTTCAGCTCGGACAGGGGAGATGGATCAAATCATGGCATTAGAAAATGGGGGCGATGATTTTATTACGAAGCCGTTTCATCCTGATATTGTCATGGTAAAGGTCAGGAGTCAGCTCCGCCGTGCTTATGGGGAATATGCAACCAACAATGAGGAAAGGGTCATTACCCAAGAGGGCCTAAGCTTATATCCGGAGCGAATGGAGTTGCGATTTAAAAATGAAGTGACACAATTAACCAAAAAAGAAAATGACATTATTGAAAATTTACTGGAGCGTTACCCGCGTGTTGCTGGACGACAGGACTTATTGGCGAAGCTTTGGGATGATCAAGCCTTTGTCGATGAGAATACGTTAAATGTTAATATGGCGCGGGTTCGAAATAAGTTTCACAAATTAGGAATTGACAATGCTGTGGAGACAGTTCGAGGGGCGGGATACCGTCTGAAAATTACTTGGAAAGCGGGAGAAACATGAAATTATTTCTTCGTGAGCATTTGTTACTCATTGTGATCCAAGTCATTCAATGTGTTACCATTCCTATATTATTTTGGTTAGATGGTTATCGAGGTATAGGAGTAAGTATATACGCTATATTTCTGTCCCTCCTATTACTAACTGCCTTTCTCATCTATAAGTATAGTACTAGGAAGAACTTTTACCAAAGGTTGCAAAAACCAATAGAAACACAGGAAGAGTCACTGGAGATTACCGAACGAGCACCAGTATCAGAAGCACTCAATCAATTACTATCATCACAATATAGGTCCTATCAAGAGGAACTTCAAAAAGCAGAAGATAGACAGGATGAGCATTTGTTGTTTATGGATCGCTGGGTACATCAAATGAAGACACCGCTTTCTGTTATTGAGCTAACTGCACAATCATTGGATGAGCCAGAATCGTCTAGCATTCGTGAGGAAACGGACCGGATACGAAGTGGACTCCATACCATCCTTTATATGGCAAGACTCCGTACCATTGCAGAAGACTTTCATATTAAGCCAATCACCCTTTCCAAGCTGATACGTGATGTAAACCAGGATAACAAACGCTTTTACATTCGTAACGAAGTATACCCACAATTAAAGGAAGAAAATCCTAGAATACTAGTAGAGACTGATGAAAAGTGGCTTTTCTTCCTGTTAACGCAACTAGTACATAATGCGGTTACATATTCTGCTGGAAGAACAAATCGGCTCTACATATCTATTTATGAAAGAGCAGGGGAAGCGGTACTTGAAGTGAAGGACTTTGGGATTGGGATTCCAGTTGTGGACCAGAAGCGTGTTTTTAATAAATTTTATACGGGTGAAAATGGTAGGAACTATCGAGAGTCGACAGGTATGGGGCTTTATTTGGTTCAAGAAATTGCTGAAAGGCTTGAACACCGCCTTGAATTGGAGTCAAAGGTCGGGGAGGGAACAACCGTCCGGGTTATTTTTTCCGAAACGCAGAACCTTACATCAATGTAAGATTGGTGAAAGCATAATCGATCGTTTAACTGTAGCAACTTAGGCTATACTTTTGCTAGAAGAGGTTGTTCAAAAAGTCCGGGAAAAATCGCTTTGAATTTCTTCGTTGGCTAGCTTCTGTGTGCTTCACGTATATAAAAACATACGCTCCAGTACTTGAAGCTACGCCGCCTAGAACTTCCGACGCACACGATGTGCTAGTATCGGCGTTGCAACAGGACGTTGCGACATTAGCCGATGATTGCGCTTTTTGTCCTCCTTTTTGAACACGCACTAGAAGTTGTTAAAGGAGGAGAATGATTATGCTTAAACTCACGAAAGTAAGTAAGGTTTACGAAGGTAAAGTCGCTTATCGGGCGCTAACAGATATAAATGTTGAAATAGAGAAAGGCGAATTTGTAGCAATTATGGGTCCATCCGGAAGTGGAAAAACGACACTATTAAATATTATTTCCACAAATGATGCACCTACTACAGGGGAGGTAGTAATTGACGGGGAAAATCCGCATAAGTTGAAGAAAAATGCTTTAGCGAAATTCAGAAGAAATGAATTAGGATTTATCTTTCAGGATTTCAATTTACTGCATACCTTGACAGTCGAGGAAAATATTGTACTGCCACTTACATTAGATGGTACGCCTGTAAAAGAAATGAAGGAAAAAGCGCAAAAAATTGCCGACACCCTTGGCATCTCGTCCATTATGCATAAACGTACGTATGAAATTTCTGGCGGTCAGGCACAGCGGGTAGCCATTGCTAGGGCGATGATTCATGAGCCTAGGCTTCTGTTAGCTGATGAGCCGACAGGGAACCTAGATTCGAAAGCGGCAAAGGATGTCATGAACATGCTTGTATCCATCAATGAAACGGAAAAAACAAGCTTGTTAATGGTAACCCATGACCCACAAGCAGCCAGCTACGCCAACCGGGTTATTTTTATCCGTGATGGGAAGCTCCATTCAGAAATTCACCGTGGGGAGAGTAGACAAGCATTTTTCCACAAAATAATTGATATGCTCTCATTGATGGGGGGCGACGGCAATGACTTTTCGTCAATTCGCGTTTAATAATGTCTTACGGAACAAGCGATTGTATGTTGCCTACTTCCTTAGTAGTATGTTCACGGTGATGGTTTTCTTCACCTTTGCGATCTTTGCCTTTCATCCAACGTTTTCGGATGGGTCTGTTAATCAGAATGCATTGCTTGGTATGGCAGTTGCAGGCGGAATTATTTATGTGTTTTCGTTCTTTTTTGTCCTATACTCGATGAGCTCATTTTTACAGTCGAGAAAGAAAGAGTTTGGCTTGTTAATGATGTTAGGTGCCTCCAACAGACAAATTCGCCTGATGGTATTTTTGGAAAATATTTTAATTGGCTTTTTTGCTACAATTGGTGGAATTCTGATTGGTTTAGTGTTCGCAAAAGCCATTCTCTTAGTTGCTGAGAATGTATTAATTATTAGTGAATCACTGGATTTTTATTTTCCTACATTTGCCATTGTTGTAACATTTAGTAGCTTTTTCGTTCTATTTTTCTGTATATCCATTTTTGTTTCATTTATTCTTCGTACAAATAAACTGATTGACTTAATTAGAGGGGATAAACAGTCCAAAGGAGAGCCAAAAGCTTCTATTACTCTATCCATTCTTGCAGCACTACTAATCATCGCTGGGTATGGCACTGCGCTTTATGTGCAGGGTGTTCAAGTTGTATTTGCAATGATTCCGGTTATTCTTGTTGTTACACTAGGAACGTATCTGTTATTTACACAATTGAGTGTATACGTCATACACCGTTTGAAAAATAACAAAACCGTTTTCTGGCGGAAAACAAATATGCTACTGTTCTCTGATTTGTCCTTTCGAATGAAGGATAATGCTAGGACATTTTTTATGGTGGCCATTATATCAACGGTTGCATTTAGTGCAATTGGGGCATTATATGGGTTCCACTCTCTAATAACAAAAGGAGGAAAGGATTCTGATCTATATACCTATCAATATATTCCTTGGCTGGAGGATCGTGAAGAAGTGGTGAAGGAAGATGTTCGTAAAATGAACGCGATCTTGCAGGAGGATAAGGTAGAAACAAAGATGGAGGCCTTGGAGCTAACCTATTTTGAGCCAACGGAAGAAGTTGGGGAAGCGTTAATTGTAAGAGCCTCTGACTACAATCGTTTTGCGTCTTTAAACAAGGAAAACGAACTTAATCCAGGGGAGCATGAGTTTATTGTCGTAAAACAGAATGGTGTAGGGATGATGCAAGGATTAGGTGCCAGTGAAGATTTGATGGAAGCTACTATCGAACTAGATAACGGACAAGAGGTTAAACCAAGCAATGTAATAGAATCAGCGGTATTACCAAATGATAGTTATTATGTTGTCAATGACAACATCTATGAACAGCTTGGCTCACCGGTAAGAACTGATTGGAGTGTCGTGTGGAAAGCAAAAGAAGGACAACCGGATCAGAAGTTAATCGAAGCGGGAAGAAAGTTAACGGAACAATTGGAGGATAAGGCTTACTCCGTTGACTATCAACTTTATGAAATCAATAAAATGTATGGACCGATCTTATTTATCGGTTTGTTTATAGGAATTGTATTCTTTGTTTCAGCTGGGAGCTTTCTTTATTTCCGACTATTTACTGATTTAGAAGAGGAAAAGCGCAAGTTCCGTTCCATTGCAAAAATCGGATTAACACAGACGGAGTTGAATAAAGTAATCAACCGACAAGTTGCAATACTATTCTTTTCACCAATCGTTGTTGCTTTAATTCACGGTTCTGTTGCGCTTACTGCTTTGTCACACATGTTTCATTACGATTTAACGATTGAATCCACCTTCGTATTAGGAAGTTTCGCTTTGATTCAAGTTATTTACTTCTTCATTGTACGTTTTTTCTATGTGAAACAGGTAAAGAGAAGGGTGTTTTAAGTAAATTTTCCTAAAAGGGGTCAGGTGCTCGATATGGACAAGTGTCCACGGGAGTTCCTGGCCCCATTGCGCTCTAGTAATTGAATGATGCGGCCGCTCACATAATGATAATTTTTTGGACAGTGATTCAGAGTGTCTATGTTACAATTCGGGAAAAGGTAACGAAATGAGAGGAACGGGGTTCATAGTGAAGAAATTCCGGTATTTAATAACACGATTTCCAATGTTTTTCATTATGTCATCGATTGTAGTGGTATATAGCTCGATAACTCCTTTTAATGCGGTATTTCACGGTGAAGAGGTTGGCGGATATAATGACCCACTATGGTTGAAATTCTTATGTTCATTTTCATGACTTTTATCTATTCGTTTCCGTGGATTGTTGCTGTTTTAGTCATCTATTCAACGATCAAGCTTATAAGTTCGTTATTTCATTAATATCTTGGCAAAAGGGGTCATTTTATGTGAAATAAAGGAACAAATGTCTGCGAACCCTCCAAAATCACCGTCTTGAGCACGATTAGCGGCATAAATATCCGCTTCGATCCTCACTTCTGCTCATCTCCGTCATCTCTAATAGTTTAGTGGGACAAGTGCCCTGTCCCTTTGTCCCACAACATAAACTTGATCTATATCAAGGAATTTTTTTGGGAAAAGGAAGATACTTGATGTGTAGAAGCTGATTTTATTGTTCCCTAATAGTTCTTATAAAGGAGTGTTACATATGTCTGAGGAAAAATTGTCAGATTTAATTAATCCTGAAGCTGTCATTAATTTTGAAACTGGTGCGATTAAAGCAAGCACGTTGGATTCAATCATCAAACTTTTGCCATTTGAAATGGGCTTTTGCGATGAAAACGATATTTTCCGCTGGTATTCAAATAATCCAGATCGCGTGCATGGCCGCCGTAAGGAAGCGATTGGTCGCCATGTGCTTGAGCTTCATCCCGGAGTGGCTCACCACGTTGAAAAATTGTTGAATGATTTTCATTCAGGAAAACAAGATGAATGGGAATTTTGGTTCCCAAAACGTTCTGGTGAAACTGGTCAAATTTATCAAAAATTCATGGCAGTCCGTGATGAAAATGGAAACTATCTAGGTTGTATGGATGTGACCGTTAATATGGACCTTTTCCAAGGAAAAGAAGGTAAACATACCCCTGAAACGATTGATGAATTTATTGCTGTCAAACCTGAATAAAAACATATACCCTTCTCACTTGAGAAACACAGTGAATAGAGACTTTCACTGTGTTTTTCTTTATAATAATGTGATCTGGCCTTCCATTAGGAAAAGGTCAACTGGAGGGCATTGATCCCGGAATTCATACATAAATAGACCTCTAAAGGAGAATATATAGTTGAACTTGATAATGTAGGAGGTCATCATTGTGCAAAATCAAAATCAAAACCAGGTGCCAGGAACGACAAATATGTCGCCAAATATGGCGAACCAAGCGACTAATCATAATCATGGTGCACATGAAATTCTTGATTCCCATGAATTAATCGGTTGTTTAATTGGGGTGTTAGAGCATTATCAGTTATACGATCAAAATATTCAAGATAAAGAACTAAAGGATATTTTGCAGCGTCAATCTTCTTTTTTAACACAATTGTATAACACGGTTGTAGAAAGTTTTAGTACGGGTAAAGATCCATCGGTACCAACGCAACAATATAATATGCAGCAAAGTAATGAAGTAACTTATGGATTACAAGCCGGTCAACCGAAGAAACCAAAACAGTCTGTCAGCGAGTTTACGGATGAATGTTATTCTTCTTTTATGTTAGGTCAAACAAAGGCAGCTTGCTCTACGTTTACGATGGCAGCGGCTGAGATGAACAATCCGGTCTTGCGTCGTGTAATTGCGGACAGTGTACCGAACTTGATTGAAATGAGCTATGAGCTATTTTTATATCAAAATAAAAGAGGATACTACCAAGTTCCGCAATTGAAGGAGCAAGATATGAATATTATGTTACAAGCTTATGCGACATCACCTCAACAAGGCATGCATTAATGTGTGCTGATTAGGAACAAATTCCAATGCTAAGTACTGCGAATGGCTATCGTTCCATAAGTACTTGGTATAGAATGAAAAAAAGGGCTGCGTTACCACTTTGCAAATGATTGCGTGGAGGCGCAGCCCGCTTCATGTATTCACTTGAAGCTAATCATAAATCGGTGAAAAGGACATTTGCTTAAGGTTGTATCGTCATCCCGTAAAAAGTATTGCCTCCATTCGTAGTTATCTGTTGCACCGTAGCTATTTAAATCGGGGTGCGCCCTGATCGAATCATATTTTTTCAGTCGCTTTCTTATACGGGCTTTTATTTTTTTGGCGCGTGTTTCGCATTTATTAAAAGTTTGCAATACCCACCGAGGTGTGATGGCAAGCATCATCGTTTCAAAATATCTGCTCTGACGGTTTGTATGTGCTGGCGTTGCACAATACATGAAATATCGTTCCTCATGGAAACAATACTCCCAAATTGGATCATGTGGGTTCATTGGGATATCCTCGGGCCATTTGGCATCATCAACAGTGGTTAATGCACGTAGCTGTTGCCAAAATAATTGCTCATAATCCTTAACTGTATAGGTGTTTTTGATTGCGTCTGGAAGTTGGAAAAAAATAATTAGTGACGTGTAGTCTCCGAAATCCTTTGATTTCTCTGTAAAGTCCCTCAATAGAGTAGCTAGTTGCTCAATGGTTGCATCATCCCGTGGATCACCAACAAATCCGTATCGTAATTGATTCATGGAGAAGCCAATTGTCGCTGGAATACAAGGGAATGGCTTGTCTTTATCCGTCATTTTTAATTCAAATTTTTCTATTATAGCCCTTTCGCAATTAGTTAAATGCTTGCGATTAGTAGGATTGTCTTGAAATAACCCATCAATTCGAATCACCCCCACCTCCCTATACTGTATTCAATCGAAAGGGAGAGGTGTGTGGGACAAGGGGACAGGTTCTTTGTCCCACTTGGCCGATCAATGTGTAAAAGAAAATCAGGCACTTGATATGGACAAGTGTGCACGGGAAGAGCCTATAGCCAAGGGACTTCATTTTATTGGAGTCTTACCTCTCTTTTAAACAAAATATCTGAATTTTGTGATAATATCTAAAGAGGCATGTTTATCTAAAACAGGAGGGAATACCTTTTGCTTAAGATAATGATTACTGCCATTACTTTTACCTTACTAATAGGTGGCTATTTTGGGAGAGGTTTTTTACTTCATGACCAGATAAAGCAAGATATGTTGATTCAAGTTTTGCGAAATTACGGGTCCGCTTATGAAGCGATGATATGGAAGTGTTCGAGCTCCAATTGGCACATGACGCTTCTGAAGCTCATGCAGCCAATCGTTTAATGGGATTGATTGAAATTCATGTACCAAGTGAGTATGATAAGCTAGATTTGTTTTTTGAGTCCCTTGGCATTGAAGAACGTAACATTACTTAAGAATATAACCCTTCTTCGAGATTATTAGAAAAAATAATAGACGGTTTTTGATGAAACAGGTTTTTCCAATTAGAATGTATACTTCAAAAAACGGCGGTAAAGGTGGATCAAGAAGTGGTCCATGCGACAGCTTTTGTTCTGGTAAAGAGCAGTTATAGCAGACGAAATTTTTTAGAGGAAAATAGTTAGGTCATGATTAACATTGGGGGCTGATGTTTTGATATTGTTTATTTTTTTAGCACTGATTTTACTTTTGGATGGAGCGGCTATCTATTTTCACAGTACTGGTAAAATAGCTTTATGGTTATCTGGAATAGTAATGGGGGTACTTGCCCCAATATTGGGGTATTCTTTAGGTTTTGTGTTCTTGCAACTTAGTAGAACTTTCGACCCGACCTCTACACATGAAGGTGCAGGGTATGCAGGTGCATTTATCGTTTTGGGATTGTTGGCCAACGCTATGATCTTTTTCATTATTGGTATCATTATAAAAATAGTTCATTATTTTAAATCTAAATAAACTAGTTAATTTGAAAAAGGGCCTAGGTACTTCAGTTGGCAACTGACCACGTGGAGTGCCTGCTCAATATTATGGATAAAATGAACCACTTTAAAGGAAGATGTTTTAGTAATCATGAAGTTGGGAATTAACTAATATAGGGTTAAATGGACTCACTCAAGCTATGAATAAAAACTGATCCCTTTTAAAAAAGTATGGAAAAAACATAGGAGGCATTCTGATGGCAAGAAAAGTACTTATGGTTGTAACCAATCATACAACGATTACCGATGATCATAAAACTGGGCTATGGCTAGAAGAATTTGCTGTGCCCTATCTAGTATTTAAAGAAAAAGGCTATGATATTAAAGTAACTAGCATAGAGGGTGGAGAAGTTGCCCTTGATCCCAACAGTATTGAAGAGAAAACAGAGTGGAAGGAAGCAGAAGCCGAGCTACAAGATACAGTGAAGCTTTCCAAACATGATGCTACTGGTTTTGACGCCGTATTTTTACCTGGTGGTCATGGTACAATGTTTGATTTTCCAGATAATGAAACATTACGCCATGTGTTACAACAGTTTGCAGAAGAAAATAAAGTGATTGGTTCTGTTTGTCATGGACCAGCCGGTTTAGTGAATGTGACTTATAAGGATGGAACGCCTTTAGTGAAAGGAAAGAAAGTATCTGCCTTCACTGATTCTGAAGAGAAAGAAATGCAATTGGAGCAACACATGCCTTTCCTATTAGAAGCAAAGTTACGTGAAAAAGGTGCTGACTTCCAAGCCGCCGAAAACTGGACAGATCATTCGGTAAGAGATGGGAATTTGGTAACTGGTCAAAATCCACAATCAAGCAAAAGTACAGCAGAAAAAGTTGTCGCAGCTTTGGAATCATAAATGTGAAAGGGGTCAGGTACGGATGGACAACTGTCCATGGGGAGTGCTTGACCCCAATACTGTAAGATACTAATTTTTATTGTTTTTAGCCAATTCCTCACGTATCCTTTTTAATTCTTTAGTCTGCTCAAGGATGTTATTGTTAACTTTCCTTATTGCATCGTATATGGCAAAAAGACCAAAAAAGATTAAAATTAAAAATAGTGAACCCATTTTATTTTTCCTTCTTTCCTATTGTTAAGAGTTTATAAGTCCCAAATACGAATAATACGATGCCCAAAATGAATAATAATCCAACAAACAAATTATCAAAGATACCAGGCATAATTAACGCACGAACGGAACCATTTCCATTCAAACGGACTGCATGATTTTCACTAGCATATATATAAACAGCAAAAAATCTTTCCAAAGTATATAAAATTCCACTCAAGCCGATTAAGCCAGTTCCTGTGAAAAAATAAACTTTCCCCAATGTTCATCATCCTCTTATTTTGTTTCAATGATAGCCTACCGTTCTTCAACTCCATAGCGAAATGGTGCTATCCCTTATTCAAGTTTCACTACCTAATTCACATTCCTTCACAATGTCACATCTCCCTCTCACTCTTTTTCCATCTTACATAACTGTACGTGATGTCTATTTAAGGTCAAATGAATACATCATTATTGGAATCTTATTCTTTTTACTAGTCTTAAAGTTTCAAATTATTCGATAAACTCAGTTTACACCTACTTACCTAATCAAGTAAATCTATTCAAAGCGATCGCTAACGAAATTCGCCCGCTCGTTTGTGGGGTCGTAATCATGTTGAAAATTAATCAAACTTGTATCACAAAGATCAGGATTGATTCCAAAATTATGTTGTTTTTTGCCTTGGCAAAGGGGGAGCAGGGCTTCCATATGGATAAGTCACGTGGAGGGGTTGCCCCCCCCTATAGCCTATGAATAAATTGTACAACTTTTCAATTATACTATATAATATTTAGTTATTCCCCCATTTAAATCTAAAACCACTTTTTTAAAAGTCGAAAGGAATGTTTAATTGTACATAATAGATGACTTGTAAGCTGCAGATCTTATTATAAGGATTATAAAAACTACACGAGGAGCTGAAAAAATGAAGAAATTAACTTTATTTTTATTTTTAACAATCGGCGCTATCTTATTGGGCGCTTGTGGAGCAGAAGAAAACGGTGAAGACAATAATGGTGCAGAAAATGGCGATACAGAAAATGACACAGTGATTACAATTGGTAATGCGCCTTACGATTACGAAACGCCACCAATTGAAATAACGAAACTTATTGCTGAAGAATATGGGTACGAGGTGGAAGTAATGGAAGGTGACGTTGCCTTTATGTTTTTATCTTTGACACAAAATGATGTAGACATTTGGCCTGGTGTTTGGCCTGAAATTCACCAAACATACTTAGATAAGTTTGATGGTGAGTTTGAAATGGGTTCTACGATCTATGATGAGGCACCAACTGGATGGGCTGTACCAACCTATGTGGAGGCAGACACGATTGGTGAATTAGTAGGGAACGAAGAGATGGTAAATGGTAAACTTATAGGTTTTGAACCGGGATCTGGTATGATGCTCACTACTGAAGAAGTTATCGAAGCTCATGGTTTAGACCTGGAGGTTGTGTCCGGTACAATGGCTTCCATGATGGCTGAGGTGGATTATGCAGTAAGTCAGGAGGAACCAATCCTTTTCCTAGGTTGGCGCCCGCATACCATGTTTAGAAATTATGATCTGAAAGTGCTTGAAGATGAAGAAGGTATTTGGGGTGTGGATAGTCAAGATTGGGGAGTAAGTAATGACTTTAAGGATAAAGCACCAGAAATCTACAACTTTGTTAATAATTTTGAGATGAGTATCGAAGAAGTTGAAGAGTACCTCTACAATAATCAGGATGAGGGCAAGGATGCGACAGAATTAGCTCAACAGTGGATTGATGATAATCGATCAGATATCGATGCTTGGTTAGAAGCAGAGTAAAAAGTAAGGGTGACATACATGTCGATAATAAAAGTTGAAAATCTATACAAAGTCTTTGGTAAAGAACCAAATCGAGCAATTGAAATGGTCAATGAAGGCCACAAAAAAGATGAAATAATGGCAAAAACTGGAACAACAATTGGTATAAATAATGTATCATTCGAAGTTGAAGCGGGGGAATCCTTTGTTGTAATGGGCCTATCTGGTAGCGGAAAGTCTACACTTATCCGTTGCCTTAATCGGCTTATTGAACCTACCTTGGGCTCCATCTCCATTCACGATAAAGATATCACTAAGATGGATAAAAATGAACTTAGCGAGCTACGCAAGGAAAGTGTTAGTATGGTTTTCCAAAACTTTGCCATCTTTCCACATTATACAGTGTTGGAAAACGCATCATACGGACTAAAGGTAATGGGGGTTGCCAAAGAAGAAAGAGAACAAAAGGCTCTAGAATCCCTGGAAGCAGTTGGTTTAAAAGGTTGGGAAAACTATTATCCTTCCAAATTAAGTGGTGGTATGCAGCAACGTGTTGGACTTGCACGTGCATTAGCTACAGATCCTGATATTCTTCTGATGGATGAGGCCTTTAGTGCGCTGGATCCTTTAATCAGAAAAGACATGCAAACAGAATTATTAGAGCTTCAAGATAAACTTCAAAAAACAATTATCTTTATTACACATGATTTAGATGAAGCACTTCGATTAGGGGATCGTATCGCCCTTATGAAAGATGGAGAGATCGTTCAAATTGGAACACCAGAGGAAATTATGATGTCTCCAGCTACTGAATATGTGGAGAAGTTTGTTGAAGATGTTGACAGATCAAGGGTCCTAACTGCAGAAATGATTATGAAAAAATCGTCAACCGTTATCCATTATCCAAAAGATGGTCCACGTGTGGCGTTGCACAGAATGAAAGAAAATGATATTTCGAGTATTTTCGCAGTTGATAAACAGAACCGATTGATTGGAATCGTGATGGCAGAAGATGCTTTAACAGCCATTGAAAGTAATGAAACAAGTCTTGATTCCATTATTCAAAAGGATATTCCAACAGCATTACCGGATACACCATTAAAGGAAATGTTTGCACTGATGACCGGTAAAAATGTGCCGCTCGCAGTTGTGGATGAAGATTCTAAATTTAAAGGCATTGTTGTACGTGGAACTGTTATGGCAAAGCTTGCTGAGGGAGGTAATGCCAATGATTGATTTTTTCATACCACTAGAGGATTGGATTAACATAGGGTTTGAAAAAGTAACCTATTATCTTAGTCCATTCCTACGGGCGGCAAGTAATTTTCTAGAAATCATTATTGGTGGTTTTGAAGATCTTTTGCTTTGGCCACCTGAAATTGTCATTATGATCGTAGTTGCGCTATTAGTATGGATATTGGCTAGTTATCGTTTGGCAATCTTTGCATTTGTAGGACTTTTGCTCACATTCGGTTTAGATATATGGGAACCTACTATGGCTACGGTTGCTTTAGCCTTATCCGGGACCGCGGTTTCGCTACTAGTTGGGGTACCGTTAGGAATTTTTGCTTCACAAAGTAATGTAGTAGAACGAATTCTGAGGCCAATTTTGGACTTTATGCAAACACTACCTAGTTTTGTTTACCTCATTCCTGCAGTTATGTTTTTTGGAATGGGCAAAGTATCTGCTTTGGTTGCGATCATGATTTTCGCAATGCCTCCTGCTGTCCGACTAACTACTTTAGGTATTCGTGAAGTATCAGGTGAAATGGTTGAAGCAGCGAGAGCATTTGGATCTGGTCGATGGCAAACATTGAAAGATGTTCAACTACCTCTTGCAATACCAACCATTATGGCTGGGGTTAATCAATGTATCATGATGGCACTTGCCATGACCGTTATTGCTTCCATGATTGGTGGAGGTGGTCTTGGAAACGTCGTGTTACGCTCCATGCAGACACTTAACATTGGTATGGGGGCTGTCGGAGGTTTAGGAATCGTTATTCTAGCTATTTTACTTGACCGTCTGACAGAAACTATATCTAAAAAGGTGAAAAAAGATTAAACGGGGTCAGTGACCCCTTGGGAATACAAGTGTCCATCTAAGAAGGACAGTTAATAAGTGCTATTATGTTTTCCTAGTGTCATATGTTCACCAACAAAGGATTTATAGAAGAAAATGAAAAGGAGAGTCAATCACTTAGATGAAATGATTAACTCTCCTTTGTATTATCGTAAAGGACATGGGTCAGGCACTCCATATGGACAAGTGTCCACGGGGAGGGTCACTGACCCCATGTCTAAATATGGTGGTGTCCTCAGTCATATCATTGTGTACAAACACTCTCTCTAATGATAACTTTAAGCGCTGAGACAAAGGTATGATGATTACCCACCGTCTTTATGTAATATATACATTACTACTATTATGTGAAACGTATTGAGAAACAAGATTTTTCGGGACGTTCCAGGCACTGTTATTCAAAAAACAGAGCAGGGTATTGGCAAAAATCTACTTTCCGTTGACCTTTATAAAAATACTCTCTATAATAATACATGTACTAAACAAATGTAAAGGAGATTATTAAAAAGTGACACACTCTATGAGACTTCGTTTCCCAGCTTTGAACCAGTAATTGAATACGGTCAAAGACTCTGTTTGTTTGGACAGAGTAAACGGGATAAGTATGTCCTTTTTTAATAGTCTTCATGTCAACTAAATGATGGAAGTGTGAAGAAAGGAGATGAGTCTACCTTTCTTTTTTGTAGCATAGGAAATTATAAAATGGAATGGTTGTGGACAACTTTTATCCTTGCATCGGCCACGTCCAGCTCCAGCGCCCAACGACTAGCGAGACTTCCCTCACCTCCGTACGATAAGTCAACATCGACTTCCTTCGGTCGTCGTGTTTCCTTTATCTCCTACGGCTCAGTCCAGTCCGTACGTCGCTACCCGGGCGCTTGCGCTTTTGTTCTATGTTATATCCACATATATGATTTGATGACACATACGGATATGTTCCCATTTACTCGAAATCACAGACAGATGTCTGTGATTTTTTATTTTACTTAAATATGGAGTGATTCTGAATGTGTATGTTACTTTTCTATTGATACGAGCTTCGTTTTAAAAAAGCTCGTATCGATCCTAGCTATCGATACGAAAGGATAAAAATTTCGGGAGGTAGCAATGATGGAACAAATTTGTTTTGAATTAGAAAATGTCGAAGTGAGTTATTTAGATAAAGAAATTATAAAAATTGATCGTTTAGCTATTCACCAATTTGACCGTATAGGGATTGTTGGTAAAAACGGTGCAGGAAAAAGTACGTTGTTAAAATTATTGGCGGGACATGTTCAACCAACAAAAGGTATGGTGCACCGTCATGTGGCGTGTGGCTACTTTGAACAACTGGAAGCACCATCAGCCATACCGGCCAACGAAGTCGATCCAGTTTTGCTTGGAAAATTAGATATACCAAAAGACTCGGTTCAGTTAAGCGGCGGAGAGCAAACAAGGATGAAACTCGCCCAGTTGTTTACGCCTTATTACGAATCATTGCTCATCGATGAGCCGACAACGCACTTGGATCAACAAGGCATTTCCTTTTTGTTAGACGAACTTCGTTATTATTATGGGGCGCTTGTATTAATTAGTCATGACCGTGTTGTGCTAGACGAATTAGTTACGACGATTTGGGAAATTGATGATGGAAAAGTGAGTGTTTACTCAGGAAATTATAGTGAATACGTCGCTCAAAAGGAGTTAGAACATAAACAACAGCAAGAAGCCCATGAACAATTTATAAAAGAAAAGGCTAGACTCGAAAAAGCAGCGCAAGAAAAAATGGCAAAAGCAAAGAAGGTTGCTCAGGCGGGGCAGATGTCTAAAAGGGAAGCAAATGCTAAACCGGATAAATCGTTTATGACAAAGTCCAAGGGATCGAGTCAAAAAGCGATGCAACGTACCGCAAAAGCGATCGAGAGCCGGATGGAAAAACTGCAGGAAGTAAAAGCTGTAAAAGAAGAGAGACCAATTGTTTTCCATCAATCAAAAGCGGTAGAATTGCATAATAAGTTTCCCATTATGGCAGACAGATTTACGCTTCAAGTGGAGAACAACGTATTATTAGATGAAGTTAGTTTCCAACTGCCACTTGGTCAAAACATTGCAATTACTGGAAACAACGGTAGTGGGAAAAGTACCTTGCTACAACATATTGCAAATCATGATCCTAGTTTAACGATTTCTCCAAAAGCAAAAATGGGTTATTTCAAGCAAATGAGTTATCAATTTACTAGTAATGAAACAGTTTTACAATTTGTGAAAAATCGATCCGAATATAATGAAGCCTTTTTACGGAGTGTATTACATTCGATGCGGTTTGTTGGGACAGATATACAAAAAAATGTGAAAGCATTAAGTGGTGGAGAAGCGCTTCGACTCCAACTTTGTCAGCTGTTCTTAGGGGAGTATAATATTTTATTATTAGATGAACCAACCAATTTTTTAGACATCCAAGCAATTGAAGCATTAGAAACGTTTATTTCCGGATATGAAGGCACGATTCTTTTTGTTTCGCATGATAAACAATTTATTGAAAATGTAGCAGATGTACAGTTGACGATTGATGATAAAAAAATAATTCATAGTGGAAACTAGGTTGCTGCAGATATAATTTAGTTAAAAACGCTTAGATTTAATCTGAGCGTTTTTTTTGCTTGTTAAAGGATTGTCGGTGAAAATAACATTGTGGTGCCTGTCACCCCATACAAAGTTTCATTCTCATCCAGTTGGGTAAGACTATAGAAGGTTGAAAGTTGATGTAGAGGTTCAATCCATAGAAAAGAGGAGTGTTACAATGCAATCATTAAAAGGAAAAACAGCATTAATCACAGGTGCTGGTAGAGGAATTGGCAAAGCAACAGCGATCGCCCTTGCTAAAGAGGGAGTAAATATCGGACTCGTCGGCCGTACAATGGAAAATATTGAAAAAGTAGGCGAGGAACTCAAACAATATGACGTGAACATTTCGGCAGCAACAGCGGATGTATCAGATAACGAAGCTGTCACGCATGCGGTGGAGCATATTCAATCCGACTTAGGACAAGTGGACATTTTGATCAACAATGCTGGAGTTGCTAAATTTGGAGGATTTTTAGACCTAGAGCCAGACGAGTGGGAAAACATTATTCGTGTGAACCTGATGGGCGTGTATAACGTAACAAGAGCAGTACTGCCGGAGATGATCGAACGACAATCAGGAGATATCATCAACATCTCTTCGACTGCCGGACAAAAAGGCGCACCAGTAACAAGTGCTTACAGCGCATCCAAGTTCGCGGTGATGGGATTAACCGAATCGTTGATGCAAGAGGTTCGAAAACATAACATTCGCGTTAGTGCGTTAACACCTAGTACGGTTGCCACCGACCTAGCAAATGAAGCGAACCTTATTAAAGGCGATGTCGAACGCGTCATGCATCCAGAAGACCTTGCATACTACATCGTTTCTCAACTAAAGCTTGATCCAAGAGTTTTTGTGAAAACAGCAGGACTCTGGTCAACAAATCCATAAAAATGGGACAAGGGGACAGGTTCTCTGTCCCGGCTCTAGGTACCTGGTACATCTTATGGACACATGTCCACGAGGAGTAGCAGGTGCCTTTTTTGTATATTAAAAAAGCAAGCAACTGTGTACTTGTGGTTTTAGGTGTCGTTGAAAGGTGTGGAATATATTGGTGTTTGAATAAGGGATAAGGTTATAATAGATATGTAACTACATAGCGTGGTAGGCGGTTGGCCACTTCCCGACTGAAGGGAGGTGGTATCATGACGACATATGAAGCGATCACTGTAGCACTACAACCTAACTTAGTTTTAGTAGCTGGTATTACAGTTGTATTTATGATCGTCTCAAACAGAAAAAGTAACCGTCCTGCCCCCGACCAAAGGAATAGGAAAGGTTACTTATTTCTAGACTTGGTCAGCCGCTCTTCATGCGGCATGTAGTTACACATTGACAGAGTGTAGTTACGCTCTGTCATTTTTATTATATATATTATTATATCTAACTATACCTATTGTTTCAATATTTGCACATGAGGTGCCTAACCTCATAGGTCAAAATCGGATAGGCTGAAGACTTTCCTGTTGAAGAAATCTTCGTATAGCAACTTGTAATGGAGACGGAGAATATCATGATAGTCTATGAAGCAAGTAAACAGGTCTTGGTACCTGGTACATCTTATGGACACTTGTCCACGAGTACCAGATACCTTTTAAATATTCCAAGAGATTACGCCCTCCAATAAACCTAACTACTCTTTTGCTTCACTCTCTTTTTCTTCCTACGCTTTTTCATAGCCTTTAAGATAAATCCGCCTTTAAAGTATCGTGGTTCATAAGCGACAATAAATGCTTGAGGCTCATATTCTTTAATCATTTCAATCAAGCCTTCTTCTTGATTCCGCTTTGTAATGATCTCTAATTTAAAACGATCAGCATCTTTTCCTTCGGCGACATAAATCGTAACGCCATAACCTTCGACGCGCAATTGCTCAATTAACTGTTTATTTCGATTCGTCAAAATCACATGTAACGTGATGTAGCCAATTGCCATTTCTTCTTCGATCTCAGACCCAATCAAAATTCCAATACTAAAACCTAATGCATACACAATCATCGAAAGAATACTTTGTTCTCCCGTTAACACAATCGACAAACCGAACACATAAATGACAGATTCTATGAAACCGAACAAACTTGCATTAAGCCGGTACCCTTTCACAAGCATGATGGTACGAAGGCTAAATACTGGAACATAAATCAATTGAAGAAGTAAGATTAACAGAATATCTTTCATTTTGTACCACCCCGCTTGTGAAATTTTATTATGGAAAAATGTTAATTATGTTTCATCCTAAATAAAAAATTTGAGTCAGGTACTCCACATGGAAAAGTGTCCACGAGTAAGTCTATGCCACCCGTTGCCCCTAATTTAATAACTCATCCTTCCCCGATTACAAAGCCGTTGTGGTCTTCTTTTAGCCAAAAAATATTCCATTGAAAACAAAATTTCTTCGTGATCAAAGCGTTTTGCCGGGGATATTTCAGTAAGGAATGCGAAGTAAAAAGTATCGAGATATTACACGCGGGGAGGATCTGTCCCGATAGCATCGTGTTTATGTAATATAGAAGTAAATTTGAAAAAAATTACAGGCACCGTTATTAAAAAGATCGTCTAGTCCTTGAGGGGACTTATACATAAGAAAGTTGTTTGTTGGGTATTTTAACAATTAGGTATTGAATAAAGGATGATGAAGGTTTTGACAGTAAAAATCCAAAGGTTAGTTAATCTCACTATTGTCGCGCTTGCATGGCTGACTATTCCTTTAATCGGGAAACGTCATATAAAAAGATTTTTTCCAGTTGCATTTCTTATATTTCTTGTAGAACTCCTTACTACACTAATTGGAAAAAAACAGAAATGGTGGGTTTTTTATAATAGACCGCATTCTGTTCTATTCGGTGAACTCCCTTATCTAATTGGACCGTTTTTTGTGGGTTCCTTGTGGATATTGAAATGGACGTACGGAAAGTTTAAAACATTTCTTGCACTTAACGCATTGGTAAATGCTTTATTTGCTTATCCAGTTGCAACATTTGCAAAAAGAGTAAAACATTATCAATTAGTTCGGTTAAGTAAATTTCAGTTTTTCCTCTATTACTTTTCTAAGGCATTTTTAATGTATTGGTTTCAATATCTCTTGGAGAAAAAGAAAGGTTAACAATAACATCAGTGCATGTTTATTAGATTTAGGAACTAGGGGTCAGGTACTTCAAATGTTCAAACGGAGAAGTCCGATGCCACCCATTTCCCCTATTTTAATAACTATCCTCCCCTGACTACAAAGCCGTTGTAGTCTTTTTTTATGCCAAAAAGTATCCCATTGAAATCTGAAAAAAGCGTAGAAAAATAAAAATGCCGTTTGTATAGATGGAAGGAACGGAAAATTGGAGGTGTTTCGATCTTCACCATCATCATTTTCATTATCATTTGATTGTTAAGTATTGGGTTAATGATCTCTGGGCTGAAAAATTTATTTTAAAAGACCTATGCCGACAAAAAAATCGCGTTTGTATAGTGCGGAATGAGGAGGAGATAACATGTTAATTGAAAAACAAGATTTCGTAGCGTTCAAAGCGTTTTGCCGGGGATATTTCAAAAAACAACGCGAAGCAAAAAGTATTGAGGTGTTACAGGAATTGAAGGTGGCTGAGCGAAAGCTTTATAGGAAAATGGAAAAGGCCGTAGGGAAACGAAAAATAAAAGGGTATGTTGGTCGATTGTTGCGAAGTGTATCACGTGAAGGGTGGCTTTATTATAAACAAAAAGATTGGAAAACAAAGCCAGAGTGGGGATATTGCACCTATTGTTTCTCACCGCTAGAGGATATTTATGTGATTGATATTGATGATCATCAATATTGTAATAGTGATTGCTTTGATGAACTAGAAGCAGAACCGCATTACGACGGCTATGCAGATGATTATCTGTTTCTATTTTGGGATTTCGAAAAGTTGAAGGATAAATATACTTCTTACTTAAACCGATCGCTTCAAAAAGATTTCGCAACACACTTAGAGTTAAGCGTCATCCTGAGAGATATCAACAACGTGATGAATGATAGTGATTACGCAACCGTCTTGTGGAATGGTGGGGATGATGGCCCTGTTGCGGGTGAGATGTATCGGATGTTGATGACACTAAGAGAGGATTCGGAACTACTTGGAAAACAACTGGTTCAATGTAAAAAGGCGCTACCAGATACAACTAAACGATTTGCGATTGAGGTAAGTGACGCGATCATGCGAAAGAGAAAACGACCAGAAGTGCTGCGGGAATTTATTCGGAATCACCGAAAATACCGAGACAAAGAAAACAATCATAAATGGTTTACGACCGATTCCTTCCAGCGGATGCAATGGTATGATGCCCTAACGCAAGATGAAGCACTAACAAAAGAAATATCCTGGCTCAATGAAGTAGACTGCCCAGAATGTAATCAAATAGTTGATGACAAGTCGAGTCGTCGTGCACCGGACGACTTTTATTATTGTGAAGCGTGTTACCGGGAATTAGATTTGTACTATAAATTTGAGGAGGATGTCCTATGAGGGGAAAAGTGATTTGGTATGAACCGTTAACGGAAATCAAACTATATGAAGGGGAAGCGGAAGATGGTAAGGAGCATGGATCTGGCAAGCTTTATTATGCGTTTGGAAGTGTAGATGATCCAGAAAATCCGCCATTAAGATACGAAGGTGACTTTTGCAATGGGGAGATACATGGATTTGGAACAATGTACAGTAGAGACGGACAAAAAATGTACGAAGGCGAGTGGAAGGACGGGAATTACCACGGGTCTGGCAAACTATTTTCCGAAGAAGGGACTCTCCAATTCGAAGGAGAATTCCATCATGGGATCAAAAATTTAAGCTAAGATGACTTAAAATAGAATAAAACAAACACAACTAAGGGCAGTTTATCAAGATGATAACTGATAGACTGCCCTTTTATTATAGTTATGCTAAGCAAGTATTTATTAATTATATTCTGGGAGGGACATAACTTTGAAGTTACGTAAATTACAATTGAAAAATTTTCGAGGATACGAAGAATTAGAAGTTGATTTTAATGAAAATTTAAATGTCATAATAGGTAAAAACGATGTTGGAAAAAGTACAATATTAGATGCACTAAATATCTTTTTTAACGATGTGAAGCCCGATCTCACTGATTGTAATAAATATTCTACTGAGAAAGTTATAGAAATAGGAGTTACTTTTGAGATGGGGGAAGATGAATTAGTAATATTAGATGCTTCTAATCCAACTTCTTTACGAGATGAATATCTGTTAAACAATGAAGGTTATCTAGAAGTGAAAAAGATAATTAATGCTGGTGGTAAATCAATCACACAAAACAGCATAAGTGTTTTAATAAAGGCTTTGCACCCAAACCTATTTGACAAACCTTTAATTACATATAGTCAAAGTGACTTGAAAAATCTATTAAAAGATCATGAAGATGAAATTGACACCTTTGATAGTATTAATAAGACGAAAAAGGCAGACATGAGACAGGCAATATTTGATAGTTTAATTAATGATAAGACCATCTTTAAAGAAACTACACTAGACATAAAAGATACCCAGGATGAAAGTTTTAAAAATTGGTTGAAATTAAAAGAAAATTTACCCTTGTTTAACCTATTTCAATCAGACAGAAATAATACAGATGGTGATAGGGAAGTTCAAGATCCAATGAAGGCTATAACAAAAGAGGTATTAGCAGATTTACAAGAAGAATTAGATAGTATAAGAGATCAAGTAGTAGAGAGGGTTGAAGAAGTTGGGCGTAAGACTATCGATAAGTTAAAAGATTTTAATGGAGAGATTGCAAAAGAACTAAAAACAATACCTGATCTTAAAACATGGGACTCATTATTCAAATTTAATTTAGACACAGATAATGAAATTCCATTAAATAAACGTGGAAGTGGTATAAGAAGATTAATACTCTTGAGTTATTTTAGAGCACAGGCGGAACAAGCTGCTTTAGAAAAAGGAAACAAGAATGTTATATATGCTATAGAAGAACCAGAAACTTCTCAACACCCTAATTATCAACATATGATTATTGATTCATTGACTGCTATAGCTCAAAAAGAAAATAGCCAAGTATTTATAACTACACATACTCCTGAAATAGCCCAAATAGTAGATGAAAATTCTTTAATAATGATTTCTAAAGATGAGTATGGTTACCCTGCGATAGTTTCTGATAGAGATGTTAAGGTAAGAAGTATAGTTGATACACTTGGTATATTACCTACTATTCACTCTAGTGTTGTGGTTTGTGTTGAAGGACCAAATGATGTCTTATTTATAAGAAATATAAATAAGCATATACCTGAATTAAGGGAAATAATAGATTTAGAGAACTCAGATATAAGTATTTATAATTTAGGTGGAAGTAGATTAATTGATTGGATAAATTTGAACCACTTTGAGCATTCAAATACAAAAGAATTTCATTTATACGATGGAGATATTCAGAAGTACAAAAAAGCAGTAGATAATATGAACTCTGAGCAAGATGGTCGACGTTCAGGTACTGTTACAAAACTACGGGAAATGGAGAACTATATACCAAGGAAAATAATAGAGGAATACTTTAAATGTGATCTTTCTCAATATGAATCTAATTGGAGTGAAATCGATATACCCAATACTTTGAAGGGTATCGCATTTAAACATATATCTAATGAAAGTGAAAGAGAAAAAGCAATAAAGAGAGTTCTGAATGGCAGTATAGTTAAAAATATTACTGCTGAAGACTTAAGAGAGCATGGTGTATTCCAGGAGGTAAAAGGATGGTTTGAAGAAATAAAAATGATATATGATACAACCGCAAGCCTTTCACCACAATCATAAGAGTTTTTATCAACCAGTAATTTTTCGAAATGAGGTCAGGCACTCCAGATGGACAAGTGTCCACGAGGAGAGTCCTCCCATAGCCCGGATTACATATCTGATAGAAGGTTAGGTTTTGGCTTTGAAAAACCGAATACAGATTATATGTTTTGGATACTAGAAGAAGCAGAAGTATTACCACATCGCCCCCGTTCTGTTAAATCGTTACCTAGCCATGTGTATTTTACATATGATGAATTGGTAGATGGGAAGGAAAGGGTCAGGCTCGCAAAGGATATGTGATTTTTCCTTGTGAACTATAAATAAAAGGCGCAACCGAGAAATGATTTTTTGGGTGCGCCTTTTAATGTACAAACACAATTCAATCAATTTTTACTCTATATCCATCATGTAGTTCGGTTCCTTTAGGGACTTTTAATGTTAACACTCCGTTTTTAAATGATCCTTTGATCTTTGTTTCATCAATATTGCCAACATAAAAACTTCTTTGGAATGAGCCGTAAGAACGCTCGCGTCGAATGTAGTGACCATCCTCATTTTTCTTATCAACATTTTCATTCTGTTCTGCTTTTATGATGATGTGTTCATCTTTATACTCAACAATCACATCATCTTTATTTAATCCTGGCAGTTCTGCTTGAATTTCTAATTGATTTCCTTTGTCTTTCACATCCATCTTGAATGAATTGAAGAATCTAGATTCCATTGGTGAAAGAAAGTCATCATCAAAACCACGGTGAAAAAAATCAAACATGCGATCTACAACGTCACGAAAATCACTATTTCGACGAGGTAATAAGTTAGCCATGTTTCATCACCCTCCATATAGATTTGATAATGATGAATATCCTTTTCAATTATTATTATAATCAAAAGGTCAATAAAGGTCAAACGTTAGAGGTGCTGATAAGTAACGATGTATCACTAGGTTTTGGTATATGTAAATAATTTTGCTTACTATAATATTGGTGTTCCGAAATTTTAGCTACGCCATGGTTCAGAAGTATGCTAGAACAAACCCATTAGAACGAGGGGGCAGTCCTCCATATGGACAAATGTCACTGCGCCCTGGCCTGAGACCAACAGTGTTTATGCAAAGATCGAGCGGTTTACTACGTTACTAGGGCAATAGGGGTTTATAGAGAATTTTAATACTTATAGTATATAGTGTGGGTAAACGTCCAATTGTCAGTGGACGAGTTGAGGGACAATGGACGGTTACATATGATGATGTGAGTCTAAATAAGGAGTGTATCTTATGTATCCAACTAATGACTATCAATATAATAACTATATGTTCGGTCAGAATGATTATTCCTTTCCTGTAGAAGGGGAAGATTATTCCTATGAAGTAGTGGATGAAAGACAATGGTTCCCTTTTCTTCCATGGTTCCCTTCACCTGGGGACGGACAAATGGGTCCACCTAGCTCACCACCTCCATTTTCTCCACCAGGTCAAGGTCAACAAGCAGGGGCACCAACGTCACCACCACCTTCTTTTGTTCCTACCCAGACACAGCAAGTAGGGACGTTTGCAGTTGATCCAGGTGCTATTCGAGGCTGTTTATATAGATTTACCTATGTTTGGTTAAATAGGAATCAACAATTTTGGTTTTACCCTATTTTTGTCGGACGAAATTCGGTCTCAGGATACCGTTGGACCGGATTTAGATGGGTTTATTATGGGGTAGACTTACGGCAAATTCAATCGTTTACTTGTTTTTAAAGATACAAAAGGGAGATTGATTCGTATACAATCTCCCTTTTGTGTCCCTCTTTAGGAAACTTGGCATACATACCGTGTGTGCTAACAAATGCATCAAAGACTTGGTTAGCATAATATGTTATCCCGTATTTTTGGTCGAGTACCAGCCTATTACTACCACCATTAAGGGTTGCTGCTGCAAGCCCCGCCCAAATTATATAAATAATAGAATAGCTCATTATTAGTTACATTAAATGGCTCGTTTAAAAAAACATTTTAATCCATATCCCCCTGCACATACAATGAGGGGGATAATGTATGATTCCCATTATTAAGGTGAAAAAGTGGTGAGTTTACAATTTCTGTGTCAGTCATTAAATAAGGGAAGAGTCTCATCATCCGAATGTATGATTGTGCGGTTACTAAGGTTGCATTATGAGCACACACCCCTAGCATGTTATTAGCTCCAGACATGGTTATGTTTTTAGGTGCTACATATCGTTTTATCTTTTTAAAGCAGTCACTTTCTGCCACACGGTTTTCTTGAACCCATACTTGTATCCTTTGATCATCTAACCATTTATGTAAGACAGTGTCTAGCTGTCTTGTATCGTTATTTTCGATAAAATGAATGTTTTTCATGCTTTTAGTGTTTCTAGTTAGTTTATTTAACTTTTCTCGAACATATTGAATCGTGTTCGAATCATCAATAATAAGACTAGTACTCTCGTATTCTATACCAATGAGGAGAAAAGTTATCAGTTGATGTAAATAACGATCACTATCTTCATAGAGGTAAATGATATTCCCATGATCAATCTCATTGAGTGATTTTATCGATTCCCTTTTATGAGGAGGATCGATGCTGTGTGATTCAGTAAATTGATCACGAAAAAACATTAATGGATTAAATTCTAGAACCTTCGATATGTTAACAGCAACATTAAAACCAGGATCTCGTTTTCCATTCTCTAGTTGTGAGTAATACCCCCTATCAATAAATGCTTTCGTTGCAATTTGCTCCTGAGTAAAGCCCTTGTCAATACGAAGTTGGATCAACCATTCTCTTCTCATAATTACCCCCATTCTCAGCAGCAAGCGCTAACAATAAACTAGCAATGTATATTTAATATGCGCACTAATAGATTTTATTTAAAAAGTAGATATCATTAAATTTTATCAAATAAACCACGATCCTAAAGTGGCAATATGCCACATTGTAAACAGTTACTTATAGTAAGTATTATAAACTATTCGACAAAAGCATACATATTTTGTGGCAATTTGACGCAATTGTCATCATCTAATGACATTTCGTTTATCATAATAGTAGGATTAATATTGTAATCAAGAACAGATAAGGGGAAAGAGAAAACGACGTATAAAGGTTGTAGGTTTAGAACGAACAACATGCAGGGAGTTTTTCTATTGAAACAAGATTTAAACTTACTACACAACATGATATATACAAAAAATTTCAGTCATGTTTTTCAACCATTAATTGATTTGCAGACCTGGGAAGTTAACGGCTTTGAGGCTTTATTCCGTTCCAAGTTAGTTGATTCTCCTGAGCAACTGTTTAGTTTAGCAATGAAGAATAATATGTTATACGAATTGGATACGCACTCTATTTACCATGCCTTGTTAACAGCTTCAAAAAGGAAAAGTATCCATCGACTATTTATCAATATATACCCTTCCACCATGATGCACCCGTTTTTTGAACCGTTTTTAAACAAACTCTATCTAAATGGATTAATCATGAATACAAAAGTGATAGTTGAAATAAGTGAGGCAGAAGAGATTAAGGATCTACTTGGGATGAAAAGCGTCATAGAGTTGATGAGAGAGTTAGGAATAGGTATAGCCATAGATGATTATGGTAAAGGGGAGACCACTTTACAAACAATCATCGATATTGAACCAGATATTGTTAAGTTAGATAAAACGTTCTCTAGTCGTTTAGCACTTTCATTAGACAAGCAATCAGAAGTTAGAAAGTTGGCAAATATATGTCAAAACGAAAAGATGAAATTGGTACTAGAGGGCATGGAGAACCACAGTGAACTCGTGATTGCCAAAATGCTAGGTATCGATCTTGGACAAGGATATTTAATAGGTAGACCAAAGGAAATGTAACGATTGACTGAAAAAGATATCCATCTTGTTTCAATTAATCCAACTTATAAGCAAGTTACGGGAATGCTACGGTTTTTATCGTCGGATTCCCGTTTTTTAAATGAAAGGCTAGCGTTTTTTACATGCAGGAATTCCGTACAGTGTAGATCGAACAAATTCTCTATCTGTCATTAAATACTCATGACTACGCATCATTTTATTTTCAAGAGAAGCAGATAGATCGAAAGCATTGTAAGCACAGACAGAAAGGAGATTCATTTCTTTTACAGCACAGTCTGCTAACTTTTCAAATTCTTCAAGTTTATCTTCCATGTCGTCTTGCTCATTCCAGTCGACATGAGCCCAGGTACGAACAGTAAGGTCTTGATTAAAAAAAGGTTCTAAAATCTCACTAAAGTGTTCAATAACATGATTAATGTTGAAGTCATGATAGCGTTTGTAAAAGGAATGATTATCGACAAAATGAATATGATGTTGTTGCTCATTTGAAAATGAAGCAGTTATTTTTTTCTGGACTTCTTTATATATGCCTGTGTTTTCAATGATTAATATATGGTGACCTCTTTCAATTCCTGTTCGGATATACGTAAGCAAATTCTGTATATAAATCGACTCTTCTTCAAAAAAGTATAATATATGGGATGCATTGGTTACTCGCAAATAGTTAGTTAATGAAATCATTTTTCACGCTCATTCCTTTTTTCTATTTTTTTCTTGCATAAACAGGGAAGGGGAAAGCTGGGTGTTAGGACTTGAAACGAAAAAGGGAGAAGTAGTTATTTCAGAATCGGTCATCATATAAGGATACATTCGCATCATGTTAATATGATCTCCCGCTGTAATCATGGAAGCATCATAGGAATGAACGGATAAAAGGTTGTTCGTTTTCAAGTGTTTCCCCAAATAATTTTCTAGCTTAGTAGATAAATCATGATGTTGCTTATCATGTTCCCCACACCAAATACGTAGAAACTTAGATTCCAGCACTGTTTTTTTAAACGCTGCTTCAAGATCACCCCAATGCTGTTTATCTATATCAACAAACTGGATGAACTTTTTAAGTTGCTCCTGGGGTATTTTAGCACTTAAGTGATGCATCATACTGTTAAAATTATCACTGTTGTCAATCAATAAACATGGAATTCCTTTGCTTACTCCGTCATAGAGGAAAGCGAAACTATGATAGGTATGTGATTCGATCGTATTGTAAAGGTATAGTATTTCACCTGTATTCATAGTAGTTATTTTTTTGGTTACTTCGTAGCTGAAAGTGGTGTTTGCTAATGGTTGAGAGTTTTGATCAAGTGAATCTTTATAAAATAGCAAAGGTTCAAAATTTAAAATGTCTGCAATTTTAATCGCCACATGAAGCCCTGGATTTCTTTTGCCAGTTTCGATTTGTGAATAGTAGGTTCGATCAATGTATGCCTCGGCTGCAATTTGTTCCTGGGTATAGTGTTTTAATTTGCGGGCTTGTATTAACCACTCTCTTTTCATAAAAACTCCCTCCAATCTCTCAAGTATAGAAAAATAGACATAAATCTATTAAAACATATAAAGGGAGCATGATGTCTTAACTAACTACTGGTAAAACTTGTCAGTTGAATGGAGTCTGTATACTGTTTTGAAAAATTGGACCAAATGTGGCAATTTGACACTTTTCGCCACCTCCAATTCCTGGTATAAATAATGGTTGTGGGTTCAAGGCTTCACCTAATAGTAGGAGGTAGCAATGAGTGATAAATGCGCTAAAGAAGATTTTTTAACGAAGCAAATTGATCAAAAAAGAAAAGTGTTGTTAAGGAAAGCTGAACTTTATGGGTATGAAAGTGAGATTACCGTGAAATATAGTCAAGAGTTGGATCAATTAATTTCGATCTATCAAAAAAAGTTAAAAACTAAAAAAGAGAATGAGGAAACAGATACTAGTGGCTGATTCCTTCCTAATGATGATTATACGACTATTCAGGAGGCAAGTGGTCGACACGCATCGATCTGACCTTGTTATCCTTGATATACACATAGGTTTATGTATTAAAGGATACTAAAGCGAAAATAGTGAACTACGACATGCAATAGGGAAGAAGCTTTTGTTTTCAAACAAGAAGTTGGTCAAAATAAAGATAGTAAACGCGCGAAAATGAAAACAGATCCATATAGAAACCCGCTCCAATTTCGTTTGTGAAAAGAGGCGGGTCTATTTAATTTTCTAAACTGCTAGTATCGTTTTATTTTGTAAAATGATTAACAATTTTCTCAAGGACGTTTTCTTTCTTAATTTGAGCATCTGGAAGTTCACTCGAATAAAATTGATAGTTCGCTTTTCCTTTACTTTTAGCGTAGTACATTGCTTTGTCTGCATATTTAATCAGTGAATCCATTTCTTCACCATGATCAGGATATAAACTTATACCAATGCTTGGGGTAATCGTTGATTCTTTTTCATTATGACTATATGGATGTGAAAGCTCATCGATAATTCGATCAGCAATGCCTTCAACTTCAGTCTTGTCTGTCTCCTCAAAAATGGCGATAAATTCATCACCACCGTGACGCGCGATTAAATCTCCTTCACGAACAGTATCATCTAAACGAAGCGCGACCTCTTTTAGTAACTCATCACCAGCTTCATGTCCTAGTGTATCATTCACTTTTTTAAATCCATCTAGATCAATAAACATAACACATAATGAATGATCGTTACGTTTAGATCGAGCAATCGATTTTTTTAATTGACGTTCCATTAGCTTACGGTTAGGTAAGTCTGTTAGGTCGTCGTAATAGGCGAACTGCTTTAGTTTATCCTCTAATTCTTTTCGATCGGTTATATCAATGATATTTCCTTCAATAGCATTTTTTTCTACCGAAACGATGCGTAGCACAACCCATCGAATTTCTTCGTCAAGTCGGATGATGCGAAACTCAGCTTGTAATGGTTCCGTTATGTTCGAGAATTGTTTGTTAATTTTTTCTTTATCATCCGGATGTATAAATTGCTTCCATAAGTTTGGTTCACTAATAAATGCTTCGTGCGGTAAACCAAAAATTTGTTCAACAGCTTTTGAAAAATAAGCAGTATTTTCTGATTCATTAATAGAAAATATTGCGATGTCATCAACCGTATCTATGATTTTTTCTATTGTTTGTTTTTCTATTTTAGTCGTTTTATATTGTTGTTGTAATTCTTGATAGGAATGTTGTAACGTGTTTCGATCTTTACGGACGTGATCATGTTCTCTACCTATCCACCAAATAATTGGTAAGATTAAGAAACAAAAAAATAAAGCTACTAGATCCACATAGCCAACTAACAAGTAACTAGTTAATGTTACCCCCAACATAAATGTGATAAATACGAGTACCATTAGTCTCCAACCATTAAGCATTTTTTCAACATCCATCCCTCTGTACTTTGATTATGACAAGTTAAATAAGAGCAGAAACTTTTATTTTCTATTAAGTATATACTGCCTGTGAGTAGGGGACAATATTTTTGGTAATTTTTGTCATTTTTTGTCGATGTTAGTTCATACATCTTCCATTTTTTGTCAAATATGATATATTTTGGGCGGTCAGGCGCTTTTTAAAGGTACCTATCACTTCAATCTCCATGTTTTTACAAATAAATTCCATATAATATAATAAATAAATTGGAAGACTAACCACTTTATATATACAGAAAGGAACATTACGATGATTGTGATTGATAAATTAGAAGCAAAAGATATCCCAAATTTATTAGAAATGTATAAAGAATTAATTCCTTTTGAAATGTCGCAGGAAGAGTCGATTCAACTATATGAAGAAATTTCAGCGAATGAAAACTACTTTTTAGCCGTTGCGAAAGAGAATAATGAACTGATCGGTTCTGCACTTGGGATTTGTTGTAAAAGTTTGACGGTACCTTTTTTAGTGATTGAAGATGTGATTGTGAAACAAGGGATAAGGGGAAAAGGAATCGGTAGAATGTTAATGGAAGCACTTGATGCATTTGCTATAGAAAATAACTGTGCCTACGCGATTGTTGTGTCTTCAGGTCATCTAAAAGAGGCACACAAATTTTATCAACGTGTAGGATTTACCGAACATGTAGAAGGATTTAGAAAAGTGTATTAAGCGGTGCTGTCACCACCCGCCTTTTTTGTAGTAGACGTGTCCCCCGTTGGCGAAACGTTTTTTGGGGACATTTAGTACCTTATTTCCCTAGATATTGCTGTTTTTGAGTGGTTGGCGGACATTTAGTGCCTTATTTGTATGATTTGCTAGGAAAACGGGGCTAATTTAGTGAAATAGAGGAACAAGATGTCCGCAAACTCCTAAAAATCCATAAATAAATGTCCGCTCCACTCAATTGCAGTGCCTGTCACTCCCCGCTATGTCACTCCCCGCTAGACGGTGCACAAATAAGCACCTTGCCCTAACTGACCACGAGGAAGGCCTGACCCCAATAGGATATGACACCATTCTTAAAACAATAACAATGCCAACAGAATGATTAACGTGCTCGTTGTCCATAACAGATATTTAGTTAATTTTCCGTCATGATAGTTACTTAACTGATAGCCTGTAGTTACAACTTGTTTAGCTATTTGACGGTAAAGATCATAAGGCAGGGGTGCTTCATAGTTCTTCACTACATATTTCTTAATTAAAATAAATATAGCAATCGACCATAGAAATGGCTGAATCCCACTTACTAGATGTTTTTTATCAAAATAATGAATCGCTACATCCATATTAGTTACACTTTCTAACCAGACGGGATGAATACCAATCACCAGCATCATAACCGTTAACAGTCCCATTCCTACCTGCATGCTGAGGGCTGGTTGTTTATCGAGGCTAATCGTACTTTTCTTCAAAAAAGCATAATAAATAAATTTTAAAAAAAGCAGACAAGTCCCGAAACTCATCAGGTTCAGCCCCCAGGTTAATAATGGCTCGTTTACTGCGTCTTTAATAATGGCTTTGCTCATATAGCCATTAAAAAAAGGAACACCAGCTATCCCCAAAAAAGCTACCAATGTTGCGATTGAAGTGACGGGAAGTTTTCTGCCCATGATCCCTAAGTTTTCAAAATCATCTTTCCCTGTGGTATAGACGACAACTCCTACGGCCATAAATAAGACCGTTTTGTACAAGATGTGATTGACCAGGTGAAACATCGCTCCTGTTATTCCTGCTACAGTCCCCATACTAATCCCAATAATCATATACCCAACTTGGATGATGATCGAATAGCTCAAGAACCTGCGAACCTGGGTCTGCAGGAGGGCCATTCCAATACCAAACAAAGCGGAAAAAAGCCCAGCATATGCCAAAATATCGATCCCGGGCAGGAGACGGCTCATGACATAAACGCCTACTTTTGTTGTATAGATGGACAAAACGACGGCAACATAGAAAGGAGCTTTGCCGTAAGCCAATGGCAGCCAAGTATGGAATCCGACAAAGGCTAGCTTAATTGCGACCGCAATCATAAAAAAAGGAATGCCAGCCTCGATCGTTTTCAAAGCTAAATCACCTGTAGCCGCATACTGTAAAAATACCCCCCATAATGCACTTAACCCTCCCGCCACTTGGATGAGAAAGTAGTAGTATCCCGTTTTCTTTGTTCCATCACTTGCCATGATAATTAGAAAAGAGGAACTGATGGTCATTAACTCCCAAAATACATAGAGTGTAAACAGATCACCAGAAAAAGCCACGGTCAAGGCACTACCAATAAATATAAATATGAGCCTTAAATTAGCCCGAGAGCATATACGAAAGCAGTAGATGACAGAACCCAGGCCGCCGAAAGTGAAAATTAATCCAGTTAATTTACTAATACGATCGACTTTAACAGGAGTTAGCGTATAGTTGAGGAACTCCAGTTGGACACGATCACCAGGTACCAAATAGAACGTCATCATGAGGGCTGCTGTCGTCATAAGGATAGCTAGTATGTATGTCATTTTTTCCCTAATGGGCAAAAGCAAGAGTAAAGCACCTATTAAATAGAAGAGACCTGGAGTAATCATGTTCAACCTCCTAGTAATATGCTTATGTATTCCTCATGATCTAGCAAAAATGTCGGAATTTTATCAATGAGGCTTAAAGGTAAAGAAGGTGCTATACCAAATACAATACATAAACTGCCAAGAAATATCGTTGGTAATTTTAACGCTAAACCTGGTTCTTTCATTTCTATTGTTTTGTCGGTTTTTGTATATAAGGTAACGATGACTTTTAAATAATACGTTAAAGATAAGAACGTTCCCACTAGAATAGAGAAGGCAGCATAAATAAAGCCAGCATCCAGAGCCGCTTCGACAATGAGCCATTTACTAATAAATCCATTGAAGGGAGGTAGGCCAACGATTGCAAGGGAAGCAACCACAAAAGTAAAGGAAAGGAGCGGAAATCTAAACCCAAGTCCTTTGAGATCTTTTATATCAACAGCGGTTAAACTATAATGAAAAATTGCGATAACGAAAAATAACGTCCCTTTCATGATGGCGTGATTTAAAATATGGAAATTGCCGCCGATTAATCCTCTTTCCGTGCCGACAAATAATCCGATTGTAATATAGGCGATCTGGGCAATACTGGAATAGGCAAGAAGCCGGATGACATTGGATTGCTGAAAGGCTAAAAGATGCGCAATCAAAAACGTAACGACTCCCCAGACAACACCGATTTGTAACATGCCAGTTTCATCTAGAAAATCAAATCCAAACAGAATATACAATACTCTTATTAATGCATATACAGCAGATTTCATCACCAATCCTGAAGATAAAACGTTATAAGGGATAGGGGATTCTTCATAAGAATCAGGAAGCCAAGCATGCAAAGGAATTAACCCGATCTTGATAGCATAACCAAAAATAAAAAAGGCCATCAGAATACTTTTTATCTGAAAAGGGATGTCTTGAAATGCTACGGAAATCTCGGCCATATTTAGCGTTCCAGTTAAATCGTAAGTTAAGATCGTAGCCAGTAAAATAAAAAAGCTCCCTAATGTAGACATGACCAAATACTTAAACGTACCTTCTATTGCTTTATTCGTCTTCTTTAACGCTACTAAAGCGCAAGAACTGAGAGAGCTCACTTCCAAAAATACATAAAGATTGAATAAATCAGCAGTAAGCACCATACCTGCAATGCCGGCTGTCATGATGTATGTAAGAATGAAATAGTTATGTGTATGAAATGTGATATATTTCAAGGAAAAAACAATAACAGGTAAAAATAACAGTGCAATCATTAACAATAATAGGCCAGAAAAAGGGTCTACCATTATATTAATTCCCAATAGTCCCCAATCCCCAACACTGTATACTTTTGGAGGATAACTATGATCGATAACAGAAATTAATAAGTAAAGATAAAGGATTGCACTACCGGTTACTAAAGGAAATAAAAGCTTATACGAATAGAACACTTTAGAAATGCCAATAAAAAATGCGGTTAATAAAGGTAAGATGATCAACCAGATAGCCGCTTGCATTATGATCCTCCCCAAAAAATTATCCTTTCAATTTTCGAAGCTTATCCACGTTTAACGTTCTATATCTTTTCTGTATTTTTATCACCAATGCTAGCATGACGGCCGTCACACTTCCCCCAATAACAATGGAGGTTAAGGCTAGTGCCTGCGGGATCGGATCGACGACTAGGTGATAGGCTTTGTCTAAAATAGGGGCAGTCCCACCTGGTTGATAACTAACCAGGACGAATATTAAAATCAAGGAAGATTCTACGATCGTAAATCCAAGCACGATTTTTATTAGATTTTTTTGGGTGATAATCGTATAAATTCCCAGACAAAACAAAATAGTCACGACAACAAATGGTAGTTCCACTATTATTGCTCCTTCATCAAACTATTAAAAATGATGGCAAGACCAGCTCCTACTTTTATACCAATCATGACATTTAAGTAAGGGATTAACCCGGCACTGATCAATTCTCCGGCATTTCCTAAGGGAAAACCTGCTTGTCCGTTGGCGAGAAAATTGTTTCCAGTTAATACGGCTAGTAATCCTAGTAAAATAAAGCCGATCGCTCCGATATCTTCTACTACCTTTTTGGTGTTAGGTGTGAGTTTATATTCGGAAAAATCAATTCCATAGGTTAATGACAATAGAATTGGAATGAGCGCCATCACGACTCCTCCAACAAAACCTCCGCCAGGGCTTAGATGACCAAACATGATTACATATACGCCTAATACTGCTATAAAGGGAATCAGATATTTGGTCGCTTGATATACAATGATTGTAAATGTAGTACCTAGCATGTCCGCTTTGGTTACGGGAACTAGAAAAGCTAAAATAGTAGCAGCTGTTAAAAGGACAGTTGCCTCACCCAATGTATCAAAAGCGCGGTAATCATATAGGACAGAGGTGACTAAATTTATTGCCCCGGTTTCTTGTACCCCTTCCGAAATATAGTGCTCTGATAAATAGTTTTTACTAGTGCGATCAAGATTATGTATGTCAGAAAATAACACGAATAAGAACATACCTAGCGATACAACAAGCCCTAGTTTATAGAGTTTTTTCACCATTTCATTCGTTCTACTCCTTTCTGCTATCCTTCGTTTTATTGAAAGTAATAACAAAGAAACCAGTAGCTAAGCCAGCGGTAATGACTGCTTCAGCCATCGCAACACTTGGGGCCTGGAAAATGACAAACAGAACGACTAGAATAGAACCGAATATAGGGAATGCAATCACTGCGTTTGCTGTCTGTTTCGTAAATACCATAAAAAATGCGGTAACCAGTAAAAAGATCATTAACAGCGTAACGATCATATCCATCACGACTTTACCTCCCATCATGCTTCATGATCGATTTTTGGAAATTGGGTTGGGTGTCATTGTGTTAGAATGATCCAAACAGGCAATGACATGATTTGCAATCGGGTTCGTGATTAATAAAAACAGCAACAGTATAATAAGCTTTAAAGAAACAAACCCAATTCCTTCTAGAACGATACATCCCATTAAAATGGAAATACCTCCGGCCATCAGACATTTAGCGCTAGCATGCAATCGAGTGTACAAATCAGGAAAACGGATCATACCTACAGCAGTACTTAACAAAAAATAACTACCTGTTAGGAAAAATACATAAACAACGATTTGTCTTAAAATAGGAAGAAAATCAATCACGAACGCCTCCTTGCTCAGGTTTTCTTAAATATTTAGCCATTATGACTATATCTACAAATAAGAAAACCCCATAAACTAATGCCACATCAATAAAGATTTTTCTGGCAAAAAAATAACTTAATAACACTAAAACTAATAAAAACATGACACCGATTGCATGCATCGCAACGATTCGGTCAGATACACTGGGACCTTTCATAACCCTATAAAACGTTAAACAAGCAGATAGGACAATTGCTAGTATGACATAAAGCACTACCATCACCCTTCACTATGAAATATTTTCGCAACCAAATGCTCTTGTTTACGGATCAGTGCTTTCCTTGTTTCTGCTTCAGCGTCACTGTCAACATCGATCCAGTGAATGACATAGTTTTTATGTAAAGGGTCGAAATCCAGAGCCAATGCACCTTGAGTGCATGTAAGGAAATGAGCAAAAATTCCAATATCACTTGAATTTTCATCACTTGTTTTTAGTTTAACGATTCGCGGAGAAAAGGAAGGGTTCCATGCAAAAGCCTGTCTAGATACTTTGACTGCAGATAAAAATACATCATATAGAAAAGCACTGAACACGAAGAACATGTAAGTTATTTTTATAACAATTTGTTTCGGTCCACCATTCAGGTGTACAAATCTAAACACACTATTTGCCAACAAATGCGATAAAATAGAACAAATGATTGTCCCAAACATCATGACTTGAATATTCATACGGCCTGCAAAAACAACCCATAGTCCCAGCGTTAACATAAACGTTAGTAATTTTTTCTTCAATTCTGTACCTCCACGTTAGATGTAGTGAGATGGTCAACATAAGTTGTAATCAAGTGGAAAACTAGTAGTTGTTATTATGAACATGGGATGGGTTCTTATTCTTAAAGTAGTCTAATTGTGCGGATAAGGGGAAAAGAATGAGGTGTTTTTTTCAAATTCTTTGCCTGTTACCACCCGTTTTTGTAGCAGGTTCGTCATCTGTTGGCGAAACGTTTTTATTGGCGGACATCTAGTACCTTATTTTCCTAAATATCGCTATTTTTGAGTGGTTGTCTGACATTTAGTGCCTTATTTGTATGATTTGCTAGGAAAACGGGACTAAATTAGTGAAATAGAGGAATAGATGTCCGTGATGTGCAATGAATAAGGAATTAAGTACTCCATATGGACGCATGTCCAAGCGGAGTACCTGACTCGTCAAAACACGGAGATTCTTTTTTCATATAAAATTATTGGAATACTGTGATAAGATCAAATTGTGAAAATGTATCTAAAGTAAAGTGGCAGTTTAACAAGCTTTATCAATTTAATTTAAAATGATAGTAGTCCAATTAAATTAGGAGAGAACCAAAAATGGATATAAGACAATTAGATTCTAAAGACGCTGAAAAATACCTTGCTATAAGACTTGAAGCATTGCAAAATAGCCCAGATGCATTTGCATCTAGTTATGAAGAGGAGAGAGACCAACCAGTAGAAAAATACCAAAATAGGTTTGAAGCACCAAAAAATGCATTTACCTTTGGTGCATTTGAAGATGATCAACTTGTGGGAGTTATTACGTTGGTTAAGGAGCAATTGATTAAACTAAGGCATCGAGCGAATATGGTAGCGATGTATGTTCGTCCAGAAAAACGAGGGGAAGGAATAGGAAAGGCATTAATAACAAAAGCAATTCAAAAGGCAGTTAGTTTAGAAGATATAGAGCAACTCTATTTAACGGTTGTCACAACTAATGATCCAGCTAAAAGGCTATATGCTTCCATAGGTTTTGAGATATTTGGACATGAGAAAAGAGCATTAAAGTTTGGTGATACATATTATGATGAAGAGCATATGGTTTTCTATCTTTAGAAGGTGGTTCTTCAACAAAGGGGAGAGACGTTGACAACTATTAAAAACATTGGGCGTTTTTGTCCAACCGATGATAATGGATATATACTAAAAGATTCAAGTTTCAATAAAATTAATCCTGAATATCTCAAAGTAATAGACGAAGTAACAAAATATTATCAAACCCATTTGGGAGTAGAGTTACATAGCGTATATGTAAGGGGTTCGATCCCTCGCGGATTGGGGATAAGAGGTGTTTCAGACTTAGATACAATAGCCATTACGAAGAAAGATCCGAATGATATAGATTTGAAATGGGTAGGTAAGGCTGAACAAGATTTGAATAAAAGATTTAACTGTATAAATGGCGTGGAATTTAGTTTCTATCACATGGATGATATGTTAGATACCAGTACGTTTTCAATCATTCCATTTATGATTAAGACCCATAGTGTATGCGTATATGGAGAGGATTTAAACGGTCATTTACCTAATTATAAAGCAGATAAAACGATTGGTAACGAACATCTTTTTAACCTAAAGAATCAAATTAAACAAGCAAAAGAAGACCTTGATGGAAATGACGATATGGATGACGTTTTGGATTGTTGTGGTTGGATTATGAAAATTATAGTTAGAGCAGGGCTTGCACTTGTCATAGCGGAAGAAAATAAATACACAAGAGATTTATTCCCAGCGTATGAGGTATTTTCTTCATATTATCCAGACAAGGAACCTGACATGAAACAAGCACTTCAATATGCTATTCACCCAGTAGCAAATGCAAATGAGATAATTGATTTTTTAGATGATATGGGGAATTGGATGATAAGTGAGTCAGAAAAATGGCTGCAAGTTCATAACCCTACAAAGGTAAGTCATATGGAAATCTGTAGAACTAATAGTTAGATGGAGAAATAAAGGGGATTCGTTATGCAAGATTGTGTGTTTTGTAATCCAAGTTTAGAACCAAATCAAAGCGTTATGATGAGTAATGCGTATTGTATGTTTTTGCAATTAGATCAAGCCCAAATAAAGGGTGGCCAACTTGAAGGAGCAGGCTTAATTGTACCAAGAGAACATAGGGAAACTGCATTTGATTTAACTACTGAAGAGTGGAATGCAACATATAGCCTGCTTCAAGATGTCAAAAAATACTTAGATGAAACATATAAGCCTCAAGGATATAATCTTGGCTGGAACTGCGGTGAAGTTGGAGGACAGCATATTTTTCATTCACATTTTCATGTGATACCAAGATACTCAGGTAAACCATTGGCTGGTAAGGGAATTAGATATATGTTTAAAGGCTCAGAGAATAAAAGATAAAATAGTTAAGCTTCCGGGTGAATTACCTAAGCAGCGGTCATGCACGATAACGAATATTATGGGGGAGATTCGAATGCAAATGGTTTGTGAGTCAGACAGATTAGAAGATTATTTACTTGACCTACATGAGGTTAATTACTCTAATTCAAAGCTTAAGGAGAAAGCTGAGGAGCTTTTTAGCCCAACTCAAACAGAGGTTGAAAAAGCAAAAGTAGCCTTTGAGTTTGTACGTGATGAAATCTCTCACTCTTGGGATATACAGGGGCAGCGTGTAACTTGTGATGCATCAGATGTTTTGGCTTACCAAGAAGGAATTTGCTATGCCAAATCTAATTTATTGGCAGCGTTATTGCGTTCTCAGGGCATACCAACAGGTTTCTGTTATCAGCGATTGATGTTGTTTGATACGCCAGAAAAGGGATATTGTATTCATGCTTTGAATGCTGTTTATTTCAACTCACTTAATAAATGGATAAGGTTGGATGCTCGCGGGAATAAAAAAGGAATTGATGCACAATTTTCAATTAGTGAAGAAAAATTAGCTTTTACAATACAAGAGAAATTGGACGAGAAAGACTACCCAACCATTTACACAAAGCCCCATCCAAAAACACTAACTGTATTAAAAGAGCATACGGATGCAGTTGAAATGTATAAAAATCATTTACCGCAATTTTTGTAAGTTTGCTTACTAAAGGTCAGGCACTCCATATGGACACATGTCCACGAGGAGTTGCTGCCCACCCAATAAAAGCAAATTTGATTATTAGTCTAAATAGTAATGTTATAAAGCATGATGTGTATTATAATAATTATGTAACACCTTGATAAGGAGGTATGTCATATTAGCACGAAAGAAGAAGTAATTAAACTAATTAAGGATTTACCCGAAAATGTAACCATCGATGATATTATGCATGAGCTTTATGTTAGAAAAAAAATAGATAAAGGGATTAAAGAGCTGGATGATGAAAAATTTGTTTCTCATGATGTAGTTAAGGAGAAATTAGGTAAATGGCTGAATTAAGGTGGGCAGAATCTGCTGTAAAAGATTTAGATAACGTTTGTACCTATATTGCTGAAGACTCTGAAGAGTATGCAAGGTTGTTTGCAAGAAGGATCCACAACGCGAGGAACTTTAAATATGTAGACAAATAAACATCATGGCTTTGAATTAGTGGCTATGATGTTATTTTTATAGAACTAAGGGTTAGGCACTCCATATCGTGACAACTATTAAAAACAATGGACGTTTTTGTCCAATCGATGATAATGGATATATACTAAATGATTCAAGTTTCAATAAAATTAATCTGAATATTACAAGGTAATTAGAGGAAGTAACAAAATAATATCAAACCCCAGTAGAGTTACATAGCGTATATGTAAGGGGTTCGATCCCTCGTGGATTGGGGATAAGAGGTGTTTCAGTCTTAGATATTAAAATAATTACACTTGAATTGTTAGGAGCTTTTCTTTAATCCTCGAATATCATTTAAATCGTGGTATAATAGAATAAACTTTATATACGGAAGAGGTGAACGCAATATGAATACAGCGAAAGAGCGTTTACTTAAAATTATTGATGAGATACCTGAACAAGAAGTGGATAAAATCTTAGATTTTGCAGAATATCTTAAAATTAAGAGGGAAAAAAGTTTATCTGAGGACTTAACAAAGGCTAGCGAAAGTAGTCTAGATTTTTGGGATAATGACATTGATGACGAGGTTTGGAACGATGTATAAACAAGGTGATATCGTTCTATTACCTATTCCTTTTAGTGACTTAACAAATAGAAAACAACGCCCTGTTCTTGTAATTTCAAGTAACAGTTATAATGAAGTGACTGACGATATTGTTGTTGTTGCTATTACTTCACAATTACGAAATCTTGATTATTCAGTTGTAATTGAATCAAAAGATTTAAAGGAAGGAAAGCTTAAGGTTGCATCAGCAATTAGAGCTGACAAAGTGTATACGCTATCCAAAGATATTGTTAGAAAGAAGTTTGGCCAAATTAATACGGAAGTTATGGATAATGTTCGAAACAAGGTTAATGAGTTAATAAAATAAAAGTGAGGGCTGTTAATTATTGCAGTCCTCTTTTTAATAATTGTTGTTTGTAAATCAATACATTTAAATTAACAAAAGCGATTGTTATTACTCTTTTATCTATTGAAGTACAGTTTTAGACGGGGAAATAAAATGAAGAAATAATTGATTTATTAAAAAAGATAAATCAAAGTAATGAGTAATTTGCTGAAGAAACGGGGGGATTTAGCACAACGCGGTTTACTTTAAAGACAGTCACTATAACACATGATCGCTGTCTAAAACGATGATGTAATAATGGTAAAGAGTAAAAGGGATGGTGTCTATTATGAAGTGGTCAGAGGTTAGAAAAATGTACCCAAATCAATATGTGAAACTTAACATCATTGACTTTTACCTAGAAAATGATAAAAAGATTGTAACTGATGTTGCATTAATAAATGTTATTGAAGACCCTAAATTAGCTACTAAAGAGTTACTTAAATCTAAGGACGATACCATTGTTTATCATACAGGTGCTGAAGAAATCGTTATTGAGATGAGAAAAGCTATAGGTTTTAGAGGTATGAGGTTATGAAGGAAGACTTTGTAAATCATTTACTAGTGTTGTTAATATTTTAGCTTCGGATCAATAATATAATGTTATTTTTTTATATTCAAACACTGTTGTTGAGGTAGTGTACTTAAAGTTGCCACACCAAGGAGAACGTCAAGTCTAGGAGACGTTCTTTTTTTATGGAAAAAATTATTAGAATTATATGATAAAATGATCTGAGTGAATGTTGTGCTTAAAGCGGGGGAAAATTCTATTCTAACGTTATTAAATAGAATTTTAATGCCAGTGATCCAACTTGTTGTGGTTTTATTTCTGGTAGATAAATCTTATATTGGATTTCATTTTATAGGAGTGATTCCTTTTATTGGTATTACAGTGATCACGGTCTACATTAGTAAATTAGAAAAGAAAGCTGGAGTTGAAACTAAAGTAAATATAATAGGCTGGATTTGTTTTTTTGTGACTGCAGTTATAGGGTTAGTGCTAATCCTTTCGTGTCCTGAAATTTTTAATACGTATGGCATTTAGAATAATTGAAAACGAAAAGTGAGTGTGAGAGATGTTGATACGTAGCTCTTATTTTGGCAGTTTAATGCAAGCAGTTTTTATTATAAAAAATAGAGAAAAAATTCGGAGGAAGAAAATGAGTACACACGTATATTTTACGAGACACGGAGAAACGGTTTGGAACACGAAGAAACTGATGCAAGGGTGGAAAGACTCTCCCTTAACAGATAAAGGAATAAATCAAGCAAGGCAATTATCGCATAGATGTTTAGATGTACCATTAGATGCTATCTATTCAAGTACAAGCGACAGGGCGATACAAACTGCTGAGATCATAAAAGGCGAACGACCTCTTAAAGTAGTTAAAATGGATGATTTAAAAGAACTTTCATTTGGAAGTTGGGAAGGTAAGACTTTTGAGGAAAATAAAAGGGAAAGTCCTGAAGAATGGTTATCTTTTTGGGAGACACCACATCTTTTTTCTAATAAATCAGTTGAGCCATTTGTTAACGTCCAAGAAAGAATGGTAAAAGCAGTAAAATATATTGTGAAGCAACATCCATCTGAAAGTGTCCTGATCGTAACGCATTCGATTGCACTTAAACTTTTGATGACTTACTTTGAAAAAGTTCCACTTGAAAATCTATGGTCCACACCACCTATCCCTTCAGCAAGTTTAACTTTGATAAATATAAACAGTGAGTTCTATGAGGTAGTATATACATATGATACCTCGCATTTGGAAGAATTGAAAAATTAAAGGATGGTGCGAACATTCAATAAGGAGTTGTCAGGGCAACAGATCCATTTGTGTTAACGAGGCAGAAAAAAGTTACTAATAAACGAAAAACTTCAATGAAAGGTGACAAATATGACTCATTCACTAAATACATACCTTGAAAAACTGATGGATGTCTATTCAGCCTACACAGATGAAAAGTATGCTAAATGGTCTGAAAATTATTTAAGAAATCAATTTGAATTCTTAGGTATTCGGACACCTATTCGTCGACGATTAACTAAACAGTTTATAAAGGAAAATGGATTACCTCAGAAAAGGGAACTAAAAGAATTCATTTTAATGCTTTGGGACCTTCCAGAAAGAGAATATCAAAAAGCAGCCCTTGATATTCTCAACATAGCAAAAAAAGACTTAAGCAGCGAGGATACGATGTGGTTATCCAATTTAATCGTGAAAAAGTCATGGTGGGATACAGTGGATGTGCTCTCCCCTCATATCATGGGATATTTATTTTCGAAGGATCCTGAACTTATTCTTGCCTTTCCTGATCAATGGATTGAGGATGATAATATTTGGTTACAGAGGTCAGCCATATTATATCAACTATACTACAAAGATAAAACAGATGAAGAACGGCTATTTGAATATATTCTAAGACGAAAAAGTAGCGATGAATTTTTCGTACAAAAAGCAATTGGATGGATATTACGTGAATATGCAAAAACTCGCCCTAATAATGTAAAGTCTTTTGTTGCTAACAATAATTTAAAACCACTTAGTAAGCGGGAAGCTTTAAAACATTTTTAAGGCTTAATAGACAGTGTGAGCGTTTTTGTATGATCGAAAGAGAGGTCATTTAATGCAGGGGATAAAACAAACTATGAGGAATTTCTATTTGCATGTTACTAATTATTGTAGTCGAATGTCTACTAGACAATTAAGGTGAAGTTTTCTAGTTTCTGCAGGTAAAGGTGTGGATTATGAAAAGGGGATTAAGAATGAAAAATTGTCGTAATTTTTTGTTGGTAATGTTGTTAACAGTAGTATTAATTATCTTTACTGCTTGCGGCACGTCCGCTAAGCAGAGTACAAGTGATCGACCAGCAACAAAGGGTGCGCTAGATGTTGATGCAGAAATTAGTGAAAAGACCGAAGAACAAGATCAGGTTGCTAAGCAAACTGATCAGAAATCATCGGCACCTAATAGTCAAATTACAAGCGGGGAGGAAGCGGTCCAATACTTAAAGCAACAATTAAAAGAGGGAAACGATGATGCTATTACGTTTGGTACAGATGGAAAACTTGTAACCGATGACAACGGATCGTATTATACGATCCAGCTGGTTGACATACAATTGCGTGTATCTGGCAAAACAGGAAACTTAGGTTACTACAAAGTTTATCAAGATGGTACATATGAATTATATCAATTGGAAGTGAGTGATACCGAAAAAGAAGCATATATCAAGCAGTTAAATGCGATCGAACAAGAGATGAAAGAATTACGACAAAACTCGGAAGCGACAACAACATTAGATATGGAGGAAGAGGAAGCGAATAGATATAAAATTTGGGATGTGGAGTTGAACGAAATTTATGGAGTCTTGAAGGAACAGCTTAGTAAAGAACAGATGGAAAAATTAAGAGAAGCACAACGGAATTGGATCAAACACAGAGACGAAACTGCGAAAGAAGCATCGTTAAAATATGAGGGCGGCTCCATGGAGTCATTAGAATATGTTGCTACACAAGCAACGCTTACAAAAGAAAGATGCTATGAGTTAGTTTCTAATTATTTGCAGTAGTTTTATATGGTGCCTGTCACCCAAAGTTTTTTCATGGGACATTTAGTGCGCTATTTCAAGAAAAAAGGCCTGTTTTAGGGTTCGAGCGGACATTTAGTTCTCTATTTCATTAAAATCTTGGCAAAAAGGCTTGTTTTATGAGAAATAAAGGAACAAATGTCCGATCAGCTCTCAAAATCATTGTTTTGAGCAAGAATAGCGGAATAAATGTCCGCTCCTTCTACAAGCAACCGATCTGTTTTCATGTGATACCAAGATACTCAGATGAACTATTGGTTGGTAGAGGAATTAGATATTTGTTTAAAGGTTTAGAGAACAGAAGAAATAAATCGTTATGAGAACGGGTGCTATTTTTCTTATTGAAGTAAAGTAGCGGGACTATACTCAAAACGATGATAAGTATTTACATAGATAAAATAAGGGGAGAATTTTTTTATTATGTTAAGAATAACAGGAAACAAAGTTGTTCTAAAAGAAGCAACAACAATGGAATTGGATGAACTATATTTTTGGAAATTCGAAGAGAAAAAACAAGAAGCAAAAAAATGGAACGGTCCTTATATTCCTGAAGAGAAATTAACAAAAGAAGCGTACAGAACAGGTTGGGATAACGAAATTTTACCAGGCATTCCTTCTTCACTTGTTATACAGTGTGACGGAAAAACGATTGGTTACGTTGGTTCTTATTGGATTGATAGAAACACAAACTGGCTGGAAACAGGAATTGTGATCTATGACAGCAATTTTTGGAACGGTGGCTTCGGTACAGAAGCATATAAATTGTGGATTGAATACCTTTTCACCTCCACTGATATACATAGATTAGGTATGTCAACGTGGTCAGGAAACGTAAGAATGATAAAGGTAGCGGACAAATTGGGAATGAAAGAAGAAGCTAGAATAAGAGAAGCGAGAATGGTTAATGGTGAATATTTTGATGCAATAAAGATGGGGATATTGAAAAAAGAGTGGGAAGCAATCAATTGTAATTAAATCCAATGTTTCTCAACAAATGGTATGCATTTATGGAAAAGGCAGTTCCTCCATTGTTTGAAGAAAGATGTACGATCGTTTAAGAATCAGTTCAAGGTAAATACATATCAGAATATAGGAAAGGGAGGAAGGTTTATGATCAAACCACCTGCTTTAAGAAAAGGTGATCGGGTAGCGATTATTGCACCAGCGGGACCACCAGACAAAGAGCATATGATACAGGGAAAACGTGTACTTGAAGAAATGGGGCTTAATGTTGTTTTGGGGCGATCCTTGTTCGACGTGAAGGAGGATCTTGTTGATTTAGATCAAATGAGGCTTGCTGATTTGCACGATGCCTTTTTCGATCCGGCTATTCGCGGGATTTTTTGCGCTAATGGGGGATTCGGTACAGCTAGAATTGCACCATTGATTGATTATGGAAAGATACAGAGAAATCCTAAGATATTCTGGGGGTATAGTGATATTACATATCTCCTAAATGCAATTCAAAAATGTTGTGACTTAGTTACTTTCCACGGACCGATGGTGGCATCCGATTTGAATGACAAAGCAAGAACAAAGGAGACAGCATCCTCATTTTTATCTTTATTCACTGGAGAATCTATGACTTATGACTCTAGTAAATCTCCCCTCTACACGATAGTTAATGGAACGGGAGAAGGTCGTTTGGTGGGAGGGAATCTAACTTTGCTCACCAATGGTTTGGGAACGCCCTATCAAGTGAATACAGACGGAGCCATCCTACTCATTGAGGATGTTCAGGAACCTGCGTTTAAGATAGATTTAATGCTTACTCACCTCGAACAAGCGGGGGTTTTCGATACTGTCGAAGGTGTGGTTATTGGTAACTTCCAAGTGGACCCAGACGAAGACACGAAAATAAAAAAGGTGTTTCAAGATTTTTTCGCTAGTGCATCTTTTCCTGTTGTTGAGAAATTTAACATCGGACATTGCCAACCTAATTATGGCGTGCCACTAGGAGTAAACGCAAAGCTTACAACGTCTCCGCCACGATTGGTAATTGATTCAGGTGTGATGTGAAAGTAAATGAGTTGAAATGCTGTTGAAAAACGTCAATATTTTTACAAATTGGTAAAGAAGAATATATGAAACGAATGGGTTGCGGCAGCTTTTATTTTGTTAAAGAAAAAGGTATGTTTAATAACTTTTTTTCGTGATGCTAAATAACCTAAATTTATATGGTCATAAGTTACAAACCAAACAGATGGTATCCAATTTAAATTAGAAAGGACATGGAGAATATGCCTTATGTCAAAACAGATCGATTAACTTTAGTTACTTTCTCAATAGAAATGATGAAAGCTTCTTTAGTCGGTAATGGAGAGTTGGAAAAAATAACAAATTATAATGTGCCATCGGAATATCCTATGGATGTTTATAAAGAATTACTTCCTTATAAAATTGAACGATTAGTCAGTATCCCGAAGAGAATGAGTGGGAAGGTATTATCATTCACACAGATGATAATATCATTATTGGGGATATGGGATTTAAAGGTGGACCTGACGAAAATGGAGAAATGGACTTAGGATACAGTATTCTTCCAAGTTATCAAGGTAATGGATATGCTACTGAAATGGCAATTGCAATGATTGAGTGGGGGTTGAAACAACCAAAAGTTAAGAGAATAACTGCAAGCTGTTCAAATGAAAATTACGCATCTATACGGGTGTTAGAAAAAGCAGGCTTAAAACAGATTTACAATGAAGCCAATGAAATTTATTGGGGTATTGATAACATGTGAAATAGTGTTGCTTTTAGTAAACGGCGGCATTACCACAACGAGAGGAACCAGTTTCACTTACATAAATAAACGGAATATAGGGAGAGAAAAGCAATGATCGTTAGAGAAATCAAAACATCTGATGCTGAAAAACTAACAAATCTTACAAAGGAGGTTGAGAAAAGTTCGGACTTTATGCTTTGGGAAGCCGGAGAAAGAACTATGCAAACGGACGACCAATTAAAGATGATAAAGAGCATAAAATCTGCTGAAAATTCTACTATACTAGTAGCAGAAAAGGATAATGAATTAGTAGGATACTTGTTAGCAATAGGTGGAAATGCACGAAGGAATAGGCATTCAATATACGTTGTCATTGGCATTTTACAAGGGTTTAGAGGGCGAGGAATTGGAACAAAGTTGTTTAATGAATTGGAGCATTGGGCTAATAACAATAATATCACTAGGTTAGAGTTAACCGTCGTCACAAAAAATGAGGCAGCTTTATCCTTATATAGAATAGTAGGGTTTGAAATAGAAGGGACAAAAAGAAATTCACTATTCATTGATGGAGAATTTGTTGATGAATACTATATGTCGAAAATCTTGTAGTTCATGTGGTGCCTGTCACCCTCTGTTTTGGTGTTCATTTTCACGAAATAGCGGAACCACGAACCGGTTCATGCTATGAGGCGGTTCCTCATTCCGCTATTCGGCAAAATACCCCCATTTTGAAGTGCGAAGCGGTTCCTCATTCCGCTATATGGTGTTTTTTAATGATTTTCCCTACTTTAGGACCTATTAGCGGACTCACGGACCGCTACCCCCTGTATTAGAAGCTTTTTTCATGAAATAGCGGACTCATGACCCGGTTCCCCCTACGAAGTGGTTCCTCATTCCGTTATTCATACGCTGCCTGTCCCCCCCCCCCCCGTTAGACGGAACACAAAAAAAGCACCTGGCCCTCCAAATGGACAACTGTCCACGAAGTACCAGGTACCTATGTTTTTATTAATTAAAATGCCGGAATCGCGGCTTCGCCTTCACGAGATTCTAAAAACTCGCGAACGTCTTCGCTTGTCATCGCATCCGCTAGTTGTTGGATTAATTCGGAGTCCGCATTATCTTCACGTGCGACTAATGTAATTGCGAAATTATTATCTTCTTTTTCAGTAATGAGCGCATCATCAGCTGGAGTTAGATCTAAGTTACCAGCGTGTGTTGGGTTAATGATCACGCCATCAACATCTTCATATAAACGAGTTAATGCAGCAATACCTGCTTGCTCAAAACTATAGTTGTGTGAGTCTTCTACAATATCCTCTATTCCGTAATGTCCGCCATCTGTTTCGTTCAATTCAATTAGATCGTGTGAAGCTAACAGGCGAAGGGAACGATCGATGTTAGATGGATCATTAGCCATTCCAATCGTTGCATCTTCAGGAAACTCTTCGACGCTTTCGTAATCTTTCGCATAAAGGCCGAAATTAGCAAAATAAATCGGCTGAATGTCTGCTAAAGTAGCTTCTGAGTTTTGGTTGTACTGATTCATAAATGGAACATGTTGTGAGAAGTTCGCATCGACTTCTTCGTTTGCTAGTGCTTCGTTTGGTTGAATATAGTCACCCATTTCAACGATCTCTACTTCAATATTGTCTTCAGCAAGATTTTCCTTTGCAATTTCGACAACGTCTAACATAGGTGATTCCACGGCAGCAACTTTTATTGTTTGCTGTGTAGTTTCACCATTATTATTGCTATTGTCATCACTTGATTCTTCTACATTCTCATTGTCGTTGTTGCCGCCGCATGCGACAAGCACAGATACTAAGGCTACCATTATGATCATGAGCCATTTTTTCATTATGAATCTCTCCTTATCGTTTGTCTATTTTTCTTGCTAATGTAATGCCGGCATATTGAATGAGTTGTACGAATATCACCATAATAATGATAATATAAATCATCAAATCGGTTCGAAATTGTAGGTAACCATAACGGATGGCAAAGTCGCCGATCCCACCACCGCCGACGACACCCATAATCGTTGAGTAAGAGATAAAGCTAATCGTTGATGTCGTCATACTTAAGACGAGTGCTGAGCGTGCTTCCACATACAAGAATTTGAAAATAATATCTTTGACCGACGCACCCATCGAAACAGCCGCTTCCATCACGCCTTTAGGGACGTCGAGAAGCGATTGCTCTGCAAGACGAGAATAGTGCGCGATTGCGATAATGGTCATTGGCACGGTCGCAGCTGCTGTACCAATCGCTGTTCCCATAATAAAACGGGTAAACGGAATCAAAAAGATAACGAGTAACAAGAATGGAAACGAACGAATAATGTTCACGATTAAGTTCAACGATGAAAAGACGACTTGATTTTCAAGTAATTGCCCTTTGCGACACAAAAATAAAAAGGTCCCAACTGGAAGCCCAATCAACAATGCCGCTAGGATCGAAAAACCAACCATAATAAATGTTTCACCAATCGATACCCAAATCTCCGTTTGATACTTCACTATTATATCAGGCATGGAGGTCACCACCTGATTTCAACCGTTTGATAATTCCTTCGGCGCTATGTTCCATTTTGTGTACACCTGTCGGCTCAATCTCGATTTCTTCATAGACTCGGCCATCTGCCATCACCGTCACTCGTTCACAGACGCTCTTGATAACTTCCATTTCGTGACTAACAATGACAATGGTGACGCCGAATTCTTGATTGATCCGCTGTAATACTTTGAGCACTTCCGCTGTCGTATTCGGGTCAAGTGATGATGTGGGTTCATCACATAACAACACTTTAGGGTTGTTGACAATCGCCCTTGCTATCGCAACGCGTTGTTTTTGCCCGCCACTAAGCTGCCCCGGGTACTGATCTTTTAACGTATCGAGGCCGACAAAACGCAAGCTCTCCATTACCTTTTCTGTCCGGTGCTTTTTCGGAACTTTAGCTAATTGTAAGGCCACGACGACATTATCGAAAACCGTTTTATTGCTGACTAAGTGATGCCCTTGGAAAATCATCGCTAACGACTGACGTATCTGACGAATTCGCTTCCCCTTTAAATGGTTTAGCGTTTCGCCATCGATGATCACATCTCCTTTATCAGGCTCTTCGATCAAGTTCATCAACCGTACTAATGTTGATTTCCCTGCACCACTTGCGCCAATAATCCCATGAATTTCTCCCGACTCAATATGTAACGATACCGACTGAATGGCTTCAAACGAGCCGAACCGTTTGCTGACATTATCTAATGTAATCATAAAAAAAACCCCTTCCTTATATGAAAGGTGATTCAAAACGTATTTATTATAACTGAAATTCATGTAGTTGTCATTATTTAACAATTCTTGAAACGGTACCCATACTTGTATATACTCCATCTACATTTAAAGTTGTTTCCAGTTACATAAGAAGAATAATCAGATGCTAACCATAAAGAAGCTTGGACAATTTCCTCAGGTTGTGCAACTCTTTCTAGCAAGCTAGGTTGTTTTGCATAGGCTGCTGGATCAAAGGTGGACGTGCAAATCTTCCATTATCGTACGGTGATAGCGAAGGAAAATAGGAACAACATGTTACTTAATATAATCAAAAAAGAAAAACGCAAGAATGGACATTTGAAATTGGTAATTTATTTCTATTAAAATACGAAGAATAATAGGTGTGTGTACACGAGTAAGACGAATGTTTTAGAAAAAGAAGGAATTGTCGCTTTGACAATTCCTAAATTCCAAGTGATTTGCAGTAAAGTTTAAGGTTAGTTGTAATAGGGAGGAGAGATGTTTTGAGAAAATTATTGCCTATTTTGTTTGTTACTTCTGTATTACTAAATAGTATACTACTATTCTTTTTGTACACAGAAAACGTAAGTGAACGTGAAGAGAAAGAATTGTTAATTACTCAATATGTAGAAAACTTATCAGTAATAGCAGCTAATTTTAATGACTTAACTTTGGAACTGTCAAATAGAGAAAATGGAACTGTAAATGAAGAATTTGATATATACAAAACGATTGCAAATGATTTAAAAGAGTCAGACACACTGCTACACTCGAACGAAGAAATGTATTTGAATAACGTTGATGAAGAAATTCTTTCTCCAAGTATGAGGGCATTGAATATGGAAGGGTTAGGTTATATGCCTATGATTTGGAGTAAATTCCTTGATGGAGAAATAGAGCAAGAGTTATCTAATATAAAAGCGTATAATTCTTTACTAAATGAATTTTTCGAAAAATTAAGCGAAACTGACTTTCAAAACGCAAAAAGTCCTAAAGAAATGACACAAATATTGAAGGATGTTTCAAGTGAATTAGTTCCTCAAAATTAGTAATAACGCTGTTCAACTAATGGGGCAATTCTATCTAGAAAGAGAATGCTTTTATTATGGAGGTAACGGCCAAAATTGTTCAAGTTTCGAAGGAGGATATAATGAAACACATTCTAAAAAATATGATTTTAACGATGGTCGTCTTTTATCCCGGTGCAACCGTCCGTAAGACTCCCACTTCAAAACATGAAGTGAAACAAGATGTTTAAGTGGGAGTAAACGGACGCTAACACCCCGATTGGTTCAACTAACACTCGGTAGGGGAAGGAGCAAAAAAACCACTGAGTGAAGTTTCACTTTATCTACTTATCTTTTCGATCTCCCCAATTTTTGTAGATGTTTTTTAAAACCTTATGGATTTACATCAATGCAAGATGATGATGCAATAGTAACGTATATTGGGATCATTCTACTTAGTGGACTAATAGTTGGTTGAACTACTGCTATTATAAGAAGAATAGAAAACTTAGAGGAGAAAAGAAAGTAATCTTTACTAGATCGTAATGGTACCAAAACGGTACCTGGTACTTCAAATAGACAACTGTCAACGAAGTGTACTAGGTACCGTCTTCTGGTTTTTCTTCAGCTCCAAACTGTATGGATTTTTCATCGTCTTCTTCTTTTAAAACAAGTGTGAACTTTCCTTTTCCAAGAATAAAAAACTGGAATACAGAGTTATCTCTTAACGTGGTCCCTGTGCACAACCCGTTTTTTGTCGAATTCGACATATCTTGGGATGTGACACAGGTACTTTTGTTCACTACTTCAATCACTCCCCAATATACCGAATTGATGCAATATGCGTCCGTGACAACTGAATCACCTCTTGAATAAATTCCTCCTGTGAGATTTTAAAATTGGTGTTGATCCAATTGGAAAGTAAACCATAAAAGCCATATGCTGTATAGCGGGTAAAGTAATCCATATCCACTGGTATGTTGTTAATCGTTTCAAACTGAAACTTTTCCTGATAGATTTTTAATATCGTTTGTGGGAATTTGGTATGTATTTCCGGAATGGTATCTTGATAGTTGATCAATTCAAAGAAGTTGCGATTTTTATAAATAAACCTAACAATTTCAAAGGACCTTATGTTGAGATTAGTCGTATGAATTCTTTCTTTTAATTGATATGGTTTTCCTACAGCTTCCTCAATCCCCTTAAGCATCGTTTGGAGTAAATCTTCCGCTAAATAAAATTTATCATGGTAATGGGTATAAAACGTACTCCGGTTGTATTTGGAAGAGTGGACAATATCTTTGACAGTAACAGCACGGAATCCCTTTTCTTTAATTAAGTCAATGAGTGCTAGTTGGAAATGTTCTTTTGTTCTGTTTTTGCGTGGAGTTGACAGATGGTCCTCCATTAGAATCCCCCCAAATTAATAATCAATTTTATCTCCATTGTATAGTTAATAGACATTTTCTATTAAAAAGTCTATCTAATAGACTTTTTAAAAATATTGATGGTTGGATGACATCGATAAAGTTACTAAAATAAAGTTGTAAACCTTTTCATTGTTAAAAGGTTACTATATAGATTATAACAGGGGGAGTAGACAATGGGGAAATTACAAGATAAAGTAGCAGTGATCACAGGTGGGGTATCTGGTATTGGAGCTGAAACCGCACGTTTATTTGCAGCTGAAGGGGCTAAACTAGTATTAGTAGATATGAACGAAGAAAAAGGGGCTGCACTAGAGAAAGAGTTGAAATCTCAAGGTTTAGAAGCACTGTTTATAAAAGCAGATGTAACGGTTGAAGAAGAAGTAAAAAATATTTTTAATACCACTGTATCTACTTTTGGTAAAGTCGATGTTCTATTTAATAATGCAGGAATCGGTGCTGTGAAACCGACTGAAGAATTAACCTATGCAGAATGGAGAAAAACGGTAGAAGTAGATTTAGATGGCGTATTCTTGGTTGCACAAGCGGCAATCAAGCAATTTTTGAAAGCTGGTAGTGGTGTCATTGTTAATACGGCTTCAATGTATGGATGGGTTGGATCACCAGGAAGTGCTGCATACAATGCAGCAAAGGCTGGGGTTGTTAACTTGACTCGTTCACTTGGTTTAGAATATGCAGACCGTAATATTCGTGTCAATGCGCTATGCCCAGGATTTATTGAAACGCCAATCCTCGGTGAAACTGATAGAGAATTCCTAACGAATGCAACACCAATGAAGCGTCTTGGTAAACCAGAAGAAATAGCAAAAGCTGTCTTATTTATGGCTAGTGAAGATTCCACCTTCATGACTGGTAACTCCCTAATCGTTGATGGTGGATATACAGCACAATAGAGGGCATGTAGGGTTGTCCTAGTTAATAAGATAGACTGAGTTGATACACTCAGTCTATTTTATTCTGGCGGTGCACCTTTTTCCTGTTTCCCTTCGTAAAATTGACGATGAAGCCTGTAAACTTGCTCCGCTAATTCGGGAACAGGGCCATCTATGGTAGTATTACGAATAACATCTTGAATGGGCAAATTCCGAACACGCGATGGCGTAACACCGAATTCATTCAACCATTGTATCAACTGTTCAGACGAACTGGCATAAACGATCCGGCCTAAACCAACCCAACCGTGGGCCGCAGCACACATAGGGCAGTGTTCACCAGAAGTATATACTGTCGCTTTGCCTCTTTCTTCTAATGTCATGTTCCCGGCTGCCCATCGTGCTAAAGCAAATTCTGGGTGTTGGGTATGGTCTCCATCTGCAACGTGGTTATGGTCTTCTGCAAGTACGTCTCCGTTGGCTGAGACAAGAACTGAACCAAATGGCTCGTCACCTTCTTCTAACGCAGTTTTTGCTAGTTCAATACAACGTCGCAGGTGCTTTAAATCTGAATCATTTATCATAATGGATCCCCCTTTTGCAACATTATTCCCTAGTCATGCCCCGTCTGCATAGACTACACTTATTATAAATCAATCAGATTTAGCGGTGTTTGGCAAGTAAGTTCCTTTTAAAAAAATAAACATTCCTTTATGAAACAAGTTTGAGACCTACTGCAGCACCTAATACCATTCCTATGAAAACACAAAACGGTACCTGTACTTCAAACAGACAACTGTCCACGAAGCGTACCAGGTACCGTCTTCTAAAAAATATTACATTTCTTTAACCGTGGGTAGCACACTTTTACGTCTGCGAGACCATATCACAACTGGAATAAGTATTAAGGACAAAATCCCTCCTGCCAGTGATAACGTTTCGTAACTTGAACCAGCAACAACCATTCCTGATAAAGCACCACCAGATGCTCCTGCTAACGCTATAAAAACATCCACGGTTCCTTGTGTTTTAGCCCGTGTGGAAGGTTCTGTTGAATCAACAATTAGGGCTGTACCACTTATCAAGCCAAGATTCCACCCTATTCCGAGTAAAGAAAGAGCAATAACCATAAGGACTACAGACTCACCCGGTGCAATTGCAGCTATGACACCGGAAAAGAGCAATGTAACGCCAGAAGCAATTGCCATGGCAGGTCGACCAATCTTATCAACAAGAACTCCAGTAAAGAGGGAAGGAAGGTACATAGAACCTATATGAAAGCCAATAACAAGCCCAATCGCACTTAAACTATGACCATGATCTCCCATATGAACTGGGGTCATTGTCATAATAGCAAGCATCACAATCTGAGTAAGTACCATGATAGTAGCACCAACTGTTATTCCTTTTTTATTTCGTTGATTGTCATGTGGTAGTTGGTCAGAATCCGTATGTTGCTTATTCGCATTGATTTTTAACGCTATTATAAATGGGTCAGGACGCAAGAAAACAAACAACACAAGGCCTGCTACAATAAAGGCTGCAGCGGATAAAAGAAAGGGTCCTGCGAGTTCTGGAACACCAATAGTGAGAGCGAAATTTCCCATCACGTCCACTAAGTTTGGTCCAGCAACTGCACCGAATGTCGTGGACACCATCGCTATACTAACAGCAGTACCTCGCTGTTTAGTCGTTGCTAAGTCTGTACCAGCATAACGAGCTTGCAAATTTGTTGCCGTACCCGCACCATATACCAGTAGGGAAACAAATAATAACAGCACACTGTTTAGGATAGCAGCAAGCACGACACCTATTGCTCCTAGCCCACCTGTTATAAAGCCTGTGGCGAGCCCCATCCGTCTTCCGAAACGATTAGAAAGCCTTCCTACTGTTAATGCAGCTCCTGCCGATCCTAACGTAAACAATGCTGCTGGAACTCCTGCAAATGCGTTTGTTCCAAGCATTTGTTCTGCAAGCAATGCTCCAACGGTTATGCCGGCAGCTAATCCAGCTCCACCAAACATTTGAGAGATAACTACAATCATTAATGTGCGTTTATATAATTGTGTTTGTTTCTGTGGCTGATCGATATAACTTTGTATCAGATCGTTTGAATCTCCAGACATTAGAACACCTTCTTTTCCGAAATTTATCTCTTAAAAAGTAATCCCCCCAATTTAATTTATTTGGTCTTCAAATTGATTCCAATCTTGCACACTGTTTTCTAGGCGAAAGGCATTTATTCCATTTGTTTTTAAAAGTTCTACTGCTTCAACCGACATCAAACAGTATGGTCCTCTACAGTACGCAACAACATCACAGTTTGTTGGTAAGGTGGAGAGTTTTTCCTTTAATTCTTCAATTGGCATCGAAACAGCACCCGGAATATGTTCTTTGTCATATTCTTCTTTCGGTCGGACATCTAACAATAAGACTTCCCCATTTTCCATCCTGTCTTTAAGTTCTGAAAGGGAAACCCCATCCATACCAAGATTGGCATTTAGGAATTCTTGTTTAATTTGTTGCACCTCTACAAACTGTTTTTCTGATAAAGTATGCATCGAGTTTAGAAAGTCAGCAATTGCAGCATCTGTTAACTCGTAAATTACATAGTTCCCTTTCTTTTGAAACGTTACCAATCTAGAATTAGAAAGGGTTTGTAAATGTTGAGATACATTTGCCACAGACATAGTAGTTGCTTTTGATAATGCCTCGACCGACTTTGGACCTTGAGATAAAATGTCAAGAATCTCCAAACGTTTTGGACTCGAAAGACTTTTCCCTATTCGTGCAAATTCTTTATATAACATATCTTTTAAATTTCTCTCGTTCATCATGTTCACCTACCAACTATTCAAGTGTTTTATTGAATAGTTAAATTGTAAGTCTAGTAGTAACTTTTGTCAAAAAATTTATTTGCCGTGGGACAGAGGGACAGGTTTGTTGTATTGTGGTACCTGTCACAACCGGTTTGTAGAATTCGACATATTTCGGTTGTCACACTTTTAGTTACACTTATGTTATAGGGGGATGTATCCTCAAGAAGGGGAACGCCCTATTTTGATGGGAAATAAAGAAAACAGTTTATTTTAAAAGAGTTTGTAACTATATAGCGACTATTTTAAGTAATGACGTTAGTTTATTGATAAAGGAAGGCAAGAAATAGTAACTTATGAACATGGTAACTTTCGCATTTACAATCTCATTTATATACTTGTTGAAATTGTTTGTTTAATGAGAAGTGGATGTGTAATAGAAGGTTTTCTTAAAAAAACAGTAAGTCTTCAATTTTTCCAGTTTACTGCATTAACGGGTTAAGAGAGTGGAACAGGAAATTTCAGCTCGGATGTATACAATAGGGGGATGAAAAGTTATTTTTTAGTAGCTTTTTGATTGCTATTTTGATAGTTAAGTATATATTTTTTGATTTTGCAATAAAAAATTGATTGCAGCCAAACGACCTACCGCAATCGCGCCCGATTGCGGAAGATCATTAGCTATTGGATAGTATCGTTGTACTGCGAAACAAAAGAGGCCTTTTAAAATCATTCCTTCTTCAACTAAAGCTCTCTTAGCTGAAAAACAGAAGTAACTTTTTAGTGTCTTCTATAGTTCCTTGTAAGAACAATGTGATAAATGATAAATCCTATCGTTAGACCTGGTATTAAAGAAAGTATAGGTAGAATTACTGGACCTAATACGATTCCCATTATTTTTAGTTTTGTTGAAAAAATCAATCCAATTGTTATAAAAAAAGCACTAAATACAAAGGGGATATACGAATATGGATTTATTTCTCCTTCTGCATCCCTATATGCATCCCACATGGCAAACATATACAAACAAGGATAGAACATAAGCCATTGATAATTTGTAACATCAATGGCTTTTTGTATTTCACCTGTAAATGAATATATAATCGCTAAGTTGAAGTCACTTAATACATTTACAAGAAATTCTAAAAGAATAAATATACTCCCTTTGTATAACCTTCCATTTAAGAACTGACCAAATCCTGGTAATGCTATGCTCCATAATAAAGCTTCATGTTTTTTAGGTTTTTTATGGTAGCTCACCTAATATCACTCAATTCATTTTTTGTTTACGGTCTTCCATTTGAGGCGGCTCTTCCATCCAACCATTTTTAATCATGATTCTTGCGCCCTTATGAGCATATTCAAAAATATCTTTTATAAAAATCCCATTTTTTGCGGACAAGTCATTTCGTAAACTAAAAGCAGTTCCGAGTGAATTACTTCCCATTGAAAAACTACAAAAAAGACTTGTACAATACATCATTAGCTTATCAGAAAATGGAGCTACTGTTGAACGAGTTGCATTCCCTCCTGGAGTTTGAGGAGTTGGAAGGTTTGTTTGAATCAGGACTTCACTCAATTCTTTTACAATGCCTTTAGCAAGCTCTGCACCCTCATTAAAGTATTTTTTTACCTCAACATCATTTGCACACTGTCCAAAACCTAAAATCAATTGTAAACCTGTAATATTTGATTCAATAGCTTTATGAACGTAAGAGACCTCTATCGTATTCATTGTTCTTTTTTGACTAAATGGATTGAGAGTTAGCCCACCTAAATAACTAGTATCTTTAACAAATTCAACTGATTTTGGCATCGAAACGTGAGGTGTTCTAACAAGTAACCCCTTTTCAAGCAAATATTGAGAGCAAATCCTGAAATACTTTTGGGTGATAGCTGTAAGGTTTTCAAAAAGCATATTTATATCTTCACGAAACGTCATTGTCATATTTAATGAATGTAATCCCATACTGATTTGTTTTAAAAGGCGTACAAACATAATGTCAAAACCATTATCATATAGCTTTGGGACATCCTTATTTACATCTTGTGATGTATATCCAACTGGTATAACAGCACCTTCCTCTTCATAGATCTGAACAATTTTGCCAACATATATTTCAAGTTCTTCATGCAAATTAGTCATAATATCCTTGGCTTTTTCATCATCTGCTTTCGCTATAAAATACTCTAACATTCGCAGGATCATTGTTTTTTCTTGATATGTAAGCCATAACGTTCCTAATTCTGATGATGTAATTGATGCTTTTTCTGGCATAATTAACCCTCCCTAAAATAATTAATGTTAGGTTGTGTCATTTATGGCAGATTCATACTATTGTTACGAAAAATAATTTGCCTCCCTTAGCTTAAGTTATTTCACAAAATCATCTAAAACAGAAAAAATTTACTGCACAGTAATTGTCCGAAATCAGAATGAACCTCGCCTATTGGTCATTAATATTAAGGGCTAACGAATGAAGTCCAACAGAAGTGAATATTTTTTTATGTCATAGGTGGAAACAGCCTTTAAGATGAAGGCAGCAGCTCCTCCTCGTAAAAAGACCTATAAACATTGCTATGTACTTGAGCAGATCGTCAACGTCACAAAAAGTGGAATGAAAAGATAATGCTGTGGAATTAAGGGAACATTATAAACATGCATTTGATCTGGATGAGTAATTACTTTTTGGGTCAAAGAAAATTCAAATAAGGGAGATGTACCATGACTAAACATAAAATCTATACTATGAGTGTTGCGAGTGTCTACCCCCATTATATTAAAAAAGCGGAGAAGAAAGGACGTACGAAAGCAGAAGTTGATGAAATCTTTCGCTGGTTAACAGGGTATAGCCAGGAAGGGTTAGAAGCCCAACTAGACCAACAGACAAACTTTGAGACTTTCTTTGCAGAAGCTCCCAAGCTAAATCCTTCACGAAGTTTGATTAAAGGTGTGATTTGTGGTGTCCGAGTGGAGGACATTGAAGAACCAACGATGCAAGAAATTCGCTATTTGGACAAACTGATCGATGAATTAGCAAAGGGAAAAGCGATGGAGAAGATTTTGCGGGAATGATCGTACTGAATTGGGGTTGCCCCTCAAGCAATTGGGCAGTGCTACATAATGAAGGCCTCCAATGTATGTAATTGGTTACTAATACAAATCCTATTTATACAATCTGTTATATAGGGGTTTGTATATGAGAAAGAATCTTAAAACTAGAAATCAGCATATTATTTTGATGACGTGTATTGTGTTACTAAGTGTTTTCACTCATTCATTACGGGATATTCCTAAGTATTATAAGAATATGGCTTATGTTGGTTCATTTAATGCAATTTATTATCTATTATGTAGAAGGCACCTTGTTTGGGATTTTGCCCCAAATGGTATCCATTGGTTGGTTATCCGCTTCATTTATACGCTAATTATAACTCCCTTAATCGTTCTTATCTTCTTATCAAAAATGCCACGTGAACGAGTAAGGCAAGTCTCTTATATTATTAGATGGACGATCATTGCTTCGATTGTTGAATATGTGGCACATAAGAAAAAATTAATCCTCTATTCCCATGGGTGGAATATTTACTGGTCCGGTTTAATATACGTTAAAATGTTTGTGTGCAGCCATTTATTTTCTAAGAGACCTTTGATTACATTGGCTTTATCTACAGTTTCGACAGCTTTTTATATTCTTAAATTCAAAGTACCAATATTGGTAAATCACCGCTCCAAGTATTTCGAGCCGTTGGTTGACTTTTACTATCACACATTTCTTGAGGATATATTTGGGGATAAAAAACGAAAAAGACGTAAGCTACGGTATTAATAGTGGTCTGGCGTAACAGAGACAATTCAATAAATGATCCATAGGCGTCTTCCTTCGCGACGAATGGAATCAGGCACTGCATATGGACACTTGCACATATGGTGCCTGACCTTATTACGCAGACCCAATTGACAAATAATATCATTATCTCTTTAAATTCCTCTTTTTCATCATTGTTATTGCTTGAGGTAATCCACCAGTAATTTTTCCGCCAGCCATCCGATTACTTACAAACTCAGTAGGGAATTGATTTATAAATTTGTTTTCACTATCAAAAGTTTGTTTGGTTTCATATGCAAAAATTCGTGTAGTGTCAAGAGAACGAAAGCTATCAATGGATAGTATTGAGGATTCAACGTTACCCATTGGGAACAGGAGCCGATCAAAAGGTATACTATGCGACCAATGTTTCCTAATACGTTTTTTAATATTATTTGTCGTACCAACATACACTTGTGAGTATTCATCAAGAACCAATAGGTAATATCCTGGTTTTCCCTCATACAGGTTAAGGTCGTACACTTCCGTGAATTGCTTATTCCGTTTAAGAAACGCTTCTATTGCTTCACAAAATTTACTGTGATCAAGTAGCGAGAAATATTCCATGTTTAAGTCATAATTTTTCAAACTGTCCTTCAACTGGTTTTCACACCATTCATCTGTGTAAAATTTTCCTGCTTCATCAGCATAAATATCCCTGGAAAAACGAACTAATGAATTTTTGTTACTCACCACTGCATATTTTTCTCGTGTTAACTTCAATCCACGTTTTCCTTCAAGTACCTTTACTCCAAAATGATATGGCATAACATCCCTCTTTCACATCCAATTTCATTTCAAATACTTACGACCACTCAGGTTTATGGAAAATATGACATGAATAAAAAAGTCAAAGGCTTGCTGAAACTAGTCGTCGGGCACTCCATATGGATAACTGTCCACGCAGAGCCCTGTCTCTAGTTTTATTTCGTTAACCCTAATATTAATTCTTTATAAATATCGAAGAAGGCAAAGTAGTAATCTTTATAGACATATTCGTCTGTTTTGTGTGCCATTTTTGTTTCACCTGGTCCAAACATCATGAATGGGAAGGTTTCATCTTTATCTCTTAACAAGTTGGATCCATCCGTTACACCTGGAGACCCTTTAACCGCAATGTCTAAATCTAAATATTTTTTACCGAGGTCTTTCGTAAGATCAACCATGTCAGACTGTCCTGAAGTGAAAACACTTGGCAAGGACATGGTCACTTCAACCTCAATGTTCGCGCCTTCTTGATTGTATTTGTCCGCTGTTGTGTGGAATAAGTCAATCACTTCATCGTTATCAAATTCTGGAATAGTCCGCACGTTTATTTCCGCTTCTGCTTTTTCTGGAACGGAATTTACTTGGTTGCCTGCATTAAAAATAGTGGTACTCATCACCAATTGATCGAGGACATCATTTTTGCGATCATCGCCATTCAATTTTTCGTCTAGTTCTAATAGATAGGCCATCAATGGATTAATCGCGTTATACCCTTGATCAGGCATCGAACTGTGCGCCGCTTCACCAATGGATGTTATTCGAAAGTTAAGGGAGCCTTTGTGTGAGTAAATAATTGTGTCAGGAGAAGGCTCTGCAACCCATAGATAATCGACATCATCCATATAGCCTTCTTCGTATAATTTTTTAGAACCTGCGCCACCGACTTCTTCACCAGTTGTTGCCATAAACCGGACCGTACCATTTGTTAGTTGATTGTTCTCTTTGAGTTCAATCATCACTAAGGCAAGGTTTACTAAACCAGCTTTCATGTCATTTGTTCCACGTCCGTATAATTTTCCGTCTCTTTCTGTCAATGTGAACGGGTCAGACGTCCACTCGCTTTCATCACCAGGAGAGACAACATCCATATGACCAGAAACACCAATGACGGGACTGCCGCTTCCAATTTCAGCGATTAAGTTAACGCGCGTGTCTGTAACAGGAACAATCTTTGATTCAATGTCGTACACAGCAAATAAATCTTTTAAGTAATTAGCGACTTCGATTTCATTTTCGTTGACAGATCTAATCGCAATTAAATCAGATAAGATCTGTATTTTTTCTTCTTCAGTAAACTGTTTCATACCAAAACCCTCCAACATGATCACATCCTAACAGGCAACCATCCCGGACTGCTTGAAGATGCACATGATCTTTTTATTTATCACCATAAGTATACAACTATATGTTACCCAAAAGATGATTCATAAATGAGCGACATACCCTTTCTTCGGATTCTCGCCGGTGGTGAAGAGACTGATGGAAGGTTGTTTCTTGTATGTTGTTGGCGTAAAATACCTAATACAATTGGACTTAATTTGAAAAGGAGATTTATATGATCAATAAAGTTAACCATGCCGTTTGGAACAATGTTTACATTTTACGACCAGGATGGAAATGAATACATGTTAAGAGAAGATAAGTAACGAGGAACCACTTAATCTATTGTAACAACATGATCCGAACCCACTTCCCGAGATAAAATGGTAGATACAAATTAGGAGGGTGATATGATGAGTAAGTATGGGACACTACATAAGAAAGATGGCCGTTATGCATTAAGATTCGAACGATTTTTTGACATGAAGCAGGAAGACGTCTTCAGTGTCATTACCGATCCAAATGCTTTTACCCAATGGTATCCTTTTGCAACAGGGGATATGGATCTCCAGGTAGGGGGGGAGATTGGCTTTGATGATGGCGAAGGGTCTACATATGAGGGCGTTATAACCGAATTAACCCCACCCCATACCTTTGTGTTCCGCGAGGTAGATGATTGGATTCAAATGACCATCCAACCAAAAGATCATGGTTGCGAAATGGTGTTTACGCACACATTTGATGATAAAGAAATGATTATCTATGTTGCGGCAGGCTGGCATAGATGTTTGGATGCGCTTGGTCAAATTGTCAAAGGACAACAAGTACAATGGCAAGACAATGCTTCTGAATTAAGGGAGTATTATAAGGATGCATTCGATTTGAATTAGTTTTAAACGTACTGATCAATCACTTTTACCGGGAAAAGTAATAGGTAACCCCCTTTTAGTTAAAATGTCAATCAAATGAAGCGAATGAACAAATCAAAATATGAAATGATTCATTTGATTGTAACAATTTTTCAAGGCATCAATGGTAGAATATGAACGAGCTAAGAAAGGGGAACAGTTATAATGGAACATCCACAAAATGACATTCTTCAAAAATTGGAAGAAATGAATCATAAGCTTGATCAAATCGAATCACGATTAGCACGACTTGAGATCGTGGACAGTATTGAGCATCGTGTGACGGTAAATCAAATTGATATAACCGATATTAAAGAGTTGCTAGAAAAGAACGGCAATACGATTAAATTGGATTATGATGCTTTAGTAGGTGAGGTAACCAAACAATTAGATCGCACATTAACAAATCAATTCCATCAGTTCCATAGGCGGTTAGATTCTCAGTTATTAAAGATTGCGAAAGCAGAAGAAGACATTCTAATGTTAAAGGCTGATGAGGAATAGAAAATAGCTCCGATCCGTGGCGGTAATTCAACATAACATACTGAAACACACCATGTTCAAGTATCACAAAAGACGCTTTGGTTTTAAAATGACGGAACCAGTTCTAGGAGAGACAACGATAAATAACATACTAAGAAGTACAAAACGCATAGTGTTTTGTACTTCTTTTTTTATTGATATAACAACGTTTATTAGTTTTTGGCACTTCAGTTAACCTAACAAATAACAACCTTTTAAACAAACGTACATAAATTTATGTGCAGCGTGCAATTGCGGTGCGAAACGGAGTGTTAATAGCTATGTTATTTTAAGCTAGATATGTATGCTATGAATGAGTTGTTTTAATTTTCAGAAAGGGTTTCTGGGGTTTTATGATAAAATTACATAGAGAAATAGAACGAGCTTGTTCAACTAACGGGCAGTTTAGTTTAATAAAGGTTAACTGATAATATATAAAGTAAGAAAATATAACTGTACTGAAATAGAGGGATAATATATGTCGGGAAAAAGAAGACGAAGATTAAAAATCGGTGATGTTTATGCAATTCCCTTACCGAATGAAAAGTATGCTTTTGGAAAGGTATTCAAAGATGCTGGCTTTGGAATATATGAACATATTGGCGATAGTATTGACGATTTGCCAGATAAGGAAGAATATCAGTTTAATGTAGGTGTATATAAAGATGTCTTAACCTCTGGTAAATGGGAAGTTGTAGATAATCGCCCATTTTCAAATGAAGAAACTTTCCCTCCACCAAAATACATACGAGATACAATATCAGGTGAATTTTCTATTTATTATAAAGGTGAGATAAGGAAGTCTAACAAGGCAGAATGCGAGGGATTGGAAGCTGCGGCAGTTTGGGATGAACATCACTTAATAGAAAGGATTATGGGAGACAACAAATGGCATAAGGATTTATAAGTTTTTCAACTATTGGAGAGCAATAGTTGAACAAGGGGCTGTCGAGTATGGCAGCTCCTATTGTGTTAAAGAAGCAGGTTAATTCAAGTAGCTGCATTTTATATGAATATATCTGTTACTACACTTTGGAGGGATACAATGTCTAAAAGAGTTATTTCAATCACGATGATATTATTAGTTGTTTTTATAATTACATTGTTCTATTTATTTAACACGGAACGGAAACAAAATCACCAATACGAAGGTTATCTTTCACAGCAAATTGGAAATGAAATGAGTAAAATGTCCTCGTTATTTAAAGAGAACGCAGATGTTTGGAGAGAAATTACATCTACAAAAACAATGACAAAAGACCAAATTGCCAAATTGAATTTTAATTATAATAGAGTTATTCATAATAAAATTGAAATGCAGCAGTTAGAAACCTATTTAAAGGTGGATAGGGATAATCAAAACCCACAATATAGTTTTTATGACTCAATACTTGGTATTACTGAAGACTTCTTAAAGCATATTGAGTCTAATAGGATAAAGAACAGTTACTCATTTACAGTAAGTGATGAAGAAGATATTAAAACAATAAAAGCAATACAATCTTTGCACAAAGAGTGGTTACCTTTATTCGAAGAATATGAAAATGTTCAAGATAAAACTGTTACAGATTATTATTGGGTTGATTTCTGGAGTGAATTGGATAAAGTAACAAACGAGAATATGGAACTTAAAGATGTGATTGGTTAAAACAATTATTTTATATTAAGCTAACGGGTGCGTTTCTTCAAAAAAGAGATAGCACCTTTTTTTGAAGTATATGGGCAGGACAATTCAATAAGAATTGAGTATATTCACGTAGAAAATAGATGCTATAATAGAATTGCAAACGCTATGAAAAACTAAAATCTTAGTAGTGATTCATTTGCAAAAATGTGATAATTGCAACTCAACATTTAAATGGAGCAAAATCTTTAAATCGTTTTGGTGGACATCTTATAAACAATTGAAATGTGACATCTGCGGTACTAACCATAAGATAACTGGTTTTGGTAAAAGTACAGTTGGAGCCATGTCTATTTTGTTAGCAGCCATATTAGATGGCATTCATTTCGGAAATGACATTGTCGGTGGCGAGATAAAATAGGAACTGAAGTGGCGAATGGCGAAAATCAAAAGGAATTTTCAGTGTCTTTTTTAGTAGAAAAA
>NZ_SZNM01000014.1 GCF_005870085.1 Aquibacillus sediminis | reverse complement strand
CGATGTCGGCTCATCGCATCCTGGGGCTGTAGTCGGTCCCAAGGGTTGGGCTGTTCGCCCATTAAAGCGGTACGCGAGCTGGGTTCAGAACGTCGTGAGACAGTTCGGTCCCTATCCGTCGTGGGCGCTGGAAGTTTGAGAGGAGCTGTCCTTAGTACGAGAGGACCGGGATGGACACACCGCTGGTGCACCAGTTGTTCCGCCAGGAGCATGGCTGGGTAGCTACGTGTGGAAGGGATAAGTGCTGAAAGCATCTAAGCATGAAGCCCACCTCTAGATGAGACTTCCCATCATTTTAAATGAGTAAGATCCCTCAGAGACGATGAGGTTGATAGGTCCGAGGTGGAAGCGTGGTGACACGTGCAGCTGACGGATACTAATAGATCGAGGATTTAACTATATTGTTTAGGAAGCGGAGACGACCGGTTAGGTCCGACTGGATAAGTAAGGCGCCGTAATGTGTCATGATCTTGGACACATGAAGGTGAATTGCTTATAGCAGCGAGGACCTGGGAGTCGGAGCTAGACTGTTTTTAAATGTTTGATTGTCTTGAGACTTTCTTATCTAGTTTTGAAGGTACATATCTAATTAAATACACCATTGTTTAGTGGCAATAGCGAAGAGGTCACACCTGTTCCCATGCCGAACACAGTAGTTAAGCTCTTCAGCGCCGATGGTAGTTGGGGCTTTGCCCCTGCGAGAGTAGGACGCCGCTAAGCAAAAAAAACCTTAAAGATATTAATATCTTTAAGGTTTTTTTTGTGTAAAAAGTCAAATTCACAAAAATAAAAAAATTATGTTAGAGATAGGCAAATTTTTAAGAACTTGGATGAGTAAATAGGATAAATAACGTCCCACTAAATGGTTAGTTTTTGTTCTGTTTCTTGATTTTTTTCTATTTTGAAGTTTACTTTTTTATTATCACAAATAAGTTCGTATTCCCCTAGGAAGCCATCGAAAGTGACCATACCATCGGCATCTGTTTGACAGGTGATTGTTGTATTCCAGTCATCATTTATTAGTTTATTAAGTACGTCATAGGCAGGTTTAGGGCTATTATCTTCTCTTAAAAATCCAGCAGGAGCACCCAGCCATGCACCGTCATCGCTAAATGTCCAGGCTGTAATAGCCTCAACCTGAGGGTGTTTAAACAAAATTGAATACATTTCTTCCACTTCTCTTGCTTGACGTTCTTCAAATTCCGGCGTTGACGGCCAGTCTTCCACTTGATAATCATTTAAGTCTTCAATTTCAGGTGGCATTAGATGTCCGGAAGTCAGTGTGTTTTCTGAAAAGTGAAGAGGAAGGCCGAAGTGTGAGAAACGATCTAGTACTTCTTCCAATTTTTCACGCCCCCAATAGCCTTGGTGCTGATGGGACTGAATTCCAATTGCATCAATTGGAACACCTGCCTGCAAACAACCATCAATTAAAATTTCATAGTTAACCGATGTATTAAAATCATTGATTAATAAGGTTGAATTAGGATTAATTTCACGTGCTTTGGCAAACATTTCTTTGACGATCCCAACACGCCCTAGATCCTTCGCAATTCGGGTGATTCCATTATCATACTTATCAAAGATTGGCATGATCACAACTTCATTGATGACATCCCACATATCGATGATTCCTTTGAAATCTGTTAATTCGCGCTCAATTCTAGCAAACTGTGCGTCTAAGATTTCTTTATTGCTTAGATCCAATAGCCATGGAGCGGTTTCTGTGTGCCAGCAAAGCGGATGCCCTTTCACTTCTATATTTCTTTCTTTCAACCATTGTGCTGCGGTCAACAGTTCTTTTGTTTGAGGTTTACCTCGTTCAGGCTCGAAACCTCCCCAATAGAAGGGTAGTGTTCCAAAGTTAAATACATCTAAGAACTTATTTAGTTTATCTTCTAAATATGCAAGTCTATCTGATGATGATCCATTTTTGTTTGCGAGTTCGATGACATCAAAAATACCGCAACCAAATAAAAACTCATGGTTTATCTGTTTCAATGTAATGTTCTTTCCTGCAAGTGGATTTCCAGTTGCATCCACAAGTTTGATCGTTTTACAAGCCATACGATGAGCAAGTTCATTTGTTTGTCCCATTACAACAACCTCCATTAAGATTAGATTCACAACCAACAACTTAATCAGAAAGCGATTTCACGCTTTAAATAAATTTTAACAAACTTTGTTCATGCAGTAAACTATGTTGTGTCGGACAGTGTCCCCTTTCCCACTATTTCTCTTGTCTAGTTTTTCGTTTATAATAGGGGGAGAAGAAAGGTGGAACGATTGTATGAGTAATAAGAGTTTGGAAGAAATGATGATGAGAGCGATCAACGGATTAAAGGATTTAAAATATGAACAGGAGGAAAAGCTGTATCAAAAGCATTGGGCGGAAATAAGCGTTCCCTTTACTCTACAAGAGGGACTTAATAGATTTCCAAAATATGATCTTGATTTTATAAGGAAAAGGTTAGACGTGAAAAGGGCAAGTAATTTGAAAAAAGCAGACCTGATCATGGTGTTGCAGGATAGTATAATGAATCATGTTAAGAATATCCATCGTTTATGGGACAGTGAGCGATTTGAAATACTAACCAAGATTGCTAGTAATGGTGGACAGATGAAGGCATCAACTATCGATGATGGTCAAGTGACATATTTTCGTACGCAAGGGTTGATTTTTTCTGGAAAAATTGATGGGGAAAAGGTATTGACTATACCTACAGAACTTATTGAGCCAATCATGGAGCTAAATAATGATGTGAATGTCCGAGCTAAAATAAACAGAAATACAGAATGGATCAAACTGACGAACGGTCTATTGTATTATTATGGAACGCTAAAAAAATCGCAACTAATTCAAATGATAGAGAAGTATACCGAAGAAACGATCGACGAAATGGAATATTTTTCTGTCCTATATGATGCAAATACATACCATGAATTTTTTTATAAAGATGAAAATGGCTTCTCAAATAAGCGAGTGTTTGATCCAAAAAGGGTCATTCAAGAACAACAGTCACGAAGTAGTCTCGCCTATTATCCTTTTACAAAACAACAATTGCTTACAGCTGGTGCACATGATTATGTAGAAAAGAATGACAGCTATAAACAATTAGTGAGCTTCCTTACACAAAATTATGAAATAAACGAGCTAGATGCGGAAAGTCTTGTGGAAGAATGTGTCTATGCCACTAGGATTGGTCAGGGGCCTAATGAAGTGATGCAGTTTTTAAGTTATCAATTTGAATTTAATAATGCTGCGACGGTACAAGCTTTAATGGATCACGTTGTCCAATTGATGAATAACACGAGAGAATGGTTTCTTAAAGGATATATGTCAACAGAATTAAGAGAAAAGGAGACGAAACATTTACAACCATTATCAACTGCACAATCCAACCGCAATCTTAATGAACCAACAAAGGCTGTTAAAATTGGTAGAAATGAACCATGTCCGTGTGGAAGTGGGAAAAAATACAAAAAATGCTGTGGTAAATAAAGGATGCATGGGGGTGGTTCTTTTTTAGAGAAAAGAACTTGTTTCAGGTTTTTTCCTACGCGGTTGAGCGCTTTACCGATTCAACCGCGTAGAGAAGCCCCCCTATACTTCCAAGTAGGTTCAATTAATTTGCTTCTTGCCACTTATTATAATAGTCAACCCCAAATTGAGACCCCTCTGAAACCATTTTTGCATTTTCACTATGATCGATTTCTGGTACTCCTGCTTTTTTAATAGGTAGAGTGCTCACCGTTCTATCTGCTTTGTTTTCTTTGTTCTTGGGATTCAATGCTAGGAATGTAAGCGTACCAAAACCAACTGCACTTATTGTCGAAATAAAAAGCTCTTTCTTTTTTCGCATGTTATCTCTCCTTATTAGCTTGTCTTACTAGTTGCCTTCCCACTGTGAAGAAAAAGTAAACATATAATGGGACATGGGGACAGGTTTTCTGTCCCACCACTGGGACAAGTGCCCTGTCCCCATGTCCCGTGCGTATAGGTGATACAACCGCAACAATCCATTGTTTTACAGGCATTCTCACCCCTTCCCAACTACGTCACCGTATTAACCCTTTCCGAAACATTTCAGCGATTGCTTGGGGACGGTTGTTGACATTTAGTTTTTGTAGTGCGTATTTAACATATTGTTTAACAGTTACTTCACTAATTTTAAGTTGTGCGCTTATTGCTTTTGTTGTCTCACCCTCCGCAATTTTTTTCATAACTTGTAATTCACGTTTACTTAAGGTTGATGGATTGGTCATTCCATCTGACTGTCTTAACAGATCACCACATTCTTGACCAAACTGTGTCATGGCTAATAGTTTACTGGATGGAATGGTTTTTTCCATTTTTGTGCTATACATATAACCTAGCGTGTGGGATGAATAGGCGATTGGAACAATTAGAAACGAGTGAATGTCAGGATCAACCACGTAGAGACTACTTGTTTTTTCAAAAATCTCTCTTGTTTCATAAAATTTAGCCTCTCCCTTTTGAATAGCTGAATGAATCGTGGGTAGGGAACGAACATCATGCCGATCATTTATGTAATGAAGCTGGTGGTGCTCATTAATGGAAATAATTCCTTCTCCAAGGGAACCGATATGCGAGTAACGAAAAAGGAAGATATCAAGTACAGGGAAATGGGTTAAGAAGGTATCAAGAATGGCAATCTGCTGTTTTTCTTGAGATTGTAAAGACTTAATATGTTCGATTTGCTCTTGTACGGTATAGGTTAAGGCCATGTATATTACCTCCTTTTGGATATAGTATATCGAACTAAAAAAGGAATTATCACAATTTTATAAATAGTATAAAATTTAATCACAAGAAAGATTATTTGCAACTTTGTAACCGCTTTCCTTGTTTTTGTCTAAAATAAGAAAGAGGAGATGGTACTATGAAAGCATTGGTATTTGAAGGTGTTAAAAAGACGGTAGTAAAGAATGTTCCAGACCCAACCATTGATTATGACGGTATTATTATTAAAAATATGGCAAATGGCGTTTGTCGCAGTGACTGGCATATGTGGGCAGGAGACCAGGCGATACCACAGCCGATCATTGGTCATGAATTTGCTGGAATTGTTGAAGAGGTGGGGAGTAATGTCAAAAACTTCAAAAAGGGAGATCGAGTGATTGTTCCCTTTTCTGGAAGTGACGGAACTTGTCCACATTGTTTAAAAGGGGAGACTCATCTATGTGATTCCTTCTTAGTACCTGGAGTAGCGTATGAAGGTGGATATGGAGAGTATGTTGGGATTCCTCAGGGTGATCGAAATGTGGTCCATATTTCTGATTCAATTAGTTTTCGCGATGCAGCAGCGATGGGATGTCGGTTTATGACAAGTTATCACGGTGTCATTGATCGTGCACAAGTGTTGCCTGGTGAAAACGTGGTGGTATATGGTTGTGGTGGTGTTGGTCTGTCCGCCGTTCACATCGCTTCCTCAATGGGAGCCCGTGTGATAGGCGTGGATATCAATGATGCGAATTTAAAACTAGCAAAAGAAATGGGAGCAAGTGACATTATTAATAGTAAAAACATAGATCCTGTTGAGGCAGTGAAAGAATTAACGGATGGTGGTGCAGATGTATCTGTTGATGCATTGGGCATTGCTCAAACTTGTTTAAGCGGGATTAATAGCTTAAAGAAAGGTGGACGTCATTTACAAATTGGTGTGACAACGAAGAAAGAAGCTGGCTTTATCAGCGTTCCAGTTGATGAAATGGTCATGGCGGAGAAATCATTCATCACTACTTTAGGCATGCCAGCTCACCGTTTCTCCTCGATGTTAAGTATGGTAGGTCAAGGAAAGCTAAATCCAGGCAATATGGTCACAGGGGAGATTGCTTTATCAGAGGTGGAAGGTATCTTTCATGATATGAGTAATTTTAAAACAACAGGAACCTATGTCGTCACCGATTTTACTAACTAATCAAAAGGAAGCATGGGGATGATTCTCATGCTTCCTTCTTTTGCATGCATGGCATGGTGAAGTTTAGGCACCAGATAGATAGTCAATCGGTTGACCATAATAGAAAATTTGATTGTATTCAGGATAAATGGAATGGTAAAAAATATAAATGGGTTTATAGAGAAGAGAAGGATACATATATATAAATGTACGATCTCCGTTCATAATTCCTTTAAGAGCGGTAGCCATTTCTTTTTGGAAGATTTGAAAGCGGTATGTTGCTTCCTCTTTACTGTATTCCCCACTGTCAACATAAGCATACTCTACTAAAGAAATTTGATTGGTTGGATTGATTGACCACTCCGCTATCACTTCATCACGCATTTTCCAATTGATTGCTTGATCGTTATACCTATAACCAACGTCAAGAAATAATTCCCCGGTTTCATCAGAGTGGGTAAGTGTATATTTTCTGCCAATGACCGGTTTTGTGTGAGTGGCTGGAGTGATCAGATTTACGTATAACTTTTTGGGATCAAATGACATAAAATCCTCCTTATATAATCGGAAAACAATAATATAATGTACTATATGTAGGAAGCATGCTTTAGTGCTAAATTAAAATTCTTGCTTACCAGAATTCGAATAGGTATGATCAACGGAGTGACTTTAATAGGGAAAGGGACAGGTCATAAAAAAAGAATAGGTAGGTGGTTTGTATCATGAGAATACGTGATGCGAAGAAAGAAGAAATCCCATTGATACGCGATCAGCGTGTTGACGCTTATCGTGTATATGAAAATGTGATTAACGAGGAGCATTGGCAAGCACTTAAAGCCTCTATTTCATCGGATGCTGATAGTGAGCCAGGGGTAGAATTGATGGTTGCTGAAATCGAAGGGAAGATTGCCGGAAGTGTTGCTTTATTCCCAGCTCATGCAGTTGCGTACGATGGACTTGAGGAAGAAATTACATATCCAGAAATCAGAGTGTTAGCTGTAGATCCATATTCGCGCGGAAAAGGTGTTGCTACAGCCTTAATGGAAGAATGCTGTCGTCGAGCGAAAGCAAAGGGGTATAATTCAGTTGGATTACATACAGGAAGTTTTATGACAGGCGCCATCAAACTTTATGAACGACTAGGATTTCAACGATTGCCACAATATGATTTTAAACCAATAGATGACGATATTATTGTAAAAGCATTTCAACGAAACTTGTAATGGGAAGCACAGGGACTGATAAGCTCAGGGAGCGGTTCTTGTGCTTCCAATTTTATGAAAGGAGCAACAGAACCGACCCTGTACTTCGAGATATGTTAGTATATAGGCATTGAAGGTATTGGGGAGATTTTATGGGGATTAATGACGTTATTATTTTCATTGTGGTTGGCTTTTTGTGTTTGGGAGCCGTTGATAAATGTATCGGAAATAAATGGGGGGTAGGGCAACGTTTTACAGAGGGGTTTCAAACAATGGGATCCCTTACACTCTCGATGGTCGGGATAATTTCTTTAGCACCAGTGATTGCATCGATGTTGACGCCTGTCATTGCCCCTATTTATGGATTAATTGGAGCGGATCCAGCTGCATTTGCTAATACAATCTTAGCACTTGATATGGGTGGACATGCGTTAGCGACAGAAATGTCTGAAAGTAGAGAAGCAGAGTTATTTGCATGGGTCTTCTTAGGTACTATGATGGGACCAACAATTGCCTTTACGATCCCTGTTGGATTAGGCATCATTACCAAGGAAGATCACCCATATTTTGCTAAAGGGATTTTGTTAGGATTAATTACGGTTCCTGTTGGGTGTTTCGTTGGTGGGCTTGTAGCTAGTTTAGATATCATTATGATTATAAAAAACTTAATTCCATCCACTCTCTTGTCTGTTTTCATTGCATTCGGACTATGGAAATATACCGACAAAATGATTGCAGGCTTTTCTATTTTTGCAAAAGGGATAGAAATCATCGCGATTATTGGTCTAGCAGCAATAAGTGTTCAAACTCTCACAGGTTTCACCATTATCCCAAATTTAACCCCACTCATGGAGGGGATAGAAATTGTTGCAATGATCGCTTTGTTCCTTGCGGGTGCATTTCCAATGGTTGCTTTTCTATCATTTGCTTTTAAGAGCCCCTTGAAGAAACTAGGGGGACTTCTTGGAATTAGCGAAATGTCAACAGCTGGATTAACGGCAGCAATAGCACATGCCATTCCAATGTTTTCTCTTCTTAAAGAGATGGAACCAAGGGGAAAAACTATAAATGTAGCTTTTGCTGTAAGTGGTGCCTTTGTGTTTGGGGGGCATTTAGGTTTCGTTGCTGGTATCAACAAAGAGATTGTGATTGCGATGATCATCGGAAAACTTGTTGGTGGGATGAGTGCCATCCTATTAGCCATCATTGCAACCAAAACAGCTTAGGGAGGAAGCATGAGGACGTTTTTCTGCTTCCTTATGCATGGAAAGAAGCAGAAGAACCGTCCTCGCGCTTCCCATGTTAGAGAAGGGAGTAGTGGTAGTATGAAACTAAAAGGGATTGTGTTGGTGTTGCTAGGCGCTGCATGTTTTGGCTTTACACCAATTTTTGTTAAAACTGGATTTCAGTATGGCTATTCTCTGGGGCAATTGAATATTACTCAAATGGTGGTGGCTGTCTTATTTCTATGGGTATTGTGTCTTTTTAAAGGCTTACGTGTAAAAGGTTTAACAAAGCAGTCTTTGTTGAAGATTATGATGACAGGCACTTTTGTTGGTTTAACTAGCATTCTATACTATGCATCGATGCAATATCTATCAGCCTCTTTAGCTATTATTCTTCTTTTTCAATTTGTATGGATTGGGATGATCTATGAATGGGTTTTTAACAAGAGTAAACCTACAAAAGTGAACATCGTTGCTTTGGTCGTTACTTTAGCTGGTGTTGTGTTTGCATCCAATATCATTGGGCGAGATGTTTCTGAATTTTCAATTGCAGGATTAGTGCTAGGTTTTTTTGCTGGTGTTTCTTATGCTGGTTTTATCTTTTTTAGTGGCAAGGTAGAAACCGACACCCATCCTTTAGTCAGAAGTTCGATCATGGTAAGTGGTTCGTTGATTTTAGTAATGATTCTTTTTATCCAAGATGTTCCAACCATTGACTTGACTGATGGTCGATTATGGAGTATTGGTGCTGGTGTTGCATTAGTTGGAGCAGTCATTCCGCCTATGTTTTTCGCTGGGGGAGCACCGCTCATTTCATCCCGCCTCTCCAATGTGTTAACATCGATTGAATTACCTGTGACCATCATCGCAGCAATGATTTTTCTATCAGAACCTGTCAGTATTTCACAGTGGATAGGTATCCTATTGATTATTACAGCAATCATGATCAACCAACTCTATGGGAATACCGAAGAAGAGAAACAAAGGGACGATTCTCAAGCTTCCTTTGACATAGAAAAAGAAGTAATATGATGGGACATGGGGACAGGTTTACTGTCCCACCACTGGGACAAGTGCCCTGTCCCCATGTCCCACAGTTGATGGTATGCGTGTTTGCAAATTAAGAGAAAAGGAATGTTTTACTTGAACAACTTTCATGATTTAGAAGATGTTTATAAAAATGCTGAAAATCTGTTTAATCGTATTTCACAGGATAACGAGGTTTTACGTGTTTTTAAGTATCATTCCATACGAGTGATGCAGTTTTCAATTTTGTTGGCTAAATCCGTTAATTGTAATGATGCAGATATGAAAGTAGCAAGCTTATTACACGATATTGGCAAAATGGGGCTTTCTAAAGATATACTTTTAAAACCATCTAAATTAAATGCATTGAAGTTTCAAATCATACAGGCTCATAGCACCATTGGAAATAATATTTTAAGAAAAACACTCCATTCTCCACGAGCGGCTGTGTTTGTACGTGACCATCATGAACGGTGGGATGGGAATGGATATCCCAGAGGGTTAAAGGGAGAAGAAATTTCTGTCCAAGGTCGTATCATTTCCATTTGTGATGCTTTTGATACAATGACAATTGATCGGCGAAATTATAATAAAAGTCTACTTACCTATCGAGGTGCCTTTGCAGAACTAAAGCGATGTTCTTGGCCCCAATTTGATGGAGATCTAGTTGAAAGGTTTGAGAAACTGGTTGAAAAGATAAATTTTCCACCAATTGAAGAATGGGCTGAGAACAAAGAAATGATAGAAATAATATTTTCGGATAATTGAAAAAATGGGACATAGGGACAGGGCCACTGTCCCATCACTGGGACAAGCGCCCTGTCCCCATGTCCCACAAATTATGGTTTTCTTCTTCTTATGCGTCCGATTCCGAGTTGTCTTGCTTCTTGTCGTAAGGCTTTCATTAAACTTATGGCCATCATTGCGATAATGACGGAAAATGGTAAAGCGGCTATAATCATCATATTTTCTAAGGCTTGAAGACCGCCCGTGTATAAGAGGACGAGGGCTATTGTAGACAGCAAGATCCCCCATGTGAATTTTACTGCATTGCCAGGAGAGTGAGATCCATTTGTTGTCATCATACCTAATACATAGGTTCCTGAATCGGCAGATGTAATGAAAAAGGACCCAATAAGCACCATGGCAGTAATGGATGTTACTAGCGAAAATGGATAGTTCGAAAAGACACCAAATAACGATTCTTCTGCAGTTAACGTTGATATTTCAGCAATCCCATTATGTTCAAGTGAAATGGCAGCCCCTCCGAATATAGAGAACCATAAAAAGATCACGACAGAAGGTATTAATAGTACAAAAAACACAAATTCCCTAATACTTCTGCCCTTAGAAACTCGAGCAATAAAAATACCGACAAATGGTGACCAAGCAATCCACCATGCCCAATAAAAAATGGTCCACCCATTAATCCAACCACGAATATCTTCATTTAAAGGTGCAATTCTGAAACTCATCTCTGGTAGCGTTTGAATATAGGACCCCACCGTATCCGTAAATAAATTTAAAAGAAACAAGGTTGGCCCGGCTACAAACATTAGTAAAAATAGAGCACCGGCTAAAAACATATTCGCATTACTTAATATTTTTATCCCTTTACCTAATCCAGACCATGCTGATATTAAAAAAAGAACGGTAACGATGGCAATAATGATAAATTGCATCCAAACAGTTTTTGGTAGTTCAAATAGATAGGAAAGACCACCATTGATTTGAACTGCGCCAAAACCGAGAGATGTTGCAACACCAAGGACAGTTGCCAAAACAGAAAAGACGTCAATCGCTTTTCCTGTTTTGCCTTTCACTTTATCACCGAAAATGGGGTACAACGTTGCACTAATTAACCCTAATTTGTTATGTCTAAAGTGAAAATAGGCAATCGCAAGTGCAACGATCGCATAGACCCCCCAAGCGTGAATCCCCCAATGTAAAAACGTAAACCGAAGTGCATCCTTGATAGCTTGATCGGTACCAACTTCACCAGTAGGAGAGCTAATGGCATAATGACTGATGGGTTCTGACGTTCCGTAAAAGACAAGCCCTATCCCCATTCCAGCACTAAACAACATCGCAATCCAAGTAGGTCTGGAAAATTCCGGCTTTTCATCTTGATTTCCTAGTTTAATTCGACCAATAGGTGAAATGAGTAAATAGATACAGACCACAAGTATAATCGTGACGAGGAATAAATAATACCATCCAAATGCGTCAGAAAATATTGCCTGAATATTAGAAGTAATCGCCTCTAATGTATCAGGAATAATAATCCCAGTAATAACGAGCAAAGAAAGTATAAATAGTGAAATGTAAAATACTATATATCGTTGTTTCATCCCATTACCTCCAATACGTACTAACCTAGGTACTAGTATTTTCATTTTTTGTCCATTTCATGCACCGAAGCACAGGCACGGTTCTACTGCTTTCTAGGCATAGGGTTGCATAGGTTTTAGAAAACAAACTGTCACAAATAGTCCATAATCTAAATAGCCCGTCTACAAACCAAGCCTTTTTTTGCTTTATTACATGTATAATAGAAATGAATTGTCTCAAATGGCAAATAGCAAAAGTCTGTTGCAGTAAGGAGGATTGCCGATGGAATCAAGTAGTCGGAGAAAATTAAATGAAGGAATAGTAGAAGGCCATAAAATCAGAGAACAGTTTCTAAATGCAATTCAACTATGTGATAGGTCAATGTTGGACAAATACAAAGGTCAAATCTTAAACATAATGAAACACGATACACTAAATCTTTTTAAAAGAATCCCAGAGAATAGACTCCGGTCCTATAAAAATTTTCTTTTATCACATAACACTCTCTATAGTTATAGCGCAGAAAAAGGGGGACTACATGCTACAACATCTCATTTCATGTCTGAAAAATATGCGATTATGATCGAACATACGGATACAATAGCCAATCTGGACACGATTCATTCCAATATGATTGAAGAATATATGGATCCATCGATTCGATATAACCAAATCAATGATCCAACCATTGTCGATAAGGCTGTTGCTTATATTGAAATGAACTTTGCGGAAGAGTTTACCATCGAACAGATCGCTCATGACTTACATGTACATCCATCACATCTCATGCGTTCCTTTAAAAAGGAAAAAGGAATAACCATAAGCCATTATCGTAATCAAAAACGTGTGAAGGAAGCCAAAGAACTTATTATTCACACCAACCTTTCCATGACAGAAATAGCCGTTATGGTTGGATTTAATAACTCTCAATACTTTTCGAAAATTTTCAAAGGTGTAGAAGGGATGTCACCGGTAAAATTAAAGAAGAAGTATATGGAGCAGAATGAGCAAGAAAAATATAGGTAGTAGGCTGATTGATCGTGGTTGTGTTCCCTGTTTTAGGAAAATGCAATTTTAGTGTAAAAAATTGTAATATAATTAGAAAACAAGTGTAAGCGCTTGCGTTATGATAGAAGCAGAAGTCATAAACCATTTAAAAACTTATTGTTAATTTGTATAGTCAACAAATGGGTGGTTTGTTGTACTAGGAACAAAAGGTGGTTTATACACTTCTAAAACACTAAAGCGGCAGAAACAGGGGGAATCCAAATGGAACAAAGAAAATTTGGAGTTAGAGACCAATTTGGTTATATGTTAGGTGATGTTGGGGGAAGTTTCGTTAACCTTTATATTGGAAGTTTCTTTTTAGTATTTGCTACCTATGTCTTAGGCGTAAGCCCTTATTTTATGGGGACGTTGTTTCTAGTATCGAGGATATTTGATGCATTTACCGATGTGGCAATGGGAAGTATTCCAGACCGTTGGAAACTTGGAAAAAGTGGAGATAAATTCCTTCCATATATTAACGTTTCGAAATGGTTATTAGCAGGTTCTGTTTTGTTAGCGTTTGCAGATGTGTCGAGTTGGGGATCAACCGCGACACATGTTTGGGTAGTTGTGGTGTATTTATTCTACGGTATTGCATATACAGCAGATTCCATTCCTTACGGGTCGCTTGCGGCGGTTATTACACAAGATCCGATAGAACGTACTAAGCTATCTCGTGCACGTGCCATCGGCGGAATGATTGTTGGGATTGGCGCAATGTCAATCGTTCCGATGTTTATTTATGATAATACTGGTGCAGTTGTACCTGATGCGTTCTTTATCGTAGCCACTATTTTTGCTATTGGATCGTTACTCGCCTATACGGGTCTCGTTAGACTGACAACAGAACGTGTTCGAGATGATCAGCAACCTGGTGAAAAATCAGATTATAAGTTTAAAGATGCATTAATTGCCACATTTAAAAACAGACAGTTAATAGGTATGATGGTTGCTTCGGTCGGATCTTTAATTATGATTAATGGGGTAACACAATTAGCCTCAATTGTATTTGCTGAATATTATAATAATCCAGGTGCGTTTGCGATTAACTCATTTGTACAAATTGGTGTTAGCTTGGCGTTATTCCTGTTCGTACCGAAACTAGTGGCGAAGTTTGGCAAGCGTAATATCGTAATTGTGACATCATCATTTAGTATTATCGGCTCAGCACTTTTGACCATTTTTATTGTTGAAAATGTTTATGTATATATCGCCTTATACAATATTGCAACAATAGCTAATATGACGTTTGTCATGATTGTATGGGCATTAGTAACAGATTGTTTGGATTACACAGAACTTCAAACAGGAAAGCGTTATGATGGAACACTTTATTCGATTTATTCGTTCTCACGTAAAGTTGGAATGGGAATTGGATCCGCTTTAGGTAGTTATGCACTTGGTTGGGTTGGATTCCAGTCAGGTGTTGAATCACAATCGAAAGAGGTTGCTACTGGTGTATTACGTATGTATAACGGACTTCCGATTGTAGCATTTGCTCTAATGTTAATCGGATTATTATTTATTTTTAATTTAAATAATGATCGAACAAATGAAATGTATCAAGTATTAGAATCCAAACGAACAGCTTAATTTGAACATATTGAGAAAAATATTATTCATTAGATAGGAGAATGTAATATGCGTACAAGATTTTTATCAAAATTAACTAATGGTGAAGTAGAAGAGTATTTAGATAGAAACGATCTTATTTTTGTACCAGTAGGAGTAACTGAAACACATGGGGCGCTACCACTTGATTCAGAAACCGTACTTGCAGAAGCATTTGCTTTAAAAATGGCTGAAAAAACAGAAGGATTAGTACTCCATAATTTACCATATTTCTTTGCGGGAGCTACTCCTGTTGGTAGAGGTACTGTTCAGATGAGTACCAGAGATGGTGCTGCCTATTTAGACCGAATTGCTCAATCTTTACTAAATCAAGGATTCAGACGTCAAGTATATGTGACAATGCACGGTCCAGCCTATTTAACGGTCAGCCCAATGATCAGAGACTTTTTTGATCGAACGAAAGCTCCTATCCTCTATATGGATATGATCATGGCAATCAACTCTATCAAGAATTTATCGTTTGATTTCTTAGAGAAATTTAATGATATGGCTATCGGGGCATATTCCGTATTAGGTCGGTTAGAAGACGTTCCTTTAAACGTACCAGAATCTAACTCAGTTAGCTATGATCTAGAAAAGGTGATGAAAGCAAATGCAGACAATCCAGCAAGTCCACTGGGAAAATTTGCATATCAATCCGGTGCGGTGGGATATTATTTCGATCAACCTTCAGATCATTTATATACCCCGTTACTAAAAACGCCAGAAGAACGTGACCAATATGCTAAATCTGGTGTGGAAGCGATTGGTGAAATTGTTGCCAAATTAGAAATGTCAAGTGTAGTAAAGTCGCTGCGCGAGGTTGATGAATACACCAAAAGCAATAGCTTGAAAAAATATGGACAATGGCTTCCTAAATAAGGAAGCACAGGGGCGGTTTTCTGATTCTTAGACATGAAAAAGAAGCGCATGAACCGTCCCTTCGCTTCATGATAAAACAATTTTATTGGATATATTATTAATTAAATCTCCTCTGCTTAGAACCCCAATAACGCGTCCGACCCCGTTGACGACAGGGAGTTTTTTATAACGATGTTGCGACAATAATTGAATCGTCCTTTCAAACTCTTCATCAGGAGACACAGACAGGACTCTTCTTTTTGTCATGATGTCTTTTACCTGTGTATCAAGTTTTTCTCGTAAAACTTGCGTAAATTCTCCTCCCTCTAAAACATAAACAAGCCCAGCAAAACCAATTGGCTTAGGGGATAAGTAGCGTAGTACATCACCATCTGATACCATGCCGATTAAATGATCTTGATCGTCAACAACTGGCACACCACCAATCTGATTGGAATTAAGGATGTTGACTAATTCTTTCACAGTATTGGAAGGTTTTACTGTGTAAACCTTTGTAATCATGAAATCGCGTACTTTCATTTATTCTCCCACTCCCACTTATGAAACCGCATACATATTTATCTGTTTTATTTTAACATAAATCATCCCCCGTATCTAAGAAAAAGAGCGGAAGTTCGGGACGATCTACTGCTTCCTGGATTTTCCACGGTTGGAGAAGTGGGACAAGTGCCCTGTCCCCATGTCCCATAAAAGTTTATTGATTTACGATAAATTTATTGTTAGAATCAATAAGAAACTAAAAGGATGAGGTGCTTTTTATGAAACGTGGATCAACGTTGTTTTTAAAGATAGCTGTTTTTCTAATCGGTGCTCCAGTGCTTGGTTTGTGTCTGTTTTTGTTGCCTCAAATAGCAATGGAAGCAATCGAGCAAGCCCAAAAGGGGGGAGAGTTGGCTTATGTAGTATTTGGCATTTTAATTATTTTATATGGATCGGCGGTACCTTTTTACGTTGCATTGTACCAAGCGTTAAAGCTTTTAAGTTATATTGATAAAAGTGAAGCTTTCTCTCAAAATTCTGTTATAGCACTTAAAAAAATCAAACTCTGTGCGATCACAATTAGTGGTTTATATCTGGTGGCTCTACCATTGATCTATATTATAGCCGAATGGGATGACGCACCAGGCTTAATATTGATTGGATTGGTTGTGATGGGCGCTTCGATAGTAATTGCGGTCTTTGCTGCTGTTCTCCAAAGACTTCTGCAGGAAGCAATCCATATAAAATCTGAAAATGATTTAACGGTTTGAGGTGATTACAATGGCAATTATAATTAATATTGATGTAATGCTAGCTAAGAGGAAAATGAGTGTAACTGAACTTTCACAGAAAGTTGGAATCACAATGGCAAATCTCTCTATACTGAAAAATGGGAAGGCCAAAGCAGTTCGATTTTCAACTTTAGAAGCAATTTGTAAAGCATTGGATTGCCAACCAGGTGATATTTTGGAGTACAAAAATGATGATCATCCAATAGATTAGAAGCAGCGGGCAGGGGGGGTTCTTTTGCTTCCACGGATACGAAAAAGGAAGCAAAAGAACTGTCTCTGCGCTTTTTTCCTTTAATTATCTAAATAACTACAGGTTACATGTCCTACTGCTTTTGCTGCGACAAGTATGGCATCTTCATCAATATCAAATTTTGGATGGTGATTGAAGTATGGATCATCCACGTCTTTAGGTGTGCAGCCGATATAGAAATAGGAACCAGGAATTTTTTCTAAATAATAGGCGAAATCCTCGGAAGGAGATAGTTTAGGGAATTCTTTCACCTCTTTAATGTCTTTATCCTCTGCAGTTTTTAACGTTTCGGCGACAAAATCTGTTAATTCTGGATCATTGTATAATGGTGGATAGTCTGGTGTGTAAGTTAATTCACAGGTAACACCAAATAATGCTTCAATTCCTTTCACAATCCGATGAAATTCTTTTTCAATGACTTCTTGGACTTCTTTATTGGAATAGCGAATATCTCCTTCGATTTCAATACTGTCTTTGATCACATTGAAGGATCCCTTCCCATCAAATGAACCTATCGTCACCACACCAGCATGCAATGGATTGATTCTACGGCTAACAATGGTTTGAACCGCTGTGACAAAATGGCTCCCCGCAACAATCGAATCATTTGCTTTATCTGGTGAAGAACCATGGCCACCTTGCCCTTTAATGACTAATTTAAAATACGTTCTCCCATTAAAAGAATACCCTGCATGATAGCCGACTGTACCAGCTGGACCAAGTGGTAAAACGTGGATTCCAAAAATGGCTTCTAAATCGTCAAGCTTACCAGTTTCCATAATACTTTTTGCACCACCTGGAGGTTGTTCTTCTGCGTGTTGGTGAATCAATTTTATGGTACCTTGTAGTTGATCTTTCAACTGTATAAGACAATCCCCAAGCACAAGCAGATAAGCGGTGTGGGCATCATGTCCACAAGCATGCATGACACCTTCATTTTTAGATTTAAAAGGAACATCAGCTTCTTCTTTAATAGGCAGTGCATCAAAATCTGCACGAAGTCCGATTGTTTTTCCTGGTTTTGCCCCTTTGATGGTTACAATGATGCCGGGACCATTCCCTACATTTGTTTCAATCTCTACATCTTTATCTTTATAAAAGTCAGCGATATAGTTCGCCGTCTTTTCTTCTTTAAATGAAAGTTCTGGATTTTCGTGTAAGTGGCGGCGAATCTTAATCATTTCCTCTTCACGTGATTCAAGCAATTCCATTAACTTTTCTCTCATTTGATTAATCTCCTTTCTTTTTTTTCGCGTCTAACTATTTGGTTTCGCCAACATTCTTAGGGACAAGAGTCATAATCGAAATCAATGAGAGAACAGCAAAGATCACATTAGTAATGATCCCTGCTGTCGCTGCAACATGGACAGAACTATATGCTACGATTGCACTATACACCGTTGCAGAAATGGCAACACCAAATGCATTCCCTAATGAACTAGCCATTTTATAAATACCAGAAGCTTCCCCAACCTTACTATCTGGTGCAGCAGATACTGCTGTATCCGTTGATGGTGTGGCATACATTCCAAGGCCTAACCCAAATAGAATAAATCCACCAAAAACAGTTACGGTGTATATAAAACCTGGTAAGAAGGTTAATCCCATGACAGCAACTCCAACTAATGTTAACAATGTGCCCCAAATCATCGGATTTCTTGCACCAACACGTTGCATAATTTTTTCCCCAACACGAATTAAAGCTAGAACGGCTACCAAATAGCCAATTGATAACATCCCTGATTGAAACGCCGTGAATCCACGTCCAACTTGGACATACGTATTAGCAACAATCAATGTACCTGCTACCGCATTTAGTAAAAAGTTTGAAATGGTAGCACCTGTATAAGGTTTATTTTCAAATAATTTAAAATCAATCAGTGGCGTTGTTTCAACTCTTTTTTCATAGCGAACGAAAAGTATAACTCCTACAATCGCGACAATTGATAATACAATAGTTGTGATGCTTGTCCATCCCAAATCAGCCCCTTGTGTAATCACAATGTTGATGGCTAACATGGTGACAATGAAAATAGCTAATCCACCAAAGTCAAATTTAAAATCACCAGATGTCTCGGCTTTACTCTCTGGAACTTCTTTTATTAACCACATTGAAAGTATAGCGAAGATAATGGAAAAGATAAAAATCCATTCCCACCCCATGTAGGTAGCGATCGCACCACCTGCAAAAGATGTCACACCAGAACCACCCCAAGAACCGATGGACCAGTAACTTAATGCACGTTGACGTTCTTCTCCTTCAAAATATGCTTTCATCAATGCAATCGTTGCAGGCATGATACATGCAGCAGATATACCTTGTAATACCCGTCCAATAATTAAAAGGATGGCCCCTTGTGCAAGGACAAGTGCTAACGATCCAATAATACTAAGAATCAATCCAAGATAGGTGATTTTCTTTCTACCAATTCGATCTGCTAAGCCCCCTGCTACGACAATAAACATCCCCGAGAACAAGGACGTTAGACTGATGGCAATATTTAACGTAGTTAGGTTCACCCCTAAATCTTCTTGTACGGCAGGGACGATGTTGACCATGGCTTGAGCGAACAGCCAGAATGTGATTACACCAAACACAATCCCTGCAATCATGGTATTTGTACCTTTATAAGTGGTTTTATCTGTAGTCATGGTACCTCCTCCTATAATCTATTTTTCGGGAAAACGTATTTTCCTTTTCACTTACTGTTTGTTTTAAACGAAATAGTATACAATGATACCCCCGTACTATTGTTCTAAATTTTTGGAAAATAAAAGATATGTATTAGGGGAGGAAAAACGATCATTGAAGGCACTGTGCGCTTGTTATGTCGTCGAGAAAGGAAGAAAATGAAGTAAAGGTAATGGTGATACGTGTTGATTAATTGCCTATACATAATTCAAGTCAAGACAAAGAGAAGAGGGAAGAAAGCAAAAAAAGGGCGGTTCTTGTACTTCCTTCGATACCGATAGGAAGAATACAGAACCGCCCTACACTTCATGGTTATGTTAAGAAATCTATTTCGATTTCATTTTTTCGTGGTTCACGTTTAAAAAGATAGTCGCCATGACGAATGGATGCAAGTACTTCGGCGCGTTCGCGAATTGCTTCATAGGAGTCCATAGCATCTAAAACGATAAAGTTCGCTGGTTTCCCAGCTTCAATGCCGTACTCATCGTTAACGCGCATAATGTTTGCACCATGATAGGTGATCAAATCGAATGCCTTATTGATTTCATCAATGTGCGTATAATGTGCTAAATGGATCCCATTGTCTAGAATGTTCATCATATTCCCATTCCCTAATGGGTACCAGTAATCTGCAATTGAATCCTGTGCAAATGCGACACTATTCCCATTATGCAACAGCTCTTTTACTCGTGTTAAGCCACGTCGTTTCGGATAAGTATCGCCACGTCCTTGTAAATGCGCGTTTTCCGTCGGACAGGAAATGAAGTTAATCTGTGATTGTTTAAATAAACCTAACATTTTATTGGCGTAACTGTTTTCGACGGATCCAAAGCTACATGTGTGACTTGCGGTGGTGTATGGCCCATAGTTTTCTTCCATTACAAGTGCATTTAACACCTCTAAAAATCGGCTATTCGGATCGTCATTTTCATCACAGTGTATGTCAATCATCACGTTATGTTTGATCGCCATGTTGACGATTCGTTTTAATGATTCGACACCGTGTTCATAGGAAATCTCAAAGTGTGGAATCCCACCAGCAACGTCAGCCCCCATTGCAAGTGCTTGTTCCATTAATTGTTCTGCACCTTCATAGCGAAAAAATCCTTCTTGAGGAAAGGCGACTAGTTGTAAGGTCACGACATCCTTTAATTCTTCACGTAGTTTAAGTAATGCTTTCATCCCTGTTAAATGGGGATCGGTAATATCAACATGGGTCCGAATATATTGAACCCCTTTATTTAACTCTTTTCGAATCCCTTTGATCGCACGCTCACGCACCATTTCTTCTGTTAGAGATTTCTTATTGTCACTCCAACGTTGGATCCCTTCAAATAGCGTTCCGGATACATTGGCATTTCCTTCGCCAAGCCCTGAAAAAATATAATCTAAATGTAAATGTGGATCAACATAAGGCGGTAACACCAGACGTCCTTGTAAATCAATCACTTCATCCGCGTCACCTAAATCATTTCCAATTGCTTGAAAACGACCATTTTTCACCAAAATTTCATGCGAACCTACATCATTGTATATCGTTGCATTGATAAACTTTTTCATATATACATCACTCCTATTTATATGTAACTGTACTCCATTGTATCAAAGATGGGACATGGGGACAGGTTTACTGTCCCACCTCCTCACTCGTCGCTTGCCGTCCACGTCAAACTGTTTGGTTTTACGGGGAAAGTGGTCGTTTACGGGATTATCGTGTTTTTACGGAATTAATCGACCTTTTCGCGGAATTACTGTCATTTTCACGAAATAATAATACGGACATAAATGGGACAAATGCCCTGTCCCCATGTCCCACGATAGTGGACGCTTGTTTGTATAAATTCATCTTCAAAAGTAAAAATAAAGGTGAAATGAGGTGATATGCTTGAATCATGAAGTAGACTACGATCGAGATTTTGATCGTGAAGATCAGCTAAGTATTGATCAATTAAGGCATATTTTACAAAGTTCTCACGATAGGGAAGTAAAGCTTATGAGGGAATATTTGATTGCTTCTGATCGAATTCATCATCATCCTGAATTAAAGCAGCGATTACAAAATTTTGCAGAAGGAAACGCCAAACGCACGGATCAACTGTTGGATGAGTTGAAAAAATTGCAATAAGGTGGGACACGGGGACAGGTTTACTGTCCCACACAACACTGGGACAAGTGCCCTGTCCCCTTGTCCCTAATTATTAGGTTCTAAATCTTCTATGGAATCGATGTCCATATAGTCTGGAACAACAAAGCCAATTTTCGCACCAGTTAAATTTTCCCCTAAGTCCACAAAGTCTTCTTTGTATCGCTCATAATAGGAAGCATGTGTAGCGGGTAACCAAGGTGAGAGTGTTGCATCTGCTTCACTGTTAGCGATTGCCTGGAACATGACAGCTGGATCAACCGGTGTTATTTTTACATTAAAACCCTGTTGTTCTAAGATTGCTTGCATGACATGACTGGATGATCGTTCGGTATCCCATGGTGTAGAAACTAACTCAATCGATTTTCCATCAACCTGATCGACACCTTCCGTCCACTCTGCTACTAGATCTTCATTTTCATTCACCCAATTATCTGCTGCTTCTTTAAAGGAAACATCTTGAGCGGCAAGCATTACTTCTTGCATTTGCTCTGGTTCCCAGTAGAAACGATCAAGAATGGTAAAGGCATTTGGCATGTCTTCTTCTAAGCCTTTTCTCGTGATCGTATTAATATTCTCGGAACCACCAAACGTTTCTTTTGGATTGTCTAAAAACTTAAGATCGTACTGAGCGAACTTCCAATGTGGTGTCCAACCAGTTACAATCACTGGTTCCTCGTTATCAATTGCTTCACCTAAAGTTGTTAACATCCCAACAGTTGCTCCATCTAAAAGATTCCAACCTTCCAAGTTGTCATATTCCTCTAACGTCTTATTTGCTAAATCCATTGTACCCGATCCAGGTTCAATACCTATAATCGAGTATTCTACTTCTTCACTATAATTTACAGTATCTTCTTCCTCTGGTGGTGGCGCATCTTCATTCCCGCATCCAGCAAGTAGAAAGGAAAAAGATAAGCCAAGTGTGAGACAGATTGATTTTGTATTTATCACTTGTCCAACCTCCTTCGAAATGGAATAGGATTTCAATTTTATTATGGCCAATTAGTTCCATTTTAGTTAGAAATCATGAAAATAGTGGGACATGGGGACAGGTTTACTGTCCCATCAGCCCTGGGACAAGTGCCCTGTCCCCGTGTCCCGTAATGGTAGAAGGATAGAAAGCTCAGAAGGTAAGAAAATTACATCCTATAATGCAAGTAATGGAGAAAACTTGCTGAATTTATTGATCCAAGTTATGAAGATGTTGATGCTGCAGTAGATGCAGCCCAAGAAGCTTTTAAAACTTGGAAAAATGTAGGAGTGGGAGAAAGAAGCCAACTTTTAAGCTTTAGCAACTTTAAGTTCCACATTAGAGTTAGGGGATAGAGCAGTGCTGGTGGGGACAAGGGGACAGGTTTACTGTCCCACCAACCACTGGGACAAGTGCCCTGTCCCCATGTCCCAGTTTTACTTTTCGGTGCGTTTAGCTTCTTCAGATAGTTGTTCAAATGATTTTACTTTTCCGTGGGGGTCTTGTGATCTTTTTCTTGTTTCCCATTGTCGTTCTCGTTGACTTTTGGATTTAGACATCTGGCATCATGCTCCTTTTTGCTGTTAGCTATCAAGTTTATTTTATCTCAACTCATTTATCACTTCGAAGTTCTCTCTTCTTCTTGGCCTTTTCTTTGTGTGCACGATTGGCAGCGGCACTACCAAGTTCTTTAGAGAACTCTGTATCAGTCTTGCTAGCATCAAATCCCTGCTTATTCTTTTGTTGAGGGTCATTTTTCTTCGTTCGTTTAGCCATCTTTTATCCTCCTCCTTTTGTTTTAGTATTCAGTTTCCGAAAATAAATATGCAACAAACAACCAGGTCGCTCCCTGTGCTCCTGCCCATCCTAACAAAAGAAGTAAGAGAACCGTTCTGCAGCTTCACTTTTCTTGAGCCTTCAAAGCAGTTTGATTTATTTGAAGTTTAAAATACCAAGATATATAGTAAAACTATTGTATTCACGTAATTTTCGAAATTTTTTTGCAGGTCTACATAATAGGGGGCAAAAAGATGAATCAATCCAAATTATGGACAAAAGATTTTATCATCATGTTCGTATCAACGTTGTTTGTCAGTTTAACATTTTTTTTATTAATGACGACGTTAACCGAGTATGCGGTGGAGGAATTTAATGCTTCGCAAAGCATGGCGGGTCTTGTGTCAAGTATATTTATAGTGGGAGCACTCGTTGCTCGTCTTTTTGCTGGAAAATATATTGAGATTGTTGGACGGAAAAAGATGCTTTATGGTGGATTGGGTTTATTTTTGGTGGTCATGTTATCCTATTTTATTGTAGAAAATATGAACATATTATTGCTAATTCGTTGTCTTCATGGAGTAGCGTTTGGGGTATTTACCACTGTTATCGTAACGGTTGTTGTAGATATTATTCCAAACGAACGTAAGGGAGAAGGAATAAGCTATTTTTCATTAAGTTTAATCCTTGCCATGGCGGTAGGACCTTTTTTAGGAATTTATCTCGGACAACAAGGAAACTATACGATGATTTTTGCAGTTTGTACACTTTTTTCTCTAATAGGTTCGCTTATTTTGTTATTGGTGCCAATTCCAAAAGCAGACATCACGAAAGAACAGATTGAAGCAATGAAAGAATTTAAGCTAAAAGAATTCTTTGAAATAAAGGCTATTCCTATTTCGGTTATGATGACCATTATGGCATTTGCTTACTCAGGTATTTTATCGTTTATTAATTCTTATGCTATTGCAATTAATATAGTAGATGCGGCAAGTTTCTTCTTTATTGTGTATGCCTTCTTCATTTTAATATCGAGACCATTCACTGGGCGCTTATTAGATAAAAAGGGAGATAACATTGTGATCTATCCAGCCTTGGTGTTGTTTGTGATTGGATTAGTTACACTTAGCCAAGCAAGTCAAGGCTTCACGCTCCTTTTAGCAGGAGCACTCATTGGTCTTGGGTATGGAACGCTAAATTCTTGTTTTCAAGCTATTGCCATTAAGGAGTCGCCGCGGCATCGAGTTGGCCTTGCTAATTCAACCTTTCTCGTATTTATGGATTCTGGAACAGGCTTTGGTCCTTTCCTGATAGGGTTTATCATTCCAATCGTTGGTTTTCGCGGATTGTACCTAACCCTGGCAACGCTCATATTTGCAAGCATCTTCTTGTACTATCTTCTTCACGGAAAAAAGAAACGAACAGAAAAAAATATCCTACAAGCGAGTTGAATTGGGACAAGGGGACAGGTTCACTGTCCCACGCACAAAGAGATTCTACTGGGACAACAACCCTGTCCCCATGTCCCACTCCTTTGCGCATCCAGTAGTAAGAAAGATATATTTGGGTAAAATGAAGACTGGATAGTTTAAATGGAGGTGAAAGTAATGAGCCTAACTCCTGAACAACGAAATCAAGTGGAGAAGGAATTAAGAGATAACTTCAAACTTTCTGGATTAACACCAGAAGTAATCCAAGCGGACCTCGCTTTTAATCATGAGCAGTTTGAAGAAACGATTAACCTTGGTCCTACTGCTGATGAAGCAGCAGTATCACGTTTGCGTAATTATTTAGTGGAAAAGCTAAATGAACAAGGAAAAGAACCTTCTTCTTATTCTGAATAAAAACGAACAATGTGGGACATCATAATGGATGTAGGAAGGAAACAAGAAATAAATGAGGTGTTGGTGAAAGACAACTTGGATGAACTTCAATGTGACAAGTCAAGGAAGCATCACAAACTTCATGCAAATGAGGTGTTGGTGATCCGACAACAAGCGTAAGTAGATAACCATTAGCAAAACCTTTAAATGAGGTGTTAGCAATGGATCATACTACAGAATGTTTGAAGTAACGCACCAAACGTATTTCAACCTTCCTGCAATGGACAGGGGCCAAACGCGCCCTTGTCCTTTTTTATTTGGAAAAGAACATACGTCTGTCCCACCAAGAGCCAAGACCCAATGATGCCAGTACGAAATTGAAAGCATGAAGCCAGGTGTTACAGTATAAATAAATTTTTCCACATGTAACTGGCAATCCTCCAACCTTAACCTAAGGGTAAAACCCTTAGGCCAAATCATTGAGGGTACTAACGATTAGTGGGATATGATAGCCTCGCTGATGGACGTTTCACTGTATATCGTGTGTGTATTTTTTTCTTGAAACAGAGTAGGATAGGAAAATGCTAACCATCGATAGTAAGGCTATCACGATCAATCCAATCCATGCCAATGTATAAGATCCCATCAAATCATATACGGTTGCAGTAACTACGCCGCCTAATGCCATACCTACTTGAAAGGAGCTATTTGTTAAGCCCATCATTACCCCGTAGTTGTTAGTGCCGAAAATATGACTAGCAAATAGTGGAGGGGACACACTTGCAACAGCATTTCCAAATGCAAAGAAGATGGTCATAAGAATGAGGGCGAATTTAAATTGTCCAAATAATAGGAGGGCGAATGAAATCGCCATGCTAATATAACCGATAGATCCAGCTTTAATAACACCTAATTTATCACTTAACCAACCAAGAAGTAATTTACCAAAAATGCCTAAAACAGAATATAAAGAAACGATCGTAGCCGCGTAAACCATTCCATGTATGTCAGAGACAAAAGGATTTATTTGTTGAATCGAACCAGTAGTTGTTAGTCCAAGGAAAAATATCCCTACCATATAGATATAGAAAAAAGGCTCTTTTTTGGCTTCATTTGGCGTGATATTTATTTCAACTTTCGCTTTCTTATCATTGGTGGACTGCTCTTCTTCATCAGCTCCGTATTTTTTTAATCCGACTTCTTCAGGAGTTTTCTTCATAATAAACAATGTAATTGGCAGACTTATCATTAAGATGATTAATCCCATAATAAAATAAGTTTGTCTCCATCCAAAGTGGATGATCAGATTTGCAATAATAGGGCTCATGATAAAACCGCCCAAACCAATCCCAGAAATGGCAATACTGATTACTAACCCTCTATATTTTTCAAACCAATTCACAATAATGATTTGTGTGACCAAGTTCCCACAGAATATAAAGGCAATGCCGAGAAAAGCTGCTGAAATATACAAGTGATAGACCGATTGTGCTAATCCATAAGACATATAGGAAAGAGAAAATACGATTACACCAACTGATAAAACTAATTTAACGCTATATTTCTCTACTGCTTTTCCAGCAAAAGGGGATAAAAAAATCCCACAAACAGCGATGATTGTAGTTGTGAGTGTATAAGCGCTTCGTGGAATGTTAAACTCTTCTGTTACAGGTATCATATATAGACTGACTAGTGCACTTGTAAATGGAACTGTTAGTGTTATTAATAAAAGGCCAGCTAATACAATCCACCAACCATAAAATATACCTTTTCTTTTTGACATTGTACCTACTCCGATCAATCGACAAATTATGCAATGTTCACATACGTTACCTTGCCCATCTTTAGTAATATTAAAACGATACGATTGAATTGAAATCTGATCTCCATGCGACAAATCATAACATATTTTGATTGATCCAACCTACTTTACATATTTTTTTGTAAAAAAGCCCTTACAATCTTGCTTATTTATGAAAGACTTTATATAATGCTTTTTGGAGTTTTTATTTAGTAGGAAAACTGGTTTTGTCAGACAATTTTCAAAAGGTTTAGGATTAATTACAACAACAAGAAGAGGAGAAAAATCATTCATACTTCAACGAAACAAATTCATACGTGCATTGATATTCTTATTATTATTTTTGGAGCATTCATTACAGCTTTTGCGGTGAACATGCTAATTATCCCATCAGGTATCTTGTCAGGGGGGTTGACGGGCACATCGCTTTTGCTACATCATTTTATACCGATTAATGTCGGTTATTTCTATTTTGGTTTAAATATTCCGTTGTTAATTATTGCTTATAAATTTCTAGGGAACAAATTTATTTTTTACACGATTGTATCCACAACTTTGCTATCGGCGTTTTTATTTATTATCCCAATTGAACCAATTTGGACAGAAAATACCTTACTTGCTGCTATTTTTGGTGGCGGATTGACAGGTCTTGGGAATGGTCTTGCTCTTCGAACAGGAGGATCTCAAGGTGGATTCGACATTTTGTCTCGTGCTATTGCCAAACGTAAAAATATCACGGTTGGAAAAATGAGCATGATCATTAATATGTGTATTGTTATTTTATCTGGATTCATTTTTGGAAGTGAAATTGCACTATTTACTATCCTTTCGATTCTATCATCTATGAAACTATATGAACTAGTTTTGGATCATGTCAATCGGATTTCGGTTTTAATTATTACCGAAAAAGGAGAAGAAGTGAACGACACGATCAACAAGGAGTTGTATCGTGGAACAACGATGTGGGATGCCAATGGCGGGTATACCCATGATAATAAAATTGTTTTATTCTGTGTAACAGCAAAAGGTGAATCCCGACAGCTTAAACAAATCGTTAAATCCGTCGATAAAAAAGCATTTGTTAGTATTATTTCTACCGATAATGTGATTGGGAAATTTCATTCGATATGGTAATGTAAGGCAGTGTCTGTCACCAAAGCGGTGGCAGGCACTATTTTATAACTGACAAAATGTCAAAAAGGTTATCCATTTTATTAACACTTTGATAAATGAAGTTCATTAGTAATTATTTTATAGTTACAATACATATATTTTTAAAATTTTCAGACAACTAACCCCGGTTAATAGGTGGTTCGCCATTTGAATCGCGCTTCTAATTGACTGAATATTCCTAAAAATAATTCGGTACCCAATTGCTGTTTGGAGACTCCATTTAAGGAGGTGATTGCATGTTTAATTTACCAACAGAAACCATTTTGGCGTTTTTTCCTTGGCCTATTTTGTTTATCGGGTCTGCGTTTATTATTTATTTTATCTTTAAAAAACAAGACGAACTGGAAGACCTAGAAGAACAAGTTGAATACAAGGAGGAATAAGAGCTATGAGTATGGATGCGATCGTATTTATTGTTTATTTGTTAGCGCTCATGTGTATTGGTATTTGGTTCACTCGTAAAGCTTCAAAATCATCTGAGCACTACTTATTGGGGAACCGTAGTGTCGGACCTGCAGCAACAGCGATGACGATGCAAAGTAGTTCGATGAGTGGGTATATGTTCATGGGGGGACCTGCTCTAGCTTTTCAACACGGTTGGTATGCGCTCTGGTATGCGATTGGTGATGCGGGCGGTGCCATTGTCAACTTATCCGTGCTTGGGAAAAGAATGAGACGTATGTCCGAAAAGCTAGGGGCGCTTTCTCCGATTGAATATTTAGAAAAACGTTATGAAAGTCCCTCCGTTAGAGTTGTCGGTTCGATTATTTCGATAATCTTTATCTTAGCATACGTATTTGCTCAGTTTATTGCTGCAGGTAAAGCTCTCACTCAATTGACTGGACTTCCATATGAGACAGCCTTAATTATTGGGGTTGGTGTTATTATCATCTATACAGCAGCGGGTGGTTATTTGGCTGTTGTGTATACGGATTTTATTCAAGGGATTATTATGGTGTTAGGTGTGCTAGGGATTAGTGTTCTAGCCTTTAATCACATATCCTTATCTGAACTAAATGCACAAATCGCAGCAATAGACCCTACTTATTTAAGTATGTGGGGCAAAGACCTCGCATATTATGGCCAATGGGGCGTTGTAATTGGGGCAATCCTTATTTATTTAGTTGGTTATATGGGGCTTCCACACGTTGTCGTACGTCATATGTCAATGAAAAGTACAAAAACAGTTAAAGGTGCGATTGTATGGGCGGCAACTTGGAACCAATTATTTATCTTTATTCCTTATTTATTAGGTTTAATTGGGATTGTGCTGTTGCCTAATCTAGGCGATCCAGAAATGATTATTCCAGAATTAACCTATCAATTTTTCCCCGGCTTTTTAGCTGCACTGCTATTGTCGGCAATTATGGCTGCGATAATGTCAACATCAGATTCACTACTTATGCAAGCGGGTACGATTTTATCTCGTGACGTGTACCAACGTTTTATTAATCCAAAAGCTAGTGAGAAAAAAGCTGTCCTTGTATCAAGACTTTGTATTTTAATAGGTGGAATCATCGGTGTCGTGATTGCGATTTATGAACCACCTGCAGTAGCTGCTCTCGTTCTTTTCTCGTTTGGTGTATTAGGGAATAGCTTTCTAGTCCCTTATGTGGCATCTGTCTATTCCAAAAAGGCCAACCATGTAGGCGCAGTCTGTGCCATGATTGGTGGGGCCGCAACCAATATATTGTGGACTGTTCTAGACCTCGCTGCTGTAACTAGTGTTGACCCATTCTTAGCAGGGCTCGTTGTTTCCATCATTGGTATGTTGATTGGGAGCAGGTTTGGGAAAAAGCCGTCAGATAAGATTAAGCAGTCGATTGAAGATGCGAAAGGGAAAAAAGTTCTACCATCCAAAGTGGAGAAAAACATTGCACACGACCTATCACCAGAAGCCAACAATATTTCTGACATTTTAGCAGATAACTCATTGTCAACCCCCAAAGTGTAAAAGGAGCAAAATAGATGGAAGCATACAATGTTTTACCAGAATCCATTAATCAAAAGGAAGCTGTAGAGATTCTGTCTAGATTAGATCCGAATCATAGCTATTCCGTTGATAAGAAAGTCTACTATCCCTATCAATTTATTGCCTATCATATGAAAATTAAAACATTATTGCTGAAAGAAGGAAATCTTGGTTGTACGATTGATTTAATTAGCAACCGAGAATCCATGATTGATGATAAACCGACTTTTGTAAAGAAAACTATTGATGATTCGGAATTACTCCATCCAGTTTACTCTGCTATTAAAGCTGAGGAAACAGCAATGCAGTTTTTCCGCCGACACGTATCGAAAAAATATAAGTTCCTAACAATACCAACCTATACATTAACAGATAGCGAACGATTCTACCGCCCTTATTGGGTCGTATCATCACCAAATAGCCGCTTTATCGTAGACGGTGTATCAGGTAAATATCATCCATTATAGGATGGCACTTAAAGTGGGACAGGGCGCTTGTCCCACTTTAATTTCTTAAACATGGCTCAACCCACGATTCACCAGTTCCAGGTTGAAATCTTGATAGCTTAATCCACTACTCCAAATTCTCATGTGGTTATAATCTGGATGGCTTTCATCTGCCAAAATTTCTAGAAAGTTCTCATATCCCGGTTCTCCACCTACATCCTCGGGCGGTGTTTTTCCTTCACCTTCCAAGCAAGTGGGATGGTTCTTATCATAATCTTCTATCACTCGCTCTATTTTTATATCATGGATCCAAGCATCACCAAAATCATATACATAGGTGACGTTAGTTGGGAGGTATTCCTTTAGCAGGACTTGGTTGTCCATTTTCATCGGAATATCATCGTTTCCATAATGAAATGCTTCTTGGTTACTCACTAGATTAAGGATCGGGTTGAATCCTTCCTTATCAGATGTAGGATCGTAATAAGAGAAAGGTTGATTCGTGTGATTGTTATCAAATACATAAAACTCATGTAAGTGATTATCCTTCCAATTAAAAGCAATCTGTAAGGTCTTATGTAATTGCAGGAAAGAAAAATTCATCGGGACGATCAACCTGCGGAACACATGAAAATTTTCAAGACGTAATGTGACCGTCATTTCAGCTGCTTTTGTTTGAATAATCGGTTTTCCAACTAGAGCCTGCAAATCCTTATACATCTCTTTATTTGGATGGAAATAATCATTGTTTCCGACACCAACTAAATCTCGGCTAACCTTAAGACTCAAGGTAGGTTGAAAAATCGTATCAGGATCCAGTAAATCCTGAAACCAATACACGGTTTCGCACGCTTTATTCATTCGTGCAACTAATGTTCTGTTTTTTGTTTTCGAAAAGGCTATCCCCTTGCTCGATTCGATATACTGATCGATGACTTCCTTCCTTATCCATTCTTGTTCGAACGTATTGTAAATAGCTTGAACGATGATGTCGTCGATGTTGTTAAAGTCTTTCGCCTTAAGCCCGTGTAACACAATGGTATATCGATTCTGATCGTTTACGAGTACAACTGTTTTTCTTCGATTCAGGGTTAAGAAATTGGCGTGCCAAGACACTAGTGGTTCCTCATCCTCAACCGTTTCTGGTTTCCTTTTTAATTGGTCTAACAACTTTTTGGTGCATTGAACGAGCATGCGTACACTCCTTTTTTAGAATTTAATTTATTTACTTAACGAATAGCTGATGTGATTAGTTTGTCAAAAAAGTATATATAAAAATCTATTCGTCATCTCAACATGGCGAAAATATTTCATTTTAAAGATTCTACTATAGATTTTGAACGGATTGAATGAATATTACAAGTAGGAAGAAGAAGACCTTATTTTTTAGTGCATCTTTAATTGGTCTGAGAAAACGAATTATTTTTGGTTATATTAAAATATCGTTCGTTAATTCAATTGTGTTAGAAATCGAATGTTTCCAGTGGTATGAGAGGATATACTGAAAAAATTAAATGAATTGTTTTAAAAAAGTTAAAAAAGAGTTGTTGAAACGACAGGATGTATCTGCTATATTTTAAATGTGTTGATAACAATTAAATATTACTCGTATATACTCGGTAATATGGTCTGAGTGTCTCTACCTAGTTCCCGTTAAAAGAACTGGACTACGAGTTGAAGTGTATAATGTTCGGTTTTTTGTGATCGTTCATCATATTAAGCGCTACAAGTATATACTTTAACTTTTAGGTCTGGAAGGTAGAATTCAATTATCTTTCCAGGCCTTTTTATGTTGGACCCAATGACTTGGCTATCAACAACAAACAACAAGGGGGAAACAAAATGAAATTATTTAAGGCACAGAAACAAAACGAGAGGTTATGGAAAATCGCTTTATTGGCGCTTCTTTCTCTCCTATCACTAACTGTTATCGTCGGTTGTAATGCTACTGCTAATTCTGAAACAGCACCAGAAGATACGCAAAGACCTATTTTAGTTGAAGGTCCGATGCCAATCGAGGCGGAAGAATTTGCGGAACGATTAGAAAATGTGGAGAAAGAAACATCGGGTATTTATGATTTTTATATTGGAACAGTAGATGATTATCCAGTCATCGTTGTGAAAACGAGTAAGGGGATGGAAAATGCGGCAGCAGCTACCGCAGTGGCTGTCGAGCGGTATAATCCAGTTGCGATTATCAGTCAAGGAACTTCAGGTGGCCATGATCCAAGCTTAGATGTGTTTGATATTGTGTTAGGGAAAAGAACGGTAAACATAGGGGCATTAAAAACAGGAGACAGAGATGAAAATGAAGGCATAGAACCGACAGAATGGATTCCGATGGACTTAATGGCATCGGAAGGAAGTGCAGGAGAAGATCCGGATGCTGAGAATATTCGTTACTACGAGGCGGATGAAGAGTTACTAGCAGCTGCCAATGCGGTAAAGGATAGCCATACCAAAGGAAAAGTAGTGGAGGGGACAATCGGTTCAGCAGATGTATGGAATAATGAAGTGGATCGAATTAATTGGTTCCACGAAAAATTCGGTACTTCTGTAGAAGAAATGGAAACAGCTTCTGCAGCACAAATTGCAAAAGCGTACGAGGTCCCATTCCTAGGTGTACGAATCCTATCTAATAATAAAACGAACGATGGAGAATATAACCCAAATACAGCAGAAGTAAATCAAGAATATGTCTATGAAATTGTGAAAGAATATATAGCTACTCATCTAGCAGAGTAGTGAAAAAGAGTATGGGGAGAAACTGTGGGTGGTTCGTGTGCTTCCTTTAGATTGTGTAGCACATCGTTGTACCTAGAGCTTGCCAATTACTAGTATGTACAAGAACAGAAATACGCGTAAACCTTGCCTAATTTACCAAGTGCTATGCAGGAGCGTTCATCCGTTGGGTGAATGCTCCTTTGTTTTTTATGTAGGAAGCAGGGGGTAGGTTTTCGTGCTTCCTTTGAATGAAGAGTGAAGCAAGGACCGTCCCTATGCATCTAAAGATGGATTTCATTTGATTTGATCAGGAATCCGTGATTATTATAAAATTAGGTAAGTTTGATAGAAGGAGGAAAATCTCATAAAAGTAAACTGGAAGATATGGTAGATGGAGAGATGGAAATGGTGGAGAGCCATTCGACCTTAATCTGTTAAAGTGGAACTAGACAAAAGGTTTGTGAATTATATAGTAAGTTTCAGTAAGTCATAGAACGGTTTCTGTACTGCTAGAGTATAAACTATAAAGAACTCAAAACCAAGTGTACGCAACCATGACTAGAGTTAAACAACCGAGTGACACTGGAGATTGTCACTTTTTTTGTTATAATATAGGCTCAAGATTAAATGGTGCAAAGGAGATTATTGCATAAGTATGCTTCACTAATGTAGGATGGTCGCACCTAATTAGGGCAATGAATTTAATAGATAGAAGGACTGATAGAAATTGAGCAAAACTAGAAAAAATGCGGAGGCATGGAAACAGGCGAAAAAACGATGTCGGTTAAATACAGCTGATATTCAAATGGCAAAAGAGCTAGGAATGAATCCTAAGAGCCTCATAAAAAATATCCCAACTCGAGATCAAAAGTGGAAAGCACCAGTAAAGGTGTGGATTCGTGATTTATACGAGAAAAAGTTTGGTCAAGTATTAACTGTTAGTCCCACTCCGAGTAAACGACCAAAGAAAAAGAAAAAGCCACAGACAGAAACTGTAGACAAAGAAACGTTAGACTTTGACGATTGGGAAGATTTGCCGTTTTAAAGCATTGCTGATTCAGTCACTCCTATTTAGAGTGCCTGCTCCCATATCCCAAGAAAGAAGGTTATGTAAATGGATACGATTATTTTTGATGTTGATGATACGCTATACGATCAGGCTCAATCTTTTCATAAAACGGTGAGGAAACTGTTTCAAGAGCCATTATCAGATGAAGATATTGACCAATTGTACAAAGCAAATCGAAAATATAGTGAGATTTTATTCGATCAAAGTGAAGCGGGAGAAATATCACAGTTTGAATGGCAGACGGGACGAATAATTGCTGCCTGTAAAGACTTCAATCTTCCTATCGATCAGGAGAAAGCAGCTACGTTTCATGAAACATATGTTGCCGAACAACAAAACATTGCATTGTTTCCAGAAGTAGAAGAACTGCTAAACAAGCTTTATCAAGAAGGGAAACAGCTTGGAATTCTTACTAATGGGGAGGAGAAACATCAAGCAATGAAAATTAAACAACTTGGCCTTAGTCGTTGGATTCCAGCTGAGAAAACATTTATTTCTGGAACGATCGGTCATGCCAAACCGAAAAGGGAAGTGTTTGATTTTATTGAAAAGAAAATGAACATAGATCCACCCCAAACGGTTTATGTTGGAGACAATTTTGAAAAAGATATAGTCGGAGCAAAACAAGCTGGCTGGCAAGCGGTCTGGATGAATCATCGTAAGAAAGAAATACCAGTTGATTCTGCCTATAACCCAGATAATGAAGTGCATAGTGCGAAAGAGTTACTGGATTTGTTTAGTTGAAGGAAGCACGGGGGGACGTTCTCGTGCTTCCCTAAAACTAAATAAATATGGTTGTTCAGTAAATTTAAACATTGACTTTTATGAATATTCTGACATACTATGTATTGTAAAAAGAACTATGTTAGAAATATTGGAAATTGGTATGCTCAACTGATATTCTATTTTAACATAACTTCCTCTCTATTATATTGCGTATGCCTTACGAGGAATACTTACTTGGAATAGGACTTTTGACGAGAGGCCTCACGTTTTTCCACAGATTGATTAACTTTCTATTGAAGAGAAGAGAACTCCACGATTATCCAAGACGACAAGAAAACCCTTATTATTTTCATATATTAAGTAAAGTATAAGAGACTTTGTTTAAACTTTCGATCACGATTGCATTTAGTGTAGTGCAATTGTAACGAAAATTTACACCCCAGATGTAGACGTAACAGAATTAAACGTATATACCTAGCTAAAAATTCACCCTAAATGTCTACAAAAACTCATTAAACGTCTATATTTGAAAGGAATATCACTTGAACTCTATAAATAAACGCCGCAACCTTTATTCGCTAGATTGTCTAATCGAAAGTGGGTATTGAATTGTTTATTTTTTGCGTATTATTTAACCAATCCGCCTCTAAATCCGAAAAACTGAATTGTTTGAATATTAAGATACCTGTCGATCCAATAAAATGAGGAGGTAGACTATATGGGGAAACAAAATGCACTATTGGCCGAAATTGAAAACCATCTTCGCCTAACTGCTAGACATTTGTTAAAGTTTGATACCGAAGAGGAAGTCTTACAATATCTTGCAGATTCCTTCCAATCGCGCCTAAATTGCTATTTTGTTGGCGTTATTTTGAAAGAAGAGAATTATATCCAACCAAAAGCATGGAGTGGTGGGGATACATCTTTAAGACAATCTTTACCACTTGAAGTAGATCATTGTTCCACAACACTTTTTACACAAAGTATTACATATGAGGATGCCTCTTCTGGTGAGCATTGTCAGTTTCTTCAATTATTGAAGAATAGCCATGTGAAAACATGGTTTACAGTACCCATATATGATGAAAAGCAAACCTATGGCTTCATTACAATCGGTTATAACAAATATATCACGTTGTTAGAGTTGGAAAGGACATTTGATGAATTTGGACAAGATGTTGCCTCAGCGATTTCTCTAACAAAACGGAAAAAACAAGAACAAAAGCGAAGACTTAGTATCGAATTTATTAGTAAAAATTTATCCCTAAACGAATCCATGGAAAAATTAGTAGAAAAAATTGTTGGACAAGCAAGGAAAGGAACAAGCGCTTCCTTTGTGGGGCTTTATCTATATGATGAAGAAAACAATTACTTTAAACTTCAGCCACCTTCTTATGGCAAACTAATCAAACCAGAGAAAATATTAGTTGGAGAAAATTATGTGTTAAAAGAATATTTTCCTTACTTAGAAATAACAAACGGGCATGAGCTAACCGTCCCTTTAACCATGGACCTTAAAACGTTTGGGGTATTACATGTTGAGAAAGAGAATGGAGAATATTTCACAGAGGAAGATTTAGAAACCTTGACAGTCATGGCGGAGCACGTTTCCTCCTTATTACGAAATGCTTTTTTATTTAAAAAAGAGAAGGACCAAATGAAACGCCTCCATACCTTATTAGATTATCAACAAGTATTAATTAAGAAGACGATAAATGAAGAAGATTTTAAAGGTATTACATCTGTTGTTGGCAAGATGTTTAATCGGCACATTGTGTTATTCGATCGTTTCTTACGCCCTATTACGTACCAACACGAACAAAAGAGAAGAAATAGTACATCACAACTCGAAATGATGTCCGAATTAAACGATATGAACAGCATAACGGAAAGGCGAGCAATTGATCTTACGATTGATGGAGATCGAAAACAGTTCCTTCTTTGGCCTGTGAATGGCGGACGAGATATATTAGGCTATTTAGCTTTGGAAAATAGAAATGATGAACTCGATCCGTTTGAACGTTTGGGCATTGATTTAATCCGCAATATTTATTCGGTTCAATTTATTAAGCAGAAGCTCGTGATGGATACGAAAACTCAAGTAAAAGACTCTTTTATCGAAAAACTATTGACGGTACCTATTGAAGATAAGGAAACGATTATTGAATATGCGAACCTTTTTCAATGGAATGTTTTCAGTCCTCACCGTGTTGCAGTCCTTTCAATCGAATTGGAATCTAGAGAAATAACCACTGGTGATATTGTCGAACTACAAGCGAAAAAAACGGCTGCATTCGAACATGTGAAAAATAAAATGTCCAAGTTTGATCCAAATATTCTATTTGCGAAAAAAAGTGATGGTTATGTTTTAATTGTTCCAACTGAAAAAGAGTATCCCGATGAGAAAACATATTGGTCAAACCTTTCTGGCAAGTTGTTAGAGTGGCTTGATACCGGTTCTATCTGCAGTAAGGGGAAAATCGGTATAGGCGGTAAAGCAAGTCAAATGGAAGATTACCATAAATGTTATAAACAAGCGTTACAAACCTTAAATGTTGTCATGCACCAAGATATTGGTAGTTCTTATGCATTCTTTGAAGACTTAGGCTCCTACACGTTACTCCACTTATTAAAAGACACATCAGAAGCAAAATATTTCATGCAAAATTATTTAAAAAAATTAATGAATCATTCAACAGATAAAAATATTAATTTATTTAAGACATTACGGGTTTATTTAGAACAGAACGGTAGTATAAAGAAAACATCAGAAAAGCTATTTATTCATCGAAGCACGTTATTATATCGATTAGAAAAAATTAAAGAGATCCTAGATCTAAATATTGATGATTCAGAAAATCGGTTTAATTTAATGATGACATTTAAATTATATGATTTATCTCACTTTAACAGGCAGTAAGCCCCACAAGGTTTAAGAGAAACCAAATTAGATAAGTAGCGGATCAGCCGGATCAGCTCCCTATAGGGCTGATATGTTCAAGCGAACCATAAGTGGGTGAAAAAACCCCCACTTATGGAAGTTTCACTTTATGACGCATTCCTAACACCTTCCATATGACACATTCAACAAAGCTATATCGCGCCTCCTACATTTTATAGGAAACAACAGATATCTTTCATACTCTATGAATGTATCAATCTGTTAGCCCTTTTCCTATAATGAAACATGTAATACATACCAATTATGAGGAGGGGTTAACATGACCATTCGCACAGTAGGAGTCGTTGGGGCAGGAGCAATGGGAAGTGGCATTGCAAACTTGGCGGCCTTATCCGAATTTAATGTTATTTTAGTGGACGTTGAACAAAAAGTTCTTGATAATGGATTAACTAGAATTGATAAGTTTATGGAAAAAAGCGTGAAAAAGGAAAAGCTAACACCAGAGCAGAAAGCACAAACCCTAGAGCGGATTCAAGCAACAACGGATATGTCAGAGTTGAAAGCAGCAGATCTTGTTGTGGAAGCTGTCATTGAAGATCTAGATGTAAAGAAGAAAGTCTTTCAGAATTTAGATGAGATCGTGCCAGAGGGTGTCATGCTGACGACGAATACGTCATCGATGTCCATTACAGAAATCGCTAGTGCAACGAACAGACCAGAACTCGTAGCGGGCATGCACTTTTTCAATCCAGCACAGTTAATGAAGTTAGTGGAGGTAGTAAAAGGGTACCATACCAAGGATGAAACTGTAGAGGAGTTAAAAACCTTCTCAGAAAGTCTTGGAAAGGTACCAGTAGTGGTGCAAAAGGATACACCTGGCTTTATCGTCAATCGCATTATGGTCCCTCAATTTATTGAAGCAATTAAATTGTTAGAAGAAGGCGTAGCGACACCAGAGGATATTGACAAGGCAGTCACTCTAGGCTTGAATTATCCGATGGGACCATTTACATTGCAAGATTACGCTGGTGTAGATATTGGATATTACGTGATGGATTATATGGCAGAGGAATTCAATGACACCCGGTTTGCTCCACCAATGTTACTAAAGCAAATGCTAAGAGCAGGCACAGTTGGTAAAAAGTCTGGTGCTGGCTTCTATAACTACGAATAAACGAAAATGAGGAGGATCTAACATGGATTTCAAACATTTTATATGTGAAATTGCCAATCATGTAGCTCTTGTAACGATTAACCGTCCACCGGTAAATGCCTTAAACTCAGAAGTATTTTCTGAATTATCAGAATTAACAGACGAGTTAGAGGAAAACGAAGAGGTAAGAGCAATTGTACTAACTGGAAGTGGGGAAAAAGCATTTATTGCTGGTGCTGACGTAAAAGAAATGGCGACCAAAGATTTAAATGGATTAAATCTGATGAACAAAAAGTCAAGAACCGTATTTTCCAAAATTGAAAACGCTAACAAACCAGTGATTGCTGCCATTAATGGCATGGCTTTAGGTGGTGGATTTGAATTAGCGCTAGCATGTGATTTACGAATTTGTTCCGATCGAGCAAAGTTTAGTTTTCCAGAAGTAGGTTTGGGCATTATTCCTGGCGGAGGTGGTACACAACGCCTACAAAAGATCGTTGGTCAAGGAATTGCCAAAGAATTAATCTACTTTGGAGATATGATTGATGCAAACCGAGCTCTTGATCTTCAGCTAGTAAATAAAGTAGTGGCACATGATGCTATTCGTGATGAAGCACTTGCTTGGGCAAATAAGCTAGCTAAAAAGCCTGCCATTGCCTTGCAAATGGCCAAAGTAGCGATTAATTATGGGAAAAATGTTGATACCGAATCAGGGCTAATGATGGAAACAACGGCATTTTCTACTTCATTTTCTTCTGAAGATGCAAAAGAAGGGTTAACTGCTTTTACCGAGAAGCGAAAGCCTCAATATGTTGGCAAGTAAATCGGAAAGGAGGAACATGGATTGGGACATAAAGACATTGTACTTTTAGAAGGGGCACGGACGCCATTTATCAATATGGCCGACGCATTTAAACATGTGAAAGCGACAGAATTAGGAGTACATGCCGCAAAAGAAGCGGTGAGACGGTCGGGAATTACTGCAGATGATATTGACCAAGTTGTCTTTGGGAATGTGCAGCAATCTAGTAAAGATGCGCATTTACTAGCGAGACATGTAGGATTGGGAGTTGGCACACCACTTGATGTGCCAGCTGTCACCATTAATCGTGTTTGTGGAACAGGAATTGAAGCCATCCTTACTGGGGCTCGCTATATTATGTCGGGCGAAGCAGAAGTTGTGTTAGCTGGTGGGACAGAAAGTATGAGTCAAGTCCCTCACGTCATTCCGGGAATGAGATGGGGAAGTCCACTTGGTGGGCCTAAGATTGAAGATTGGTTATGGGATGGGCTAGAAGATACGAATGTTGGTTGTACGATGGCCCAAACCGCAGAAAACCTTGCGAAAAGGTATAACATCCAACGTCATGAAGTGGATGAACATGCCTTGTCCAGTCATCAACGAGCCATCGCGGCAAGAGACAAAGGCTATTTAAAGGAAGAAATCATTCCAGTTACGGTTAAGGGCCGAAAAGGAAACCGTGTGATCGAGGAAGATAACCATATTCGGGAAACAAGCATGGAACAACTTGGTAAATTAAAGCCACGTTTTGTTGAGAATGGTGTCGTAACCCCTGGAAACGCTAGTGGAATGGTAGATGGTGCTGCCTCCGTCGTGATTGCATCAAGTGAGTATGCAGAGAGAAATGGACTTAAGCCAATTGCCAGACTTGCCTCATGGGATGTTGTTGGGGTAGAACCAGAATATATGGGAATCGGACCAGTCCCAGCGATCAATGGTGCAGTGAAGAAAGCCTCCTTAACACTTGGAGATTTAGATTTAATTGAAATCAATGAAGCATTTTCCTCCCAATATATCGCCTGTCAAAGAGAGTTAGGCATTGACTTTGACAAAGGCAATGTCAATGGTGGAGCAATTGCTATTGGCCATCCGTTGGCAGCGACAGGAACGAGAATTTCCTTATCGCTCATTTATGAGTTAAGACGTCGTAACAAGAAATACGGTACTTCTTCGGTTTGTATCGGAGGCGGGCAAGGGATTGCTGCGGTATGGGAAGCGTTGTAATTAGGATGTATCATTCCATTTGAACGAGGGGGGATCAACATGGAAAATATTTATTCGCTGAAGGTGCGTTTTGGAGATACCGATGCAGCAGGAATTGTTTTCTATCCTAACTATTATAGATGGATGGACCAAGCGTCAGCAGAATTACTAGGAAACAAATATATCCCTGTTTCGGAACTAATCGCAAGAGGAGATCTTATCCCATTGTTAGAAACATTTTGTCAATATAAAGGGCCGTTGTTTTTTGAAGACGAATTTGATGTGTATTCAAAAGTAATTGAAATGCATAACAAGACATTTAAAATCGAACATGTTTTTAAACGCGGTGAAACCCTAATTGCTACTGGCTATGAGGTGCGAGCATGGACACGAAAAATAGATGGAAAGATGAAAGCCGTTTCTATTCCTGAAGATGTTAGAGCTGTGTTTGGATTTAGCGAATTAACCAAGAAATCGTGAAGGAGGCTTTTGATGGTTACCAGTAAAAGGTCAGTAGATAAGCGGTCATTATCTGTCGGTGAGTTATTAGAAACACAAGTGGAAGCATTTGGTGATCAGGAGTTCCTCTATGATCTACAAACAAGACTAACGTATAAGGAATTCAATCAAGAGGTCAATAAGCTAGTCACTGGCCTCCAGAATCTAGGGGTGAAAAAGGGAGATAAAATTGGGGTTTGTTTGCCAAACTGGTATGAAAACGTCATGATTTTCTTTGCTAGTGCCAAAATCGGTGCAATCCTTGTTCCTTTTAACCCAATGTATCGTTCCAAAGAAATCGAGTATATCTTAAAGAACTCGGAACCGAAAGTGTTATTTATTAAAGATACTTTTTCAACCAATGTTGGAATCGACTTGGCAGCTTCGATCGTTGACACGATTATATCGGTAAGATTTGATCAAGATGATTTACTATCATTTCAGCAATTAGTCGACAATGCCACCCCTACCGACCCTGTCATCCCCTCTCTGAATGTGGATGAAGATTTATATTGTATTCTATATACATCTGGTACGACAGGATTGCCAAAAGGTGTGATGACGACACATCGAAGTGTTGTTCATTCGGCCAATACATTGGTACAAGAGATGAAAATAACGGAACAAGACGTCTTTGTAACTCCTGCACCAATCTTCCATATTTTTGGGATTGTCTGCAATTTGATGGCAGCATTAGCTTCTGGTGGAAGAATGATTTTAATGGAAAGATTTCATCCTCAAAAAATACTCGAACTTATTGAACAAGAGAAAGTGACCGTTCATCAAGGGGTGCCGACCATGTTTCTTAAAGAATTAGAACAAGGTAACCCTGAAAATTACGATTTATCCACCTTAAGAGTTGGCGTTACTGGTGGAGCACCAATCACCTCTAGTCAGATGAAACGGGTACGCGAGGAATTAGGGTTCAATTTACTCCAATCTTTTGGAACATCTGAAACGGGTTCTCTAACGTTATCGGATGATAAAGGGGAGGAACAAGCAATTTTAGAATCACTTGGCAAGCCAATTGACGGGGTAAAGGTGAAAATCGTAGATCAAAGTCGTACACCGGTGCCAATTGGGTTTGTTGGTGAAATAGCCGTTCATAGTGTCGGGAATATGAAGGGGTATTATAAGCTACCAGAGGAGACTGCTAAGGTATTAGATGAGGATGGTTTCTATTATACTGGTGATCTTGGAAAGCTAGATGATCAATTAAACCTGTATTTCGTTGGCAGGGAAAAGGAATTAATCATTCGAGGTGGATTTAATATTTACCCACAGGAAATTGAAACAGTACTCAAGTTACATCAAGCAGTATCGGAAGTTGCTGTCTTTGGAGAGCCTGATCAGGTATTAGGTGAAATTTCCATTGCAGCGGTGAAACTAGTAGAAGGGGCAACCTTGACAGAAGAGGAAATGAAGAACTTTATTGCGGAACATTTAGCAAAATACAAGGTCCCATCAAGAATTATCTTTGTTGATGAGTTTCCTGTAACAGCTAGTGGAAAAATACAGAAAGCAGCACTGAAGAAGCAGTTAGACAAACAAGCTTAAGTCTCTATAAAAGGAGTGATTGGGAGATGGGGAAAAAGGTATATACGGAAAAAGAGTTAGAACAGTATTATGACGGGATGAAGAAACAGCATCTTGGCCCACTTTGGTACGATCTTGGACATATGGTGACAAAAGAACCAGTGCATGATGTGGAACCGTATTTATGGAAATGGAAAGATATTAGAGAATATGCACTGACTGCCGGCGAAATTTTGGAACCAGGTAAAGATGCAGAGCGGCGTGTCGTTTATTTACAAAATCCTAGTTTACTAGAACGAGGTCTAGTAGGATACGGCACCCATACGTTGTATGCAGGCATTCAATTGTTATTGCCTGGAGAGTTTGCGCCTGCACACCAACATTCCCAAACAGCAATTCGCTTTATTATTGAAGGAGAAGGGGCCTACACTGCTGTTAACGGTCAAAAGGTGTATATGGAAAGAGGGGACCTTGTTCTCACACCTGCTTGGACATGGCATGAGCACAAGCATGAAGGAACAGAACCTGTCTTTTGGTTAGATGGACTTGATGTCGGGTTAGTAAAAACAATGGCAGCATCGTTCTTTAAACCTTATGAAGATAAATTCTATCCATTAAAACCGGAAGAGAACTACTCCAATGAAGCGTTTGCCAATGGGTCGTTTAAGAAGCTGAATGAGACGGTCGAACCAGGCTATCCTTCACCGATCTTCGGCTATAAATTTGATCGGGTTGAATACCTTCTAAATCACATGAAGGAAGAGGAACAGGATCCGTATGATGGGCATGCTGTGGAGTATACCAACCCAACGACAGGAAAATCAGCCGATTCACGGGTAGGAACGATGATGCAAAAACTGACTCCCAACCAACATACGCAAGCACATCGACACGTTCATAGCGCGATTTATCATGTGCTTGAAGGAGAAGGCTATACCGTGATTGACGGTCAGAAATTTGAATGGGAAAAGGGCGACTTCTTCATTCTCCCTCCTTGGAGTTACCATGAGCATGTTAACACAGGAGATACGGATGCTTTCTTATTCTCATTTAACGATAAACCCGTTATGGAAAAACTAGAGTTAGAATTTAGTGAGGCATTGAATGAAAATAACGGCTATCAAAAAGTCACCTCGACGTTTTTGCCAGAATCATTAAATGTATAGGACAATAGAAAAGTTGTATTCACTTAGATGGTAAAGGACGGATTGTATGAAAATAACCATTTTTAATGATGATCAGTTAGGAATCATAAAAAACGATAGAGTAATCGATGTTTCTCAGGTTGCGAATTGGGATTCCAATGATACGACAGCTTCTTTTCACTATTTGGTTGAATACTTTGAGACGCTGAAGCCAAGTATAGAGCAGGAAACACAAACTGGAGAATCATATTCGCTTGCCGAAGTCGATCTAAGGCTACCAGTTCCGACTACCGGTAAAATCTGGGCAGCGCCTGTTAATTATAAAAAGCATCAGGAAGAGATGAATAAGCAATTTAATAATGCGCCTAGAACAGTTGAGGATTTAGCATTGTTTTTAAAATCACCTGATTCTCTGTCAGGCCCATCGGATCCAATTCGTCTTCCGTTTCAAAATAGGCGTACCGATCATGAAGCAGAGCTTGGTTATGTCGTAGGTAAGGCTGCGAAAAATGTAGCTGCAGCCGATGCGAAAGACTATATTTTCGGCTACTTTGCTTTACTTGATATTTCAATACGTGGAAATGAGGAGCGCACATGGCGGAAGTCGTTTGATACATTTACGCCAATTGGTCCGTGGATTGTTACCGCTGATGAGATAGAAGATCCAAATGATCTATCTATTAAACTATGGGTGAATGACGAGCTAAGACAAGATGGCAATACCAAACATCTTATCTATGATTGCTATAAATGCTTCGAGGTTGCTTGTGATCATATGACGCTTCAGCCGGGCGATGTGATCGCAACTGGAACACCTGAAGGCGTAGGTCCGATTGAATCAGGTGATGTCGTTCGCATTGAAGTTGAACAAGTTGGAGGATTTTCGGTGCCTGTAGAGGGTTCCGAGTAATCAAGAAGTACGTCAAATTAATTCTGAATAATCAAAAAATATTAAATGGGCTCCCCATGACGAAATAGGAATCAACCAAAAAATGTTGTGTGAAAGGAGAATGGAAATGAGTAAAAAACAATATGACGTCATTGTTGTCGGTGCAGGGCCAGTTGGTTTAACAGCTGGCTTGGCACTACAGAACAAAGGGATTTCCTGTGCAGTGATTGAGGCAAAAGCAAAAGATGAACCACGTCCTGGCAGTCGTGCCATCTTTATTCATAATGCCACGATGAAATTGTTAGAACAAACATCGGCAGGACTCGGTTTCAGATTGGCACGAAATGGTGTGATTTGGCCGATTAAACGTACCTTGTATAAGGGAAAGGAAATCTATGTTCGTAATTATGGGGTTACAGATAATACGGATTCAGAAAAGCTGCCCCATTTCAGTTCCTTGCATCAACACGAAATCGAAAAATATATTTATGAAGCATGCGAACAAGCGGGAGTCGATTTTGTTTGGGAAAATCCTGTCGATCAGCTTTCTATATCAGACGATGGGGTTAATATCACCACCGCAACAGGCGATGAATATAGCGCAAACTATGTTATTGGGGCGGATGGCGCTAGGTCAATTGTTAGGAAAGAAGCAGGGCTTCAATTTGAGGGGCCGCGCACGAAAGATACCTTCTTAGTACTTGATTTAGAAGAAGATGAAAACGACCCATTACCGATTGAACGTGTGTTCCACTACAAACATCCAGCAATGGGTGGGCGAAACGTATTGAAAGTACCATTTAAAGGTGGATGGCGAGTGGATTTGCAACTATTTGAAGAGGATGACGTCGACGCATATACGTGTGAAGAAGGAGTCAAACAATGGCTGCCAAAGGTAATGGATGAAAAGTATAACGATAGGATCAAATGGGTGTCCTCGTATCAATTCCACCAAGTGGTAGCAAATAATTTCACAGATGAATCACATCGCGTGCTATTGGCAGGAGAAGCGGCCCACTTATTTGCTCCATTTGGTGCTAGAGGATTGAACTCAGGTGTTCCCGACGCGCTAATTGCCATTCAAGGTATTGAAAAGGCGCTAGCGGCAGATAGTGAAGAAGCAAGACGTAAAGCAATTGCGGATGCTGCCAAAGAACGCAGGATTGCAGCGAAGTGGAATCGTGATGCATCGACAACAGCACTTAAGCATATTCAAGGCGAATCGGAAGAAATGAATATGAAGCGGGACCTTGCTGCATCGTTAGTATCGGTTGTTCCGCGATTGGGACGTTGGTTGGATGAGGGGCCATATGGTCCGAAGTTTGGACCTCCGGAATTAACAACCAAATATTAATTTTGGAACAGAGAAGGGAGTGAAAAGAGTGACAGTTTCCCAACAAACAGTAAACATAAACCGATTAGAACAAATGATAGAAACATACAGTTCCATTGATTGGTTCTCTAATGTCGGTAAAAAAGAAGAGATGACAGAACAACAATTACAACAGTGTTTAAACCAGTTAGGAGTTTCCGATTTTCAGATAGAATGGGTGACGATACAGGAAAGTGCTGATGTTTATCAACGACTTACCTTTCAAGATAGCAGGATTTGGGAGGCGATACGTGATTTGCCAGACCGATGGACGGAAAAAATAACAGAGAATAGTCATGATGCAGCATTAAAACAGGTTGTCGAATTTCTTCCAGAAGCGGTCTTCCAATATGCATTCGATGGGGCTTACAAGCAATTTGATGAACAAAAGTTAATTAACTATATGACAGGCATGGCCATGTATCTTACGTTAATGATCGCTGTTTCAGACCTTGCAGAGGAAGGGGAACAGTTTGAGCCTATTCGCCAAATGATTGCCAGTGGCCACATACCATTTGGGATAGAAGGTAACACGATCTATCTTATGTAAAGCTGCTTACTGGAAGAGGTTAATTTAGTGTCAGACTAAGTTAACCTTTCGATTTTTTCCTTCATCATGTATGAAAACTTCCGTATGTATTCCTTCATTGTGACGGTATATCAACTCTGGGTATTTTTGTATAATAAGAATCAACATCTGAAAGGTCCTTTTTTATTAGGTTATCAGAAAGCGTTTACAACAAGTAAGGAGAAGCGATGTTATGTATGCGGTGGAACAGTTTGTTTGGTCAAATGAATGAAGTTATCAAAATTTCGCATGGAATGTAAGGGGGAGGTTTAAAAATGAATAGAAGAATGAAATATGTATTTTTCATCATAGCTATAGTCTTTTCAATGGTATTAGTGGGTTGTGCGGGTGATAATGACGATGCGAGTACTACTGGTGATGATACAAATAACTCATCCGATACACAGTCCACAGAAACAGAAGGATCGGGAACGAGTGAGGAGCAAACAATGGAACCAGTTACCCTTAGTTTAGCTGACTTCGCACCCGCTCCCCATCCTGTTCAACAAGAAATTTTTCCAGAGTGGGCTGCTGCAATTGAGGATGCTACGGATGGATTAGTAAAGCTGGAGATGTATCCTGGTGGTTCATTATTAGGTAGTGGCGATATTTATCCAGGTATTGAATCAGGGCTTGCAGACATCGGGCATGATGTGTCTGGATATAATCCTGGAAGATTACCAGTCTTGAATTCTATGTATACTGGTGGTCTTGAGTATAAAAACTCTGCGGTTTCCAGTCATGTAGCAAAAGATGCCGTCGAACAGTTAGAACCTGACGAGTTACAAGATACGGAGGTCATGTTTATTTACGGTATTGCTCCAGGGTTATTAATGACGCAAGAACCAGTAGAAAGCCTAGAAGATTTAGAGGGGATGCAGATTCGAGCTAGTGGTACGAATGTGGCAACCTTGGAAGCATTAGGTGCAACACCTGTAGCAATGCCAGTTACGGAGGCATATGAGAGTATGTCCAGAGGGGTTGTTGATGGTAGTTTGCTTCCGGCTGATACACTAAGATCTTTTAAATTAGCAGAGGTAACGGACTATGTCACACACTCTAGCTTAATTTATACCACAATTCATTATGTAACAATGAATAAACAGGTATGGGATTCCTTCCCTACTGATATTCAAGAAGCGATTCGTGAAGCTAATGAACAAGCATTTGAACACGCTATTGAAGTGTATTCAAGAGAGGTAGAAGATAGCTTACAGTATGCAGTAGAAGAGCATGGAGTAGAAGAAATCTTCTTATCTGAAGAAGAGGAAGCTAGTTGGCATGAGAAGTTATTACCATTAATTGATGAGCGTGTCGAGGAATTAGACACAGAAGGACTTGATGGTCAACAAATTATGGACACACTTGTTGAATTAACGGAGAAGTATAATGAGGAATTTGAGGAATAAAAAATAACCATGACAAATGCATCGCATCCATCCACAAGTGATGATGCGATGCAAATTAAGCTAAAAAAGGGGGATTTTGAAAGTGATCAAAGGATATGTCAACATCGTTACTAAGATAAGCAAAGCTTTAGAAAATATAGCGGCTATCATATTATTTCTAACAGCAATGTTGGTCCTTGCAAATGTTCTTTCAAGAAGGCTATTCGATACACCAATACAAGGTACGCATGATTTCATTCTATTTCTCACTCCAGTCTTAATTTCCCTTTCTATCGCTTATTGTGCTGTTAAAGATGGGCATATATCAATAAGTGTTTTTATGGACCGGTTGCCTAGGAAAGTCCAAAAAGTGATTGATAGTTTAATAGGTATTATTTCAGCAATTTTTTTGTTTTTTGTAACAAGGAACATTATATTATATGCCGACGAAATGCGTCAGAATGGTGAAGTTTCCCTCACCATTGGTTTGCCCCATTTTCCATTTGTCGTAATACTGGGGATAGGATTTGGGCTACTAGGGTTGGTAGTTATTGGAAAAGTCTTGTCATTATATACAAAAGAAGGTGATCAATAGATATGTCTTCCATTACAATAGGGTTTATAGGTATTCTTCTCTTTTTTATCTTCTTGGTATTACGGATGCCAGTTGCTTATTCGATGTTATTTTCCGGTATTATCGGTATTAGTATTCTCAATTCACCCTCCGTTGCGCTAAGAGTAGCTGCTACTGAAATCTATTCCAACTTTTCCACGTATACGTTAAGTGCTATTCCAATGTTTGTTTGGATGGGGTTTTTGGCGCTGCACGCAGGCATTGGAGCGAAGTTGTTCGATTTTGCCTATAAAGCTGTCGGTCATTTGCCTGGTGGGTTGGCTATGGCTGCTCAGGGAGCGGCCGGTCTTTTTGGAGCAATATCCGGCTCTAACACTGCAACGGCTGCAACAATTGGATCGATTGCCGTACCAGAAATGAGAAAGCACAATTATAGTGATTCCTTGTCCACAGCTAGTGTTGCTGCTGGTGGTATTCTTGGTGTACTAATTCCCCCCAGTACTCTTTTCATTATTTATGGAATTGCGGCAGAACAATCGATTGGGGAACTATTTTTAGCAGGAATTATTCCTGGCATCATTTTAATGATTGCTTTTATGATCTTAATTTATATTCTAGCAAAGAGAAATCCTGAGCTAGCACCACGGGGTGAGAAATCTACTTGGAAAGAAAGGTTTGCTGCCCTTAAAGGTGGACTTTGGGAAGTAGCTGTCATTTTTGCTATATCGATGGGAGGATTGTTTACTGGATGGTTTACACCGACGGAAGCAGGTGCTGTTGGTGCTGGCGGAATTTTAATCCTTAGCCTTTTAACAAGAGAGTTAAGTTGGGAAGGCTTGAAAGGTTCCTTATTTGAAACACTGAGAACGACAGCTATGATTATGTTGCTGATTGGGTCTGCCGTTGTATTTGGAAGGTTAATCACATTAAGTCGAATTCCGTTTGTAATAGGTGGTTGGATTGAAGGATTAGTATTACCAACTGTTGTCACGATGGCTCTGATTCTGTTTATTTATTTAGTCTTAGGTTTTTTTATGGATGCACTAGCTTTAATTTTATTATCTATCCCGATTTTTTATCCAGTAGTAGTGACCACATTGGGATACGATCCAATTTGGTTCGGAGTAATTATGGTCCTTGTAGCAGCAATGGGCGTTATTACGCCACCAGTTGGGGTGAATGTGTATATTATTAAAGGGGTTGTAAAAGACGTAAAAGTGGAGCAGATCTTTAAAGGAATATGGCCGTTTTTAATTGTGATTATACTTGTGACGCTTCTTATGTTGCTAGTGCCAGGCATTGCAACGTATCTACCAAATTTGATTCAGAATTAATAGATTATGAGTTGGATGGTTCTAGATGGAAGGTGAACGTATGTCAAACGGTGAGAAATTGTGGACAAAAGGCTTTGTCATTCTAACGATTAGTTGTTTTCTTTTGTTTCTCAATATGCAGATGCTTTTGGTAACGACACCGGCTTATTTAAGGGAACACTTTCATAGTAATGATCCAACTATCGGTCTGGTGACTAGCCTTTTTGCATTCTCTGCAATTTTGGCCAGAATATATACTGGTAGACCATCGCAAATGCACAAAATAGGTCAGCTATTGCTAATTGGTTTAGGTATTACCTTGATTGCAACAGTTGGTATTTATTGGAGTTATGTAGTGCTTGTCATCCTATTTATGCGAATGTTACATGGTATTGGCTTTGGGATGGCAAGTACTACCTTGCCTACAATGGCTTCTAACCTGATTCCTACAAAGAAAATGGGGGAAGGGATGGGCTACTTTGGGTTTTCGAATACACTTGCTTTAATGTTGGGACCTGTGATTGGTTTATTTCTATTCACTACGTATAGTATGGCGGTTTTAGTACTCGTTGCTTCTATTATACTAGCGGTTGTTTTTCCCCTCCTGTATATCATGATGCCATCAGCCACTCGTGCGACAGAAAAGTCAGAGGCAAAGGATAGAAACACGGATTCAAACAAGAAACGGTTTTTACTACGAAAATTACTCGTGCCAAGCATCTTGAATGTGTTGATGTATGCTACGTATAGTGGTCTAATCAGCTTCATTGTGCTTTTTGGCCAGGAACAAAACCTTCAAGGAGCTGGTAGTTTCTTTTTATTTTCCTCATTGGTTGTTTTATTGATGCGTCCAATTGCGGGAAAAGTTTTCGATCAAAAGGGACCGATTGTTGTCCTTATACCTGGTGCAGTCTTCATGATGATTGGTTTAATCCTGCTTTCTTTTGCGACTCATTTTGTTTTTGTTGTTTTATCAGCACTTGTGTATGGGAGTGGCTACGGAATTTTGCAGCCATCGATTCAAGCGTGGATGATTAATAAGGTTTCAAAGGAAGAGCGTGGACTTGCGAATGGTATGTTTTTTAATTCGCTAGACTTAGGGGTCGTAACTGGGGCGATGATTTTAGGAGCAATTGCCTCTAGGTTGGGTTATGTACACATGTATCAAATCTCTGCTTTGTTTATGGTGTTGTTTCTTGTTGTTTTGGGAGTGTCGGTATTTATAGAGCGGCGTTCTCATGATGTGGGTGCTAACCATCATTCTGCTTCCTTATGACGAACGCTGGTTTTAATAATGATTCAGATGAATGAAGTTGCGTTATTCGATATAGGACAAATTGATAACTGTAAGGTGGACTTTTCCAACTTGTGTAGAATGATGGAATCTCAGTCTATTTTAAAAATCGTTTTTTATCTCATCGTGGATAAAAGAACACCCTCACTGATTGTAGTTATATTCTATATATTTATACCTAAATTACACTACATATGATTGTTTTTGGTGTGTTCTATTGAAATGTACAATCTGTTATTGTATAGTTAATATTGCGAAAATAAAAAAAATTCCCAATATTAACTGCCTTGTTTTGAAAACGCAATCATTTGTCCCGCATGTTAATAAGACCCACACTTCAATCTACAAGTTAAAATAAACGAGATAAGTGGGAGGGGGACGGCGTGTCTCTCTTTGCGGTACTAGCAATCAGTGTGACTCACAGATGCAAGTTTTCACTTTATACCATCATAATTGAATGCGCTTTAATTAGGAAACGTTACCTCTCTGAATTTACTTACACAAAACGTTTATTATGTAACATCACCTAAAACGAAAGGATGTTAACCAATTAAGTATATAGGAGTGGTATGAGGATGTTAAGCCAACATGTGATCAATAATATCGATGTAAAAGATAACGGATCTCTGTTTATTGATGACGATCGCTCTATTTTAATTTCCATTTCTGCATTTGGGACCCTTCGGAGAGATCTAATAAGAAATATTGGCAATGATAGAATAAAAGGATTTTTAAACCGCTATGGATGGAAATTAGGGGAAGAAGACGCAAAGAAGGTTTTAAATCACAAGGCCAAATCGATCAAAGAAGCTATATACTACGGACCGATACTGCACAAAATGAAAGGCCATGTCACCGTGGAGACAACAAAGTTAGAAGTGAAACCGAACAATGAACAGTTATCCGTATATATGGAAGGAACGTGGGAGGATTCTTACGAAGCGGTTGAACACCTTTCCCAGTTTGGAACATCAACAAGTCCGATATGCTATACACTTACAGGTTATGCAAGTGGATACCTTACAACGCTTTGCAATCAGACAGTCATTTTTAAAGAATTATCCTGCCAGGCAGAAGGGAACGGGAAATGCAAATGGGTAGGGAAATCACTTGATTACTGGGGAGAGGACATACATGATGAACTTCAATTTTATGAAGGAACATCGATTGTTGAAGAACTAGAAATAACTTATGAAGAACTTCTAAGAGAAAGGAATAACTTAGAAAAAAACTCAATTATTCATAAAAAATTAACGGAGGAAGTCTTGGAGGGTAATAACTTACACTCAATTGTCAATACCGTTTATGACACACTAAATATTCCAGGTGTCATTACAGATGCAAATCATCATCCATTGGCTGCTCAAGGTCTCTCTGAATCATCGATAGATGAAATGAATATAGAATTTAAATCCTACCTACGCGACAAACAATCATCGTTACATAAGGATAACGGACAAGATTATCCCCCAATCTATAAAACGACAAAGTTTAAATTGCCAACTCATATCCGCTTAATTACACCTATCATCTTAGAAAAGAAGATAATTGGTTACTGTTCATTTATTTATCCCAACGATCAAATAATGGATCTCAAAACGGATATCATGACATTAGAACGCATTGCAATCGTTAGCTCGTTATATTTATTACTTGAAAGAACTAAGTTTGATAACGATCGGCGAATAGAGGGTCACTTCCTGAATGAAATTTTAAGAGGAGAATTTGAAAATAAGGAAGAAATTCTAAGACGGGGGAAATTATTGCAACTTGATCTTTCTCAACCGTATCGATTCATAACCGTAAAATATCAATTAGAGCAAAAAGCTACTGAAAAAGAATTATCATTTCATGAAGAACTACTTGATCAAACTGCAACATACTTTAAACAAGAAAAAATGTTAATTGGAAGTCGAGGTAATACGATTATTTTTTTAGTTCCAGACGATCAAATGAATCAAGAACAATTAAAGAATCATTTCCAAGCATACTTGGATTTTCTTTGTCAACATCATCCTACTACTCTCTTTTACGCAGGTATCAGTAAGACAAGCGAAAACATTACCAATGCAAACGAAAGCCATAATGAGTCACTGATCGCACTTCGAATGGCAACTCCTAACAACAAGATTTTTTTCTTCGAATCGATTGGAATTATCGGTCCATTATTAAATAAGAACAATGAAAACGAAGTAAAAAAAATCGCAAGTAATGTGTTGGGCAAGCTTTTGGAACATTTAGATGATAAAAAAGTAGAGTTGCTAAAAACATTATATGCTTTCCTGTTAAACGGAGGTAACTATGAACAAACATCAAACGATATCGCCTTGTCACTAAGTGGATTACGATATCGCCTTGCGAAAATTGAGGACTTACTCGATCATCAGTTAAAAGACCCTTTTTATAACCATCAGTTATTGATGGCCCTTCAGTCACTCATTTTAATTGGTGAGTTAGAATTACATGATTAATGACACGAAAATCCCCTGAATAAGGGGTTTTTTTTGTTGCAATTATCCGGCAGCATTTTTTGGCAACTACCTCCTACCTTATGGGCTAAACGTGCACCGGATCAGCTCTAACCGATGAAACCAGTTAACGATTACTGCGCAGTATATAGCTACGACGCAATAATACTTTCTTGCGGAGATGTTGGATTAATTCCGCGGCTTTTCACCGCATTTTCGGACTATGACAAATGAGTAGGAACAGTTATTTTATCGTTAACCGTGCAACTATGGTATTCGCCTGTCTGATAAGCCTTATTTAGAAATACTAACATAACCATACAGAAAAAACTATTTTTTTAGAATATTCATGCTATTGTTACAATTCGTTCGTTTACGTATCATTGTAAGTAAGCAACACAGAGTAAATCCAAGCAAATAATGAAGATGGAGGGGAATGCATGTTAAACGGTAAAGATTATCTGGAAAGCTTGAGAGACGGTCGTGTGGTTTATTTGAATGGCGAAAAAATAGACGATGTAACAGAGCACCCGGCATACCGAAACGCAGCTCGTTCCTATGCAAGAATGTATGATGCACTTCATGATAAGGAAACAAGTAAAATTTTAACGACGGAAACAAAATATGGGGATCGAACCCATAAATTCTTTAAAACGCCTAAAACCTCCAAAGACTTAATCGAGTCAAGAGATGCCATCGCGGAATGGTCAAAGCTAAATTATGGATTTATGGGGCGGACTCCTGACTATAAAGCATCATTTACAGCACATTTAGATGCGTATGCTGATTATTATGAAGGCTTTGAAGATAATGCCAGAGCATGGTATAAAAAAGCAACCAAGGAAGTACCTTTCATCAATCATACCATTATTAATCCGCAAGTGGATCGTTCCAAACCACTTCATGAAAATAAGGATGTATTTGTTCGTGCACTAGATGAAAAAGATGACGGCATAATTGTAAGCGGTGCCAAAATGGTTGGAACCGCAGCAGCGCTTACTAACTATAATTTTGTTGCGAACTACGGTCCTAATGATTTAGGCGGCGGCGACCAAAGCCATGCTCTCATTTTTTTCGTACCGATGAATGCGCCAGGTGTGAAAATGATCAGTCGTCAATCTTATGAAAATGTGGCAGCCAAAAACGGAACGCCATTTGATTATCCATTGTCCAGTCGTTTCGATGAAAATGATGCCGTTATTGTGTTAGATAATGTGTTTATTCCATGGGAAAATGTGCTTGCATATCAAAATGTAAATGTGTCAAATCGTTTCTTTACCGATACTGGGTTTGTTAATCGCTTTACTTTCCATGGTTGCACACGTCTAGCAGTGAAACTTGACTTCATGTCCGGACTGCTTTTAAAGGCTACAGAGGGTGCGGGTACCAAGCAATTTAGAGGCGTGCAGGCGAATATTGGGGAAGTACTTGCACTACGAAATACGTTTTGGGGATTGTCGACCGCAATGGCAACAGAGCCGGAAACAGGGAGAAATGGTGTAGCAGTTCCAAATGGATTTTATTGCAATGCTTACCGAGTGCTGGCGCCGTCGACGTGGGTAAGAGTGAAAAATATTTTTGAGCAAATTGTTGCAGGCGGTTTAATTCAATTACCTTCAAGTGCTGAGGACTTTTTAAATCCAGAAATCAGACCTTATTTGGAGCAATACTATCGTGGAACCGGTATTGATGCAGAAGAGCGTGTGAAATTACTGAAAATGGTATGGGATGCGATCGGATCTGAATTCGGTGGTCGTCATGAATTGTATGAAATCAATTATGCCGGTAACCACGAAAATATCCGTTTAGAAGCATTAAAGCATGCGGAAGGTTCAGGAGCTGCAGACAGGTACAAATCGTTTGTTGGCTCGGCAATGGATGATTATGATTTGAACGGATGGACTAATCAAACATGGACAACTGGAACGGAACAATCAACAATTAAACAATAAAGGAGGATCTATAATGAATGATCGTACATTTAGAAATGCCATGGGTAATTTTACTACGGGGGTAACGGTGATTACAACAGAAACAAATGGTGAAATTCATGGCATGACAGCAAATGCATTCATGTCAGTCTCTATGGATCCTAAATTAGTTGTGATTTCCGTCGGTGATAATGCAAGTATGTTAGATAAGATAAAGCAAAGTGGAAACTATGCAGTAAATATTTTATCCAATGAACAGCAGGACTTATCAATGCATTTTGCCGGACAAAGAGAAACAGATAAGGAAATCCCATTTCAAACCGTAAGAGGAGTACCTGTAATTGAAGGTGCTATAGCCCAAATAACGTGTGAAGTAGTTAGTGAGCATGTGGAAGGGGACCATACACTTTTTATAGGTAGAGTAACCGATGTTCAACTTGAAGAACATGAACCGCTTGTTTTCTTTAAGGGCAAATATCGAACACTATCCCCAATAGAGGAAACAGTAAAACAATAACCATTTCTATAAATGGAGGTGGCTCACTTGGATATAATCCATTTAAATCATAGAAATCGAGACACCTATAAATGTAGAAGAGAGCAATGTGTTGTTGCTATCGGATTCTTTGATGGCATGCATATCGGGCATCAAAAAGTAATCCAACAGGCAAAAAAAATTGCGGAAAAAAAGCAACTGCCATTGGCATGTATCAGCTTTTTTCCGCACCCAAAAGAGATTTTAACAAATAATAAACAGTTTAAATATATCATGCCAATCACGGAAAAGCAAATAATCCTTGAGAACATGGGGGTGGAAAAATTCTATCTTATCGAGTTTGACCATCCATTTGCATCCGTTTCGCCAAAGCAATTTGTACAGAACTATTTACTTGATCTAGGGGTTGCGCATGTTGTAGCGGGATTTGATTTTTCCTATGGGTACCGCGGTATGGGAAATATGGATCGATTGAAAGAGGATTCAAGCAATCAACTAGAAGTGACAAAAGTTGAAAAAGTGGCGTATGACGGAGAGAAAATCAGTTCAAGCCTCCTTCGAAACATGATTGATTCAGGAAAAATGGACCAAATTCACCATTATTTAGGTAACGATTATCAAATCGAAGGGGAAATCTTGTTAGGTAACGATCATGTCGAGATTCTTGTGAACCAGCATTATGTCATCCCTCGGACAGGGGTTTATGAAGTGGTGATCGATAATGGAAGAGAAAACTTTAAGCAAAACGTTACAGTAGATCAAGCTCGAATAACACTTCCATTATCTTTTGCGAGGAAACATTCGATTAAAAACCAAGCAACAGTAAGTATTTGTTGGCTAAAACAATTAGCTGCAACGGTTGAATCGGTACAAAGTGTATAAAAACTTTAAAAATCTGGAGGGGTAATCATGTCAAATTTTGATGTGGCGCAATTAGCGCATGTGGAGTTGTATTCACCAAAACCGGAGGAAACATTAAAATTCTTTACCCAGTATTTGGGTCTGCAAGTAACGGAAACAGAAGGCCAATCCGTATATTTAAGAGCGTATGAAGATTTCTATCATCACTCGTTAAAAATTACCGAAGCAAAAGAGGCTGGTATGGCACATGCTGCTTGGAGAGCTAGTTCTAAGGACGCCCTTTATAGAAAAGTTGACTCGATCGAGCGAAGTGGCTATGGCAAGGGATGGATTGAAGGAGATATCGGTCATGGTCAGGCATACCAATTCGTCACACCAGACGGTCATAACATGGAAATATTATGGGATGTTGATTATTATGCGGCACCCGAAGAATTAAAGACAAAGTTAAAAAGTCGACCACAAAAAAAGCCGAATGTAGGTGTGCCAGCAAGACGTTTAGATCATATCAATTTGATGTGCAATAACGTTACTCAAAATAAACATTTCATGGCGGATGAATTAGATTTCAAACTTCGTGAAAATATTGTCATGAATGATAATACCGAAATAGGTGCTTGGATGAGTGTGAGTCCACTCGTTCATGAAATAGCGCTGATGAAGGACCAAAGTGGGGCAAAGGGACGTTTTCATCATATTGCATTCTGGTATGGCTATCCACAGCACTTAATGGATGTTGCCGATTTACTGGCTGAAAATGATATTTACATTGAATCTGGACCTGCCAAACATGGGGTAAGTCAGGCGTACTTCCTATATGCATATGAACCAGGCGGAAATCGCGTGGAACTATTTGGGGACGCAGGGTACCTAATATTTGATCCGGATTGGAAACCAATTACATGGACAGAAGATGAGCTTAAAGACGGGATTGTTTGGTATGGCGGCGACCTTCCTCAAGAGTACTTTCTATATGGCACGCCACATAAACCAACAAGAGAAAGAGTTTAAATCAAGCTTGTTACAGGCAAAGGTGGATTCGATCGTTCATGCTTATGCATGTTGGATCCACCTTTCCCATGCATTCAACTCAAGAGGGGGGAAATAGGTGAACATTCAAGCGGAAGCAAACCGATTACGAGAAGCGGAAAAAAATAAACAATCGATTGAACCATTGACGGATACTTTTCCAACTATCACGGTCGATGATGCCTATTCGATCCAACTTCAACAAATAGAGGAGAAGATCGCAAACGGGGCAACAGTTGTAGGGAAAAAGATTGGGTTAACAAGTAAAGTGATGCAAGATATGTTTCAAGTGAAGGAGCCTGATTATGGACACCTTCTCGATCACATGCTCCATATTGATGGGGAGGACATTTCACTAGATTCGTTTATAGAGCCAAAGCTCGAGTTTGAAATTGCTTTTATCTTAAAGGATGACTTACAAGGGCCGGGGGTAAGCCTGATAGATGTCATGGAAGCTACTGATTATGTTGTACCAGCGTTTGAGGTGATTGATAGTAGAATAAAAGATTGGAACATCCGGTTTGAGGATACGGTTGCAGATAATGGTTCCTCAGCGCGGGCAATAATTGGTGGCCATCCAACACCAATAGAAACGATTGATCTGTCCCATCTTGGAATGGTGGTCTATCGGAATGGTAAATTGTTAGATACTGCGACAGGAGCCGCTGTGATGGGAAATCCATGTCGGGCTGTTGCATGGCTAGCAAATGCTTTAGGGAAATATGGAATTTCCCTCCATAAAGGGGAAATTGTGTTGTCAGGAGCTTTAACAGCGGCTATTCCAGTTCATGAAGGGGATACATTTACTGCTGATTTTGCTCATGTTGGATCGGTATCCGCTTCATTTACGAGGGAGGGAGATGCGAAATGAACAAATGTAAAGTAGGAATTATCGGATCTGGAAATATAGGGACAGATTTGATGTATAAATTAGAACGCAGCGATGCTCTAGAATTAACCGTTATGATCGGTATTGACCCTGATTCTGAAGGGTTGAAGCTTGCTAAAGATCGAGGTTACCAAGTGATTAACAACGGAATTGACGGGTTATTGGATAAAATGGAGCTTGCCGATATCTTTTTTGATGCAACAACAGCGAAAGCACATGCACACCATCATGACATTCTTTCCTCTTACGGGAAGAAGGTGATTGATTTAACACCTGCTGCGATTGGTCCTTTCGTTGTTCCACCAGCCAATCTAGAGGAGCATCTAGATGCAACAAACGTAAATATGGTGACATGTGGCGGGCAAGCAACAATCCCAATCGTACATGCAATTAATCAAGCATGTCCTGTTGACTATGCAGAAATTGTTGCAACCGTTTCAAGTAAAAGTGCAGGTCCAGGAACGAGGGCGAATATTGATGAATTTACCCGCACCACTTCTCGCGCTATCGAGAAAATAGGTGGAGCGAACAAAGGAAAGGCAATTATCATATTAAACCCTGCTGAGCCACCAATTAATATGCGAGATACGATCCATGTATTGGTTGCTGAAGAAGGGAAACAAGAAGAAATTAAAGCATCTATAAAACGAATGGTGAAATATGTTCAGGAGTACGTACCAGGATACCGCATGAGCGGGGAGCCATTATTTGATGGTAAACAGGTATCAGTGTTTGTTGAGGTGGAAGGGGCAGGCGACTTCTTCCCATCATATTCAGGAAACTTGGATATCATGACGGCCGCCGCAGCCAAGATAGGCAATGAAATGGCGAAAAAAGGTCTAGCAGTTACGAAGAACTAAGAAGGAAGGTGTCAGTGGATGAAGCGCGACTTGCACATTGTTGATGTAACACTGAGGGATGGTAGTCATTCGATGAGGCATGCATTTACCGAAGAACAAGTAAAACAAGTTGCAAAAGGATTGGATCAGTCAGGTGTTGAATATTTTGAAGTCTCCCATGGGGATGGACTTGGTGGTTCAACATTACAATACGGTTTTTCAAAGGTGAATGAATTAAAACTAATTGAAGCGGCAGCAGCACAATGTAGTCAAGCAAAAATTTCTGTTCTTCTTTTACCAGGAATTGGTATTAAAGAAGATTTAGAGGACGCTGTAAAGGCTGGGGCAAAGATGGTACGGGTAGCTACGCATGTCACAGAGGCAGATGTAGCCAAACAGCATTTGCAACTGGGGAGAAAATTAGGACTAACAACAGTCGGATTCTTGATGATGGCCCATATGGCTCCAGTTGAAAAATTAGTGGAACAGGCGAAACTATTTGAAAGTTATGGAGCAGAGATCGTCTATGTAACTGATTCCGCTGGGGCACTATTACCACACCAAGTAACAGAAAGAATTAAGGCATTAAAAGACAATATTTCTTGTGAAATCGGCTTTCATGGTCATAATAATTTATCATTAGCCATGGCCAATACATTAGCAGCGGTAGAGGCAGGCGCTACTTATGTCGATGGAAGTTTACGCTGTCTTGGTGCAGGTAGTGGAAATACACAAACAGAAGTAATGGCGGCTGTGTTTGAGCGCTATCACTATCAAACCGGTGTGGAGCTCTATCCGATTATGGATGTTGCCAATGATGTGGTTGCAAAATTCATGCCTAGACCACAAGAAATTAATGGATCAAGTTTAATCATGGGGTATTCTGGGGTTTACTCTAGTTTCTTATTATTTGCACAGGAAGCAGCTGAGAAATTCGGTGTCGATGAGCGTGATATTTTAACCGAATTAGGTAGAATGCAAGCCGTCGGAGGTCAGGAAGATCTTATTTTTGAAGTTGCAAGGGAAATTGCTGAGCAACAAAAGCATACGGTGTAAAAGACTAGGAGGTGATGATCGGTGATTGAGACCGATGTGATTGGTCATATAGCAGATGAATTATATAATGCGGAAACAAATGCTTATGAAGTAGATAAGTTTGTCGATCAATTTCCAGAGCTTGATGTGGAATTAGCTTATCACATTCAAGATAGATTAATAGAAATGAAGTGTAACAAAGAAAATGCGAAAATTTCCGGACGAAAACTTGGCTTAACGAGTAAATCGAAGCAGGAAATGATGGGGGTGCATGAACCATCTTACGGAGTACTTCTGGATAACATGCAACTGTTTGAAGGAGACCCTATCTCAACAAAGCCGTTTATTCATGCAAAGGTGGAACCTGAAATTGCTTTTGTTTTTGATAAAGAGGTATCTGGAGATCATATCACGGTTGCAGATATTTTAGATGCTACCGCATACATTACGCCAGCAATGGAAATCATTGATAGCCGCTATCGTAACTTTGACTTTACACTTCCAGATGTTGTGGCTGATAATTCTTCCTCCTCGCGTTATTTAATTAGTGAGAGGTTTTATCAAGTAAATGATGTTGACTTACGCTTGATGGGAATGGTGTTTAAAAAGAATGGTGAGATCGTTGCGACCAGTGCAGGTGCAGCGGTAATGGGACATCCGGCAAGAGCAATTGCATGGATGGCCAACAAGTTGAAGGAGAGAAATCAGCGTATTCAACCAGGAGAGGTTGTCTTAAGTGGCGCACTCGCGAAGGCGTTTGCGATCGAACCTGGTGATCATTTTTCGGTTAGTTTTGATGGAATAGGAGCGTTAGAAGCGGCTTTTATTGAATAGAAAGGAGTGGTCGTATGCCTTTGATTCAAATCAATATTTTAGAAGGGCGTCCCCCTGAGAAAAAAGAAAGATTAATAAGAGAAGTAACAGATTTGGTAGCAGATGTATTGGAAGCACCACCCCAAAATGTTCGTGTTATGATTCAGGAAATGCCACCGGACAATTGGGGGATTGCTGGGGAGTCGGTGAAAAAGCGAAAACAATCAGCAAAGAAAGGGTGATTTTGGATGAAAAATGTGGAAACAGATCTAAGAGAAGTGCAGTTATATATAGATGGAAAGTATGTCAAATCTAGTAGTCATTCCACCTTTGATGTAAAAAATCCAGCAACCCAGGAAGTGATTGCACATGTCCACGAGGCTTCCTATGAAGATGTTGATCAAGCTTGTAGGGCCGCTAGACGTGCGTTTGAGGATGGACCGTGGCGAACGATGACAGTAAAAGAGCGTTGCAATAAAATACGTCGGATGGCAGAAATTATTTTGGAAAGAAAAGAAGAGTTAGCACACTTAGAAGCTTTAGACGTGGGGAAACCTTATCCAGTAGCATTAGAAGCAGAAATACCGCGTGCGGCCAATAATCTAAAGTTCTTCGCTGATTTTATGGAAAAACAAGGCGGAGAAGTGTATCCAATGGAAGAGGACTATTTAAATTATACGCGTTATGAACCGGTTGGGGTAGCCGCCCTTATTACACCATGGAATTTACCATTTATGCTGACAACTTGGAAGCTAGGACCTTGTCTAGCAGCTGGAAATACCGTGGTCATTAAACCAGCAGAAATCACACCATTATCCGTGTCTCTACTTGGGGAAATGGCAAAAGAGGCTGGAATTCCTGATGGGGTAGTGAATGTAGTCCAAGGGTTTGGTCCTGATTCTGCTGGTGAGTTTATGACGACTCATCCTGAGGTTGACCTTGTTTCCTTTACCGGGGAGACGACAACAGGAAAAGCGATTATGAAAAACGGGGCAGACACCTTGAAAAAAGTTTCCTTTGAATTAGGAGGAAAAGCAGCAAATATCATTTTTGATGATGCGGATCTTGATAAAGCCATTCCTGAATCCATCCGAGCTGCCTTTTTAAATTCAGGTCAAGTCTGCTTAGCTGGCTCGAGAATTCTTGTGCAACGTTCGATCTTAGATGAATTCATCGAACGTTTTAAACAAGCGGCATCAGAACTTAATGTAGGCGATCCGCAAAATGCGAATACAAATATGGGGCCTGTCGTTAGTGAAGCACATTATCGTAAAGTAACGAGCTATTTGGACATTGCCAAACAAGAAAATGCAACGTTAGTATACGGGGGCAAGCGCCCAAGTCTAGATGAACATATAAAAGATGGCTATTACTTAGAGCCGACGATTTATTTACATGAAGACCCAGATGCACGTATATGCCAGGAAGAAATATTTGGTCCGATCGTGACGATTATTCCATTCGATACAGAAGAGGAAGCACTAGCGATTGCAAATAATACCGATTACGGTTTAAACGGCGTGATTTGGACGGAAAATCTGAAACGTGCCCACCGCGTCTCGCATCACGTCCGTGCTGGGACAATTTGGGTGAACTGCTGGTTTGTCCGTGACCTTCGCGCCCCGTTTGGAGGCTTTAACAAGAGTGGAGTTGGCCGTGAAGGTGGAGCGCACAGTCTAGAATTTTTTACAGAAGCGAAAACGGTGTGTATTGCATTGAAATAAATTTGTAGAAATGCCATGTCTTTGGAAATGACATGGCATTTTTCAGAATTACGGAATATCAGGATTTATGTGCAATAAGTTAGTTGGTATGGTGAACTAGCGAAATATACGTTAACAAGAGAGAGGAGCGCTCGATCATGTAAGAACGAGTCCTAATCATCTTCACAAAAAACAATTTTTTGTATGCTTTTTTAAAAACTTACTGCATAAAAGTAAATTTGTTCCGTTTAGGAGGGGGAATGATGACCAAGTCTTCTTGGGGGATATTATGGGTAGCATTTTCAGCAGGGGTGATCGCGACGCTTGTACAGTTTTCGGTACCGCCTGTTATGCCAGTGTTGCAAGCGCAGTTTGACGTTACATATATGAACAGTGCCTTGTTAATGTCATTATTTGCACTTATGACGCTTCTAGCTGCAGTTCCTGGTGGATTTATTGTTCAAAAATATGGGGAACGTGCAGTTGGATTGTTAGGAATAGCTGTCCTTTTTGCTGGTGTTTTATGTAGTTTTTTTGCAGGAAATTTTCTCATTTTGCTACTGTCACGAATCATACAAGGAATCGGATTTGGAATCGTATCTGTGGCAGCACCATCCGCAATCGGACGATTTATTCCGCCAGATCGGATGAGTATTGCGATGGGGATTTGGTCAACATGGATTCCCCTTGGCAGTCTGATTATGTTTTTATTTGCCCCATATATTGTCTCAGAATTTAACACGGGGATTTATTGGTCCATTTTAATGTTATTTCTTATTGGAAGTTTTATTATATATGCGAAAAAAATACCAAGAGAAGCTGATTCACATAACGAATCGTCTGAAGGGACTATTCCTAAGAACGCAATAAAAGAGGAGGTGAAAAATAAGCGTATATGGGTGGTAGCTGGAGCATTTGCATCGTTTACCTTTTCTTTATTTGCTTTTAATACGTGGATTTCTACCTATTTAGTGGAATCCTCATCAATGTCTTTAGCCCACGCAGCCATCATACCAGGTCTTTTATCCTTTTTCATGATAGGGAGCAATTTATATGGAGGTTTCTTGCTAAAAAGATTTGAAAATAAACTGTTTCTATTTCTAATACCTCCACTCGTTATGGCACTTATTTGGCCGATGTTTTTAATAGATCATCCCATCATCCTGTATGGAAGTGCGATTGTATTAGGTGTAATTGGAGGAATTACACCTACCATTATCTTTGCTTCTGCACCAAAGCTTGCCAAAAGAAAAGAAACGATCGGAATTGCGATGGCCATTGTTATTATTGGAGAAAACACTGGCATTTTAATAGGACCTGAAGTTTTTGGCATTCTTCGTGATTATACGGGTAACTTTCATGCAAGTTTCTGGATTTTATTCTATGTCGGTTTAATTACAATCATCGCCTCTGTAACGATGTGGAGGTCATGGAAAGTTCGTTCGACAGAATATCAAATCCATGAAAACAAACTCGTTATGGAAGAAACGCAACATTAAAAGTTGTGAAGGATTGTAGGCATGTAGAAGAAAGGTGAGAAAAAGGAGTACAATTCGCATGACGTTTCGTACTCCTTTTTCTATTAATAGTTCACTGCTTAAATGAATAGTGAAAATGGCAACTATTGGGTTCATTGCGGTTACGGACATTTGTACCTTTATTTTAAAAAGCACTATTTTCGCTTTAAAATCTTAAAATAAGGTATTAAATGTCCACGATAAAAAGCTTTGTCGCTATCGGTAATAAGAGTTGCTAATATTAAAGGAGACATGAGCACAAAAGTTACATAGGATGACAGTATGCTAGTTTTTTCATGAAGTAGTGAAGGAGAATTTAGCTGGGCAGAACTTGTTGTAAAGAAACATCAGCACTTATTATGCTTAAGGTTTGTAACAAGTAAGTCAATTAGGTATATTCAACATTACTACGAAATATTATGAATTAAAGGAATGGGGGAGTTAAATAATGGATGTAAGGTACCCAATTGGCAAATTAGAAGTACCCGACAAGGTAACATTGGATCATATTCAAGAATGGTTAAAGCAAATAGAAACGACCACTACTCGATAAAGAGAAACTGTCGCTACGCTAAGTGATGAACAATTAAGCAAAACGTATCGTGATGGTAGTTGGACAGTTCGCCAACTTGTTCACCATATTGCTGACTCTCAGTTGAACATGTTTCAACGTTTGAAAATGGCTTTAACGGATGAAAATCCAAACGTGCCAAACTTTGATCAAGACAAGTGGGCTATTCAACCGGATACAAGGCTTCCCGTTGAAAGTTCGATAAAAATGTTGGAAGGTATAAATGAACGCATCGTTTCTTTAGGGCAAAGGTTAACGGAAGATCAATTAGAGCGGGCTTTTACGCACGAGATAAACGGAAAAATAACAGTTGCCACTAAACTTGCAAAACTAGCTTGGCATGAAGAGCACCATTTAGCCCATATAAACATTGCATTAGCAAATAATAACGAATAATGACAGAAGCTGTACTCCCTAAAGAACACAATAGTTAACAACTCAACATATACAGGTTTTTGTACTTAGAATGGAGCCAGTAATATAATAGCTACGACGTTACACTTAAACGGCCTAAGCCCTTTGGAACAAGAGCTTAGGCCGTTATAAAATCTTCTATCTATGATTCATCGTCTGCGTTTAATCGTTCAATACCGTTTTTGCGACATGTTTATCGAGATCTTCGAAGTCATAATAAGAGATCGTATCATACAATTCTTTTCTTGGTTGCATGTCTTGTTCAGCTGCTTGTTGTGAGCCATCTTGTTTAATTAAATCAAACACGCGCTCATACGCTTTCGCAGCAACCCGCATCGAAGTGACCGGATAGATTACCATGCCGACGCCCATTTCCTGGAATGCTTGTGCGGAAATATAAGGGGTTTTGCCAAATTCGGTCATGTTTGCAAGAATCGGAACAGAAAGATTGTTAGCAAAAAAACGGAATTCTTCATCAGTTCTTAAAGCTTCCGGAAAAATCGCATCCGCACCTGCTTCGATATAGGCATTCGCCCGTTCTAATGCTGATTCGATCCCTTCTGTTGCCAACGCATCTGTCCGAGCAACGACGATCATACTCGGTGCCACTTCTTTTATTACTTGGATTTTTTGGCTCATTTCTTCTGTCGTCACTAATTGTTTGCCATTTAAATGGCCGCATTTCTTCGGCAGTTGTTGGTCCTCGATTTGGACGGCTGCAACATTGGCCTCGAACATTTCCCTTGCTGTTCGTGCAACATTTAATACACCACCAAACCCTGTATCAATGTCGACGAGAAGTGGTAAATCGGTCGCACGCACAATATCTTTTGCCCGGTCCGCCACCTCATTGGATGTCACAATTCCTAAATCAGGCAATCCGCGACTTGCTGTATAAGCCCCTCCTGATAAGTACAATGCTTGAAATCCAGTATTTTTTGCGATAAGTCCAGCCATCGCATCGTGCGCACCTGGAATTTGCAAAATATCTGGGTGCTTAATCATGTTTTTAAATTGATCTGCTAATTCTTGTTGAGAAGATGGTTGATCCACAATCCATGCCATAAAAAGATCTCCTTTCTCTCTTCTATACTAATAGATCATTGTTTATTATAAATAATACGTTGGTAAGAACAGATTCACAAACTTTTCGACTGGCATTTGTGTGAATTGATCATTTTCAAAGCTCGATGCTTCAATCTGTTTGCGTTGTTTTTCGGTAAACTGTGTTGAAAGATTGTAAGATAGTTTCTCCCTAATTTTTGGAAAAGCTTCTTCTCGGCGGAAACGATGTCCGAGCGGGTACTGATATTCTACATTGGTTGATGATGATCCGTCTTTGTAATGTACTTGCACGGCATTCGCAATCGATCGCTTTTCTGGATCAAGGTAGTCTTTGGTATATTGTTTGTTTTCGATGACCTCCATTTTGTCCCGTAGTTGATCAATTCTAGGATTTGCAGCCGCTTCCTCTTCGTAATCTTCTGCGGTTACATTTCCTTTCAATAAGCCAATTGCTGTAATGTACTGCAGGCAGTGATCCCTGTCAGCTGGGTTGTATAAAGGCCCCGTCTTATCAATAATACGGATGGCAGATTCATGGGTGGTAATCGTAATTTTATCGATTTCATCTAAGCGATCAATGACTTCTGGATGCAAATCAACCGCGGCTTCGGCTACTGTTTGCGCATGGAATTCGGCAGGATAGGCAACTTTAAACAGCACATTTTCCATCACATAACTGTCAAGTGGGCGCTGTAAGGTTAATTCTTGTTTTGCAAATTGTACATCTTGAAAGCCCCAACCTTCTGCAGTAAGCGGCGTCTCATACCCCATTTCCCCCTGCATCGCCATTAAGCTTAAGCGCACGCCGCGACTTGTGGCGTCTCCGGCAGCCCAAGATTTCCTTGAACCAGTATTTGGTGCATGACGGTACGTACGTAAACTACCGTTATCAATCCAAGCGTGGGACAATGCGTTGTTGATTTCTTCTCTTCCGCCGCCAAGCATTTTGGTGACAACGGCAGTGGTTGCGATTTTTACATATAAGACATGGTCAAGCCCAACACGGTTTAAACTATTATCAAGTGCTAACACACCTTGTATTTCATGGGCCTTGATCATTGCTTCTAGTACATCTTTGACAGGAACCGGCTCTTCCCCTTTTTTCAAACGCCGTTGGCTAATATAATCGGCAGCAGCTAAAATACCGCCTAAGTTGTCGGAAGGATGGCCCCATTCCGCTGCAAGCCATGTGTCATTATAATCAAGCCAGCGAATCATTGTTCCAATATTAAATGCTGCCTGTACCGGATCCAACTCATAGGAAGTACCTGGCACACGGCTACCTCCTGGAACGACGGTACCTGGCACAATCGGTCCGAGTAATTTTGTGCATTCTGGGTAATTGAGGGCAAGAATGCCGCATCCCAATGTATCCATTAATACATACTCAGCGGTTTTAAACGCTTCCTCACTCGTAATCTCTTTATTTAATACATAATCTGTTATTTCCTCAATTAAAGTGTCGGTCTGTTTTTGATTGATTAGTTGTACCATCTATCTTTTCTCCTTTACAAATTGGATTTATTGATCATCGGACAGTATAATCCTTCATGGACTAAAGCTTACTCTATGACAATGGTTTTCCAACATAATGCACACGCGGACGGAAGAGGCGGTTGTTTTCATGCTGTTCGATGACGTGTGCCGCAATCCCTGCAGATCTGGAACTGAAAAAAATTGGTGTGTAAAGTGGTATTGGAATGCCAAGCATCCAGTAAACCGGTGCAGCATAATAGTCAAGATTCGGATATAGCCCTTTTTCTTTTTCCATCAGTCGCTCGCCTGCTTCGCACATGTCAAGTAGTGTGGAATCCCCTTTCAGATCGCACAGTTCAGCAAGCGATTCTTTCATAATCAGTGCTCGTGGATCGATGCGGTTCATATAGACACGGTGCCCAAATCCCATAACTTTTTCTTTGTTGGCAAGTTTTTGTTTTAAAATCTTTTCAAACTGGCTGACCGAATCGGCTTGATTCAACAGATACATAACCGCTTCATTCGCCCCGCCATGCAAGTTCCCTTTTAACGATGTAACCGCACCCGTAAGCGCTCCGTAAATATCGGAGTTCGTCGAAGCAATCACTCTTGCTGTAAAAGTAGAGTTCGGCATTTCATGTTCACTGTACAGTAACAAGGATCGATCAAAAATATTTCCCTCAAGTTCTGTTGGTTTTTTCCCTGTAATCATATATAAAAAGTTCGCACTGTAGGAAAGGTTTGGATCTGGATAGACAGGGTCTTTTCCATTAAGAATCCGGTAACTGTTCACTGTGATAGTCGGCAATTGTCCAAGCAGTTGATACGCTTTTTGTTTGTTTGCTTCTGGGCTGCGGTCGTCAATGCGACTGTCATAACCGGCAAGTGCAGACAAAGCGGTTCGCTGGCCGTCCATTGGGTGTGTTTCTTTTGGTAATAATTTCAATAGGTCGAAAATTTCCTCTGGAACATTGTAATTGTTTTTTAACTTTTGAAACATCGCTTCTTTTTCGGAATCGCTTGGAAGTTCGTTCTCTAATAATAAGTGAATGATGTCTGTATAACTGTTGGTTCGTGACAATTCGATTAAATCATGGCCGCGTATAATAATCTTTTCTTTCTCGGTATCCAATAGAGAGATAGCGGTTTCAGAAGCAATCACACCTGCCAAACCTGGTACATAGGACTCATTCGTAATCATCAAACTCCTCCTCCATTAGTTTTTATAATTTTCTAAGTATTGTTAATTTATTGTATAATTAAATGCAGTATAATTGAACTATTGTTTTTTAATTCCTAACCATAAATTTTTTCTATATCATAAAGACTAGGAGGGTACAGATGGACGTACAAGATTGGAAAATGCTCACCATTCTTGACCAAACCGAGAATATTACCCAGGCAGCAGACCAGTTGTTTGTCTCCCAACCGACATTAACAGCACGTATTAAACGGCTGGAGGAGCATTATCAAGTACCAATCATCATCCGCAAAAGGCGGGGAATCATGTTTACGCCTGAAGGAAGAGAATTAGCGCTTCATGCGAAGAAAATGCTTCAACAAGAACAAGTCATTACCGAAAAAATTAATAATATGAAAAGCGAGGTAGCAGGTACGCTACGTGTTGGGGTCTCCAATTTTTTTGCGCTGAATAAAATGCCAAAACTGCTACGTCTGTTTAAAGAAAAATATCCGAATGTGGAGTTCCGTGTTTTCACCGGTTGGAGTAGTGAGATGCACCGTGAACTTTTGAACCATAATGTTCATATTAGCTTTATAAAAGGGGACTATCCATGGAAGGGGGAAAAAGAGCTTCTGTATGATGAAGAGATTTGTGTGGCGGCACCATGGGAGTTTGAATGGAAAGAGCTGCCGAAGCTTCCGCGGATTGATTATTTTACAGATGGTTTAATGAGAAATATTGTAGATCGGTGGTGGTACAATCATTATAGTGAAATGCCATCGGTTCATATTCAAGTAAACGAGGTGGAGACATGTAAAGAAATGGTGATTAACGGACTTGGTTATGCGATCCTCGCTAACCTCGTTGTTCGGCAGCATCCTGAACTTTTTATCAAACCAATCCGAGACACAAATGGGGAAACAGTTACAAGAAAAACATGGATGTATTATCACAACGAATCAACAGAACTGAATATTGTACAAGCATTTATTACGTTTATTCGAAGCTTAGATGTGAAAACATTGTAAAAAATTTGGGAAGCACGGGTACGATTCTTGTACTTTCTTTAAAGCAGGGGAATCATTGCAAGTCTTAGAAGGTGGTGTGAAAATGAACATACATGGAATGAACGTTCGTGGATCGGTGAAAGATAAACAAACTCGTTGCAAGCATTATGATAAGTTGGTCGATATCATTGCGATTAAATTTAAATGTTGCAAGACTTATTACCCGTGTTACAAGTGCCACGAAGAAGAAGCGGATCATCCAGCAGAGATTTGGGGAAGAGAAGAATTTGGTCAAAAAGCCATCTTATGTGGTGAATGTGGAAGTGAATTAACAATTAACGAATATTTAACCTGTCATTCTTCTTGTCCTTATTGCCATCGTTCCTTTAATCCAGGTTGTAAAAACCATGCCCATTTGTATTTTGGAGTTCATTAGTTTTTTGCAGGCTAGATAGCAGTAAGGCACCACCAAGATATAAGGATAAACAGAAAAAAATAAGTGGGGGAGCAACCGGTGGTTAAGGTCCGGTCCGAGTAGGCTAACCATTAGTCCCCCTGCTACTAACATAACCAATTCCTAACTAAGTAGATCGATTATTAGGCGACCGAATTATCTGTTGCTATAGTCGCATTTTTATTTATACTTTTATACAACCTAGGTGCCAATATGCCAGCAAAAGTAGATAGGATGATATCTTTCGGTAAGGGTGCTGCCATCCATGCCCATGCAACGTTATAACTAATCGCATCAGTAGAAGCCAAATACTTGTAGGCAACATACAACCAATTTGTGCCAAAAGTATAATTGATGACGAACCCAACTAAAGCGGCAATGATAAACCAGTGATTGGAAGCATTCCATTCAACAATTTTACCGACAACATAAGCTACTAGAATATAAGATATAATGAATCCGAATGTAGGGCTCACTAGGGCAGATAATCCGCCGGAAAACTGAGAAAAGACTGGTGCTCCAGCAAGACCAACGAGAGCGTAAACCGTCATGGAAATAGCCCCTAACCGACTCCCTAATAGTAGACCAGCTAGTATACTGAAAAAGGTTGTTAGAGTAATCGGCACACTACCAATGACAATGAATGAGGTGATATTTGCACCAATTGCCATCAATGCAGCAAACATACCTGAAAGCGTGATATCCCTAGTACTTAATTTCATAATTGCAACTCCTCACCTTAAATAAAAACTATTCTGATAAAAGGATAAAAGATTATGTGATTATTGTCAACTTAAATAATTTTAGGTTAACGGTGGGTGAGAGAAAGAACAATTGGCCTTTGATCGTTAGAGAAACCCCAAGTCCTTAATCATAATAACAACAAAAAAATCCCATTAAAACCCTATTGCATTTCTCATCTGAACCCTTTGTTTCATTTAATAAAAAAAAGAAAAGCCATCTATGCGTATACATAGATGGCTTAAGTGTCAACTAAACCATTATAACAAAAATCGTGTATTTTTGATGAGACTTTACACTGAAAATTACTACAATCAATTCATTAGGAAATCGTGCAGGCACTGCTCGAAAGACATTCTTCTCACTCAAAGGGTGGGGAACGTTTCTATTAACAATGGTACACTTGGATTTTGTCGAATGAAAAGTCTTGAATAAGGACAAAGTTGAATGGAAATAAAATTTTGTGTGTTAATTTTGCTTTAGGTAATTACTCTATCATTATACTAGTTCATTTACCGAGCGTTTTAAAAAAGTTTCCAAATGCTTTGTTCTCGTTATTTTCTCTAACTTTCTCTAAATGAGGTATTCTTTTAGAACAATGAATGTAGGCTTCTTCGATTTCTACTTTAACCCAGCATTTTATCTTCTTTTGTTCACCATCTTCTATATCTACTTCGTCTTTACCCAAGATTTCTACACGCCCGTTCAAATGCAGGCCAATTTGATGTTTGTAGAAATCAATAAGCAAAATAGCCACATGTGGATTTTCATACATGTTCCCAAGAGATGCTTGGACCCCGTTTCCTATATACTCAGGGTAGATGACGTTTTTTTTATCAATGATTTTTATAAAACCAGCCTCTCCACCCCGGTAAGAACTATCACAATGCCCGTTGGCGTCACTTGTGGAAATAAAGGCGTTTTCTTGCTTTTTTATAAATGCCATCATGTCATTATTCAAGTAATCCAAAACTTGTTTGTCATAAAATGCTAATGCTTTCTGTTCTGTTCCAAGTCTTTTTTGCATCACTTTCTCTCCGTGCTTCGCTTCTAATTTGTTGTCTTTTTTAAATAATGAAATAATATTAGCAACTAACTCCAAAATAACGGCTCCTTTTAAAAGTTTTAGTGTAACAAATGTATATATGAAGGAAGAATGACAAATTCTGCCGTTTAGAGTTTATCCTGTTTTTGCTTAGAACAAGTTCTTCCTTATACTACAATATAAGTATAATATGAAATCTTAATTTTTTTATAATGAATTGAATTCATTTAAGATATAAAAGTTAATCCAGTCTGGAGTAGATTTGTTTGTTGTTAATTTTTTGACCACTCCCTTCAATTGAAGCAAATGTTGGTAGAAGATATAGGGTTAGTAAGAAAAAATAAAATAAACTAACACGAAATCATTAAAAAATTCCCACTATTCAGAATGTGATGCACCTAATTAACCAGTACTTTAAACCTATATTATTTTAGGTGTAGATATATACATGGATGAAGATATAAAGGGGCAGTTTGTGATATCGGGGGTAGTGACCTCTTAAAAAGACAATTGTCCTTGATAGGTCTACCCGGGTCTGGGTGACAGTCGCGGCTGATTAATGCCAATGCTGTGATTAACAGGCTTTGTACGGACAATTATTCCCTTATTCCTGCTAAAATCACTTCTTTTTGGTTGGTGGCGGACATCTGTTCCTCTAATCGTATAGATATGAGCCAGTTCACGTTGATTTCTATCGAATAACGCATCAGATGTCCGTCCGCACTCTGAAACATGACCTAGGTGAAGGAATAGTGGATTAAATGTCCGTGCATCCAAATGGCTTTTCTGCACACCCCGCCACTTGTCTCGCACCAATCGGACAACGCTCCTCTTTCCAATTATTAGATATGTATTCATAACTAAGATTCTCTTATATTGAAACAGGTTCAAAAAAAGGGAAGGAACGTAGCTAAGATGAATAAACGACTATATTCGCTAATTGGAATTACACCATAGAATGTGGTTCTACGTTATATCGTTTTTTGAGTCACGATCCCAATCTCTTTTTGCATTTACTCATTTTCTACTACTTGAAACTTTTCATGCTTGACTGGTTCCTTTAATAAAAAGGATAGGCCAATGGCTAAAATGCTTAGGATCGCGGTGATCAGGAAAGTTTGCGTTAATGGAATAGCTGATGCAATGACTGGTCCGACTAAGGCTGCTATCCCGTATGCCTGATACATGATTCCGTAATTTACCCCTAAGTTTTTCACACCATAATAATCAGCTGTTTGTGATGGGAATAGGGCCAGAAACCCTCCAAAGGTAAAACCAATTAAAGATACCGAAACGATGAATAAAGCAAAGTTTAGCATACCGACACTCATATAAAACATCACAACTGCAGTCATAATGTACATAATAAAAAAGGTAGGTCTTCGCCCAATTTTATCTGATATAAGCCCCCAAATGATTCGCCCTCCTGCATTAAATAAGGCGATGATCATCACAGCTATCCCAGCAGTCTCAATATCAAGGTTCGCAATACTCATGCCAATGTCAACGGCAAGGCTAATAACCAATAGTCCTGAGATTGCGCCAAATAAGAACATGATCCATAAGATGTAAAATTGAGGGGTGCGTAGCATTTCTTTTGCACTGAACTGCTTTTCATGTTGAGGGCCTTTTTGATCATTCGTCTGTTCTTGTTTAGGCTCACGAAGAAGTTGAGCGCCACCGACAACAAGCACTAAGAAAATAATACCTAAATAAAGAAATGTCGTAGAAACACCGGATGTTTCAATAAAAGATGAGATAATAGGTTTGAAAATTAATCCACCACCACCAAAGCCAGCAACAGCAATACCGCTAATTAGGCCTCTTTTTTCTGGGAACCATTTAACAGCAGCTGCTAAAGGACAAACATATGCTGTTCCGATACCAGCCCCACCGATAATTCCGTAATACAAATATAATTCAATCAGTGTGTCGGCTTGACTTGCAAGCATCAGTCCAACACCTAACAGAATCCCTCCACCTGTTGCGACCCATCTAGACCCAATTTGATCTTGTAATTTTCCTGCAAAAATCGTGAATAAGGCAAAAGTGGCAATGGTGATCGAGAATGTAATCACAATATCGTCAATCGACCAGCCAAACTTATCTGCAAGTGGTTGATTGAACAGGCTCCAACCATAAACAGCACCTAAACTAACTTGTACTAAAATCGCCCCAATAACGACGAACCATCTATTAAACATTGTGTACCTCCTAAAATATATAAGTTCTGCGTTGATGATTTGTTTTGATGAGCATCTCTAATAAGATTCCATTTTTATACTTAACAAAATGAATAAAAATTATTTCAAAAACACATGTCGTCTAGTGGATATTTGGTTTGCTTTAATTCCATTTGTAATGGCATTAGGTACGATCGCACTTGTGATCGCTGAGTTCACACCAATTTTTAATTATTTATCTTAACCTTTTGTCCCATTCTTTTAAGTGGGTCAGAGGGGACTGTGTCCTATTTCCATTCTAGCTAGTTATCCATCCAAACTTTACGAGAGATTGTACATAAAGTAGTAAAGAAAGGAGGGATAACAATGAATGAAGATATGTTTAAAAAAGTTGAAAAGAAAACAGGTGTAGATATAAATAGAGCTGCCAAACTAGCCAGTGCATATAATGGAAAGAATTTGCAAGATGAAAGAACAGCAAGACAATTAGTGAAACAAGTAGGAAAATTAGCAGGTAAAAGAGTCCCAAAAGAAACAGAAGACATGATTGTAAACATGCTAATGAACAACAAAGTAAACGAATCAGCAGTAAAACGAATGTTGAAATAACTGGGACACGGGGACAGGGCATTTGTCCCAGTTCTGTTTAAGTGAGCGAGTTCATTTTCGTTAGGAATAGATTTTACTACTGCAGAAGGAGCAAAAGTGGCGTGGGTAGTAGCAACCCTGTCCCCCACTTCAACATTCCGAGAAAACTCATGAAAGATAAGTGGAGGAAAATGTTCATAAAATCGCAATTCGTGCAAGGCCCTCCAGGTCATCCTCTTGTAATATTAACCATCGGAAGGAAATGATGGACCCTCCCTGATGGAATTTTTACTTATAGTAAGGGGGAAATAACAATGACGGATCTATTTAGACAAATCGAAAAGAAAACAGGAATTGATATGAGACGCGCCTCTAAACTTGCCAATTCATTTAAAGGTGGAATTCATGATGAATACACGGCTAGGCAAGTAGTAAAACACGGAGGTAAATTGATTGGAAAACGACTACCAAGACAAACAGAAGAAAGGATTGCCAGAAAAATTTTAGAAAAACGACGTGATCATAGATGAACCGGGGCACGGGCGCACGTGTCCGGGTTCCTTTTATGGTGGTCACGACAGTATCATCTTCCTATTTGATTGCTGAAGAGAATAGTGCTGGAACAGGTGGACAAAACCTGACGCCTGACTCTAGAACTAATTGAATGATGAAAAAAGTCATTTTTATGGGAGGGGATTATTGACTGAAGATAGAAATAATTATTAATCGAAAATAAGTTTGAACTTTCACTTAGAATAGACAAATAGAGTCAATTAGTTAAGAAAAATAGAATCATTGGTCTTTTATTAATCACTATAAATATGTCAAAATTTTATTATAGTAATAAACTCTCTGAAAGTATGTGGTACTTTGTTAAGAAAACTTTTATATGTATCATTACAGACGAAAATTACAGGTCTAGTAACTGGTATCATGCTGTCATTAATTATTCTATTATTAGGAGTCTTTGCTTATTTTGATATTCAACAAGTCTATACTAGTAGAGAGAATTTAAGTTTACAAACATCCAAAACATTGGCTTTTAATCCAGAAGTTGAAGAGGCTATTTTTCAAATAGATAGTAAGCGATTGCAACTGCTTGTAAACCAGTACAGCAGTAAAAAGAACGGAATGTTTGCTGTTATTCAAAATAAAGAAGGAAGGGTTGTTTATCATCCTAACAATGAGGTGATAGGGAAAAAATTCCCCTTTGATGATGGCTATATGGCGGTAGTATTCGGTGGTTACTATACGGTAGAATCTGATGAATTTATTGGGCCGGCGATGGTTGGAAAATCTCCTGTCTATTCGAATGAGGAACAGATTATCGGTGTTGTATCGGTTGGCTATTTAAAAGAGGAGATTAATAAGGAGATAGTTGAACGGTTAAAAAGTATTTTTTACTTTGCTTTATTTATTTTTATTTTAGGTATACTGCTGAGTTTTTTATTGGCAAGGCATATACGAAAGGAGACGATGGGATTAGAACCACGAGAGATCGCCACCTTATACCGCTCACGTTCTTCGATCTTAGCTTCGATTAGTGAAGGAGTTATTGCTACAGATGAAAAAGGTCGGATCACTTTAATGAACAACTCAGCAAAGAAATTGTTAGATCTGTCGGGTGAATATAAATCGCAAAGGATAGAATCGATTTTGCCTCAATTTGATGTAGAAAAAATAAAAAAAGGTCGTAAAACGATTATCAATAAAGAAATGAATTTAAACCACCGAGATATTATTATGAATTTAGTTCCTATTATTAAGGAAGACACTTTTGTAGGAATCGTTGCAACATTACGAGACAAAACGCAGATTACTGAAATGTTATCTACATTATCTGAAGTAAAGGAGTATTCGGATAACTTACGAGCACAAACCCATGAGTTCTCCAATAAGATGCATGTGATCTCAGGGTTAATACAGTTGGGTAGATATGATGAAGTACATGAATTGGTAAAAGAAGAGTTGAACACGATAGAACGAAAAAATCGCCTTATATTTGAACAAATACAAGATCCCAAAGTACAAGCCGTGTTGTTAGGAAAAATCAGTAAGGCATCAGAAAAGAAGGTTCATTTTTTGGTGGACTCAAATAGTTCACTAGAGGAGCTACCTCAACATATTGAGGTTACACATATCATTACAATCATTGGCAATTTGATAGACAATGCATTTGATGCAGTGATGTGTCGAGAAAATCGAAATGTGACGTTCTTCGCTTTGGATTACGGAAATGATATTATTTTTGAAATCACGGATAATGGCAAAGGGTTAAAAGGGGATATTGAACGTTTATTCGAACGTGGTTTTTCAACGAAAGGTAATGTAGGTGAAAAACGGGGATTTGGGTTATTTAATGTAAAAGAGTCTATCAATTCATTAAATGGAAGTATTGAAATTGACACTAGTGAGTATGGAACCACCTTTTCTGTAATCATTCCAAAAACACAAGGGGGTATGTCTAATGATTAAAGTGATTATTGCTGAAGATGACTTCCGAGTAGCAAACATTCATGAAGGATTTCTACAAAAGATTCAGGGTGTAAAAGTGGTAGGTAAATCAACGAATGGAAAGGAAACTTTACAAATGGTTAAAGAAGTGGAAGCCGATCTACTTCTTTTAGATATTTATCTGCCGGATATTTTAGGGACAGATCTTATTAAACAATTGCGAGAGGTGACCCCAAAGTTAGATATTGTTATGATTACAGCGGCTACAGAAATAGATTTATTGGAGGATAGCTTGAAGAAGGGGGTTGTAAATTATGTGATTAAACCAGCGTCATTTGAACGTTTTAAAGATGTATTTGAACAATACCGGGAAAGAAAGCGATTGTTAGAAGGATATAATGAAATTGACCATTATTTAATAGATAAATTATTTTCATCCCAGGGATCTCAAATACAAACTGTTGAAGCACTACCAAAAGGGATCGATAAAATTACATTAGAAAAAGTGAAGCGCCAACTGGATCAATATAAAGGTCCTTGGTCATCAGATGAAATGGGACAAAATATTGGTTCATCACGAACTACTGCACGAAGATATTTGGAATATTTGGTATCCAAGAAATATGTGCGTGTAGAACAAGAGTATGGGGTGATTGGGAGGCCGGAGAGGAAATATTATGCTAACGAATTGTGTGAACAAAAAGAACAAAATTAATTTTTTGTTCTTTTTGTGATTTATTTTGAAAACGGTTACAAGATGGAATATTTGCACTATAGTGAATTTGTAACTACTAAAAGAAAGAGGGGTTATGTTTATGAAAAAAGTATTATTGGCAATGTTTATTATTGTAGCTACAACACTTGTTGCTTGTTCATCAAGCAGTTCGAACCAGACAGAGGAATTCCCAACAACGGATATTGAAATTGTAGCACCAGCATCTCCAGGTGGTGGATGGGATGGTACAGCTAGAGCAATGCAAAAATTATTTTCTGATGAAAATATCATTGAGGAGAATATGAATGTTGTTAACAAACCAGGTGGTGGTGGTGAAGTAGGATGGCAATACTTAATGGATCAAGATGCACACCACTTTTCGATTAACTCAAGTCTTTTAATTACTAACAATTTGTTAGGGCAAAGTGATTTGACATATGAAGACTTCACTCCACTAGGGATTTTAACCACAGAATGGATTTCAGTAGCGGTTGCACCGGATTCTGAGTTTGATTCAGGTATAGATATTATGGATAAATTAAAAGAGGATCCTACTTCATTAAAAATTGCTGTTGCTCCAAGCCTTGGTAATAATGACCATTTAGCATTTGTGCAAGCAGCAAAGGAACACGGTGTTGATGTAACCCAACTTGAATTTATGATTTATGATAGCGGTGGAGATGTTGTGACAGCACTTCTAGGTGATCATGTGGATGTTGCAACGATGTCTGTATCTGAGGCGAAGGAACAACATGAAGCAGATAAATTAAAAATAGTGGCTACTGGCTCTGAAGAACCTATTGAAGGGTTAGAAGAAGTTGAAACATGGAAAGAACAAGGTATTGACATGGTATTTCCTCATTGGCGTGGTGTTATGGGTCCTCCAGACATGACAGAGGAAGAAATTGCTTATTGGGATGATAGGATAAGTGAATTGGTAGAAACAGAAGCTTGGCAAGATATTCTAGAAAATAATGAATGGCAAGCATTTTATAAAGATAGTGAGGAAGCTGAAGCATTTTTAGAAGAACAAACAGCAAATTATGAAGAATTACTTAGAGATGCTGGATTAACGGACTAAATATTTAAAGGATAAATCCACACCTTAGTGGATTTATCCCATTATTATAGGGGGAATTGCAATGATACGCTTGGCTATGCCTCTTGTTTCTCTGGCTTTAAGTGTTGGATTTTTATTTTTTACATTGAATATGACAAAATCTCGCGTTGGCGATCCTAATGGTCCTCTTTATTTTCCTGCTGTTGTTGGCATCTTTCTATTAATCATGAGTATTATATATTTTATTCAAGAATGGAAGAAGCGCTCGGAAGCAATGGAGGAACTTAGAGGGTTGGTACAAGGTAGAACACCGCTTTTAATTGTATCAAGTTTAGTACTAATTTTCATTTATGCTTTTCTATTTGAACGAATTGGCTTCTTGTTTTCGACAATCATTTTTCTTGGTGGTTTATTGTTTGTTGTGAATGGTAGAGAGAAATGGCTACAAAATCTATTAATCTCAGTTATTTTCTCAATAATTACATGGTATTCTTTCGCTGAATTACTTAATGTAAGTTTACCTTAGGGAGGTGAATGTTAATGGGTGTAGATTTGCAATATTTCATAGAAGGGCTTACGACTGCATTTCATCCAATGAACATCTTATGGGTTTTAATTGGTGGTTTTCTAGGTACCGTTGTAGGGATGTTACCGGGCCTCGGTCCAGCCACCGCAGTTGCGGTATTGATTCCAATCACGTTTGGTATGGACCCAACCAGTGCTCTGATCTTAATGGCTGCCATTTACTACGGTGCCATGTACGGAGGGTCTCGAAGTTCGATATTACTCAATACTCCTGGTGATGGCTCTGCGATTGCTGCTACTTTTGATGGTTATCCAATGACCAGAAATGGTCAAGCAGGGCAAGCATTAACTATATCAGCCATTGCTTCGCTAATTGGTGGCATTTTTGCTATAATCGGTTTTATTTTGTTAGCGAAACCATTAGCATCCTTTGCTTTAAGGTTTGGTCCTGCAGAGTATTTTATGCTCTTTTTGTTTACGTTATCGGCTATTGTTTCATTGTCTAAAGGAAATATGGTTAAAGGTTTTATTGCAATGTCGATTGGTTTGATGTTAAGTACAGTTGGGATAGATTTACAAACAGGGGTTCATCGTTTTACTTTCGGGATCCCTCAGTTAAGCGAAGGCATCGATTTTTTAGTTGTAATTATTGGTGTGTATGCAGTGGGAGAGGTTTTATATAATTACTTAAACCTTGATCGATTACAAAATAAGAATAAACTTGGGAAAATAGGCATTACTCGAGAACAATGGAAACGATCAAAATGGCCAATTATCCGTAACGGTCCGATTGGATTTTTAATTGGTGTATTACCTGGTGCAGGTGGCTCTATCGCATCGATGTTAAGTTATACAACGGAAAGACAGCTTTCGAAACACCCAGAAGAATTTGGTAAAGGGGCAGTTGAAGGTGTGGCAGCACCAGAGTCTTCTAATAACGCAGCTTCTGTTGGTTCATTTATTCCGTTATTAACCATGGGGATTCCAGGTTCTGGTACAACTGCAGTTATTTTGGGAGCTGTCATCATGTTAGGCATGCGCCCTGGCCCATTATTGTTTGAAGAAAGTCCAGAAATGGTATGGACATTAGTTAATAGCATGTTTCTCGGAAATATCCTTTTAGTCGCAATTAATGTTCTGCTGATTGGATTGTTAGTAAAAATTTTAAGCACACCACCACGTATTTTATATCCATTGATTTTAGTGTTAGCGTTTATCGGTACGTATACATTAAGTTATAGTATCATTGACTTTTACGTACTTGTTATTTTTGGAATATTCGGCTTATTTATGAAGTTGTTGAAATTTCCGATAGCTCCACTAATTTTGGCTGTCATTGTTGGTTCAGATATGGAACAGAATTTCAGAAAGAGTTTAGTTGCACACGATAACTTAAGTTCGATTCTTTTTGCATCACCGGTGACGATTGTCTTATTGATTCTAACGGTGTTATCCGTTTCATATCCGTTCATCCTTTCAGCAATACAAAAAAAGCGAGCGAACAAATCTGCTTAAACAGGTGATGTGCTTATAAGGCGGTCATGATATGACAAAACAACGTGTATTATTCATTATCGCAATCCTTCTGTATGGATTTTTTTTCATACCCAATTGGGATATACAACTACAAGCATTGGGAGCACTCCTGGTCATTCAATTGTTATGGATTGGTAGAGTGTTCCCTCTAGCTTTTAGTTCATTGATTTTAATTTTGATTTTATCCTTTCATTTTTTTACGTATGATGAAACATTAAGTTACTTTGGTTCTAGTCTTGTTTGGTTATTATTTTCAACGTTCATATTGTCGTATGCGTTTATTGAAACAGGATTAGCAAGTCGAGTTTCTTTGAAAATATTAAGTCTAGCGAAAGGTTCGGGGAAGATTTTAATTTTTGTCTCCTTTTTGATGGAATTTGTTCTAACTCTTTTTGTACCATCTAATATTGGCAAGGGGCAACTTGTCGGGTCCATTTTAGATGATTTAATGAAAAATTTGAAAACGATTCATGATGTGGATCATATTGGTAAATCCTTGTTTATTGGTATTGCATATGTTAGTGCCATTTCTGCTGCTTTTGTACCGACAGGGGCGAGTTCGACGATTTATGCATTTGGTATGTTTTCTTCCGTTTCTGAAACGATTAATTATTTTACGTGGATTTTATATCTAGGTGTACCAATTCTTCTATTTGTATTATTACTATGGGGACTTTTTTTAAAAGTGTTTCCAGTAGAGCAAGTAGATTATCGTCTAATAAAAAAGCTAATTGATGAAAAAATTGAACAGAATGGTAAATGGAAGCCGCGAGAAATTCGAATGGCGATTATAATTGGAAGTACGATTTTTTTATGGTTGATTCAGCCTCTTCATCATCAACCACTCCAGTTAATTGGTCTCCTAGGTGCAACGTTTGTTTGTTTGCCTTACATTGGTGTAATGAAATGGGAAGATGCTAAAAAAGGAATAAACTGGGATATGATGATTTTCTTCGCGGCCACATTAATGCTATCCAATATGTTAATTGATACAGGAGCGTTAGATACAGCAACCCGTTTCCTGGTGCAAAATAGTGAAAATTTTAATCAAGTATATATTGTAATTGGTTTAATTGTTATAACAAGTATCGTTCGTATTGTATTTGTTAATGTGCTAGGTTTCTTAACCATTATGTTACCACTAGCGATTACGTTTGGAGAGCAATTAAATTTTTCTCCTTTAGTATTAGCGATGGGTATCTATCTAGCAGGGGTACCTGGATTTTTATTAATCACACAATCCCCTGTTCATTTGATTAGTTATTCGTTTAGATACTTTAAAATTCAAGATTTATTTCGTGTTGGATTAGTCGCGATGGTCGTTTGGCTCTGTATTATTTTCGCATCGATCTTTTTGTATTGGAATTGGATTCTATGAGGAGGGTGTGACCATGACATGGTTAGTATCGAAGCAACAAACGCAGGAAGAGTTAGCCGAACAATTTATGCAAGCAGTTAGAGACCAATCTATTTTAAAAATAATGGGTACGCATGATCCTATGGCTGGATTGATAGCTCAACAAGTTGGCTTCTCGGCATTGTATTTATCTGGTGGTGCCTTAACAGCGAGTAAAGGCATACCAGATCTTGGGTTATTACACTCTACTGAGGTGGCTGAACGAGCAAATGAAATTGTTCGTGCAACTAATTTGCCAATATTGGTTGATGTTGACAATGGATTCGGCGGCCCGCTAAATGTAGCTCGTACGGTCCACGAGATGGTTGAAGCGAAAGTGGCGGCCATACAAATGGAAGACCAAAAAATCCCAAAAAAGTGTGGGCATCTGAATGGCAAGCAACTGGTAACGAAAGAGGAGATGGTAGAGAAAATAAAGATGGTTAAAAGAGCAGCGCCAACCTTAATTTTAGTGGCACGTACTGATGCTCATAGTGTGGAAGGGTTGGATGCTGCCATCAATCGAGCAAAAGCCTACCAAGAGGCAGGTGCTGATGTTATTTTTCCAGAAGCAATCACGAATGAAACGGACTTTAAACGATTCAATCAGGCGATTGAGGTGCCTCTGCTAGCCAATATGACAGAGTTTGGGAAAACCCCTTATTATACAGCCCTAGAGTTCCAAGAAATGGGATATGACATGGTCATTTATCCGGTGACATCCATGCGTGTAGCGGCCAAAGCTTATGAATTAGCGTTCTCAGAAATTTTTCATAAAGGCACACAAAAAGATGTATTAGAGCGGATGCAGACAAGAGAAGAGTTGTATGAAACGATTCGCCTTGCTGACTATGAAGCGTTAGATCAAAGCATTGCTAAAACGGTACTGTCTGGGAGTGATGATGTTGACAGCTAACAATCGACATAATTTTGATTCAGTTATAGAAGCAATCGCAGAATATGTTTTGCGTGAAGATGTAGGGGATAATGAATCGATGGCGGTTGCAAAAGATGTGATCATGGATAGTATGGGGTGTGCGATGTTGTCGTTGAACTATCAAGCATGTACAAAGTTACTTGGCCCAGTAGTGCCGACATCCGTTGACATAGGTAGTCAAGTACCTGGTACGGATTATTATTTGGATCCAGTGCAAGCTTCATTTAATTTTGGGACGATGATTCGGTGGTTGGATTATAATGATTGTTGGTTAGCGCAGGAATGGGGGCATCCTTCTGATAATCTTGGTGGGGTGTTAATGGTCGCAGATTATATAAGCCGGAAGAATGCTAGAGATGGAAAACGCCCATTAACGATGAAGGATATTGCCAAATCGTTAATTATGACGCATGAAATACAAGGTATTCTAGCGTTAGAAAATAGCTTGAATCGTGAAGGGTTAGACCACGTGCTATTTGTTAAGATTGCTACTGCTGCAGTAGCAACAAAAATGTTAGGTGGAACAAAAGAACAGATTATGAATGCAATATCCAATGCTTGGATTGATAACTCTACTTTAAGAACATACCGTCACTCTCCGAATGCCGGTTCGCGTAAATCATGGGCAGCAGGCGATGCAACCAGTCGTGGTGTTTGGTTGGCGTTTTTGGCGTTACGCGATGAAATGGGCTATCCTACTGCATTGAGTGCAGAACAATGGGGTTTTGAGGATGTATTAATGCGTGGAAGGTCTATTACATTAGCCCAACCACTTGAAGATTATGTTATGAAAAATATTTTATTTAAGATTTCATACCCAGCTGAATTTCATGCACAGACTGCTGCTGAATGTGCCATTGAATTACATCATCAAGTTAAAAAGCGATTAGAAGATATAGAGGAAATTGTTATCTACACGCATGAATCAGCAAAGCGAATTATTGATAAAGAAGGGCCTCTTAACAACCCAGCAGATCGTGACCATTGTTTACAGTATATTGTAGCGGTTGGTTTAATCTATGGTGACATTACAGCAGATCATTATGAAGACAAGATCGCAAACAATCCATTGATTGATCAAGTTCGAGCAAAAATGACGGTGATAGAAGATAAAAATTATTCTCAAGAATATTTGGATCCTTCTAAACGTTCTATTGCCAATGCTGTCCAAGTTAGCTTCAGTGATGGGACTTCCACAGAACAGCTTGAAAAGAGATATCCGCTTGGTCATCGTTTCCGGCGTGAGGAAGGTAGACCATTATTGCATGAAAAATTTGAGTATAATGTATCGACTCAGTTAAATGAAGAGCAACAAGAGAATATTAAAGAAGCCTTTACTGATTTTGACGGATTTCTTGATATAGAAGTAAACAATTTTGTGGATTTATGGGAGAAGTAGTATTGGGGAATTCGAGCCAAGCACAATAGGAAGTGGTCGATTATAGGTCAAAAAGGGACTATTTGTAGAAAAGTTGGGTGGTCTTCAAATTCATTGAAAAAGGAAGCACGGGAATCACCGTGCTTTCTTTTGTTTGATACATTTATGTTGTTCAAAACCAAGTCGTGTATGCACCATTATAAGCTTGTATAAGCATATTTCTGATATTCTATCTCAGTGCAATTTTAAATTATATTTTTAAATCGATACCTTGTTCAGTTCCCGCGAGTGCTAAATGCCTCTATAACAGTAGTTATTATTTCTCTATAAAACTCCCTATGAAAATTTTTTTTGATTCATCTTGATCCAACTCCTTTATTTTAATTATAGTTACTTTAATTATTTACAAATTGTAGGTAGAATAAAAAGGATTCATTCGATTTTTACAGCTTCAACTGTTATGTTAAATTCAGGTTATGATAGACAGCAATCTATGAAAATACTACTATTCAAATTCCCCTCCGTGCTTCTACTAGGTATCGGTTCTAACAGACGAAGAGGTGATAAAAATGTTAAAGTATGTAATTATAAAACTAATGATTACTTTTTCTGCTTTTGCTATTAGTTTTTCAATTGTAGGTTATATGATCAGCGCAAATACTGTTCCGCCAAATCAAACGGGGACTACGATCTTTTTAGTTCTTGGCATCATTAGTGGATTAGTATTTATTACAGTGATAACTATGAAACTATTAGAAAAACCAAATGATCGTGATGATGAAAATAACGATAAGAATTAATGCGTTTTTTTTCCCTTCTTAGAAGGTACCTGGTACGTCGTATGGACAACTGTCAACGAATCGTACCAGGTATCTTTTTAACTCCGTCGTTTTTTCCATTCCAAAGGCAATATACAAGCAATCAACCATGCCAACCCAGCAAAATAGCCAGCGAGGACATCGGTAGGAAAATGGACGCCCAAGTAAATTCTGCTAATTCCAATCAAAAAAATGAAAATTCCTACCACAATGGTGAAGCTCCACTTTTGAAATGGCGATGGTCGATTCTGCCTGAACGAATAAATGATAACCCCATATAACAAAACAGCTCCCGTTGCATGGCCACTAGGAAAACTATAGCCACCTACATCAATAAATGGATGAAACATAGGTCTTTCCCTTACATAAAACTCTTTTAATAGGAATAATAGTATGCCTCCAGCCCCAACGGTCATAACAAATGAGGTGATTTCCCATGAACTACTTCCCCTGTACCAGAGCAATAACAGAATAAACAGTGATAACATGCCTATCAACCCTACTGATCAGAATTGGGTGATGAAAAGCATCCATTGGTCTAAAAAGTTTGACTGAATGGTTTGGAAAAATTCAATGGTCATAGTATCGAGTTTAACTATGAATTCCAATAGAAGGTTTTCACCAATCCAAATAAATAGAAACGAAAATAAGATAACCAACCCTATTCCAACTATAGGAGAAAGGGTGGTTTTATTCTTGAATTGTCTGTTCAATGCTTCCCCTCCTTATGTGAAAACAAAGTTCCCTCAGAACATGTTGACTTGTCTTACTAGTAATCTATTCATGATAGGTGCGATTTGAATAAGGCACGTGCATATAGAAATGAAAAAGTGGCTAATGCTGACAAGTAGTTAAAGAGAGGGAAGTACATATGTGTATTCACTATCTGTAACTATATGATTGGAAGATCTCGAGGATTCATGTTGTGATGTGCGGAAGTAGAAGGGTGGTTCTCTCCCTTCTAACGGAATTTGAAAAAGTAATAGAAATATCCTACGCATTTAGTGTGCGTATACAAAACAAATGGGACAAGTGCCCTGTCCCCGTGTCCCGGTATAGTTTAAAGCTATGGCAAGCAATAGATTTTAGGTGTTATCCTATACGGCTTTTGCGATGCTACACTAATCTTACATTAAAGACAAAAGGGAGAGGGTTTGATGGTAGTGGGAAAAAGAAGTTTGGAACAAAGGTTAAAAGAAGGCACTGTCATTGTTGGGGAAGGTTATCTGTTTGAAATGGAACGTAGAGGGTATTTACAAGCAGGATCTTTCGTACCGGAAGTAGCTTTGGAACACCCGGATGTTTTAAAACAAACCTATCGAGATTTTATGAATGCTGGGTCAGATGTTGTGTTAGCATTCACCTATAATGCCCACCGTGAAAAAATGAGAATTATCGGTAAAGAACATCTACTTGAGCCATTAAATCGAAGTGCCATCCGTTTGGCGAAGGAAGTAGCAAAAGAACACCCTATAGAGGAAGCGCTAGTCGCAGGAAACATTTCGAATACGAACATTTTTGACCCTGAAGACCCTGCAGCAAAGGAAAAAGTAAGAGGAATGTTTGCGGAGATGATAAAGTGGTGTAAAGAGGAAGGCGTAGATTTTATAAACGGTGAAACCTTTTATTACCACGAAGAGGCGGTTATTGCATTAGAAGAAATTCAAAAACAAGAATTGCCAGCAGTTATTACATTAGGACTGATGGGCGAGAATATATTGCGAGATGGCTATACGGTAGAAGAATCTTGTAAAATTCTTTCGGAAAAAGGGGCGTTAGTCGTTGGCATGAACTGTTTCCGTGGTCCGGATACGATGCAGCCATATCTAGAAAGAATTACACAAGAGGTAGAAGGTTTTGTTGGTGGATTACCAATTCCATATCGAACCACTGAAGAACACCCTACATTCTTTAACTTACCTGATGGAGGATGTAGTTGTTCTCTTCCGACTGAAACAACGTTCCCAACATCGTTAGATCCGCTTTACCATAATCGATATGAGTTAGCGGAGTGGGCCAAACAAGCACAAAATAGTGGTGTTCAATATATCGGGCTTTGTTGTGGCGCATCACCTGCCATGATTAGAGCAGTAGCCGAAGCGACAGGAAACGAAACAATTAACTCTAAATATTCACCAAATATGGAGAAGCACTTCTTATTCGGCAAGGACAAAACGTTGAAGAATCATAATCTAGACTATCGCACAAAAGCATAAACATTAAAGGCAGTGCCTGTCTCTCCCTTCTGTTCGAAGTATTGGAAGTGACAGGCATGTTTGATATGCTATACTGAAAAGAAAATAGGGTGGATGGAGTAGATATGATTCAAAAAAGGTTATCGGATAGTGTGGCAGACGACATCATGTCGATGATTGCGATTGAAAAAAGGTTTCTCCCGGGTGATAAGCTTCCAAATGAAAATGAGTTATCAGAGGAACTTGAAATTAGTAGAACAACATTACGTGAAGCAATCAGGACATTGGTTGTGCAAGGGGTATTAGAAATTAAACGCGGTAAAGGGACATTTGTGAAAGAAGATATTGATTTAAGTATTATGGAATCTTTTGATACGCTTGCCGATGCCAAGGTGAATGCCAAGGATTTGTATGAAATGCGGTTAATCTTTGAACCAGAAGCGGCATATTATGCAACAATTCGAGCAAGTGATGATGAATTAGCACGCATTCTAGATTATGGAATGCAAATCGAACAAAAAATTAACCATAATCAGGATCGGACTGAAGTAGAACAAAAATTTCACCAATCGATCGTAAAGGCTACCCATAATGAATTTATGGAAAAATTAATGCCTGTCCTTTATCAAGCAATTGATAAGGGTGTGATTTTATCGAATAAAAAAGAATTAGCGGTCAAAGATACCATCACAGATCACCAAATGATTATGGAATTTATGAAAAGTCGAAATCCAGAAGGTGCAAGAAGTGCGATGAAGATTCACATTTTGCATGCGATGGAAGAATTAGGTATAGAATAATGTAATGCGATAGGACGTCTTGGATAATCCAGGATGTCCTTTTTTTGTATGGCTGTTTTAGTAAGTTTGTTATTTTTTGTGTCGTAGTTGATGGGAAATCCGAATTAACTTTGATGAAATTGCCCAATGTCACTGAATTTGATTGAGTGTTATACCATTGCTTCGGCAGAATACTCCGCTTTCCATGGGCACGGCCTCGGGCCAACAGGATGTTGGTCACGCAGGCGTTGTCACAGGACGTGACGATCTTAGCCTACGTTCATTTACCAAGTGGATCTTCGGCTCGCGCTGTTCCCATAGGAGTCTACGTATTCTGCCTTCGCTAGGATGGTTCTCTGGATATTGATAACTATAATACAAATTCAAAATGTAAATTTAATGAAATATTCTGTTTAAAACGTATCAATTAACAACTAAAAATGGATAGTATATGTTTTTTAATTAAGCCATGTGCTATAAAACTTCAGAGCACTGGAATAAGCGAAGGAAATACACGGAGACTCCTACGGGAGGAAAGGCCTAGGTGAGACCCCGCAGCGAGGGACGAGTGAGGAGGCTCATCAGCCGCCCGTGGAAAGCGTAGTGTATTTCCGCAGCGGTAATTTAGCTCTCATTTTATTAAGAAAGGAAGAAGGCTTAATTAACTTACGTCGGAGTTTATGTTTATTGTGACAAAACAACAATTCTTCTTTTGTATAAAAAATTTCCCTACCTCCATTGTAGTTCATGAATTGGCACGTCGACATCAATATGAAAAGGCCATTGATCGGACATTTGTGTCATAGTTGTTATACAACGTAATTGACAGCAGACAACATACGATATAAAATACTTATAATAAAAAAACAAGGGTGTGTGTGCTGATGAGAAGAAGTGACATGATTAAGATTGGGGTAGACCGTGCGCCTCATCGTAGTCTTTTGTATGCAACAGGAAAAGTAAAAGCGAAGGATTTAGGAAAACCATTCATTGGGATTTGTAACTCTTATATCGATATTATTCCAGGCCATGTACATTTACGTGAATTTGCAGATGTTGTAAAGGAAGCAATTATCGAAGCTGGGGGTATTCCATTTGAATTTAATACGATTGGTGTTGATGACGGGATTGCGATGGGGCATATCGGGATGCGTTATTCGTTACCAAGTCGTGAATTAATTGCTGACAGTGCGGAAACCGTTATTAACGCACACTGGTTTGATGGCGTTTTTTACATTCCTAACTGTGACAAAATAACACCTGGTATGTTAATGGCTGCTGCTCGTACGAATGTACCTTCTGTGTTTGTTTCAGGTGGACCAATGGAAGCTGGTACAAGCTCTAGTGGAAATCAACTATCCTTATCTTCTGTTTTTGAAGGTGTTGGGGCCTATAAATCGGGTCAGATGACCGAAGAAGAATTTAACGATATTGAACAAAATGCTTGTCCAACTTGTGGTTCTTGTTCAGGAATGTTTACGGCAAATTCGATGAACTGCTTAATGGAAATGTTAGGCCTAGCGCTTCCTGGTAACGGTTCAATTGTTGCCACTAGTGAGAAACGAAAAGAATTGATTTTTGAAGCGGCAAAACAGTTAGTTCGTATGGTTGAAGAAGATGTCAAACCGCGTGATATTATTACAAAAGAAGCGATTGATGATGCATTTGCACTGGATATGGCAATGGGTGGTTCGACCAATACCGTGTTACATACATTAGCCATTGCTAATGAAGCGGGCATTGACTATAACTTAGCGGATGTGAATAACATAGCAGAACGGGTACCATATCTTGCGAAGATTATGCCTGCCTCTGATATTTCCATGGACGATGTCAATAAAGCTGGTGGTATCAGTGCCATTATTAATGAGTTAACAAAAGTTCCAAATGCGATTCATCCGGACCGTTTGACGATAACAGGAAAAACAATGGGCGAACTGGTGAAAGACCATGACATCACGAACGATAAGGTGATCCGAACCAAAGATAATCCATACAGTCCGGTTGGGGGATTATCGATTCTATACGGAAATATTGCCCCAGAAGGTGCAGTAATTAAAGTGGGAGCTGTTGATCCTTCGATTAAAGAATTTGAAGGGGAAGCGATTGTGTTTGAATCCCAAGATGAGGCACAAGAAGCAATTGATAATGGTACAGTACAAGAAGGACATGTTGTGATTATTCGCTATGAAGGACCTAAAGGTGGTCCTGGTATGCCAGAAATGTTAGCGCCGACTTCTGCCATCATAGGCCGTGGCTTAGGTAAAAGCGTCGCACTCTTAACAGACGGTCGTTTTTCAGGTGCATCTCGTGGCATTTCAATTGGACATATTTCTCCAGAAGCAGCAGAAGGTGGGCCAATTGCATTGATTGAGAATGGAGATACGATTGTGATTGACTTGCCAAAAAGAACACTAAACGCAAAGGTGTCAGATGAAGTGTTAGAAGAGCGCCGTAAAAATCTAAAAGACTTTGAACCAAAAATCAAAAATGGCTGGTTAGGTAGATATTCAAAACTAGTAACCAACGCATCAAAAGGCGGTATTATGAGTATTTAAGTTTCCTAGTTTCATAGGTTTTTTAAGACATAATGAAAACCTCCTACTCTATAGGTGAAGAAAAAATTTAACTGCCTGCATAAATTTGCAGGCAGTTTTTCTATATAAAAGGGGGAGTATTCAAATAATATGGGCTTACTTACGGTTATTCTCCTAAATCTACATCAGATTCTAGTTCTGCATCCGATTCTATTTCAGATTCTATTTCTGAATCTGATTCTTCAGAGAAAGAGTCATCAGCGTTTTGTTCTGAGTCAGGTTCAGATGCAGCGGGATCTTCCGTATCAAATTCTGAATCAGAATTTGGATCATCGGACTCTGATTCGAATGCTGGTTCCTCCTCTGTTTCAGAATCCAGTTCAGGATTCATTTCCTCTGTCTCATTCTCTGGAGTTGTTTCTGTTTCAGGTGGATTTTCTATGTTTTCTTGTTCACCCGATTCACCTCCGCAAGCAGCCAAAGTCAATGCGGTACTGATGGAAATCACACCTGTTAGAATTTGTTTCGTATTCATTCTCCATCTCCTTTCAACTTTTACTTCTCCTTTATCATAACAAGGGCTTGTATCAGAATTGTGGAAATGACATAACATCCAAATTACAAAAAAATGCCAAGCAAAATCGGGGGGCTATCTCGGTTAATCCACGTATTTAACGGCTATAAATCGTTTGATAAGGATGGATGTAGTATTACGCGAGGGGCTATTTTTGTAATATTGTAATCGAAATGTTTATTTTTTTGGAGCGAGAGAAAAATTAATCAATTTTTTAGCTAGTTAATGGAAAAAGGTATTACCATCGATGTAATCTGCAAAAACAGTGATTTACTTTTTGAAAGCATAAGGGACGGTTCGTGTACTTCCATCCTGAATGGAATATGAAGCACACGAACCGTTCCTATGTTTCTAAAGATAGTCCATGTAGCAAGAGTAGGTGCTTAAGATGTCTTTTGTTTATTCACTTTAAAACAGAGACTTGTTCGATTATTGACCTCATATTTTTTATAGAGGCTTTGTACATGTTTTTTTACTGTATTTACGCTAATAAATAATAGCTTTGCAATTTCTTTATTTGAAAGTCCCTGTTGTGCTAATTTCAGCACTTCCATTTCACGCTCTGTTAAGAAATCGATCTCTTTCTTATCTTGAATTTTTTCATCTAACCGTTGCCCTAAATACCGAGATAAAATCTCGAGACACATCGCTTCTTCTTGTGTAATGGTCGTATCTTTCTTTTCAGTGACAAAATCAACTAATCCAACAACTTTTGTTCCACTAACAAGAAAAATTCCCACATTATTATAAAATCCATATTTCTTCATAAAACAGTTATAAAAATCACTGTTTTCTAGTTCTCGTTTGGATTGAAGATCGAGAAGACTAATAATTCTTTTTTGGGGAATCATATTTTTTAACTTATGAGGCATTAACTTATCCATCTCCATATAATTGTTTAAGTAATCATTCGTAATGGACTCATCCGTGTTTAATGTGACTGGATTGTACAATTTATCCTTTTCATCACATAACCAGAAGTTCATTTGTTCATATCCAAAAAACCTTTCTAGAGCTAACAAAACATCTTTTCGAAAGTTGTTATCTGAAGTTGATAAATCATCCATGAAATAAAGTACCTTTTTATAGTTGTTATCTGTTAGGAGCTGTATACTCATATTATTCATTTTATTAGTTTTAAAGGGAAGGAACTTTCTAATGGTAAAAGTCTTACCAATAAATGTGACTTACACCACTAAGCAATCGCTAGGATTGGTATTCTAATAAAGGATAGTGCGGACGGTAGATAGAAATCATGATTTGTCATTTAAAGTACTTAAATGGTGAGGTAGAGATTGTTTATCTCCACCTCACCATTCAAAGTATGAAATGTGTTGGTCATTCCGTTTTCTGCTGGATCATGTCATAGTAACGTCTCCATAAAACATTTCTCAATCAGATTTTTTCACTAGCTGTAGCTACATCAACAGGGTCATCGATCGTTTTGCTTCTCTCTTGTGACTCAGCGATAAGGATTGATGCAACGACAAGAATCAATGCAATGATATCAACCGTTCTTAATGATGCTCCGTAAAAAGTGAGCGCTACTGCGGTTGCAGCAATTGGCATAACTGCATTTGCCATCCCTGCCGTACTGGCATTGATAGCAGGCATTGCGTAGAAGGTTGTCGAATAGGCTAACACCCATCCTAGTAAACTATACATGATAATTCCTCCCCAAGCAGAAGCGCTCTGGAAGATTGCTAAGTCTACAGAACTTAGTTCATATAGAGCCATCGGTAGCGTTTGTAATGTTCCAAAAAATGTTAGTCCAGCAGCTAATGTGAATGGAGGAAGTTCAACCGAGAATTTTTTTGCAAAAATAAAGAATAGAGAAATAGATAAAACAGCTAATAACATAAACATGATCCCTAAAGCACTTGCACCACTGTTAGCTTCTACACCTGCAATATTCATGATTAAAACCGCAATAACTGCTAAAACAATGGCTGAAACTTTTTTAAGTCCTAGTTTCTCTTTTAATAAGAAAAAGGATAAAATTAACACAATAGCAGGCGTAATACTACTAATAATACCTACCGAAATTGCACTTGCATGCGTCACCCCATAAAGTAAGAACACGGTATACAACGTGGCCGTCAACATAGCTTGAATAAACATACCATAATAATTTTTTAAACCAAGCTTGGTCCATTGTGTTTTTTCTTTTATAGTTGCAAGGGGTATTAAAATAACAGCTGCAATGGCAATGGTCATACATGTAAACAACCAAACGGGAAACGTCAACATCATCGAGTCTCCTAAAGGGATACTAGCACCGATAAACCCCATAGATAGAACGATTAACAGTACACCTTTATTCATGAAATGAATTCCTCCCGATTATTGTATTTTTAACTGACGACAAAGAATTTTATAAAGTCTTTCTTTGTTCTCCAAAGTCCGGTAAATCCATCAGTGAAGGAATAGGAATTTCCTTCTTCTAGTAACATAGTCTCTCCAGTATTTGTTTCAATTTCCGCTTCACCTTGGAGGACGTAAAATGTTTCATTTCCATCTACACCATAGGGCATTCCATTAGGATGTTCTTCACGTCGATGTTTCCAAAGCCCTGCGGCTAATACGCCGTTATCATCTTGCGTTTGACGAAGCCAGCTTACTTGGCCTATTTCCATTCCTTCAACGACGAAGGGTTCCCATTTATCGGGCGTTTTCCCTAAATTATAAACCGAAAATTGATCCTTTTTTAACATCATCTTTTCCTCCTTCAATCAATTAAACCGTTGTTTCGTTTTGAGATAATTTTCTTAAATACGCATATACTTTTCGTGTTGTCGAGAAGGCACTTTCAATTGCGCCATCAATGAAACCAGCCCAACCATTCGCATAGTCCGCTCCTGCGATAAATAGACCATCTTCAGGTCTTTGAAGTTCTGCTAAATAGTCTGATAGCTGATTATTTCGTTGCATTGGCCATGTTTCTCCAGCAAACTCATCCGCAACCCAATCATGTCCAGTACTTTCGATAACTTCAATATCCGGCAAACAGTGGCGTAAAGCTTCTTCAACTTCTACTCGATTTTCTGGGTCCAATTTAGTAGCATCAGGTCCAAATCCTACAATAATCCCATCGTCTCCGTCAGCGTATTCGTATTGAGCGTAATTAATAGGATAGTCAGCAGGCTGGAACAGTAGCATTGGTTCTGTAAGCCCTTTCACTTTTGCCCAAAATTTAACTCCCTTACTTGTTTGTCCTTCTGCACCGGCTTGTTGTTTCTTGATAGAGAGTGCTGGTTGATAGTCAATGCTATTAAGAATGTTTAATGGAAGGGTATTGATAACCGTTTTACCTTTAAAATGTTCACCATCTTTTGTTGTAACAGTATAGTTCTCGCCTGTTTTCGCAATCGAGGATACAACTTTTGAAAGAAAGATGTCTGTGTCTGCATCACTAGCTATCCGTTCAAGTAATTCCTTTGTACCTTTGGCTAATTTGAAGGAAGCGCAAATGTCCATCATTAACACCCAATTATAATTGGACAATGCTGCCCAACGGTATGTCTGTGAAATACCTCCTTCTTCAGGAGAACCATTAAAATTCAGTGCCCAGATACTATGCATAATGTCATATTCATCGGCTGTCAAATCCAATCGTTTTAACATATCTGTAACCGTTAAATGATCCATTTCTTTTAAGTTGTCTGCTTGCAAAGGTTTGTAGGGGAGGGGAAAATACTTCTGGCTGTCGGCTAATAGTTCATTCATCCCCTTATCCACAGAGCCGAATAATTCATCTATTGTTCCAGTATGAGCTTCGTTGTTCGAAATCCAATACGCCTTGTCTGGTACTGGGGAAGGGACTACATCCAATTGATAACGTGTAATTTCTGCCCAAACGTGTGGCTGAAACCAATGAACCCATGTTCCACCCATTTCTAGATTTCTTCCCATGCGATGGTCAAACCATGTTCTTCCACCTAAACGATCTCGTGCCTCTAAAATAACGGTTTTATAACCCTTTTGATTCAGTTCACGAGCCGCGGTTACACCAGTAAATCCTCCTCCAATAATGATGACATCATAGTTTCCATGCTCCATAGCAATCCTCCTTCAAAATAATTACAACTTTTATTATGGAGGAATGATCTATCATTTTATAGTATCCAAATGGACCATTTTAGAAAATTAAGAAAATTAGGTAAATTATTTTGTGGCAAAATTTGTATTAAGCTAAGGCCATCAAAAATCTTAAGCATATTTTTCTGAGTATAGACGATTGCAATAATTGTAACTATTTCAATTTGGACGTACAGAGGGAGTGGAAGATAATTGATGTACTTTATAACTTAAACTAGTTCTATTCGTGACTTCTAATTTTCTGTAGATACTTTGTAAATGTTTTTTGACTGTATTAATACTAATAAACAAGTTTTTAGCAATGTCATTATTGGTACATCCCTGTAGAACTAGTTGCAGCACTTCCGCTTCTTTATTCGTGAGTTTAAAGCTTTGTTTTAAAGGCGAGATAGTAAAGGGTTCAAGGGGTGTTAAATGATCATCGTGATCGTTACTATCCAATTTTTGCGATTCTGATAATTTTTCTGCTAAATGTCTTGAAATGATCTCTAGACACATGATTTCCTCGTTCGTGAAGTCCTTCTCGTTCTTAGATCTAACAAAGTCAATGGCACCAATTAATTCTGATCCGTTATATATATACATGGATATGTAATGGTGATAGCCATACCTTCTCATAAACTCATTGTAGAACGCGCTGTTTTCGTATTCTTTACGCGAAATTAGATCCTCTACTGTTAAAACTCGTTGATTGGAAATTTTTTGGATCACCTTATTGGGGACAAAATAATCTAATTCATAAAAGTTGTTTAAATAATCACTGGCTGCTTGGTTTTCCATATTTAATTCAACAACATTTGGAAAATAGTGGAATTGGTTACATAACCAGAAGTTAGACCTTTCAAATCCAAACACTCTCTCAAAAGAAAGAAGTACATCTTCACGAATGTTTGAACTACAATTAGTGAGCTCATCCATAAAAGTCATAATTTGCTGATACCTCTTTTCAGATAAGCTTGCCACAGAAGATTCGACCTCCTTTAATCATACTAAAATAATATATGGTACTTAAGTGTAATTGTATATGATCATAATATTTGCAATACTTAAAATTGTCAAATAAATTTTACGCCTCATGAGTTTGAAAATAAACGTAATTCCTTAACTTGAACAATTGGAGAGGAGAATTTAAATGAGCGAAACATTAAAAACAGTAAACCATCCATTAGAGCCATTAACGACCGATGAAATTTCAGTTGCAACAAATGTTGTGAAACAGGAGAAAGAGCTAACAGAAACATTTCGTTTTGTTAGTGTTAGTTTATACGAACCACCAAAAGATGTCGTTTTACATTTTAAACAAGGAGATTCGATTAAGCGGTCTGCCTTTTTAGTCATTTTAGATAACAAGGAAGAGAAAACATATGAAGTGATTGTCTCCTTAAATGATAGGAAAGTAACATCGTGGAAGCATGTACCTGGGGTTCAACCTACAATCATGGAAGACGAGTTAATGGAATGTGAAGCTGCTGTGAAGAATGATGCAGAAATGCAAGAGGCTTTTATGAAAAGAGGTATAACCGATTTTGATTTAATCATGGCAGATCCATGGTCAGCTGGTTATTTCGGTGTGGAAGAGGAAGAAGGGAAACGAATTGCACGGACGATTTGTTGGTTAAAAACGTCCAAACATGACAATGGGTATGCCCGACCATTATCAGGATTACATGCTTTTGTTGATTTAAATAAAATGGAAGTCATTAAAGTAGTGGATCATGGCGTCGTTCCGATACCTCCAAATGATGGAAAGTACGATGCTGAAGGCGTAGGGGAACTCCGAGATGATATTAAACCGTTGGATATCATTCAACCTGAAGGACCGAGTTTTACCGTAAATGGACATGAAATAAGTTGGCAGAAATGGAAGGTTCGATTTGGCTTCAACCCACGAGAAGGTTTGATATTGCACACCGTAACTTATACAGATAAAGGGGAAGAGCGTCCGATAATGTATCGAGCTTCTTTATCAGAAATGGTTGTTCCTTATGGAGATCCTAATGATCCAGTCAACCGCAATAATGCGTTTGATGTTGGGGAATATGGGGTAGGTATGCTAGCCAATTCATTAGAGCTTGGCTGTGATTGTTTAGGTGAAATCCATTATTTTGATGCAGTGCTAGCAGATAGTAAAGGAAACCCAGCAACCATTCCAAACGCAATCTGTCTCCATGAAGAAGACTATGGCATCCTATGGAAACATACAGATTTTCGAACAGGGAATGTAGAGGTAAGAAGATCACGTCGTCTCGTGTTATCTAGTATTTCAACGGTTGGAAACTATGAATATGGCTTCTTTTGGTATTTTTACCAAGATGGGAACATTGAATTTGAAGTAAAACTTACAGGCATCCTTCACACCAAAGCACTAGCCCCTGGAGAAACATCTCCATATGGTAATTTACTAGCACCACAACTAGATGGACCAAACCACCAACATTTCTTTAATATGCGATTAGATATGATGATTGATGGAGTTAACAATTCTGTTGTGGAAGTAAATACAGAAAGCGAGAAACCAGGAGAACACAATCCATATAAAAATGCATTTGTTGCAAAATCGACGACATTTAAGTCAGAAAGAGAAGCTACCCGAAATGTCAATGTAGAATCAGCAAGATACTGGAAAATTACAAATCCAAATAAGAAAAACATTGTCAATCAACCAGTAAGCTATAAATTGTTCCCAGGTGAAAATGCCGTACCTTATGCACATGAAGACTCGTATATCATGAAGCGAGCTGGATTTGTGCAAAATCATCTATGGGTCACACCATATAATGAGAATGAAAAGTACGCGGCAGGTGATTATCCAAATCAACATAAAGGTGGAGAAGGATTACCAAAGTGGGTACAACAAGATCGTGATATTCATAATAAAGACGTGGTGGTTTGGTATACAATGGGACATCATCATATTACTCGACCAGAAGACTGGCCAATCATGCCTACAGCATACATGGGATTCGCGCTAAAACCAGTAGGCTTTTTCGATCAAAACCCATCGATTGATGTACCCCCATCACAACCAAAACACGGAAAACATTGTTCCTATCATTAATGGGACACGGGGACAGGTCCCTTGTCCCACTAATGGTTGATAGATTCGAACAGGATTCTCCAAACCATTGCAAATTAGGGACAATAGGATGAATCAAGTATAAAGTGTTTCTAGGTAATGGAGACATGGAAAGAGGTAGGTTGAGAGCGATAATGGATACAATAAATCGATCTTGAAGGAGGAACTTCATGGGAATGAAAACTGGTTTTCTATATGATGAAAGTTATTTTTGGCATGACACCGGTAATGGGGCGTTATTTTTACCACCTGGTGGTTGGATTGAGGCTGATGAGCATGGAGAAAGCCCAAAAAGTAAGCGTCGCGTAAAAAATCTATTAGAAAGAACTAAATTTATCGATGAATTACACTTGATAAAGCCAAGACCAGCAACTAGAGAAGAAGTTGAACAAAATCACACCCGTTCTTATGTGGAGCGAGTAAAACAATTAAGTTACACAACTGGTGGGGATGGAGGTGAATTAGCACTTGTCGGTGTTGGATCTTATGAAATCGCACTTCTGTCAGCTGGTGGAGCAATTAGTAGTGTGGATGCAGTTATGGAAGGTGAAGTCCAAAATATGTATGCACTTACTAGACCACCAGGGCATCATGCGGAAAGAGAAATGGGAATGGGCTTTTGCTTGTTTAATAATGTAGCAATTGCAGCTCGTCATGCACGAGAAAAGTATGGGTTAAAACGGATTATGATTATTGATTGGGATGTCCATCACGGTAATGGAACGGAAGACTCCTTTTATGATGACCCTGAAGTTTTATTTGTGTCTTTACATCAGGAGTTTAACTTTCCACCAAATCGCGGGTATGCAGAACATGTAGGTGAAGGGGAAGGTAGAGGGTATAATGTAAATATACCTTTGCCTGCAGGAACTGGAAATGCGGGGTACTTACATGCATTAGAAGAAGCTGTCGTGCCGATAGCAGATCAATTTAAACCTGAACTCATACTTGTATCAGCAGGGCAAGATCCAAGTGCATTTGATCCTTTAGGACAGATGATGATGACTGCAGATGGTTTTGGAAAGATGACGTCAGTAGTTAAAAAGATGGCAGAAAAACATTGTGAAGGACGGTTAGTAGCTTGTCATGAGGGTGGATACAGTCCTGCCTATGTTCCGTTCTGTTCTTTACGAGTAATGGAGGCATTAAGTGGAGTGCAAAGTAAAGTAACGGAAGATCCGTACTATGGGCCCCTTGCAGGATTGCCTTCTGATATTTTAGCTAGTCACCAAAAGAAAGCAGTCGAACATGTTATAGAAGTTCAGTCAAATTATTGGAATTTTTGAGTGAATGATTTGGAGTCTATTTTATAAAGGTGGAATGTTTGATTGTTCATTTTTAATTTAGTTTTTATTCTAATGGTTAGTTTGGTCTGTATTGCCGGTGTTTATCGAGTGAAAGAAAATGTGAAAAAGTCAACCTTTCATACTCATATGATTGTAATGGGTGTAAGTTTGATAGCTTGTCTCACCTTTGGGACCGTATTAGGTGTGCTTATACATGATAATTTTGCTACCTCTACAATGATTGCAATATTAGTCGGAATTGCCATTGGATTTTTTGTCGGGAAACCATTTGGTCACGTCGTTGTACTTGGCGGTATGATTGAAGGAATAATGGGAGGCATGATGGGGACGATGACAGGTGCCATGGTCCATATGTCACCAAACCATACCTTATTTATCCTGTTTATGAATGGCTTATTCCTCAGTGTATGTATTTATATATTATGGTGCTTAAACCAAGCGGGACAAGGGGACAGGGCACTTTTCCCGGTGAAAAATGGGACAGAGGGACAGATGAAAATACAGTGAAGGGGGAGAGTGAAAACTCTTCCCCTTTTACATGGGGTAAACATTCCAAATCATAATCACCCAATTGGGCAATAGATAATATCAGAATTTTTTGAAATAATGAGAGCAACATTTATAAGGAGGAGTTATGTTATGAGTTATGATATTAAAAAACAAGTAGAGACACAATCTTTTGTACCAATCGAGGAATGGCCAACACTTGAGGAAATGGCTGATGGCTTTAGTGAGCATAGAATTCCACATAGTTCAGCACTATCAGGTAAAGCTTTTACACTCCATTTTGAAAATGATACTGTTATCAAACATGATTTTAAAGATGAAAAAACATTGGTTTGGACCATTTTAAAGGGAGAAGATAAAGGATTAACTGGAACTGATACCTATGAAGCCTTCGAAGTTCGCGACGGGATTTTCTTTGTTGATTTCTATAAGCCAGATTATGAGGAACAAGTATCACTTATTTGGAAATCGCTACATGGAAATGTCTTTGTGGCGGTATCAAGTTTTGTTGAAATTGACGGTAAAAAGAGAACGAAAACAGATTTCACTTCTGCTGTAATTGCTGGGGCACCAGGAAATAATCCAATTAATCCATCCTCTGACTTTGTTGGTAAACGTGTTCTTTATGAATATAGTTCGGATGATTGGTATGAACATGTATACCTAAACAAAGAAACGTTAGCATGGCATTGTGTAAATGGTGCTGAGAGAGGTTTGGCAGATGTTGAGAAATGTTTATTCTATCATCTTGATGAAGATTTAACGATTCTTTTCTGGACAGAAACTGTTATGCCTGTTGAGTCAATCGTGGTGGTTGATTTAAAAGAGATGCGATCTACAGGTCGTTTTTTTTGTTGGGATCCAGAACCAGAAAGAGTTGTGAGTCTAACTTTTGGATCACTTGCAACAGTTTTAAACGAGACACAGTATCCAAAAAATAAATGATCGTTGGGACAGAGGGACAGGGTACTTGTCCCACTAAAGGTCCAGTGAGGGCGGGACAGTAAACCTGTCCCCTTGTCCCACCTGTACATATTACCCAATTGGGTAATAGAAAGTTAGTTGAAAATAGTTGATAATGAACAATAGCATAGTGTTTTGTAACTTTTTAAATATCTCTTTGAAAGGGGAATGGCAAATGCAAAAAGTGGGAGATTTCACAGATCAACTAAACAAGAGTTACATAGGAGGTAAATGGGTAGATGGTCAAAGTGGAAGAACATATGACATCCAAGACCCATACGATGACTCGATTGTAACAACGGTTAGCTTAGCAAATAAACAACAAATTGAAAGCGCTTTTAAAGAGGCGGAAGATGCACAAAAAAAGTGGGCGAAAACCTCTGCAGAACAAAGGCGTAAAGTGTTAATCAAAGCGATTAATTATTTAGAAGACAATAAAGAAGAAATTACGCAATTAATTATCCGTGAAACAGGTGGAACAGGGTTAAAAGCGGAAGTCGAATTCGGCTTTGGTCTTAGTGACATGAAAGATTCTCTTAAAATGGTGGATGAAATCTATCAACCGAAAGATTACTCATCCCAGACCCCAAATAAACAAAATCGCGTCTATCGATTACCATTAGGGGTTATCACATCGATCACGCCATTTAACTTCCCTTTTAACATGGCAACAAGAACGATCTTTCCAGCGATTGCTCTAGGTAATGGTGTCGTGCATAAACCTGATGCGCAAGTAGGCCTTGTAGGAGGACAAATATTTGCAAAAGCGTTTGAAGAAGCAGGGCTGCCAGCAGGTGTCTTTAATTCCATCTTAACCGATGTACAAGAATGTGGGGATGAATTTTTCACGAACCCGCATACAGACTTTATTAGTTTTACTGGATCAACAGATGTAGGTAAACACATTAGTAAAGTAACTGGTGGCACAATGAAGCAATTAGCATTGGAACTTGGTGGGAACAATCCACTCCTTATCTTAGATGATGCAGATGTTGATCAAGCAGTAAACATCGCGACATTCGGTAAGTTTATGCATAATGGCCAAATTTGTGCGATTACCAATCGTATCATCGTTCACCGTAACGTCTATGATGAATTTGTGAAAAAATATGTAGAACGAGTGAAACAGCTACCAGTTGGGGATCCGAAAGACCCAAATACCGTTGTTGGACCTCTTATTAATAAACAACAAGCAGACAAAGTTATGGGAATGATTGAAAAAGCGAAAGAGCAAGGCTTAACAGTAGCAGTAGAAGGAGAGCGAAACGGTAATGTCATCTCGCCATATGTGTTTGTGGACGTTTCGAATAACTCTTCTCTTGCAAAAAATGAAATCTTTGGCCCAGTTGCACAAGTGATCCCTGTTGAAACGAATGAAGAGGCAATTCGTGTTGCAAATGATACGGACCGCGGACTATCTGCAGCGATCGTGACAAGTGATTTAGAAAAAGGTGAAAGACTTTCCCTTGAAATTGAATCAGGTACGACACATGTAAATGACATGCCAGCGGTACTAGAAAGTAATGTTCCGTTTGGCGGTGTGAAAAATAGTGGTGTAGGCCGATTTGGTTATGATTGGGTAGTAGAGGAGTTCACTACAACCAAATGGGTTTCGGTACAAAAAGAACAATTGCCCTATCCATTTTAATAAGAAGAAACTCCCTCTTCAACCGTTCAATGTGGTGTAGGGGGAGGCTTTTTTATAATAAAAAGTAGGACAAGTCCTCGGATTAAGAGGCTTGTCCTAAAATTTTTTAGAAGTTATGCAACATAGTCTTTTTTATCAATATCATTCGCTTCTTTTTTAATATAATATTTTCCTTTTGTAACAAGTGCCAGTACGACCGTTAGTATGGCAGCAAGGATAGCGGCGAAGAATGCTGCAGTGCTTGCCAGGAATGAGCCCATGAAACCTAAAGCTGCAACCGTTCCAAGTCCACTTGCAATAATCAGTGCTCCAACGCCAACTGGATTCCATTTAAATAAATGGTCCTGGCGAGCTTCGTAATAACCAGGTCCAATTTTTAACAGTTTCTTCACCACAACAGCATCTGTCACTAAGATGGTTGCCCATGTTAATAGAAACACACCTTGAAATGTCATAACGGCTTCTAGGTGATTCACAATGTTTAGAAGCATTAAGACGATAGCAGATACACCAGTAATGACTACCCAGAAACGTCTACCAGGCTTGAATTTAAATATATTTTCAAAAAATGTTGATAAGGACAGCGAACCACTATAAATATTTGTCACGTTAATTCTAATTTGAGTTAACATGGTGAATAAAGCTCCCCAAATCCCAAGTAGCAACACGATATACACACCAGGGTTTGGTTCTCCAAGACGAACACCAAACCAAATACCGAGACCACCCATTACACCAAAACAAAAAATCTGAGGGATAAATCCGATCGCAAAAATCCCAATTTTTGTATCTTTTGGTTTTAAAAAGCGAGCATAGTCTGAGGCCAAAAGAGGGGTTAATCCCATAATGCCATGTTGCATGCCAATACAGAGTAATAGTGCCGAGCCTCCAACTTGTACTCCTTCTGGCATGTAAGACCAAAAACTTCCATCATAACTAGAAGGATTCATCGTAGCCACTACAATTGCAGCGATTAGAAAAACGAAGAATAAAGGCAATGACCATTTCTGTAGCTTGTCTAGTTGCTTAATACCGAACCAATTTAATTTCCAAATGCGTGGTCTAACTCCACCGTCTTTAGACGGTATCAGCTTTTAGCCCTATCTTTTGATGTCCATACTTAAGTTATGAGGTGAATAAAAGTATGGACGGATATAAGAAGAACAGT
>NZ_SZNM01000013.1 GCF_005870085.1 Aquibacillus sediminis | reverse complement strand
CTGTTTCTTGCTTAAACTGCTCACTATATCTTTGCCTATGTTCACCCATGGAAACCCTCCTAGTTATTATCATCATATCCAAATATGACTTTCGTTAACGGGGTATCCACTTTTTATTCTAGCTTCAGTGATTCCGCTATTAGTAGAAAACAGCTAGTAAAATAGGTAAAAAGAGAAGAATAGTGGAATGAGGAACCGGAAAGAGAGCAAAAATGTTGTGTTTTCGTGAATTAACGGAATGAGAGACCACCCATCGAGGTGAAGCGGATCCTCATTCCGTTAAATTATCAATCTTACAAAGTCTGTTCAGCCAGATAATCCTCTGCATCTAGCTTCACGTTCACATTCTCATATGCTTCCAACAACAAATCCACAATATGAACAGCTCGCATCTGATCTGATAAGCCTTCTTTTTCAATGCCGAGCTTCATTTGCAATAGGCAACCAGGATTGGTGGTGACGACTGTTTTGGCCTTTGTTGCTTTGGTTTGTTTCATTTTGTAATCTAGAATTTGCATCGACATCTCAGATTCTACTAGGTTATAAATACCCGCAGAACCACAACAACGGTCAGCATCTTTCATTTCTACATACTGGGTACCATCAATTGATTCTAGTAATTGTCTTGGCTCCATAAAGGTTCGTTGGCCGTTTTTTAAGTGACAGGAATCTTGGTAGGTGATGATTTGTTCATCTAATTGAAGGGCCTCTTTATGAAAGTCAAGTTCCACCAATACCCGCGTGATATCCATAATTTTATTCGAAAAAGCTTTCGCGCGCGCAGCCCATTCAGGATCATCTTTTAACAAATGACCATAATCTACTAAAAAGGCACCACAACCACCAGCATTTGTAATGATATAATCAACATCAGCCTCTTCAAAGGCTTGAATATTTTTCTTTGCCATTTGTTTCGCTTGATCTCTTTCCCCGCTATGCCCTTGTAATGCACCACAACATCCTTGTGTCTCAGGAATCACAATTTCACAACCTGCATATTGCAATAATTTCGTTGTCGCATCATTGGTCGGTAAAAAGATCGTATCCATTAAACATCCTGAGAAAAAGGCGACACGCTTGGTTTGTTTTTTAATCGGCTCTAAATAGGTTGGACGGTCTCTCATCACTTTTTTCGTTGGTACATCAGGTAAAACTTTTTCCATTAATTGCATGGACTCTGGTAATTTGTTCATTAAACCTGTTTTTCTAGCAAAATCCTGTATTCCCGATCGTTGATAGAATCCTAGTAATCCTGTCATCTGAACCATTCTATTATGATAAGGAAACATGCCTTTTAAGGTCACAGAACGTAATGCACGGATTGGTGCAGAGGTCTTTTTATTTTGGTAAATGATGTCCCTTGCTTGCTCAAGCAGATGACCATAGTTAACTCCTGATGGGCAGACAGGTTCACAAGCACGGCACCCAAGGCACATATCAAGCGAGCGTTTGACATCATCATCAGGTTCAATGTCGCCATCAACAACTGCCTTCATTAACGCAATTCGCCCTCTTGGTGAATGTGCTTCGTCTTTCCCTGATTCAATGTAAGTTGGGCAGCTAGGTAGGCAAAAACCGCAGCGCATGCAGTTTAGGAGTTCATCATAGTCCATTTTTTCTTGGAACTGTTGTTGGATTCGTTGTTTTTCTGCTGTTTTCATGTTTGACTCACCACCACTCGTTTTCGATTTGATTTGGCGAATATTTTTCCTGGGTTCATTATCTGATTCGGGTCAAAAGCATCTTTGATAGTAGACATCGCCGCAATGCCTTCTTCTCCTAATTTTAGATGTAAGTATGGGGATTTCATCGCCCCAACACCATGTTCGCCTGTAATCGTGCCACCTAGTTCGACTGCTTTAGCAAAAATTTCATCGAGTGCTTTTTCGACGCGCTCCATTTCCTCTTTATCTCGAACATCTGTGAGACAAGTAGGGTGGAGGTTCCCATCACCGGCATGACCAAAGGTACAAATGTCTACTTGATTTCTTTCTGCGATTTCATTTATTGCTTTCACCATTTTTGCAATTTCTGAACGGGGAACAGTTGCATCTTCTAAAATAGTAGTTGGCCGCAAGCGTGCTAATGCAGATAATGCAGACCTGCGAGCGGTCGTTAGTGCTTCCGCTTCTTCATTTGACCTGGCTACTTGTACATCAACTGCTTGATTGGCTTTGCAAATGTCAACGATTTTATCGATATCTTTGTCTACTGTTTGGGCATCGCCGTCTTGTTCAATTAATAATACCGCCTTTGCATCGGTTGGGAGACCAATTTTGGAAAAGTCTTCGACGACTTCAAGTGTTGGTTGGTCTAAAAATTCGAGTGTTGTAGGAATGATGCGATTGGCAATAATTTTTGATACCGTTTCCGCTGCTGCATCCATATCCTCATATAAGGCAAGCATCGTTTTTTTCGTCTCTGGCATTGGAATCAACTTTAACGTTGCCTTGGTGATGATCCCCAAAGTCCCTTCAGAACCAACGAAAAGTCGTGTTAAATCATAGCCTGCTACATCTTTAGCTAACTTGCCACCCGTCTCAATAATATCGCCGTTAGGCAAGACGATTTCTAAACCGATGACATAGTCCCGTGTGACACCATATTTTAGTCCGCGTAATCCACCTGAATTTTCATTAATATTTCCTCCAATCTGGGAAATCTTCATCGAGCTAGGATCAGGTGGATAAAACAATCCGTTTGCTTCCACTACTTGTGTCATTTCTAATGTGTTGACACCAGGTTGAACGGTAATGGTTAAATTTTCTTCATCTATTTCTAAAATTTGATCCAAGTGTTTAAATAACAAAACAATCCCACCTTGTAATGGGGTTGTTCCAGCGCTCAAATTTGTGCCAGACCCCCTTGGGACAATCGGAATGTTGTGTTGATTACATAGTTTTACCACTTCAGCTACTTCGCTCGTATTACGAGGGGAGACAATTGCATCTGGCATCGATTGAAATTGAGGTGTCGCGTCAAACGAATAGACAAGCTGGCTTGCTTTGGAAGCAGCTACATTTTGTTTACCGACAATGTTTATTAAATCTTGTTTTATTTGTTCTGTTAACATAAAATTTCCTCCTTTTCTATTTGAATCGTTTTGTAAGGCTTGTTAATATTTGAATTCGTAGCTGATAGAAACTCCGACGTAACTGACTTCCTTACATCCTTTATAAAGATGAGTGCTAAATTACCGCTGCGGAAATACACTTCGCTTTCCGCGGGGGGCTGGTGAGCCTCCTCGTGCTGTCGCACTGCGGGGTCTCACCGAGGAAAATTAAGGACCACAGGCTAAAACCGTCCTTGTCGGACAACGCCTGCGTGACCCTTGCCGGGCCTCAGGAGTCTCCGTGTATTTCCTCCGCTTTGTTGTGTGCACCGTAATTTTATAGCTTTTTGCTTGATTATATACGTACAGAAAATCCCTTTTGTTGTAAATAACAATGTACTCAGACCCAGCAATTGGTTTAGGTGTTTTATTTAATGTTAATCAGAACACCACTAATAGCGTAGGTAGAATACGGAGCCTCCTCGAAAATAAAAATCGATTTTCTTCGTGCGATGTATCGCTTCCGCAGCCTTCCTTGTCCTAAGGGAACAGCGCGAGCTGAAGATCCACTTGGTAAAGTAAGGAACGTAGGCTAAGTTCGCCACGTCCTGTGGCAACGCCTGCGTGACCAACATCCTATTGGCCCGAGGCCGTGCCCTTGGAAAGCGGAGTATTCTACCGAAGCGATGTTATTTCACTCATTTGCAATCAGAAAATGGAATCATCTATTAAAGTTACGTCGGATTTTATGTTTGTTGTGATCAAAGCAACATGTTATGGAAATATTTTTTAATAAAAAGTTTAACTACATTTTATAAATAATATTCTGAAAAGTATATGTATGATGAAACAAAAACACAAATAGTTTTTAGTCACTATTTGTGTTTTCATCTAAAAAGGTGAGGGCGAGATATATGGTTACTAAAGAATCAACATTTTTAGGGTCTAGGGAAGTGATGTCATAAATTTTTCGTAACCGATAATGGACGGTATTAATATGGACATTCATCGTTTTAGCTGTTTCAGCTAAATTGAGGTTACTAGAATAATAGGTTTTTAATGTTTGCATGAGTTCATTTTCGGCAAGGATTGGACCGATTGTTCTGCCAATAAACTCCTTCCTTGTGTTCGGTAGAATATCTTGCAGGCAAATTTCTAGTTGTAAATCTTGGTAAAAGACAATCGTATCTTTTTGAATCGAGGCAACCATAGCTTTTTTTGCCTTTTGAAAGGATTGATGGACATCTAACATTGTCGTAGATGGACCAACACCAATCGCTGCAGTACAATCAAATCGTTTTCTTAGTTGTTGTTGGAATTGCTCAAATAAATAATGATAATAAGATACTTTAGGCTGTGAATGGTTATCCTCATTATGAAGAATAATAAATTTATCGTTTCCCCATCGAGCAACCACACCATTGATTACTTGTTGTAATTGGTGGTGTGAATAGTGCAGCATATCATGGGAAATAGGTTGGGCATTAGCTGTCAATGTGATGACGGTGCATCGTTTATTACTTGTCATATCAATCCCTAACAATTGCCCTTTTTCGATGTCCTCATCTATAGGGCGGGGACGTTGTAACATATCAATTACAAAGCTTTCTAATGCACGTGCTTCCCATTCAAGTTCTTGAAAGTAAAAATTTTCTTGAATGAGAAGTTCTGTCATTTTTTTCACTAAGGAACCAAATGGGATTACATTGTTGGGTTCTCCAGTTATACCAATCACACCAATTGGGACATCATGGACAAAGATAGGCAGGTTGATTCCAGCTTTAACCCCTTGGAGTCGGTGTTCATCTTCCACCGTAATCGTTCTTTCTTGTTTTTCCATACATGTACGTTTGGCCCCTTCATGAAAAGTGCCTATTCTATTTCTATCTGTTGAAGCAATGATTACACCTTCAGGATTAGCAATGATTAAGTGTTCATCAATTAAAGGTCTGACCTCTTGGACGATTTTCGATCCTAGATTTGAGGTAAGGAGCATGGCAGCTGGCCTCCTATGTTATCTCGGTAATTGAATTTTATATTTATATCGATCTGCACGATAAGCGGTACGAACATATTCGAAAGGTTGCTTTCCACTTACATAGGTTAAACGGTGAAGTAGTAATACTGGATCACCTTTTTTTAAATGTAAATGCTCAATTTCTGCTGGACTTGCTAGCGTTGATTCAATTTCTTGATCCCCATGGGTGATCGTTAGCCCTAACGTATCCTCTACATAATGGTAAAACGATTCTGAAAAATCTTGCTCGGTCATGTTCCCGACAATTGCTTTCGGTGTAAAAGTAGTTTCTACAGCTAAAGGGACATGATCTGCCAGTCGAATACGATAAATTTCTAAGATTGGATCATCTGGGTTAATACCAAGTTTCTCCGCAATGTGAATTTCAGCAGGTTCTTCTTGATAATGAATGATTTCTGTAGATGGCTCAAGTCCGCGAGCTTTCATATCTTCGCTAAAACTCGTGATCCCTTGTAAAGCTTGTTCAATCTTTTGTTCGGCGATGAATGTTCCTTTTCCTTTTTGTCGAACAAGTAATCCTTCTGAAGCGAGATTGTTAATTGCTTGTCTGACAGTCATTCTACTAATATCATATTTTTCTGCATATTCACGTTCTGATGGCAATAATTCGCCAGGTTTCAGTTGACCATTTTCGATCATAGTGCGGATGGATTGTTCTAGTTGGTAATAGATCGGAAGTGGTGAGTTTTTATCTAACATAAGATCCCTCTTTTAATGGCTATTTTCCCTCATTTTAACAAAAAATTGAAAACGTGTATACATGTATAGACAACTATATAACTATATGATAAAGTGAAAGTAGATGAAATACGAATGTAGAAGGAGTGGGAGCATGAAAGAAGCAACGTTACTAATTAAAAATGTGGAAGTTTATACGGAAAATGATGTGATAACTTCTGGGTATATACTTGTCAATGGGACAGATATTGTGGAAATAGGTATCGAAGAACAGCTAGAACACATTCCTTCATCTGTTGAGGTGATTGATGGTAAGGGAAAGAAAGCAATACCTGGATTTATTGACGGACACATTCATGGGGCAAATGGAGCAGATGTGATGGACGCCACTCCTGAAGCATTACGTGCAATGGCGACTATTTTACCCAAAGAAGGTACGACCAGTTTTCTAGCGACCACGATTACACAATCTCCTACTAATATAGAACATGCATTAAAAAATGTGGCAACATATCGAAATGAGGAAGGCGAAGCAGAAATCATTGGCGTACATTTAGAAGGACCTTTTATCGAGGAAAAAAAAGCAGGCGCACAGCCAAGGGAATATATTTTAGCACCAAGTAAACAACAATTTGATGAATGGCAACAATTGTCTGGTAACAAAATAAAAACAATTACACTTGCGCCAGAGAAAGATGTTGACGGTTCATTTATAAACTATTTATATGAGCAAGGGGTAAACGTATCGGCAGGGCACACAGAAGCAAGTTTTGAAGATATGAAAAGAGCAGTTGAATTTGGTGTAAGACAAGTTACCCATATTTGCAATGCGATGACTCCCATTCACCATCGTGACATTGGTGTAGTTGGTGCAGCGTTTCAATTAGAAAAATTACGTAGTGAATTGATTTCAGACGGTATTCACGTTAGTCCAGCAATGATGGATCTAATTTATCAAAATGTTGGTAGTGACCGATTAATGTTAATTACCGACGCATTACGGGCCAAATGTTTGCAACCAGGAACTTACGATTTAGGTGGACAAGAGGCCACAGTTTCCGAGGATCGGGCAACTTTAGCAGATGGTACGTTAGCAGGAAGTATCTTACGTCTAATTGATGGTGCGAAAAATATGATCGACTATACGGACGCCACGATGAAGCAGGTGATTGAAATGGCATCAACAAACCCAGCCAAACAACTCGATGTGTTTGACCGAAAAGGGACGCTAGCAATTGGCAAAGATGCGGATATTGTAGTAGTGGATGACGAATTGACCATCCACTATACGATTTGCCGAGGGAAGATTTCTTATAAGGAGGGATCGTAAATGAGACTTATTGAAGTGGAAAACTACCAAGAGATGAGTGAGAAGGTTTGTCAGCTAATGATTAATCGGATCACAGACCTAACCAAACCTGTACTTGGACTGGCGACAGGTTCTACACCTGAACGTCTCTATCAATTATTAGTTGAGGTTAATCAAAAAGACGTTGTTTCCTTCCAAGATGTGACAACATTTAATCTTGATGAATATATTGGACTTGAAGCAACCGATCCAAACAGTTATCGCTATTATATGAATGATAAGTTGTTTAACCATATCGATATTCCAGATGAACAAACTCATATTCCAAATGGACGTGCAGATGACTCGGAACAAGAGTGCGCTCGCTATGAAGCACTGATTCAACAAGTGGGTGGTATTGATATTCAGTTGTTAGGGCTTGGCTTGAATGGTCATATTGGTTTCAATGAACCTGGCACATCTTTTAAGCAAAAAACACATGTTGTGGAGTTAGAAGAATCGACAAGAAAAGCGAATGCTCGTTTCTTTGAAAGCATCGATGACGTGCCAACCCATGCGATTACGATGGGAATAAATACCATCATGCAAAGCAAAGAAATCATGCTTATGGTGTCTGGGGAAAAGAAAGCAGGCGCATTGGATCGATTGCTGAACGGAGAAGTGACAGAAGAATTTCCAGCATCAATCTTGAACGAACATGATCATGTAACTATTGTAGCCGATAAGGCAGCATTGTTAACATCTTCTAAAACAAAATAAATGAGACTATATAAAGGTCGAAATCATTTAAGGGTGGTTTCGGTCTTTTATGTTTTTACATTTTTATATAAAAGAAGAGTAGGGTGAGTTGTCACGGTAGATTCAGCCGGAAAATGACTGTGAATCAACCGAGAGAAGGTCAGTCACGGTAGATTCGGTCGGAAAGTGACCGCGAATCAACCGAGAGAAGGCCAGTCACGGTAGATTCAGCCGGAAAATGACTGCGAATCAACCGAGAGAAGGCCAGTCACGGTAGATTCAGCCGGAAAATGACTGCGAATCAACCGAGAGAAGGTTTGTCACGGTAGATTCAGCCGGAAAATGACTGCGAATCAGCCGTGAGAAGGTTTGTCACGGTAGATTCGGCTGGAAAGTGACCGCGAATCGACCGAGAGAAGGTCAGTCACGGTAGATTCAGCCGGAAAATGACTGTGAATCAGCCGAGAGAAGGTTTGTCACGGTAGATTCAGCCGGAAAATGACCGCGAATCGACCGAGAGAATGGCCTAATCATATTAGATCGCCTTACCCGACTTTAAATAAACAAAAATAGCATACCAATTGCAACTTGGTATGCTATCTGCTATGTTTGTTATTTTTAATAATGGGCTATTATTTTAATTGTATAGAACGCATAAATTAAACGTCAAATAAAGGACTAACAGATTTCTCTTCAAACACACGGATAATTGCTTCACTTAAAAGTGGAGCAACAGTTAATTGGGTGAGTTTATCATTATGCTTTGATTCATCTAATTTAATACTGTTCGTTACAACAAGCTCTTTAAGATCGGAGTGTTGCAGATTTTCAACAGCTATCCCTGATAATACAGGGTGTGTACAACAACCGTAAACTTCTTTTGCCCCGTTTTCCATTAATGCACGAGTACCGCGTGACATCCGTCTACCGGTATCGACAATGTCATCAATTAGGATAGCAGTTTTTCCTTCGATATCACCGACCACATTTAATTCTGCGGAAGGATTGTTTCTTGGGCCTCTTCGGTCAATGATCGCTAAAGGTGCTTTTAATCGATCTGCCATTTGTCTTGCACGTTTCACACTACCGTGATCAGGAGCTACAACAACAATCTCATCTAACTCTTTTTTTTCAAAGTATTCACTAAGAATTGGAATCCCTGTTAATTGGTCAACAGGAATATTGAAAAAACCTTGGATTTGAGGTGCATGTAGATCTAATGAAATAATTCTCGTTGCACCTGCTGTTTCAATTAAATCGGCAACTAGTTTTGCGGTAATTGGATCTCGTGGTTGTGTTTTTCGATCCTGACGAGCATATCCATAATAAGGGATGACCACATTTATGGAATTAACCGATGCTCGTTTTAATGCATCAATCATCACTAATAATTCCATGATATGTTGGTTAACAGGGTCACTAGTCGACTGAATGATGAATACATCACTGCCTCGAACACTTTCTTCCATGTTAATTTGAAATTCTCCATCACTGAATGTTGCAACCGAACTTTGTCCAAGATCAACCCCAATGGTTGCTGCGATTTCTTCTGCTAGTGGGCGATTGGAGCTAAGCGAGAAAACTTTAAGCTTTGAGTCATGGTATGTGTTTGCCAAAAAAATCCCTCCATCTCTTCTTCCTTTATAGCTAGTTGTTTTATGGTTTATTTATGTAAAACATTATTATATTAATTATCTCAGATATGTTGATTATTAACAAGTTATGTCGATTAATAGTTTGCAGAAAAGAAACATTTTGTTTAAAAAAGTTAATTAAACGTTTGATTAATGTGAAAGAACTCTACTAGCTTTCACATTCTGTTGATATGTTTGACAACCTTTGAATGGTAAGTTTTAGCCGTTCAAAATGTCGTATTCGGTAGAGAATACAATGTGGTGTTGCTGTGGAACGAAGGGGGACTCCTCACTCCGTCTCCGTTATTTTATTCTTTGCTATTACATCGCATTCTATAATAATTTGCCCTCCACCTACCTTATACTTTAGCTTTCCATGAAGATGAGCAAGCTAGATCAGAACACAAAATCTTTCTTAGGACATTCACCTATTTCATGTTCGAACATATAATAAAGGAGAAGAGCTAATCAAAAAAGGGGAGTGCTTTATGTCAGGGAAAGCAATTAACTATTATGCTGGTGGAAATACAGCAAAAGGTTTTTATGATTTACTCGCCTCTAATTTACAAGGATTAGAATCTGTTTATATCGTGAATGGTGGCCTTGGTACGGAAACTTCAACACTAATGAAAAAATTGGCTCAAACATGGCAAGAAAAAGGATATACAATTGAATTAATCCATAGCTCTTCCGACAACGACAGTTTAGATGGCGTCATTATTCCAAAGTTAAAGTTTGCCATTGTGGATGGAACGGCACCATACACGATCAAGCCAAAAGCTCCTGGTGCAGTGGAGCACTATGTGAACTTAGGAACTGCTTGGGATACAGCGGTATTAGCAGAACATCGAGATGACATCATTGAGTACCAACAACAAATCGATGAATTGTTTACAACAGCACATCAATCATTTAAAACAGGTCTGGAAATACATGATTATTTGGAAGAGATTTATATAAAAGAAATGGATTTTGAAAAAGCAAATAAGCTGACAAATCTGCTAATTGACACGATTTTTATTGGGGAGCAAAGTGCGACAGGATCAGCGAAAACGCATCACAGATTTTTTGGTGCATCCACCCCTGAAGGAGTCGTTGATTTTATCCCAAATATAACAGAAGGATTGGCTAAGCGTTATTTTATAAAAGGTCGTGCAGGAACAGGGAAATCAACCGTATTGAAAAAACTAGCCAATGCTGCCAAAGAACGAAATTTTGATATTGAATTGTACCATTGCGGCTTTGACCCGGACAGTATGGATATGTTGATTGTAAGAGAACTAGGTGTTTGTATATTTGATAGTACCGATCCCCATGAATATTTCCCTAATCGCCACGGGGATGAGATTGTTGACTTATATGAACAAACAGTAACACCTGGTACGGATGAAAAGTATGAGCAAGAGATAGCTGAATTCACCAACCGTTATAAGCAACGAATGAAAGACGGGGTTGCCTACTTACAAGAAGCGAAAGTGTATCATGATAAAGTAGCAGAGATCTATCATGATGCGATGGATGAAGCGGTTGTGGATGAAATATATGAACAATTGAATGAAGAACTTCTCAAACTAGAAAATCGGTAAACACATGGAAGCCTAAAGGCTGTCTTTCCAGGTCTTTAGGCTTTCATATAAGTATAGTGGATTACGATTGAAATTGATTATAATGAACAAGTTCATCCTTTGGTAAATATTTTTTCGGTTTTGGTTCTTGGTCAGGATAACCTAGGCCTAAAACTGCCACAACTTTTCGATCATTTGGAATATCTAAGTTTTGTTTAACATGCGATTCGCGTTTTTCAGATTCTTGTTGGTCTTGTGCATGATAGACAGCTCCGAATGCCGCTCCAATATCTGCTTCAACAGTTTCTAGCCATGCAAAAGCAGCGGCAATCGATGCGTCTTGTAACCAGTATTTGCTAACGTCTGGTCTTCCTGTAATGACAATTGCTGCAGGCGCTTGTTCAAGCCATTTCATAAAAGGCGTCGTTTTTGCTAAAACTTGAAGCTTTTCTTTTTCCGTTACAACAATAATATCTTTCGATGGTAAGTTATTCCCACTTGGTGCTAAATAAGCTGCATCAACAATAGCTTCAAGTAGGTCTGACTGAATGGGTTCATCTTTAAAATTGGTAATCTCTCTACGGTTTTTAATCGCATCTAAAACATTCATTTAAAATACACCTCCAGGAAGTTATAGGTTCATCCTAACATAAATGGTCTAAATTTTTATAATATTTAATCATCAAGAGGAATTCCGACGTAATTTAACTATTCTTCCTACTATTAAATGGATATAAATCAAGAAGCGACGAGAAAACAGCGAGAGTAGAGGATTTCCTGTCGTGATCGCTCCGAAGCGCCATGAAAACAGCGAGGATAGAGGATTTTATGTCGTGACTGCCGAGGACCAAAGGAGAATGAACATGCCGTGTACACTTGTTCGGTTAACAAATGGAATAAGAAGTAGGGTGAAATCTAGCTATATGGCAGTGCCGGTGACATCAAGTATGTTACGGTTTGTTTTAAATAAAAAAAGAAGAATCAACCAAATCAATGTGTTTATCACAAACGAACAGGTCATCATTTCAGGAAAAGTATGCTTGAAAAAGGTCGCTTTCCTACATGCGATTCCGTTTCGGGTGACATTAAAGCCACTTTGGGCAGAGGGAAGGAGGATGGCGTTTCAATTAGTCAAGCTTAGACCAGTTAATATACAGTTTATAACAAAACGAGTTCTAACTAAATCCTTTTTAAAGTATGAGAAATCGGTATTATATATTGATCTCAACCAAATACGTCCCCTTAACAGAATTCCGATCGGCAAGTTGAAGGGCATCATGTTAAAAGACGAAATAGTATACGTATGGATCGGGATATAAAAAAGGTGCCTCTTAGAAAAGAGACACCATCGTTTTACTATTTATTCTTATTGTTTTCGTCAGTTGTCTTTGATTCATCGGTATCTGAATCAAGCTCATCAATGATTTCTTCTTTCATCTCATCATAAGCTTCTTTTTTGAATTCGTCATAGACTTCTTCTTTCATCTCGTCATAAGCTTCTTTTTTGAAGTCATCATAGACTTCTTCTTTAAAGTCATCGTACACTTCTTTTTTCATTTCATCGTATACTTCTTCTTTAAATTCATCATATACTTCTTTTTTGAATTCGTCGTATATTTCTTCTTTGAAGTCATCGTATACTTCTTCTTTCATCTCATCGTAAATCTCTTCTTTAAACTCATCATAAAATTCTTCTTTGACTTCATCATAGACTTCAGATTTCACATCATCTAGAAACTCGCCACGAACTTCTTCTTTAACTGTATTGACTTGTCTTTTACGTCGACGTTTACGATGAATGCGGTAATCTTTCCCAAACATGATGAGAATCGAAACAATCATTGCAATCATCACAATCGAAAATGGCAAGGCAGCAATGATGGAAGCCGTCTGCAGTGCACCTAGTCCGCCACCACCACTAAATAGTAGAACACTGGCGGTACCTGCGATTAAGAATCCCCATATTAATTTTACATAGGTTAATGGTTCTAAATTACCACGAGAGGTCATCACACCAAGTACATAAGATGCTGAATCTGCTGAAGTAATAAAGAATATTAATATTAAAATAACCGCCAGTAAATTCGTGATCGCACTCAATGGTAATTCAGCTAATGTTGCAAATAGTGCTAATTCAACTTGTCCTGTAACAAGTTCTGAAAGTCCACCAACACCGTACATTTCGATGTTCAAAGCGGTTCCGCCAAAGGTGCTAAACCAAACGATTGCTAACAGTGCTGGTACAATCAACACGCCGCCCATAAATTCACGAATCGTACGACCACGCGAAATGCGGGCAATAAATAGACCCATAAATGGTGCCCAAGATATATGCCAAGCCCAGAAAAAGATGGTGTTCGTACCAAGCCATTCGCTTTCTGAGAACGGGGTTAAGGTTAAACTCATTGGTACAATATTGGAAACGTAACCACCAAGTGTTGTGACAAAACTTTCGGCAATAAATAAAGTAGGGCCAACCATAATGACAAATAATAATAACAATCCGGCAACAACAAGGTTAATATTACTTAAAATTTTAATTCCTTTATCAACCCCAGTAGAAGCAGATAACATGAATAATGCTGTTACAATTAAAATGATAATCAGTTGTGTGACTGCATTGTTTGGAATAGGTGAAATATGTGATAATCCACCTGTAATTTGCATGGCACTTAAACCAAATGTAGTCGCAACACCAGTAGATGTTGCTAGTACAGCTAAAATATCAATCGTTTTGCCAGCCCAACCTTTTGTATGTTCACCGAGAATTGGGTAAAAAGCAGAACTAATTAATGCTGGTTTATCTTTTCTAAATTGAACATAGGCTAGTGTGAGTCCAACGGTTGAAAAGATTGCCCAAGGATGTAATGCCCAGTGATAAGAGCCATAACGTAGACCAGCTAAGGCTGATTCTGTTGTTCTTGGTTCATATCCTAACGGTGGGTCCAAGTAGTAAAGGACAGGTTCAGCAACTCCCCAGAAAACGAATCCAACACCGATACCCGCTGCAAATAACATTCCGATCCAAGAAAACCATGAATATTGTGGTTGGTCATCAGGTTTTCCTAAGCGAAGTCTTCCGTATGGGCTAAGGGCAAGGACGATAACAAACAAAACAAAAAAAGCAGTGATAAGCATATAAAACCATCCGAAGTTTGTAATCATCCATCCTAGTGCATCGTTTGCAGCAGTGTTTAAAGAACTAGGTGATAATGCTCCCCAAAGGACAAATAATGCAACGACAATTGCTGAGACATAAAATACGGTTGCAGGTTTTTTATTTGAATATGTAAGATTTGGTTTGTCCATAAATAAATTGTCTGTTTAGGACACAGACGCCTCCTTTCGATAATTATCCCTACTATGTTTTGTCGTAGAGGAAATTTCTATTCTTGCAGAGATATTAGTTAATGTACCACTATTTACCAAATAATTAAACATAGGAGAAAATCTTCAAAATATTAGGAAAATAGATGAGGATGGAATAAGATAATAAAGAAAAGCAGAGTTAGGTGATCGGTGTGGCAACAGCAAAAAGCACCCAGAATTCTGGGTGCTTCTTGTGTACATTGTTATTACTATTTCCAGTTATGTTAGAAACAGAAATTAAGCGTTTGGTTTTACTGCTTAACATGATTCTACATAATGGTTTTCGACCATATATATTCAACACCCATACCTCCAAAAAATAATGGATGATTCTAAGTATTCGACAACTGGCTAGCCTAGTTTCCACCTTAGCCCCTTTAGTTTTGCGTAATTACTTTTCAGCAATCTTGCCTTTTTCGTACCTTTATGGGTAATGCCAATACATGTTAAGCTTGAAGAGCATTAAGTAAATGATGTAACGTTCATGTTACTTTTTCTTAGGTAACACGATGAATTCATTTAACAAGTCATCAAGTTTTTGTGATATATTGACTACTTCTTCCCCATAACGATCTTTTTTAAAGGAAAGATACATTTCTGAACGTAATTTTTCGATTTGTCTTTCTCGCATTGATAGATGTCCCAAAACTAAAAACCCTTTCATGTCTAAGATTTATTGTGAGATTCTGACCTATAAAATCAACTACACACGATCAGTATCCTATTCTAGCAAGATCTCTTAGCTTATGAATAAGCTTGTTGATTACTTATGTGTGTTGCTGAAAGAGCATGTGCGGAGTTATTTCTTGATGTATGTAAGGATTTCGATACGGTTCTCTCTATTTATATCCAGTCAGATAATCTACCTGTTATGTGTGTAGGGGATTCCTACATACATAACATACCCCCGTGAGCAAAACGTCACTTAAAACTAGTATTCTAAACTAGAATAAGTACTTCATTTCCCCCCCTTAGTATTGTAAAAGTATTGTAAATTCTTGCTTCATTTTTAGTTTATTATGACTATAAGTATCTGTAAATGGATGTATTTTTTGTTTTTTTGTCGAAATGCAAGTTTTATTGGAAAAATAGGTTTAAACGTAGATTTATCAAGGAATATAGTGTGTTAACCTTTCACTATTTTTAATGGTATGATGGAGTTTAGTATTGGAAACTAATGATAGAGAAAGGTTGTTGAAAAGGGGTTCCAACAGTGGAAGTTAGCTACTATTTACTTTTAGCTTTTTTATTAACAAAGTTGCCGGTTATTGGTAATTATCTTAAATTATTAAATACAATGGTACATGAGTTATTTCATGTACTGGCTGCAACATTAACGGGAGGTAAAGGATACCAAATAAAACTTTTTGCTGATACAACTGGACAAGCGAAAATTCATTCTAGTTCATGGATTAGTGGAGTGCTCGTTTCTTACGCGGGTTATACGGGCTCATCACTGATGGCGTTATTGTTATTCTATTTGCTTCATGAGGGGTATTATACCCCTATTATTGTATTGTTTTTCATTCTATCAATTACCACTGTTTTATTTTGGATTAGAAATTGGTTCGGTTTCTTATGGATTACGTCTTTCATCGTGATCTTATGGTTAATACTCAAGTATCAGTTAGTGTCAGTGATACAACATTTGAGTTATTTGTTGGCATCGATTATTCTAGTGGAATCAATCGTCAGTACTTTACATATTATGCTGATTAGTTTTCGACATCCACAACATGCTGGTGACGCAACTAGTTTGCAACAAACGACAAAACTTCCAGCCGTGCTATGGGGGAGTGCTTTTTTTGTTCAATCGAGTTATATTGGTTACACAGTTCTGCAAAACTATGTATTTTGAGAGAGTGGGGTGCCTTACTTGGACATTTGATCCGCTATTTTATAGAAAAATACGTTTTTTGTCAGGCGAACGGACATTTAATTCTCTATTCAAGCAAATATACGGCCAATGGACCGTTTTTTAGATGAAGGCTGTTTTGGTAAAGTTATGTTTCGTAGTTGATAAAAACCCCGTTCCACTCGTGTGATGTGTCACACAGTATAGCGGTGCGTATATGGTATACTTTTTGAAATAAGAAGTTACAAAGGGGATAGTTGGGATGGATCAAAATCATAATGAAAGGCTAGCAAAGTGGTTAAAGCGCTATCAAGATTATCGATATCAAGGAACAGAGGATACTACTGATCATGGTTGTAACCAAACGAAAGAGGCCAAAGAATATATTCATACTTATCAACCAAAACAAACAGAGGAGCAGTTTTTTGTTGGTTTTCAGCAAAGGTTTTATGCATTTGTGATTGATACACTAGCATTAAGTATATGCCTTTTTGAAATAGGGAGCTTGCCAGTGCTTCTGTTTATTTATTCACTCTATTATAGTGTCCTAACAGCATCTCCATTAAAAGGAACACTTGGAAAAGTAGCAATTGGGGCAGTAGTGGTCGACCAACATGGTGAACAAGTGACATTTATAAAGGCGGTAATAAGGTTTTACCTTAGTATTGTTTCTATATTATTGTTAGGTGTAGGTAATTTAATGGTTATTTTCCATTTTGAGAACAGAGCCTTGCATGATTTATGTTGCCATACATATGTGATCAATAAGCAATGGGATGTTGCAATGAATCCACATTGCTAACAGAATTTACCCCATATTTACAATAACATATTATTCGACGTATCATGGTTTGTTTACTTCCCTTATAAATAGATAACAAAAAAACCTCCATTCTTACATTAGTAAGGATGGAGGTTTTTTTTAGGAATCAACCAGTATTACGAAGGCCTGCTGCAATACCATTAATCGATAACAGTGCTTGTGTTAATAGATCACTAGATCGTCCACTAGATTCATCTGCTTGACGTAGTTCAGAGATCAGTTGAACTTGGAAGAAGTTTAATGGATCTACGACCGGATTACGTAGTCGGACAGATTCTTTAATATTTGGTTTATGATCCAATAGTTCCGTTTGTCCAGTAATTTTTAATAACATTTCCTTGGTTAAATAGTATTCTTCTTTAATTTGTGTGAAAATACGTTCTCTTATTTCGTCATCTTCCACCATTTTCGTATATTCTTTTGCAGTTGAAAGATCAGCTTTGGTTAATGCCATTTGTAAATTATTAATGGTGGTTTGGAAGAATGGCCATGACTGATACATGTTTTGTAACAGTTCAAGGTCACCACTTTGGTCTATAAATTTCTTGAAGCCTGTACCAGCTGCATACCATGCTGGGAGTAGTTGACGACTTTGCGTCCAAGCGAATACCCATGGAATCGCCCGTAAGTCATCAAATTTAGCACTACCTTTACGGCTCATTGGTCTTGAACCAATATTTAGATTACCAATTTCAGATAATGGTGTCGCTTGATTAAAGTAATCTAAAAAGCCTGGATCATTAAAAATGAGAGATTGATATTTGTCTAAAGCATAACCAGAGATGAGACTCATCGCTTGTTCTGCTTGTTGTGTTGGCATTTGCTTTTGATCATCCTCTTTATCAATGCCAACAATACCTTTCATTAACGTTGTGGTTGCTTGTTCTAAACTACGATAGGCAATGTCAGATAATAAATAACGGGATGAAAGGACTTCCCCTTGTTCTGTAATTTTTACACCATCACCAAGCGTTACAGGTGGTTGGGATAACAGACTGGAGTACAATGGACCACCACCACGACCAAGTGAACCACCACGACCATGGAAATACTTCAGTTTAATCCCGTATCGTGACGCGATATCATGAATTTCTTGTTGCGCTTTGTATAGTTCCCAGTTAGCTGTTAAGGTTCCGCCATCTTTACTACTGTCAGAATAACCTAACATAATTTCTTGTAGGTCATTTCTTGAGCGTAAATGTTTACGGTATAACGGGATTTCAAATAATTTTTCAATCATTTCAGGCCCGTTTTGTAAATCATCAATTGTTTCTAACAATGGTGCAACATGAAGTTTACTTACGATCGATCCATCTGGATATACTTTATATAAACCAGCTTCTTTTGCAAGAACAAGGACCTCTAATAAGTCACTGACAGATTGGGTCATACTAACCAAGTACACTTCTATCGAACGTTCACCAAACACATCATGCGATTTTTTAATCGTACGGAACGTGTTTAACATTTCTTGTGTCGTTTCACTATACTCATCATAAATCGAAATCATCGGACGAGGGTCTTGTAAAATCCCTGTTAAGACGTCGACTTTCTTACTTTCACTAAGTTCCGCATAGTGTGGGATAATGTTAACCGCTCGCAAAATCTCATCAATTGCTGCCTCATGTTCGCCACTATGATTACGTATATCAAGTGTTGCTAGATGGAACCCAAACAAATCAACTTGACGGATTGTCTTGCGAAGCAATTTAATTGGATTGCTTTTAGGGTGATGCTTTTCTATGCTATCTTTAATCATGTATAAATCGTTTAATAGCTCTTGTGCTGATTTATAGTTTGGTTCCACTTGCTTCTCGGTATTAGTTAATTTCTGTAGGATGATGGTGATTTTTCCACGGTAAATTTCATCTTCGTTGTTCCAAATATCATCCTGAATTAAATGCTTTTCGCTTTCAACTGAGCGAATTAACTCATCACTAACCGTTACAGCGCTAACAGAATGGCTAAGCCGTTCTCTTAGTTTTTCTAATGATTCTCTATATTTCTTCAACGCTAGTTTGCGATGGGTCAATAATGTATTAAAAGTAGTTGTTGCCTTGACGTTAGGATTCCCATCGCGGTCTCCACCAATCCAAGAACCGAAACGAAGGAATGAAGGAACAGTGAATCTTTTCTTATATTTTTCATAAAGGACATCTTCTAAATCTTCATGAATCTTTGGTAAAATATCAAATAATACATTGTCGAAATAATAGAGTCCGTTTGAAACCTCGTTCATGACAGTCGGTTTCTGTTTTCTAATTTCAGTCGTTTGCCATAAAATCGTTATCTCATTGGAAATCGTTTCTTCAATTACTTGTTTTTCATGTTGTGTGTACGCATAGTCCATTGCTTTTAATAGATTTGCAATCCGTTTGTGTATTTGTAAAATTGTACGTCTAGTTGATTCGGTAGGATGAGCTGTAATGATTAGTTCAAGGGATAAGGTTTCCAAGAGGTTTGACACCATATCAGGTGTAATGTTATTTTCCTGTAGTTTATTGACACCGTCTTCCAATGAGCCAGGCTGAATGATTGATGTATCCTGGGATTGATATTCACGACGTCGTCGACTACGATAGTTTTGCTCTGCGATATTTACTAAATGTAAGAATACCGAAAATGCACGTATAACATTTTGCCTCATCTTTGGTTCCAAATGTGTAATTTCATTTTGTATTTCGACATATGCTGCGTGATCATTTGTTTCTCGCAATGTTGTCGAAAGGGAACGAATTTTATTGACTTTATCGAGTAGATGTTCTCCGCCTTCATACAGGAGTACACGGTCTAGTAAATCACCAAGATATTCCATGTCTCTGTAAAGCGTATTATTCTGATAAGTTTCTTCGATTTTCAGATCCATTATGACACCCTTTCAAATAGTTGTTGTGTGGATTGTTGCTGCGATTCTTGTAATTGCAAAAATAAGAATTTTAGAACAATTTTCGGTATACGTTAACCAATTATATCATTTGTTCAAAAAAATTCAAATTTTTATCACAAGTTGGAATGATGGAAGGGTTTTTCTATATCAGGATTAGATTGTTTTGGGAATGGTGGTTTTTCTAAATAAAATTAACTCCGAAGTAATAGATGAGGATAGCGGAATGAGGGACCATTTCAAAGGATAAAACGGTTCGAGGTTCCGCTATTTCAAAAAAAGAGCCTTAATACAGGTGATAGCGGTTCATCGTTCCGCTATTAGGGTCAAAAGGGGTGGAAATCGCTAAAAAAATGACAAATAGCGGAACGAGAAACCGCTTTGTTCCTCAAAAAGGTGGATTTTTGTAAAATAACGGAATGAGCGCCCGCTTCCATCTCAGTAAGGTTCCATCGGAGTTTCTATTGACTTTGAAAGTAAAAAAGACATTCCTAAAATGATCCCATCATCTTAATCACGGCAGGTCCTAACAGGATAATAAAGATGGTAGGGAAGATGAAAATGACGAGTGGAAACAGCATTTTAATAGGTGCTTTCATAGCTTCTTCTTCTGCTCGTTGTTTTCTTCTTTCGCGAATTTCTACCGACTGGGCACGTAAAATGGTAACCATGCCAATCCCAAGTTGCTCTGCTTGAATAATACTTCCGATTAGGGCGCGAATGTCAGGGACGACTACTCGTTCTCTTACACCTGATAAAGCTTCGCGCCTACTTTTTCCAAGCCGCATTTCTTCCAAACAACGTTGAAATTCAATTGACAGGATGCCCGGTTTTTTGGTTACGACTTTTGACAGGGCCGAGTCAAAGCCTAAACCAGCTTCAATACTTACGGTTACTAAGTCTAAAAAGTCAGGTAACTCTCTTAACGCTTGTTTATTTCTGGCTTCTGTTTTTTGTTTTAAATAATAATTTGGAAAGAAACTAGCAATGAATAAACCGATCGCAAGGAAAGAAAACGTCATTCCTTGATTAAGTCCTAACAAAAGTCCATAGACACCAAAAAGGGTAGGGAGGCCTAGGAACAATGCAATTTGTATAATACGGAACTCAACAGGCGTTATCCCAAATGGGTTTCCTGCTCGTTGCAGTTTAATCTCGATCTTTTCCGATTTTTCATTTGTTAAGTTTTTTTGAAAGCTTCGTTTTAATTGCTTCCAGATTGGCGCGATGACACGTGTTGAAAAGCCGGCTTTTTCTTCGTTACGATCCTGTTCCTTGACAGTTTTGGCCGGTGTCCGAAAGGCGCTTTCCATCCGCTTTTTTACGTGTTGTTTTTTTTCTTTTTGATAAAGAAAAATTCCATATAAAACTAAACAGACAGTGAGTAGATAAAAAAATACCATCGTGTTACACCTCAATTGTTGTGAGCTTGCGAATTAAAAAGAATCCAATGGTGCAGGAAATAGCAGCAACGACAAGCAAAATAATCCCGATCGGATGGCCGATCAATGCGCCAATATAGTCAGGTTCAATTACAAACAAAATAAGTCCTAAGATAACAGGTAACAGTCCAATCACAACGCCGGAAAGTCGTCCCTGGGCGGTTAAGGTACTAATTTGACCTTGGATTTTAATTCGATCTCGAATTGTTTCAATAATTTTATCTAAAACGGTTGCTAAATTTCCTCCAACCTGACGTTGGATGATAATCGCTTGAATCATTAAGTCCAGGTCATCACTAGGCATGCGTTCCTTTAAGCGTGATAGTGCATCCTCCATTGATGTACCATACTGCATCTCGCGAATAACCGATTCTAATTCTTCCTTCATAGGTGACTGCGCTTCATCTGAAACCGATTTGAGTGCTTGTGGGAAACTAAAACCAGCTCGTAATGCACCTACAACAGCCGCAATCATTTCAGGAAGTTGATCATTAAAAGCTTTGAGGCGATCTTTTTGTTTTTTTTGCAAAATAACTTTTGGTAGGATGAATCCGATGATCGCCCCAATCGGTAAAAACAAAAGATTTCCAGTAAATAAGTTAAACAAACCAGCGATCAGAGCGGTAGAGATCCATTGAAATAAAACAAACTCTTCTGGTTTTAAAGGAATCCCCGCTCGATTTAACAATACTTCCACTTTGTTTGTTTTGTCTTTGGTTAGGATCCTTTTTCGAACGCTCTCCTTTGTACGTTGTAGATTGATGTTAATTCTAGGTTGTTTGGGAGTAGTTATTTCTGTTTCCTCATTCCCCACCCCAAGTAAATAGCGGTTCATTCGTTTTTCGATTCGATTGTTTTTAGCAAAAAAACGTTTGAAAAGGATCCAAAACCATAACAATGATGTGGATAGAATCATCACAACTAACAGTGCTTGCATTATTGCCACTCCTCATTGTCCCCAATAAATACATTCGGAGAAATAGAAAATCCAGCACTTTCCAATCGTTCATAAAACTTTGGTCGAACTCCAGTAGGCATGAGTCGACCAATGATCTTGCCGTTTTCGTCACGCCCTTGTTGTTCAAAGGTAAAAATATCTTGAAGAACAATAATATCCCCTTCAAGGCCCTGAACTTCCGTGATTTTAACAATTCTTCTTGACCCGTCCTTTAAGCGGGATTGTTGGATAATCAGGTCAATCGCACCAGCGATTTGTTCGCGAATCGCTTTGATCGGCAAATCAACCCCACCAAGAAGCACCATTGTTTCCAGACGGGAGAGCATATCACGAGGGCTATTTGAGTGACCGGTTGCTAGAGATCCGTCATGCCCGGTATTCATCGCTTGTAACATATCTAATGCTTCAGCCCCACGAACCTCCCCGATCACAACACGGTCAGGGCGCATACGTAAGGAATTTCGTACCAAGTCACGAATGGTAATTGCCCCGCGCCCTTCAATGTTAGGTGGTCTAGATTCAAGCGAGACAATATGTTCTTGACCAAGTTGTAATTCAGCAGCATCCTCAATCGTTACAATCCGTTCATCGTTAGGTATAAAGTTTGACAAAACGTTTAGTGTTGTCGTTTTTCCAGAGCCAGTACCGCCACTAACAAAAATGTTTAAGCGTGCTTTTACACAAGCATCCAGAAATTCTGCCATATCTTTTGTTAGTGTTCCGAAGTTGACAAGGTCTTCAATTGTAAATGGATCTTTGGCAAACTTTCGAATCGTAATCGTTGGTCCGTTAAGTGCCAGCGGAGGAATGATCGCATTCACACGTGACCCATCAGGTAAGCGGGCATCGACCATTGGACTGCTTTCATCGATTCGTCGTCCAAGTGGGGAGACGATTTTTTCAATTACATTTAAAACATGTTCATTATCGCGAAAGCTAACATCAGTTAAGACTAATTTTCCTTTTCGTTCACAGTAAACTTGGTTCGGTCCGTTGACCATTACCTCGGAGACATCTTCATCTAATAAAAGTGGGTTAATCGGGCCAAACCCTGTTAAATCATTTATTAATTCGTCAACAACCCGTTTTCGGTCGACTGTACCTCGAAACGATTCATTCTCTTTGATGATATCAATTGCCATCTCATCAATTTTACCCACAATTGTATCGATGTCTGCTTTTTCTTTCAGTTGTTGCAAAATTTGTTTGTGTAGCATGTCCTTTAGTTCATCATGTTTGTCATCTGCTTGTTTTACGACAGCTTTTTTTCTTTGGGTTTCGACCTTTGGTTGTTGATCTGAGGGTGATGTCGTCAAATTTTTCCTCTCTTTTGTTGTTTCTTGCTTAGGCAAAGAGCCTTCAGTTTTTGGGTTGTTTTTATCATGAATACGACTTAATAGACTCATTTACCATCTCCTCCTTTTTTTCGCTTGAAAGAAAACCACTTTTTTCGGCGTTGTTTGCCTTTTTTTCTTGATCCAAGTTTCGATTGATTGTCAATGTCAACTGGTTTTGGCTGTATAGGATCGGATGTTAGACTGGAAGCGATTTTAAACATTGCTTTAGCAATATCTGACTTTGCATGACTTGTGACGATTGGGATCCCTAAATTGATCGATTGTGATGCGACTTTAAAATTATTTGGCACATAAAATTCATTCTCAATTTCAAACATACTTGCAACATCTTCTGACTTGATTAAACTTTCCATATTGTATCGATTAATAATTAAGCGCACTTTATCACGTAATCCTAATTTTTCTAAAGTCTCAAGCATCATTCTCGTGTTTTTTAATGCGGTCATTTCTAAATTAGTGAGTACTAAAATTTGGTCCGCCTTTTCAATAATATCAACGGTCTGTTCCTGGATCCCAACACCATTATCAACGACCACATAGTCATGTTGTTGTTGAAGTAAGGTTAAGATCTTTTGCAGGTTTTCACTTGTTACTAATTCAGCATACTCAGGTTTTTCGGGAGCTGGTAGGATGCTAACTCCTGATGAATGACTTGCTAAGTAATGTTTGATATCTTGACTATCTAACCGATCGATTTCCTCGATGACATCCTTAATCGTAAAAGAAGGCTGCACATCCATGGCTAAACTAACATCACCAAATTGAAAGTCTCCATCAAGGATTGCGATATTTAAATTTTTTTTGGCTAATGCTACCGCCAAATTTACCGTATGAAGCGTTTTGCCAATGCCGCCCTTCGCACTACAAATTGCAATGACTTTTCCTGGTGAAGGGATTTCGATGTTTGATGGTTCAGCCATGTGTGTACCTCCTTTTTTGGTCTTTAGTTTTTGGCGTTGTTAATCATTTGTTTCTGTAACACCGGAATGTAACATCAGGTGAATATTCCCATTTTCATGTGCTTCAATTAACGTGTTAGCCTCTGAAGCTGTTAATTCTAATGTAATGGAACTATATTCATTCAGGGTTTCCCCTTCTGTAATAGGAGTCATTCTCCTACCAGTAGCTAAAACGCGTACATTGGATAATAGAGGAGTGGACTGGTTTGTTTCGGTATCGGTAAAGACTACATCAACATAATCCTCTGGTTGAATCAGATTTGAAACGGACTGCACCACATTAACCCCAATCGATACAGCGCGGTTCCCATTGGCAATTTTACGTGATAGAACTTGTTGTTCTTCTTCCTGTCCTTTCACACGATGTGCTAACACAATTTCACCAGTTTCAATCGTTGTGACAGCATACATGCCGTCAATGTCTTCCAAACTGGTAAGGGCAGAAGGGTGGACGTTTTCTGTAGGCAGTCGTCTTATTTCAACGAGATCCCGATTAACCATTTGATTAGGTGCAATACTTTCCACAGCAACGACAACATCTGTTAATGGTTGTTCTGCTATGTCTTGCGTATCTTCTTGGTTAATAAACTGGAAAAATAATATCGTTGTAATGATCGACATAATGATAGCTAATAAAAAAATAATTCTTGATTTCATGGTTTCACCTACTCTGTAAGTCTAATCGTATAGGCTCCTCGATCAACAGCATCAGGCTCAAAATAACCAACATTGGTTCGTTTTATGAATATTCCAGTGATTGATGTGTCGGTGGAGCTCATTGGCTCTGTAATGTAAAAATGAGCAAACCCGGTAATTTCGACTTGTTTTAATTGGTCACTCGTTTGGTTATAAGGTTTATAGACAAGAACCAATAGTGTTCTTGGGCAGTCACGTTGCTCATAATTTTCACAACTATTGACCAGTTCATTCACAACTGTTCTTGTTTTTCCAGCGATATTCCCTGTTTGAGTGTTGACAACATCTCCGACTGCTAATGGTTCTTGGAAACCATATCGTAAATTATCCTCATATAAATTTGCTCCGGGTCCTTCTAAAGCTAAAATCCCAAAATATCCTGAAACAGAATCAGATGAGTCAACCTTCAACTTGTATTCCTCGCCATATTGTAACTCTGTTGTTTCAGGCACCCCTAATGGCGCCGCTCCGACAGCACGTCCCATTACACCCAAACTTGCAGTAGCATTTGCGGATATGTTAACTGTTTCTATACCGAACAAAGAGGAAAAGGTGAGGGGGACAGGCTTTTGTAATTCAATTGTAACCTTACTGTTTGGAATAATTCCTAATGCTTGTAGCGAATCTGATTCATCGTGATGAACCAAGATATCGTCAATAATAGCTCGAACCTTTAGTTGGTCATCGGAAGTTAGTTCTTGTGCCCCCGATAGAACCGAAGCATTGGCTACCTTTTGCAGATGACTTTTCGATGCGTATAGCATACCACCGTCAACGACGAGACCTGTTATCCCGACTAGGCCGATGAATGCAAATGTAACAAGTGCCAATGCACTTCCAGATTCATTGTTCAGTAATGCCCTTACTATTTTCATTGTTTCTCACCCTCACTCGACTCGGACCGTTGAGTCTGTTCGTAATAAAATCTGGTCTGGAAGCGTATGTTTGACGATAGGAATAAATGGTTCAATTGGATAAGCTAATGCTACTTGAATATAGTCACCAGAAGTTCGCATGTTCTGTGGAGGTGAAATCGTAACTTCCAGTTTAGTGGGATCCCCAGTTTGGAAGTGATTCTTAGCGAACTGAATGATTTCGTCATCACTGTAACCAAGTCCGCCAACCCTTACTGTTTCTTGTGCTGTGAAATGTAAAGCAGAGTAAGTAAAAAGTGTCCTTCCAAGGTCAAAAATTCCAACAATTAATAGTAATAACACAGGAATCACAAGTGCCATTTCCACTAATGACTGGCCTTCTTGTTTCCGAATCATAATAGGACAGTCCCGTGAAAAATATAGGCAAGTACTGCTCCACCAGTAATGGCAACCCCATATGGAAACATGGCCTGCAAGTTATTTTTATCAAAAAGGGGATCAGGTTTCAGTCCATAACGAACCCGCTTAATTGAGAACAAGAATTTTTTTAATCGGCTAAGGAAACGTCTGTTAAAAACTAGGATAACAATACCAATAACGCCGCCTAACATTGCCATATAGACGGATGTTAAGACAACAAACGTCGTTCCTTTGATCGCGCCAATTAAGGCTAACAATTTGACATCTCCAGCTCCCATACCACCCATCAAATATGGAATTAACAATATGGCTAAACCAACCCCAAATCCAGACAAACTAAACAGAATACCTGAAAAACCATAAAAAATTCCGTGCAGAATAATTGCAAGGAGCAATGATGGGAAAATGACTTTATTATATATTTTTCTTTCTTTTAGGTCTGTGATGATACAGATCAGCAAAACAGTGAAAAGTAATACAGTTAGAATCATGCATCATTGTCCTTTCTTAGGTACTAAAAATAGCTTTACACGAATGTAAAGCTATTTTTAGTATTATTTAGTTTTCATTCTGTATACGTGTTCAAACAGTTATTTTAAATTACTGAGTCGTTGTAGTTGAGTCCGTTCCCACAGTTTTACCAGTAATATTTTCAACTGTTGACTTAAACATACTAGTAATTTCGTCACCAAAGAACGAGATAACACCGACAGCACCAACAGCAATCACACCAAGTACAAGTGCGTATTCTGTCATACCTTGACCTTGTTCTTCTTTAATTAGACCTGTTAATTTATTGTTCTTTTTCATTGTATAATCCCCTTTTTATTGAAGTATTTTTGGTTTGTTTTATTGTGCTTGCTTTAAGGCACATTGTCTCAAATAACTTATCATTTATTGCCTGAATAAACGGATTTTTTTCCGCCCTTCTACTTACTCTTCAATAAAAGGCTTTTCACTTGGTGTATTCCCCCATTTATTAGAATAGTACAATGTAGCTGATTTATTCGGACAAAGTGATGCCAGTATTTGCTTGCGTTCGTTCCTATTGTTGTGATTGAAATGAAATCTTGTCTCCAACTTTTGTATTTGTCAGATGTACTGTCCCTGCAGGTAACTCAACAACTGAATTTGCATCAGCGTATCGTTTACCGACCTTGTCAGGTTCCAGTGACTCATCGATCGCAACGATGATTTGGTCTTTGTTCAGGTATAAAATATCGAGCGGATAATTCATAAAGAACATATGAACCGATTGACAAGGTTTAATGTGTAAACCAGAACCTGAGTCTAGCTTGTCTGTAAACATTAATCCTTTTAACCGCTTGAAAAAACTATACGCTTGTTTAACTTCTGATGCGATGAGTTGATTGTTACTCAGGTTAACTAGCTCCACTTATTCACCTCCAACTTTTTCGTATTAAAAAAACCCCACTTTTTTACCGAAAAAGGGGGTGTTCATGTAGGAATTTAATAATTTCCTACCCCTGATCTTTCGGTAACTGGCTGGCTTGATGTAGTGGATACACTTTAGCCCCTATAGCTTTGCGTCACTGGCTTTAACCAGCTTTGCCTTTATCGAGATGCAGTTATGTTATCCGTCTGATCTCTTAAGCTAATCATAAGGCAAAATGTAAAAATAAGTAATATGCCAATGGATCTATTTATAATATGGAGAAAATGGTTGTATATGGTAGTATTTGAAATTTATATTGCATATTTGAATGTATTTGGTTTATTTTATAGGTATTTCAATCTAAAATAGTGAAACGGATAGTGGCATTGTATCCAGAAAGGCTAACGTTTTTTTGGTGCATTGGATACAAGTTTTCTTTTTATATCTTTCCTAAGACCGGTGTTTTCATCCACTTTTATCGGATGGTAAACATTAAAAGCGTGGTGTCATGGCAGATTCGCGGGTTAAATTGGTTTGAATCAACCGAGAGAGAGTACGTATATATTCTTTTTCGTGGATTACATAATAAAAAAAGTCCAGCAAATACTAAACCCATAAAGGAGGAGGAATCAAAATGGTTAAAAGAAGAGATGAAAAACAGCAATATTTTGATCATTATGCACAGCAAAAGAGACTAAAACAAACTGCTGATGAAGAGGAATTAGCTAAGTTTTACAACAATAATCAAACGATTCCGATCGATGTTTCTAAATTTGATAAATAATAATCGGCCCAAGGTATTATTGGTTACCTTGGGCTTTTGTGTGATGTATGGTTGTGATCGAGTTTCTACTATTATACATATAAAGTAGGTTTTATTTCATCCAGTCAGAAAATTGTCCTGTACCAGCACAACTTGGGCATTCATAGGGAGAACTAAAGAAATGTTCATAGGGCATCACTTCAATCCCATGTCCGTTACAGTCAGGACATTTTCCTAACTCACGCATTTTTGCTACTTTTTTTTCATATCTTCCATTCGACCACTCAGAAATTGCACTAAATAGTCCCATCTTGTTTCACCTCCGTTTCCCAATAGTTTTTGGATAAATGTTCAAAATATTCATGGGAGATCATAGTGGAGGTGGATTTGTGAAATGGGAGTGACGGGGGAGATGGGAGGATTGCTATAACAGTTGATAGGAAATCCGACGACATAAAGTATTTCTAGTGGAGTGGGGGGCTTATTGCCAGTAACATACGGGGCAATAAAAAAATCCGAACTAAAGACAATAGTTCGGATTTTTTTAATCATAAACTTATCCCGGTGCAACCGTCCGTAAGACTCCCACTTCAAATATGAAGTGAAACGGGGATGTTTAAGTGGGAGTAAAACTTTCGCTTTCACCCCGAATGGTTCAAGGGCCTGCGGGTCTTTCCTTGTGGTACTAACACTCGGTGGGGAAGAGCAAAAACCCCACTGAGTGAAGTTTCACTTTATTTCACACTTTGTGGATGATCATCTGACACGAGATCAAGGGAAGCAGCTTTTGCATTTAGTTCCACTTGGTCTGGGGTCTTACACCCAGGAATGACACTTGTCACAGCGGGATGTTTTAAACACCAAGCAAGTGCCCATGATGCCATTGGGACACTTTCGGGAACTTCTGTACGTGCTATTTCTTCAACTACTTCTAATTTTTTCGCTGTTTCGTTTTTGTCATGTCTTGAGCGTACATCGTTTTCGGTAAAAGTAGCACCAGGCTTATATTTACCGCTTAAATAGCCACTTGCTAATGGTACACGTGCTAAAACGCCTAAGTTTTGCTTTTGGGAAGAAGGGAATATTTCTTTCTCTGGTGCCTGATCCAAACGATTATACACGACTTGAATCGCTTTAGCGTTTACTTCAGTAGCCTTGTCTGTTTGATACGGATCTTCATTATACTTTAAAGAAATCCCAAGGTTACGAATTTTCCCGGCTTGCATTTGTTTATCTAACATCGTCCATAACGCATCATTTTTGAATTCTTCATCAAAAGGGGAGTGCGCTTGGAAAAGATCAATATAGTCAGTGTTTAACGCCTTTAAAGAACGATCCAATTGTTTAAGTACATCGTCGGCATCCCAATGTCTTGTCCGTTCGAAATTATCATGGAAATGATGGCCAAATTTTGTTGCCACAATCCAATCTTCGCGATTATGTCTCTTTAAATAGTCTCCAATAAATTTTTCAGAAAGATGATCTCCATAACATTCAGCGGTATCAATTAAATTAATGCCTTGTTCATTTGCTTTATCAAAAATGGCATCAACCTCAGTCTGGGTGAAATCTTTACCCCACTCACCACCAAACTGCCATGTGCCAATCCCGATTACAGAAACATTAAGATCTGTGCTACCAAGTTTTCTATATTTCATTTGCTTCACCTCAAGTTATGTAGTTTATGTTTCTTATTATTAGTATAGCGCGAAATGTTTATGAACAAAAGGAACCGAATAAATTCGGCAAGTGAACAGTGAACGATTACGTGCGGAATGTGACCAGGTTCTGCGCTAAAGAGCGAAACCGGTAAACGATTACGTGGAAAACGTACCCTGAATCATCGTAAAAGAGCAAAACCGGTAAACGATTGAGATCAAAACGTACCCTGAATCATCGTAAAAGAGCAAAACCGGTAAACGATTGAGATCAAAACGTACCCTGAATCATCGTAAAAGAGCAAAACCGGTAAACGATTGAGATCAAAACGTACCCTGAATCACCGCAAAAGAGCAAAACCAGTAAACGATTGAGATCAAAACGTACCCTGAATCATCGCTAAAGAGCGAAACCGGTAAACGATTCAGATCAAAACGTACCCTGAATCACCGTAAAAGATCAAAACCGGTAAACGATTCAGATTAAAACGTATCCTGAATCACCGTAAAAGAGCAAAACCGGTAAACGATTCAGATCAAAACGTACCCTGAATCATCGTAAAAGAGCGAAACCGGTAAACGATTCAGATTAAAACGTACCCTGAATCATCGTAAAAGAGCAAAAACGGTAAACGATTGCGTACGAAACGTGCCCTGAATATGCACTAAAGCTTAGAATTAGTAGAAGTTAAAAGTTCATAGAGCTTATATGCATTAATTAATTTACCCATTTAGTGTGGTAGATGCTTTTTAAATACGTCGGTTATGTAATTTAACAAAATTAAGTGATAAAAAAAGAAGCACCCGTAACCGGATGCTCAATGGGGGACAATCTATCATTGAATCATTCAATCCCAATGTTGCATCCATTTAACCACAATAACTTATGGTGATTGAATGATTGCAACAAAATGGAAACACTCATGACTTGTAACCGTTTTCATTATAACTAGTTTATCATGCGTTTGTATATAGGAAAAAAGTATCAAAGTAAGGGTGCCAAACCTCACAGTTGACAAGCAAAACGACTATTTCTGTTTTATTTTGAATACATTTAAACAAAGTTAAACTAAAGGGAGACGGATCGCATGAGGAAAAAACTTGGATTTGTTCTTGCGGCTATCATTTTAATTGGAGGCACGATTGTTATCAGTATCCAGTTATCCCCACGTCATCAAGCTAAAAGTGCTATTGATGCGTTCTATAGCTATGAACAAGAGGGGAAGTTTGCGGAATCATGGGAGATGTTTCATCCACAAATGAAGGAAAAATTTGAGAAGGGAACTTACATGGAAGACCGTGCACATGTGTTCCTAAATCATTTTGGCGTCAATACATTTTCATACACATTAAGTGATGTGGACAAAAAGTCAAATTGGCGAATGGAAAATGGAGCATCAAGGTTGAGTGAAGTATATGAAGTTACCGTAACTCAAACATACAAGGGAACCTATGGAAGATTTGAATTATCACAACCCGTTTATGCAACGGAAGAAGAAGGGGAGTGGAAGGTGTTGTGGGATTATAAAGAATAAACAAAAGCAAACTACACAAAATTCCATTCCAGTTATTTTTTAGGGGGGGTTATTTGTCAAAATATTGACAATTTACAGTTAAACTTTGTTTATCCACTGTACGAACGAAGAGTTTGTTGTTATAATGTAAGCGTGTTCAAAAAATTGAAAGGGGTTAGGTCATGAGAAAAATAGTTAAATCTTTATTTGTGTTAACTTTGTTGGTAGCGTTATCACTACTCGTTGCCTGCGGTCAAGCAACAGAGTCAGGAGGACAAAGTGATGGTGGTTCAGATGGAAATAATGATAGTGATAATGAAAGTGCTAGTGAAGATCAGCTAACAATTGGTTTATCTGTAGCAGATCTATCATTAGAAAGGTGGCAGCACGACCGAGACATCTTTATAGAAAAAGCAGAGGAATTAGGTGCTGATGAAATACTTGTTCAATCAGCTGACGGTAAAGATGAAAAGCAATTATCGCAAATCCAAACGATGTTATCACAAGGTATTGATGTATTAGTTATTATCGCAAATAATTCAGATGCATTAAGCCCTGTAGTTAATCAAGCAAAAGAAGAGGATATTCCAGTCGTTGCTTATGATCGATTAATAAACAATGCAGAGATTGATGCTTATGTTTCCTTTGATAATGTTCGTGTCGGTGAAATGCAAGCAGAATATATTACTGAACAAGTACCTACTGGAAAATATTTTATGCTAGGTGGGGCACCAACAGATAACAATGCTCAAATGTTTAGAGAAGGACAAATGAATGTTGTTGAACCACTAGTTGATAATGGTGATATTGAAATTATAGGTGACCAATGGGCTGATGGTTGGTCAGCAGAAGCTGCCCTAGATATCATAGAAAATGCTTTGACAGCCAATGCAAACGATATAGATGCAATTGTTGCAACAAATGATAGTACTGCAGGTGGTGCCATTCAAGCACTATCCTCACAAAACCTAGCTGGGGAAGTAGCTATCTCTGGACAAGATGCTGATTTGGCTGCTGTGCAACGAATCGCGGAAGGTACACAATCTATGACAGTTTACAAACCAATTCGTGACATAGCTGTTAGAAACGCTGAAGTAGCGGTTCAACTGGCGAATGGAGATGAAGTAGAAGCACAAGGTACTGTTAACAACGAAACAATGGATGTTCCTTTTATTAAATTAGAACCTATTAAGGTACACCAAGATAATTTAATGGATACAGTCATTGCAGATGGATTCCATTCCTATGATGAAGTTTATAAAAACATTCCGGAAGATGAGCGTCCAGAAAACCCAGAGTAAATGGAACAATAATTTACAATTTCATAGGATCTCCTTTAGAAGTTCATAGATTTAAAAAAGGGGGCCATGTGCTCCCTTTTCCTTATACTTGTGTTAGTAGGAGGTTAACAACGAATGACTGAATATGCGCTACAAATGGAAAATATAACCAAAGAGTTTCCAGGAGTAAAAGCACTAGATAATGTAACTTTTTCTGTTCGTAAAGGAGAAATTCATGCTCTGTGTGGAGAAAATGGTGCTGGTAAATCTACTTTAATGAAAGTCTTAAGTGGTGTTTATCCATCAGGTGATTATGATGGAAACATAAAAATTAACGGAGAAGAAGTTGAATTTAAAAATATTAAAGAGTCACAAGAAGCAGGGGTAGCTATTATCTATCAAGAGCTTGCCTTAGTACCCGAGATGACCGTCGGTGAAAATATTTTTTTGAGCAGTGCTTTAATGAGAAAGAAAGTAATTGATTGGAATGAAATATACGCACAATCTCAATATTGGTTAGATCAAGTTGGTTTAGACATTGATCCACAAATGAAGTTAGGCGAATTAACAGTTGGGAAACAACAATTAATTGAAATTGTAAAAGCACTTACCAAACATGCAGAAATTCTTATTTTAGATGAACCAACAGCCGCATTAACGGAAAGTGATGTGGAAATTTTAGTACGAATTTTAAGGGATCTGCAAAAAAAGGGTGTTACATGCATCTATATTTCTCATAAGCTAGGAGAAGTTTTGCGTCTTGCTGATAGTGTCACCGTCTTAAGAGATGGGCAAACAGTAAGTACGGACCCGATAGGAGATCTCTCTGAGGATAAAATTGTAAATAAGATGGTAGGTCGAACATTGGATGAGTTTTTTCCCTATGAGGAACGGCAAATTGGAAAAGATATTTTAGAAGTAAACAACTATGCGTTTACTAGTGTGTCTGGAGAAAAAGTGGCAGCAGAAGTTAGCTTCTCACTTAAACGTGGAGAAATTCTAGGAATCTCTGGACTAATGGGTGCAGGGAGGACAGAATTATTTACTAGTTTGTTTGGAGGCTATCCAGGAAAACAAACTGGAGAGGTGAAAATAGATGGTGAAGCAGTTAACATAAAAAAACCATCCGATGCGATTGAAGCTGGACTAGCTTATGTTTCAGAAGATCGCAAGCGTTACGGATTAATTCTAGGAATGGAAATAACGAAAAATTCAACACTAGCAGCTTTAAAGAAAGTGATGCCTAAACATATTATTGACTCTGCACTAGAAATGAAGCATGCTCAAGAATTAACAGATAAAATGAATTTAAAAGCACCTACCTTAGAAGCAACAGTTAATCAATTGAGTGGTGGAAATCAGCAGAAAGTTGTACTCAGTAAATGGTTATTTACCAACCCAAAGGTTTTAATTTTAGATGAGCCAACAAGAGGGATCGACGTTGGAGCTAAATATGAGATTTATAAAATTATTAATGAACTAGCTGATCAAGGTGTCGGCATCATTATGATATCCTCAGAATTACCTGAAATTTTGGGAATGTCGGATCGGATATTAGTTATGTCAGAAGGCATTATCAGTGGTGAACTTTCAAGAGAAGAGGCCACACAAGAAAAAATCATGAAGTATGCTACTACAAGGAGGGAGCAACGTGAGTCAGCCATCAATTGAAACGGAAACTGAAACTCAAAAACAACCTAAATTAAGTTTTAAATTTAATATGCAATCTTATACGTTAATTATTGCATTACTTTTAATCGCGATTATTTTTGGTGTGTTTACCGGGGGAGAATTCTTATCTGCACGTAATCTATCGAACTTGTTTACACAGATGTCTGTTATCTCCGTTTTAGCTATTGGAATGACATTGGTCATTGTAGCAGGACACATTGACTTATCTGTTGGGTCTTTAGCCGGTTTAACTGGTGGTATTTCAGCCATTCTGCACGTATGGTTTGATTGGAATACAGTATGGGTTGTATTAGCGGCGATAGCAGTTGGTGCTTTATTAGGACTATGGCAAGGTTGGTGGGTAGCTTATCGTGCTGTACCTGCATTTATCGTAACATTAGGTGGTATGTTAATTTTCCGTGGGATTTTAATTGGTATTAGTAAAGGGCAAACAGTAGCACCATTAGACCCTAGTTTCAGCTCAATAGCAAATAGTTACTTGCCTTATGCATTAGGTTATACGATTGCAGTACTAGGTGTGTTATTGCTCTTTTATGGTACGTGGAAAAATAGACATAAAAGATCAAATATGGGATTGAATCTAGCAGCACCAGCTGTGGATTATGGTAAGGTTACGGGCTATTCCATTGCAATATTAGCGATAACTTACCTGTTAAGTCGTTACTATGGATTACCGGTTCCAATGATGATCGTTGTCGTCCTTGGAGGCTTGTTTATCTTTATTTCTAGTAAAACAGCGTTCGGTCGGTCTGTATATGCGATTGGTGGAAATCAAGAAGCTGCAGCATTATCAGGGATTAATATTAAGCGCAATACCTTATCTGTTTTCGTAATCATGGGTGCACTTGCAGGGATGGCTGGTGTAATTCTGACAAGTCGTCTAAATGCGGCAACTGTAAGTGCTGGTGATATGTATGAGTTAGATGCCATTGCAGCATGTGTAATAGGTGGAACCAGTTTAATGGGTGGAAGAGGAAATATTGTTGGTGCTGTGATTGGAGCTCTAATTATGGCCAGTATAGATAATGGTATGAGTATGATGAACATCCAAACATTCTGGCAATATATCGTAAAAGGTTTAATTTTAATTGTAGCCGTTTGGATTGACATTTCTAGCAAAAAACAAACAGCTTAAAGATTAAAATAAGTTGTATAGGTATGATTTACTAATAAATTTTGTCGAATAATGAAAGTAGCGCCCTCACATAATTTTGTGGGGGTGAATGTTTAGTTATCAATAACTTAGTTTAACCTATAGACAAACTCATCAAGTGTTGTTATAATGAAAGCGTACACAGAAGTGTTATTGCAATGAATTGATAGTGTTATATAAATAATATTATAGATTTGTTAAACAAAGTAAAGTTAATTAAGTTTAAAACTACAAACGAGGTGTATCTATGAAATATGTTATTGGTGTTGATTTAGGGACGAGTGCGGTTAAATTGTTACTTGTTAATCAAAAAGGTGAGGTTGCACATGAAGTGTCCAAATCTTATCCACTTATTCAAGAAAAAACCGGCTATAGTGAACAAGATCCAGAACAATGGGTAACGCAAACCACTGCAGGGATTAAAGAACTTATTGATACCTTTGATGGAGATGCAAATGATATTGAAGGCATGAGTTTTTCTGGTCAAATGCACGGATTGGTATTGCTTGATGGGCAAAATCAAGTATTGCGAAACGCTATTTTATGGAATGATACGCGTACAACAAAACAATGTGAGGAAATCTATGAAAAAGTAGGGAAAGACCGTTTTATTTCGATAACAAAAAATATGGCCCTAGAAGGGTTTACGCTACCGAAGATCCTCTGGGTGAAAGAAAATGAGCCAGAACTATTTGAAAAAGCAGCAACATTTGTCCTTCCTAAAGACTATTTACGTTACCGCATTACCGATCAATTACAAATGGAATATTCGGATGCTGCGGGTACGAGTTTACTAGATATTAGTGCAAGAGAATGGAGCAAGGAAATATGCGATAGCTTGGATCTAGATCCTTCCATTTGTCCACCACTTGTTAACTCACATGATAATGTAGGAACGATTACGTCTGATTTTGCAGACCAAACAGGTTTGTCCGAGGCAACTAACGTGTTTGCAGGTGGAGCTGATAATGCTTGTGGGGCAATTGGTTCAGGCATTCTATCAGAAGGAAAAACATTCTGTAGTATCGGGACATCTGGAGTAGTATTGTCTTATGAGCCAACAGGTGACAAAGACTTTGAAGGGAAAGTCCATTACTTTAACCATAGTGCGCCAGGTGCGTACTACACGATGGGGGTAACTTTATCTGCCGGTCATAGCCTGAACTGGTTTAAAGATACCTTTGCAGCCGATGAGGATTTTGATAGCTTACTAAAGGAAGTTGACACAGTACCAGTAGGTTCAAATGGGTTGTTGTTTACACCTTATTTAGTTGGAGAAAGAACACCACATGCGGATGCAACCATCCGAGCAAGCTTCATTGGCATGGATAGTTCGCATCGTCGTAAAGATTTTGCAAGAGCGGTATTAGAAGGGATTACCTTCTCCTTAAATGAATCGATTGATCTTTTTAGAAAAAGTGGTAAAACCATTGATACGATTTATTCGATTGGTGGTGGTGCCAAAAATAAAGAATGGTTGCAAATGCAAGCAGACATTTTTAACGCTAATATTGTGAAACTAACAAGTGAACAAGGACCAGGTATGGGAGCAGCGATGCTAGCAGCTTTCGGTAGTGGCTGGTTCGAAACGCTTGAAGCTTGTGCAGATGCATTCCTATCCGAAGCGGAAATGTATCAGCCAATCCAAGAAAATGTTGAACGCTATGAAAAACTATTTACAACCTATAAAAAAGTATATGAGCAAACAACAGAAATTAACCAAGATTTAATGGAGTTCCGAAATTAATCTAGCATATTAAATGGAAGTATTAGCATAGGATGCTAATGCTTCTATTTTTTTAGATGCATGTTTTAATGGAAAAAACTAGAACACCTAAACACAGAAGTGTGAGAAAACAGAATGGTCATTTCAATGTAATTTTGTTTTTTCAGAAAAATGGGGTACAATAGAAAGAAGTACATAGAAAGGGGGATGTTGGATGGCTTATAATAACCAAAGAAAAGAGCCCGCTCCCGAAGTAAACACTGTTGTGTGGACTTGTACCAATGACGATTGTTCTGGCTGGATGAGAGAGGATTACTCATTTGACAAAGAACCACACTGTCCATTATGCCAGTCTGAAATGGTAAAAGAAGAAAAAACTTTACCAAAAATCGATTAATTTTTATTCATGACCAAAGAGGCTACCACAGCCTCTTTTTTGGTGGGACAGGGGGGGCTTGTCTCACTGTGGTACTAGACACAACCAAAAAAGTGAAACGTCACTCAGTTGGGGATTCTACACCCACTGAGTGTTAGTACCACAAAGAGATCCACAGGTCCTTGAACCAATCGAGGTGTTACCATCCGTGTGCTCCCACTTATTCAGTTTTTTAGTGGAAGTATACGGACGGTTGCACTGTGATAACTGAAGCAGGTGATTATCTTGACACAATGGCATATTTTCTTAGCTTTTTTTCGAGTAGGAATGCTTGGTTATGGCGGTGGGCCATCATCGATTCCGTTAGTACAAAAGGAAGTAGTTGAAAAATATAAATGGATGAGTGATGAAGAATTTGCTAATGTTCTTGCTATAGGGAATTCCTTACCAGGTCCAATAGCTACAAAAATGGCCGGCTATATTGGCTACCGGGTTGCTGGTATTATAGGGATGATCAATGCTGTATTAGCAACGATTGTTCCGACAATTGTTATTATGATTGTTTTGTTAACCTTTTTGACGTCTGCTAGTGAAAAACCATGGGTGAACGGCATGACACAAGCTGTCGTTCCTGTTGTCGGGGTTATGTTGGCTGTGTTAACTTACCAATTTCTGAAAAATGCTAAGGCGGGCTTAGGTTGGTTCTGGACAATCGGACTAGCAATTGCATCACTCGGATTGATTCAATTGGTCGGTATTCATCCGGGCATTGTGATTGCCATTTTACTACTTTATGCATTACTTAAACCAGAAAAGGAAAAAAATAGCTCGCAACAGGAAGGATAATTGGCATGATCTATTGGGAGATTTTTATTGCTTTTTTCATACCGGGAATTGTTGGCTATGGTGGGGGTCCCGCATCAATACCGCTCGTTGAAAATGAGGTCGTCGATCGGTTTGGATGGATGACGGTGAACGACTTTAGTGAGATGTTAGCAATGGCCAATGCTTTGCCGGGACCGATTGCAACGAAAATGGCTGGCTTTATCGGCTACCAACAAGCAGGAATACTAGGTTCTTTGGTAGGTGTTTTTGCAACTGTGATGCCATCCCTTATTCTAATGATTGTGCTATTAAGTGTATTGCAGAAATTTAAAGATTCCCCGCGGGTAAAAAAAATGACAAGTTTAATTCGTCCGACCATTGCTATTTTACTTGGTGTAATGGCATTTAACTTTTTTCATACATCTTATCAGCAAACAGGTGTATGGCAATTTATTATAATTGCGGGGGTTAGTTTTCTACTATTAGAAAAATGGAAAGTGCATCCTGCATTTGTGATCATAGCCGCATTGGGGTATGGTGCTATTTTTCTAGGTTAGATGATATTGGGTTAACTACATAAAGGCTATTTTACATTAATTTGCTTTGGCAGGCTTTGGACCAACAAGATGTTGGTAACCGAGGTGTTGCTTGTAGGCTAACGAAAGCGGTCTATATTTAACTGCAACTACTACCAACGAAACTGCCTAAGCTGTGACTTGCAAATTATGGGTGGACATGTCAAAATAAGAAGACAGTATGTAATAGAAAGAGGGTTAGCCATGAAGAAGGTATTACTTATTGCTTTACTGGGCTTGTCTATGTTTTTAGTAGCATGCTCTGACAATGAAAATACAGCAGAAGAACCAGAGCAGGAAACAGGTGAAACAGAACAAGAAACCAATGAAACAGAACAAGAAACAACTGAAGAAGATCAAGAATCCGAAGAAACTGATTCAGAACCTGCTGGGTCTCAAGAAGTTAATATAGAAGAAGTTGTAGCAAATGTACAGGTTGAGGAAGATACAGTTGTTGCGAATGTTAATGGAAAAGAGATTACAGGACAAAAGTTCAACATGCTGTTAAATCAAACAGTTTCTATGTTGCAACAATATGGTCAAGATGCAAGTGACGAAGATTTAGTGAAGCAACAAACGTTAGATGCCGCGGTTAGTCAAGAAGTTCTTTCACAGGAATTAGATAATCAAGGCATTGAAGTTTCAAGTGATGATGTGGAAGCACAAATTGATCAATTAAAACAAAACTTTGAAACAGATGAACAGTTCCAAGAGTATATCAGTCAAATGAGCTTAACTGAAGAAGGGTTACAGCAACAAATGGCTTATGAAATGAAAGTACAGCAGTATCAAGATGCAGAATTAGATGTTGAAGTAACGGATGAAGAAGTGGAAGAAATGTATGACCAGCTAAGTAGTCAAAATGAAGAGGTTCCTGAATTATCTGAACTACGTCCTACTATCGAAGAACAATTAGAAAATCAAAAGAAAAATAGTCAACTAACACAGCGTATCCAAGAATTACAAGAAAACGCTGAAATTGAAACACTAATATAAGGTGATAGAAGAGTTTACATGCTTAGCATGTAAACTCTTTTTTTTCGTAACCAAGAGAACACATGCACGGTATATTTACCTAAAAAGACCGAATCCACTATAATGAATGAGATATTCACCACTATTTTACTTATCAGCCTTCACACAACGAACGATCATCCCCAAAAGAGTCAATTACGATTTTTTACCGGAAAGTGGAAAGGGATAGAGGTAATAGCCATCAAAGCTCATGTGAAAGTAACTTGCAGCAATATAAAGATCAAACATAGAAATCGCCCCTGTTACCGCTAACCGATAGTATTGTAGCTTTTGATTTTCGGGAATGGCGGGGTGTAAATAGATTTCATTCACTAAATGGGAGGTTCCAGTGCGGATCGCTTGTTGTTTGTATTCATCAGGGATTTCCTCATAGAGTAAGTAGGCTTCCACAAACGAGCGCTCTTTGTTTAAGTATGTTGCAATGGTTGCCGGTTCAACTTGATGCTGGTTCGTTAATTGATCAATCAAATAGTATTTGAATCGCCAACTTGTCACTTCTCGATCAATCCCTTGTTTCAATTGTTTTAATAGTATTTCCTCGGTCGTATTACTCTTGGTTGGTAATAGTCGAAATGGAATCCGATCATAAACATGTAACGAATAGAGCACGTTAAACAATGAAAAACCACTCATGAGATAATACTGCCCATCCTTTTGTTCGACTGTTAATGGAGTAGTTTTTGTTGTATTCCATGTTAGTTTAGCTGAATTCATGGGAATATCTTCTATATAACTGGACATAATATCTCTTATGGACAAAAACTTATAAGTTAGCAAATAAAGGCCATCCTTTCTTTGCACGGTAAAAAAATTGGTTTAGAAGTGCAACGATGTACTAGCCAAAGGTTTTGCGGTCGTAAAGATTACTGTAAAAGAAGGTTTATCCTATTCTATGGAACTTCCAGCTTGTCTCATACGTAAAAAAAGGAAGAACCACCTTCGGACAGATGGTTCTTCAGCATAGCACGTAGAGATTCTTGATAAACCCTATGGGTAGTGCACTACAGTATAGAATATGTCATAAATGAGAGGTGGAATCGGCATTTATCAGTATTTTATACAAATTAATGGAACAGTCTAGTATCTAACAGAAATAAAACTAAGGTAAAAAGATTCTGAAAAGTTTGTAACTTTTTGTGTTTAAGCAACGTCTAATCAGTAAGGGTAACTATATCATTCAATGAGTTGTAAAAATAAATTTTGTCAAGAGAGTGGGGGCGTATCATGAAACTAAATCAGTTATTAGTAGGTATGTTATTGCTCGTTGTTTTTATACTTGTCGGGTGTGGACAACGTTTGGATTCCCCTTCTACACAATCCGGAGAAGACAAAGCAGGGCAATCGGATATTCAAGCGATGCAAATCGATAATAATCACTCAAGCAAATGGAGTGAGTTAGCAGCATCAACTAAACAGCAAGAACAAGTAGACACGAAAGAAATCATCCAATTATTGGAGCCAATTGATCAAGTGCGACAAGAAGTAGTCGATCAAATTGAGGACAATGGTTGGTATCAATCAGTCGAAGAAATTGAGCCATCCTTACAAGAATTTGAAACAGTGGTTCGTCCAATTGTAACGCCATATTTTACAGATCGTTTTATTGACGAAGAAATCTTAGCAAATATGGAAGCGTTCTTCTGTTTTTGCGATGCAACGGGGCCAATGCTTGGATCGATGTATCCTGATGTCGTAAATGGATTCAATCAAGATGAGAATGAGCTGGTATTTGAAGCCTTTTTACCATCTGATCAAATTAATAGTGGGCTAAAGGTAGAGGTAACTGCAGTTAAGGCGGAAGATAAATGGAAGGTCGACAGATGGCAACCGCTTTACAGTACACACCAAAAGTCCTTTGATCTATCGGTTGATGAAATTAAAGCCTACTATCAAGAAAAAGGAATGGCGATCAAACATGTTGATACGATAACAGATCCTCATTCACAAGAAAAAGTATATCTGTTTGAACAAGAAACTTCCGATCAGTTGATTGCGATTCAATCGAGGGATTGGTTAATCGTTGAAGGAAGCGACCGAATTGAAGCGTTCTATGAGTGGAGTCCAGCCTAATTAATTCGCATTGAGCATCACCATTTCCCCAATCCGGACGGGACACTTGCAGCGTGTATCTGGTGAGAAACCAGATACACAGTGCCTCATTACTCTCGTGTTAGCAGGTCTTCGACAATATTGTAGATCGATAACAATTCATAAAGGATAATAATTTCAGCACTGAAAAACGTAGCTGTCTCTGAATTCGATTGGTTTGTCGTCCTTTTTTTATTATCCCAAAACTGTTCCATGATTTCTCTAACTGCTTTCTGATGTTCTTTAATTGAAAAGTGATCAGGATGTTTCATCGCATCCGAAATAGTTTCCACTGTAGCGATAATTTTTTTGCGGTCTTCCTCACTCCATGACACATCTTCCAATGGTGTGTTAATCAAGTTTCCTATGTGATAATGAATCAAACGAAGATCTTTCATCATTTCTTGCTCATTGTTAAAAATCGTTCTTGCTTGTTTATCTAACCGGTGATATTTCATCTCTTCTTTTTGAAAGCGAATCAACATATCTGTTCGGTCTAATTTTCTTTTCAATTGTGCAAATGTCGCTCGGATCGTTGCTTCATTATGTTTGGTTGATGTTCCCTCAATAATCAATTTAAGAATGCTTTCCAATTCACTCCCTGTTGTCTTCAGCATAGAATGGATATTAGTTAGAATCCTTTTTGAATAGTTAGGTGGTAAAACAAACATATTGACTGCTGTTGAAACGAGCAGCCCAATGGATGTGGTTCCCAAACGAATGAAAAAAGAAATGATAAAATTACTATGGATCACTTCAATCATTGCAACTGATGTCAATGTTGCTACAAGCAGGCCATCATGGAGTTTTAATTTAAAACAGGTTATAATAGTAAATAAAGCTGCTGCTGTATATGTGATTGGAGAGTTTCCAAACAAGTAAATGAATAACACGGCATATGCTGATCCAATTGCGGAGGCAGGAAAACGAACAATTCCTTTCCGAATCGAATCAGATACGGTTGGTTCAACAGTAACAATTGCCGTTATGACTGCAAATACAGCAGGCCATCCTAACCAATGACAAATCAAAGAGGTTATAAAAACAGCAATACCAGTTTTAATTATTCTACTTCCAAAGATTTTGAATTTTTTCATGATCGTCACCTTTTAACTTGGTGCAACCGTCCGTTTTACTTCAAAACATAAAGTGAAACGGACAATAACACCCTGATTGGTTCAACTAACACTCAGTGGGGAAGAGCAAAAACCCCACTGATTGAAGTTTTCACTTTATAAATGATCTCTATCTCTAGTATAACGAAAGATGGAGCTGTAAAACCAGCTATATGTCATAATTCCAACATAAATGTCGTCCCATCGTACTAAAATAAAATGTAAACGCATACATTTGGTGTAAAGCTACTTAATGGATATACTTCAAATGCAGAACGGCGGGTCGTATGGTTTAAAGTGATATGAGGGGTGATGTGAAAATGTGCAAAAGACTAAAGTTGAAAATGTTGAAATAAATCGTCAAAAAGATTAACTTTCACCGCATTCTTTTCATATAATACAATAAAAATAATCGCTATATCACTTCGTGTAGACAGGTTATTTGCCCATTGATTAAATGAAAGGTTTGGTGATTCATCTGGGTCATTTGAAGGGGGTGACAGGATGCTTTCTGTAAATCGGTTAAAACCATATTATGTCAAGGAAGAGACCAATTGTATCCGCGTTGTATTGGCTTACCAATATTTTTCTTTATCATTAGATGACAAGGTGTATCAGTTTGTTCCACTGGAATCTAGAGAAATCCGGATCAACCGAGAAACACAGCAAGTGGAGAATGAAAATGATGTATTTGTTTTTCAGAAAGGCAAGGAGTACAGTCGTGTAGCATTATCGGAATTGTTAAAGTTAAGTGATTTTAAGGCACACCTTAACTCCATCATTCATCCTTATCTAAACAATGATAAGACCCCTATAAAGACAGAAGAAATTAATCACGTGATCATCGATTTAGAAAAACAAAATTTAAAACGATTAATTGATGAAGCGTTAGAGAAAAGAGATTATGACAAATTTATCGAGTATACGGATAAATTAAAGGAAATGTAAAAGTTTTTGAAACGGTCAATTAGATAGAAACCCTATATCATTACTTAACAAGGAAATGCAGTTCACAGCTCAATAATTATAGCGGCTGTAACGGTTGTAGGGAATAGGTAATCGGTAAAAAACGCTTGAATGTTTATATTCGAGCGTTTTTTACTGTATAATTAACATTGACAGCGATTACATAGTTTGTTGGATGTTGAGGTGAAGGGGCGGATTCTGTTGCATGTCAAACGTAAACAACTGATTTATAGTATTGTTTTAGTTGGTTTTGGGATTAGCTTTGGTTTGATGCTCTATTATGGAGTTAAGACATTTCAAGTGGATGAAGTAAGCACGGCTGGACAAGCTTCCTATGATGTCCATATCGCATTGATTATGGAAGAGGAAGGGAATGAGTACTGGCACTTCATTGAGCAAGGGGCAAAACAGCAGGCGAGACACTATTCCTTATACTTAGATGATATAGGACCGAAGAAATCCGATCCTGAAGAAAAACTTCTAATGATTGATCGAATGATTCGTGCAAATGTCGATGGTATTATTACACAAGGGATTCAAGGCAGTCGGTTTAAGGAGCTAGTATCGAAGGCTGTTGAGAACGGGGTTCCAATCGTAACAATTGATACGGATGTTCCATCTAGTGAACGTGCATCCTATGTGGGAACAGATAATTACCAGGCAGGTGTTCTTGCTGGGGAAACATTAATAGCAGATACAACCGGAAAAAAATTTGTCGGTGCAGTGATCGGCAAGTTTGATGCCCTAAACCAACAAGAACGGTTACAAGGATTTAAGGATGCGATTGCAGAAGTCGAGCGGATTGAGCTTGTTGAGGTCGTTGAATCCAATATTACAGAAATTGGTGCAACCCAAGCGACCTATACACTTTTAAAACGAAACCCGAAAGTCAATGTTTTAATTGGGACGAGTGCACTCGATGGGATCGGAATTGTCCAAGGTATTGAAGAAATGAATTTAAGAATGGGTCATTACATACTGGCATTTGACACATTACCTAGAACATTAGAGTTAATCGAACAAGAAAAAATAGATGCTACAATTGTGCAACATCCATTTGAAATGGGGAAACTAGCTGTTCAACAAATGATGAAGCTCCAAAATGGTGAACAAGTTAAAACAAAAGAATTTACGGATACTGGAGTGATTAGAAAACAAGATGTTCATCAGGGACAAATGACTTCCACGGGTGACTTGCCATGAAGACAATTCGTAGTAAGCTATTTGTATATTTTTTAGTATTCGTTGCCCTTTTCAATGTCGTGTCCCTATCCATTTATGTTAGTTCAAGTAAGTTAATGGACGAATATCATGGTAGTTTTGAGCACTTTCTATTATTTAATTCGATTTCACAAACATCGAATGAGCTTTATGAAAATACGAAATCCTATGTGTTGGAGCAAGAGGATCAAAATCTAACAAACTATTATCAAACATTTGCAAAGTTAGAAATAGAAAAGGATCAACTGCGATCTGTTCAAGACAATGACCAAATTCAACTGAAAAATTATTTAAATATGATCGAGTCACATATGCGACAAAGTGAATTAACGGTAGGGTTTGTAATACGTGATGATATGGAACGGTATACACTACATTTAAATGAATTAGAAAATATAAATGCCTATATTCAAGATATGACTTTAACATTAATTGATATGGAGTTAACCAACTATCAATCTTTTTATATGGACATGCAAGACCGTGAAAATACGTTTCAGTGGTTTATTGTTTTCTTGTTTGTCACAACGGTATTGTTCGCAATCGTGATAGCGATCAGTTTAACAGATGGGATAACAAAACCAATCCAACAATTGTCTACTGCAGCAAAACAAGTGTCTGCCGGAAAGTTTGATGGGGAGCCTGTTACGATCGCATCTAATGATGAATTAAAATTATTGGGCGATTCATTTAATACGATGCGGACAAATATCCGTGATTTAATTTCGGAAATGAAAGACAAATCGGAACAAGAGCGATTGATGAAGGAATTGGAACTAAAACATTTGCAAAATCAAGTCAATCCACACTTTTTATTTAATACGCTTAATACGATTTCGAAAATGGCGTATTTAGAAGATGCAAAATCAACTTCGAATTTAATTGATTCTGCTGCTACATTACTACGACATAGTTTAGGTGATTTAGAAAAATTTGTACGTTTAGAAGATGAGGTCAAGGTTGTTCAAGAATATATCACAATCCAAAAAACGAGATTCATGGAAAGGATGGAGTTTTCCATTGCGATTGATGAAAGTTGTCTATCGATCCCTGTTCCTCGTTTAACGTTGCAACCGATTGTTGAAAATGCGTTTATCCACGGTCTTGAACCAGTAGAACAAGGTGGAAAATTAGCAATAACGATTAACCAAACCGAAGAACACGTCGTGGTAGAAGTAAACGATAATGGGATAGGGATGACAGAGGAACAAGTAAACCGTATCTTGTCCTTATCAAAACCCGAAGATGAGGAACATGTCGGACATTCTACCGGGTTAGGGATGACAAACGTAATCCGCCGACTGCAATTGTTTTACCAACAGGAAGATGTGATTGAAATTGACTCACAAGTTGGACAAGGGTCATCGATACGGTTGTTGTTGCCGAAGGATGTTTTGTAAAGGAGTGTTTTTCGCTGTATAAAAGCTATATTATACGACATAACCTTCGTAATTTTGCTCTCACACTTTTCTGATTGTAATAAGTGTTATACCATCGCTACGGCAGAATACTACGCTTTCCGCGGGCACGGCCTCTGGCCAATTGGTGACGCAGGCGTTACTCGCGTGTCCGTGGCGATCTTAGCCTGTGTTCCTTTATTTACGGTGGTTCTTAGGCTCGTGCTGTTTACGTAGGACAAGGAAGGCTTTGCAGCGATACTTTATTTTCGAGGAGTCTCCGCATTCTGCCTACACTGGGATACGTTATCTGATTAATGATTAGTATAAATACGCAACATATTGACCACATATAGCTATCTGAAATCAATGCACTATATATAGCGAAGGAAATACACGGAGACTCCTACGGGAGGAAAGGCCTAGGTGAGACCCCGCAGCGAGGGACGAGCGAGGAGGCTCATCAGCCGCCCGTGGAAAGCGTAGTGTATTTCCGAAGCGATTATTAGCACTTATTTTATAAAGGACAGTGGAGGTTAATGCGTATTATATAGCAAATGCAAACTGTGCTTAACAAAAGAGTTTAAACACGAAATTGAATTCATCGTTTCTAGATATAGTTTGAAATGGAGGGCGATAAAGTTGAAGCTTGTGATTGCAGAAGATGAGTTGTTAGAGCGGAAAATGATGTGTAAATTTATTGATGAAAACTTCTCTGATATGGAAGTGATAGGTGAAGCGCCGAATGGGCGAGTAGCAATTGAATTAGCCAATCAACTACAACCTAATATAATGCTAATGGATATCAAAATGCCAGGGGTTAGTGGCATTGAAGCAATTGAACAAATTATAGAACAACACCCATCCATGAAGTTTATCATCGTTTCTGCTTATGATTCATTTGACTATGCCAAACAGGCGATGCAATTTGGAGTAAAAGAATACATATTAAAGCCGAGCAAAAAGGAAGAGATGATTCGCGCGATCTTACGAGTTCGAAATGAAGTGGAACAAGAACAGGAAACGCTAAATCATAAAGCGCATTCGATTGAAATCGCTAGAGAACTATTTTTATCAAAAGTGATGAAGCAGGAGATACAAGAAGAAACGATCGAACTACAACAAGAGCTGTTCCCACAATTTCAGTCCGGCTTTTTTTGGACAATAGAAGGAGTTGCAACCGAGAATGTCCCCAGGTTAAAACAGTTTTTGCGCTCCCGTACAGATGACGATGTACTAATCCATCATGATGATCATAGATGTAGTGTTTTATTTATTAGTCATCAGCAACAGACAAAAGCGTTTCTTTTACAATTAGCAAGAAAAGTTCAACTAGAACTAGGGGAGGATGTCTACATCGGCATCGGTTATCCAGCTAGAAAATTGGCTCAGCTCCCACGGTCCTACCAACAAGCCTTTAAAGCAGTCCATATTTTAATGGAAAGAAAACAAACAAACTATGGCTTTCCGGAGGAGAAACGAACAACTGAACAGGATCAGTATACCCGTTTAATAACTGCGATTGAAACAGGTAATGAACAAGAAGCAGTCACTTTTTTTACACAAATCTATGAAACAATAGAAGGACCATTAGACCAGCTCGCTGAAGTCTTTTATACAATCAAACAAATGCATGCAGATAAAGTAGACATGCTAAATACTATGTCGTTTTACCAGTTACAAACAAGACAGGATTGGTATGATTTTATAAAGGTCATTTGTTTACAAATTCAGCAGTATTATCAATCCCAAAATAAAATTGAACGTGCGAAAACTTACATCGAACATCATTATGATCAGCCCCTTAGTTTAGACCAAATCTCCCAATACATTGATTTAAGCACCAATTATTTTTCCAACCTATTTAAAGAAGCAACAGGAGAAGCATTTATTGATTATCTAACAAGATTACGGTTGAATAAAGCAAAGCAATACTTGAAAGAAAACCATTATAGTTTAAAACAAATAAGTGCCATGGTTGGCTATAAAGATCCTAATTATTTTAGTCGTGTTTTTAAGAAGCATGTGAACATGTCCCCAAAACAATATCAAAACAAGATCATAAAAAAATGAAGAGAATCTTTAAAAAGTACAGAAAAAAGTTTCGTTTTAACCGAAGCTATCGTCTTATACTTATACTGTAAGCGTTAACAAAGTTAAACAATTTTGAAGGGGGCTTAGAAAGTGAAAAAGTTACTAAGTTTTTTGTTGTTGGTCGTGATGGTTGTTGCATTAGCAGCATGTAATTCTGACACATCTTCTGATCAAGAAACATCTCCAGATGATTCGAATGACACGCCTGATACATCGGAACAAGAAGCAGAAGGAACCTCAGATGAAGGTAATGATGAAGGCGGCTTAGTTGAGATCTTTAGTTGGTGGACTGGAGCAGGTGAAGAAGATGGGCTACTCGCACTCATTGATTTATTTGAACAAGAACATCCAGACATTACCGTAGATAATGCAGCAGTTTCTGGTGGTGCTGGTACCAACGCCAAAGCTGTATTAGCAACACGGATGCAAGGGGATGATCCACCTTCTACATTCCAAGTACATGGCGGGGATGAACTAAACGAAGGCTGGGTTGCTGCAGGCAAAATGCAACCAATTACAAGCTTTTTTGAAGAACAAGAGTGGATGGATAAATTCCCTGAAGACTTAATCGACATGGTAAGTAAGGATGGCGAAATTTATTCAGTTCCAGTGAACATTCACCGTGGTAATGTGATTTTCTACAATATGGAAGTGTTCGAGGAGCATAACATTGAAGTTCCAACTACATTTGATGAATTTTTTGAGGTTGCAGATCAATTGCAACAAGCTGGTGTAACTCCACTAGCCTTGGGGGATAAAGAATCTTGGACAGCGACTCAAATCTTTGAAAATATTTTACTAGGTGTACTAGGTCCTGATGATTACGATGCATTATTCAGTGGCGACATACCGTTTGATGATGATCGCGTAGTGGAGGCTGTTGAATTATTCGAGCAAACGATAAATTATGTAAACGAAGATCATGCTTCACGTAACTGGCAAGATGCTGCTCAATTAGTAGCAAATGGGGATGCTGCAATGTTGAACATGGGTGATTGGGCCAAAGGTTATTTCTCTAACGACTTAGATCTTGCGACAAATGAAGACTTTGGTTACTTCCCATACCCTGAAACAGATGGTAATTTCATGGTTATCACCGATACATTCGGATTACCTGATGGAATCGACAACGAAGATGATGTAAAAGACTTCCTAGCTGTATTGGGTTCTGTGGAAGGTCAAGATACATTCAATCCATTGAAAGGTTCGATTCCAGCTCGTGTTGACGCAGATCCAGCTAATTATGATGAGTATGGTCAAGATACGATGGAAGATTTCACTAATTCCCGCCTGGCACCAAGTCTAGCACACGGTTCAGCAGCACCTGAAGGGTATTTAACAAAAGTCAATCAAGCTGTAAACATCTTTGTAACACAACAAGATACGGATAACTTCATTAATACACTAGTAAACGCAGCTGCTGACCTTCAATAAACGGGGCGCCCCCGTATTGCTACAGCGATACGGGGGTTTACTCTAAGCCTAAGTTTGGTGTCGTGGCCGGCAAAGAAGTGATACAAAAATAGCGTGATATGTTCAAAATGAAATTGGCACAGTGCACGATTCAAGAAAAGAATTTTGAAAAGCAAATCTACGCTAAAGTTGCATCGGAGTCTATGTTTTTCGCGAAAAAATAACACTCCGTAAGCAACCAGCCAAGATGAAAAAAGAGCGATTGATACCTCTGAAGATAGGAGGATTTCACAATGAAACAAGAGATAAGCACCAATCAACACCTGGAGAGGCAACCAAAACTAAACAAGAAAAAGAAAATTTCAAAAGATAAACTAATGGCAATTGCGTTTTTAGCACCGTCCTTTATTTTGATTGTGATTTTTGTTTATGGATTTATTGGTTGGACGGGATGGGTGTCTGTCAGTAATTGGAATACATTAGTTCCTGACTTCTCTTTCGCCGGTTTAAAAAACTATATTTATTTGTTTAATGATTATCGCTTCCAAGCAGATTTACGAAATACCGTATTCTTTACGATTTTGTTTATTGGATTAGTCATTATTATGGGACTTGGTTTATCGACATTGATTGATCAAAAACTAAAAGGGGAATCATTCTTTCGTAATATTTTCTTATTCCCAATGGCACTATCGTTCGTAGTAACGGGGGTTGTTTGGCAATGGTTATTAAATCCATCAACAGGTTTTAATCAGTTTTTACAAGTGTTCGGTATTCAACCAAAATGGTATACCGATACGAATATCTTAGCAGGGTTTGAGTGGGGAAGTATTGAATTTGGTCTTCCTGTCGCCATTATTGCAGTCGTGATTGCAGCTGTCTGGCAGATGACGGGCTTTTCGTTGGCGATGTATTTAGCGGGATTACGAGGTATTCCTGAAGAACTGCGGGAAGCAGCACGAATCGATGGAGCGTCTGAATTTCAAATTTACCGTAAAGTTATTTTGCCGATTTTAACACCAATCACGGTAAGTGTCGTTATTATTATGGCACACATTTCATTGAAAATATTTGACTTAATTTATGCCATGACAGGATCTGGTGCAAATTTCGTAACTGATGTACCTGGTGTGTACATGTTTGAGACGACTTTCCGCGGTAACTATTATGCAAATGGTTCTGCCATCGCAATTATCATGTTATTACTTGTGGCTATATTTATCGTTCCATACTTAATAACTAGTCGAAAGGGTGATAATTGATGGCAAAGCTAAAACTATCTACCATTTTAAAATATGCGGTATTAATTGTGATGGCGATTATCTTCTTAACGCCCGTCTATGTCATTATCGTTACCAGTATAAAACCGCTTGATGAAGTGTCCTTGGACCATATGTGGGCATTACCAACGGCAATTGATTTTAGTAGTTATATAAAGGCCTTTACAGAACTTGCACCAAACTTTATGAATAGTATCTATTTAGTTGTACCGGCGACGTTATTGTCAGCATTATTAGGGGCAATGAATGGGTATGTGTTATCGAAGTGGCGGTTTAAAGGATCGGAACTATTGTTTACCATCATGCTATTTGGCATGTTTATTCCATATCAAAGTATTTTAATTCCGCTCATTCAATTTCTTCGTTCCATTGGATTGTATAACTCGATTGGTGGGTTAATCCTCACCCATGTGGTTTACGGTTTACCAATAACAACGTTGATGTTTCGAAATTTTTATGCCAATATCCCTGATTCGATGATTGAATCAGCAAAAATTGATGGCGCCAACTTCTTAGGAATTTTTAGGCACATCATTATTCCACTTTCGATTTCAGGATTCGTTGTTGTTGCCATTTGGCAGTTTACCAATATTTGGAATGAGTTTTTGTTCGCGGTAACGATTACGAATTCGGATAGTCAACCAATTATGGTTGCCTTGCAAAACCTATCTGGAAGTCAAATTGTGCAATGGAACGTACAAATGGCTGGTGCGTTGCTTGCTGCATTGCCAACCTTACTTGTCTATATTTTACTGGGTAAATATTTTGTTCGCGGATTACTAGCAGGGTCTGTTAAAGGGTAGGGCGGTGATTATACTATCTTTCTTCCGTTTTTTATTGCGTAATTGATATATAACACGCAATAACCTCCACTGCCCTTTATAAAAATAAGTGCTAATATATCGCTGCGGAAATACACTCCGCTTTCCACGGGCGGCTGATGAGCCTACTCGCTCGTCCCTCGCTGCGGGGTCTCACCGATGCCACTAGTCCCACGGGAGTCTCCGTGTATTTCCTCCGCTTATTCCAGTACTCTGAAGTTTTATAATGCCTTGCTTAATGAAGTCATATACTATATCTTTTTTATGTTAGTTAGTATGTTGTTACATTACCTTGCAGTAAATTCTTTATTTTTCTTTTATAGAGTGGCTATCGCTGATCAGAAAACTTATACCAGTGAAGGCAAAATACGGAGACTCCTCGAAAATACAAACCAATTTGCTTCGTGCGATGTATCGCTGCCTATTGAAAGCGGGGAGTATTCTGCCGTAGCGATTGTATAGCACTTATTTCAATCAGAATAGAAGAAAGCAGAATAATAGTACGATAGTTATTGCGCATTATATAGCTAATGCGCAGTAACGCAATAAGAAAAAATAGAGTGATTTCTATTAATATTATTGTTAGTGAAGCTCGGGTTCATGCCTGGGTTGTTTTTGTTTAGGGAAATTGACTGGAAAGCTATTTGTCGTAAAAAAACGAAATGCCTTGGCAAATAGAGGAATAGATCCAGGAAGTCCTACGCGTACGTGGTCACACATTTGACAAAGATAATTGTACGTAATAGTAGAGATATTTGAAGGGGACCCATCTAATACGATAGAATAATAGAGAAAGCGATTTCTACTAGATGATGAAGGGAGCGAGAATATGAAAAAAATACAATGGGGAGTTCTTAGTACAGCTAAAATAGGCCGTACACAAGTAATTCCAGCCATCCAACGATCAAAAAATGGTGAAGTAGCTGCGATTGCTAGTCGGGGTGGAGAAAAAGCAAGAGAAGTGGCAAAGTCGTTAAACATTCCAACAGCATATGACAGTTATGAAGCGTTGTTAGAGGATCAAACAATTGATGCTGTTTACATTCCACTACCAAATAGTTTACATAAAGAATGGGTCATTGAAGCGGCCAAACAAGGAAAACATATCTTATGCGAAAAGCCAGCAGCCTTAAATTCATCAGAATTAAAAGAAATGTTATTAGCTTGTGAGATGTATAAAGTTACGTTCATGGAAGCATTTATGTACCAATTCCACCCTCAACATCAATTGGTAAAAGAGTGGATTCAAGCTGGTGAGATTGGTGATGTGGCCTTTGCACGTGCTAGTTTTTCATTTGTATTGAACGATGGCTCAAACATCCGTATGAATTCTGACCTCGGTGGTGGATCTCTGTATGATATTGGCTGTTATACGATTCATTCCCTAAGGCATGTGCTTGACGAGGAACCAACGAATGTTTATGCAAGTGCCAAGCTTCATCCAGAGCTCAACGTCGATACGACTGTGGCAGGGGTATTAAATTTTGCAAGTGGTATCCGAGCTTCGTTTGATTGTAGTTTTGCCTCGATACCAAGAAACGAATATGAAATCATCGGATCCAAAGGGAAGATTGAAGTGAAAGGTGCCTATCGTCCAGATCAAAACGAAGATGGCAATGGAAGCGTTCGATTGATTAAAGATAACAACGAAGTGATCGAACGCTCAATCGAGGGTGACCAGTACAAACTTCAAGTCGAGCATTTTGCAGATTGCTTGCTAGAAAATAAACAACCAAGCTATACGATAGAAAACATGATCCATCATACAACAGTGATGGATAGCTGTTATGAATCGATTGATACAGGTAAACCTGTTGCGGTCCATTATAGTGAGTAACTGCTATTGCTGATAATGTCCACATTTTTGGAGTAAAGTACTTTTTAGCTTATAACGGAATGGGGAGCCGGTTGCTAGTTATGGACGGATCCTCATTCCGTTAAATGTTTTAAGTATGACTGAAAGAAATTGCTCGATCCTCTCATAACATAATCCACATCTCCTCGATTAGTACACTCAATATAAAACCCATTTGTAGTGATATACTTGATCACTTGGAAACTTTCGGAAAGCTGTATTTTCTATTAAGTCTATATCATGGTCGACAAAAGGGAGTAGTCGGTTGATGGCTAATTTAATCCACGATTGATGACCAAAGCGATTATTAATGATAGGATACCAAAGAGACCTTGCTGCCCCGTATGCTTGTTCAGAAAATAGAGCATGGTTTGGTACATAAAAATGATTTACTGTCCCGAAAAGGGATCTAGAGTCAGGTTTCGGTACACAAAAATGATTTACTGTCCCGAAACGAGAACTAGAATCAAATTATGGTACACAAAAAGCATTTACTGTCCCGAAAAGAGAACTAGAAACAAATTTTGGTACATAAAAACTATTTACTGTCCCGAAACGAGAACTCGAATGAAATTACGGTACACAAAAATGATTTACTGTCCCGTATAGACAAACCAACACACCTAAACCCTATGAATCTATCAAACTAGGAGGAACACCAAAAATGAAAAAGTGCCTCTATTGGCTACCAGCAATTATATGGATGGGAGTAATCTTTTATTCTTCCTCACAACCCTATCAAAATCAAGATATTAAACCATTTCTTTCTGATTATGTCGACTTAACATTTTTAATACCATTTGTTGACTGGGTATCTTTCACGTACCATAACTCTGTTGTTAGTGTGCATGAAATGGGGATTTACTCTTTTGTTGAATTTTTCATCAGAAAAGGAGCTCATGTCACTGTCTTTTTTATTTTAATGCTGGCATTTTATTATGCATTTTCGAAAACGTGGCAAAAAAGGACTTCTTCTTTTCTACTGGTGATTTCGTTTATATCAACGACAGTTTATGCTGCGTTTGACGAGTGGCACCAAGGGATTACGCCAAACCGAACCCCATATGTGGGGGATGTACTATTAGATGGCTTTGGTGGATTAATTGGAGTAGGGCTTTTGTTGCTATTTACACGAATCCGTCGAAAGCAATAGCATATATGATATTAGATAGGAGTATACTATAGGACCGACTAGGAATAGCAGCTGGAACCAAAAATGAAAAGCACTAATTAGACAACACCATCATAAGCTAAAGTAACCAAGATGGTTCAGCCATGTGAGGTGATTATTTGGATGAACGAGAGATCTATAAACATGTGTTACATGAAGTGATTGATAAGTCTGAAAATCATCAAATTAATAATACGGAAGAAATGATTCGGACATTAATTCGAAAACTAGAAGATTACCAATTGCCAAGAATAAACAGAGAATAATAGAAAAAGCGGAGTGCTGAAGTAAATTCAGTGCTCCGCTTTTTTGTTAACTCCAGCTCCTATACGTCGAGATCCTAAGTCACTTCTTTTTGTGGCAAAAAGCTCCACATCGAGGTCCCCGCCCAAAAGCTTCAGTTCTAGCCACTCATAAATAGCTAGTCCTACCAGATAGGAGGCCACTCCTAGTTTTGATAAGTATAAAAATAAGAGAGCCAGGGGAGTGTTTTATTGTTAGTTTAGCACTAAAATTAAGTGTGAATAAGCCGTATAGAGTAGAAACATCATTGCAAGATAAAAAAACAACATTGGGCAGTACATACATAGAACCATGTGCTAGTTTCTGGTGGATACGGATGGACCTATCCGCCAGAAACGTAAATGCAACCTATGAAAGACGAATAAATCTACCAACGATATATTTTTGCAGTAAAGCACCTTAAAGGGAGGGTGGAACATGTCCAAACGAACATCAGAAATGAAAGGAATCAAACAGTTAATTTCATCTGCACTGTTTGCGTTTACAGGGGAGAGTAAAAAAGTTGTTCATGATAACGATCATTCTACTACCAACAAGGAAAAATATAGGACAACAACAAGACACCAAAGTGACGATCAATCGATTGCTCCAATCGGTCAAACAGCTATAACGAACGAAGATAATGACAATCATGTAGTCACGCTCGACTTAAGAAAAAATAAACATGTCTATCAGCAGGAAGGGACACCCGAGACAAGTAAAGTTTGGGTGAAAAATGGAGCATTACAATTTGGAAAATTAGAACAGGGATACCCAGTCATTGCTCCGACGCAAGGGATTGCCATGTTTGTCAATGGTGTACAAATCATTCAACCAACTGTCGTAAAACCTACCGATGACATTGATTTTGACCTAGTAGAAACAACTGTACCAAGCAAATGGAAAATCGAAATAAGTAAGGATAAAACCAAAGCATATGTCAACGTCACCCCTGGAATTGTACGGAAACGACAATTAAAAGATCACAAGCCAACGACACGGTTACAACTGCAATGGCATGAACAAACAAGTGTCCAGCAAAGCCTAACGGTGAAAGATATTTATGATAAATTGAGCGAAATGGGAATTGTCGAAGGGATTCAACACCCAGAAATACAAGCGGCAGTCGCAACGCAACATCCTGAACGTTTTACGATTGCGAAAGCTACACAACCTCAGGATGGAACAGACGGATATGTGAAATTTTTAAAGAACTTTAAACAAATTAACCGCCCTCAACAACAGAAAGACGGCAGTGTTGATTATAAAGAAATACAAGCTTTTCCAAAAATTTCAACAGGAGAAGTATTAGCAGAAGTGTACCAACCAACAGAAGGGATTCCTGGGAAAACAATATTTGGACAACTCATTCCGGCAAAACAAGGGAAACCAGTGCAACTTAGGTTAGGACATGGTGTTCAATTAGTAGACGACGAAAAAATTATCTCAATGGAAAATGGCAGTCCTAAAGTTGACGCAAGAGGAAGATTTGTGCGAATCGACATCCGTCCAGTGCTTGTATTACGTGATGACGTGACCGTACAAACGGGAAATATTCGATTTAACGGCAATATTGAGGTTCAAGGATCTGTAGAAGATACGATGGTCGTCGAAGGAAATGGGAGTATTATGATTCACGGCCATGTCAGTTATGGAAAAATCTTGACATCAGAATCGGTGACGACTGGGAAAAATGTTCTATCGAGTACAATTCGTGCTGGTGAAGAGAATTTAATGCTAATAGGAATGGAAAACAGTATAGCAAAAATGAAACAGACCCTTTCTGTCATTCATTCTGCCATGGATCAACTGATGCAACAACCGAGTTTTCGACAGTATCATATGGACGAGCTAACAACCATGCTCCACCTGTTAATCGTGCAAAAGTTTCCTAAATTTCCTAGCAAAGTAAAGGCATTTTGTCAAAAAGTAACCAAGCATGAACATGTACTAGATGAAAGTTGGAAAGAGCTTGCCGTCAAATTGAATCGTACGTTTGTATTAAGACGATCCAATGAAATGCAAGATATTGTTGATTTACAAGCATTACTAGAAAAAATCTCTACCTCTTCTGAATGGTTAATGGCGACACCTGATCCGAAAAATAGGATCCAGATTCCTTATGCCGTTAATAGCAAGCTTTATTGCGATGGAGATATTGAGGTGTTTGGCCAAGGGTGTTACAACACGCAAATGGTAGCTGGTAGCGAAGTAATCATTAACGGCTTTGCCAAAAATGGAGATATATATGCAAAAGATAAAATCGTGATTGATGAAGTAGGAAGTGAATACGGGATCAGAACGAGTTTAAGAGTTTCCGCGACTGGTGTGATCGAAATTGGCTATGTCCATGAAGGAACAAGGGTTCAAGTAGGAAACCGTTCCTATACATTTAATCAACCAACAACAGATGTCAACATTCAATTAAATAAGAAGAACCAGTTGATTTTTCAATAAATCATACGACTAATTATGTTTTCTCAAACGGACTATGTGAAATTGGAAAGGAGGAGAGGGGAATGGAACCATTGAGAAATCCGATCACTACGAGGAGTGTCAGAATGGATAAGTCAGCTACCTGTACGGTGGATTGCAATGGAATGATTAGAAGCTATAATGATGAAGCGAAACAGCTGTTTCAATTGCCATCTCCAGTAGACACTTACTTTTTTGATTTAATTGATCCTGTTGATGTAGAGTCCGTTCAAACAAGTATGAATCAGTTCGTGCACCACACGGAGTTTAAACAATTTTATGTTCGACTTAATCAACAAGCTCATCAAACTTATTTGGTACAAGCTTTACCGCTGATAACAACAGATGGACGAGAGATTTTATTTCATTTTCAACCATGCCATCGTTTTGAAAAAGAAATCCAAGCAGCAAATATGACGGAGCAATTTATCGTCTACTATCAACCTCTATACAATATGGAACAGGAAAAAATTACTGGATTTGAAGCGTTATTAAGGTGGAATCATCCTGAACTTGGCGTCATTCCACCGGTTGACTTTATTCCACTGCTTGAGGAAAATGGCATGATCGATCAAGTAGGTGAGCATGTCTTTTATCAAGCGTGTAAACAGATGAAAACATGGCATAACAATGGATATACAGACCTGAGTATCCATATCAATCTTTCCGTAAAACAATTAGAATCGGACACATTAACCGATACATTCGCTAACATCATTCACGATCTAGCTATAGATCCGACAAAAATAGTTGTGGAAATAACCGAAAGTATGCTTGTAGACGGCGATCATCGTTTACATAAAATCATCGCAGATTTGCAAGCATTGGGATTGGGAGTAAGCATGGATGATTTTGGCACAGGTTTTAGCTCGTTAAGTTATTTAAGTAAATTAAGTATGGATAGCATTAAATTGGATAAATCATTTCTCGATCAAATGGTCAATAAACGCGAGCAAATGGTGTTGAAATCGATTATTTCATTAGCCAATGATTTACGCCTAACAATCATTGCGGAGGGTGTGGAAAGCCGAGAGCACATTTCTTTTTTATTGGAACATGATTGTTATTTGATGCAAGGGTTTTATTTTAGTAAGCCTCTTCCAGTCTCAGAGGCGAATAAATTGTTAGATAGTACGGTGGGACGCGGCAAGACCGGGAAAGAGGTGCATAGTTAATCATGAAAAACTTTTTTCAACAAGTTTTTAGTACAAACCAGTCAGACAAGTTATTAGATCTCATTTTAAATGAGATTTCAGACTTTATTTATGTGATGGATGTGACTAATGACGAGTTCTATTACTACTATATCAATCAAGTAGGACAGGAACACCTAGATATGACGGATTGGCAAGGAAAATCACTCGATCAATTGATGCCTACAGAATTGGCTGCCACGATCAAGGGGCATTATCAACAAGTTATCCAGACAAAATGCTCGGTCACCTACGAAGACAAAGTTTGGAAAGATGGCGTCTGGATGTACGGTCATAACATCGTAACCCCATTATTTAATGACCAACAAGAAGTGGATAAGATTCTTTGTGTTACAAGAGATATTACAGACCGAAAAATGAGAGAAGATGATTTAAAAAGAACGAACGAACTTTATCAATCGTTGTTACAAAATTCAGGCGATGCAATCTTAATTCTATCAAAACAAAAAAAGATTCTAGAGGTAAATCCTGCCTTTGAAACGTTATATGGATGGACGGAGCAGGAATTGCAACAGCTAGAGTTACCTTTCGTTCCAGCTGAGCAAAAAGAAGAAGTAGATTACTTATTAAACCGTGTTTTATGCGAAGAAGCGACTCCTACTTATCAATGTAAACGGATGAGAAAAAATGGGGAAGTAATTGATGTCTCTGTTTCACTATCACCGATTCATAATGCCGCAGGAGAAGTTGTCGCAATAAGCAGTATGATAAGAGATATTACCAAACAAAAACAAGAAGAAATGCTGTTAGAGGATGGAAAAGCTAGACATAGTTCACTATTTGAATTTAATCCATTTCCAATGATCAGGATTGATTTGAATGGGTTAATCAATAAGGTGAATCCAGCCTGTGAGGAAAAGTTTTCCTACTCCAAACACCAATTCAAGCAGATGTCATTACTTGAGTTGGTAGCAGATGATGAAATCGAACATGCACGAACAAATATCCAACAAATCGTTCAAGGAAACCAAACAAAATTTCAAACAAAACTAGTGAAACAAGACGGCGAGTCACTGGTTTGTGAGTTAACAGCGTCACCGATCGTTGTCAAGGAGACTATAGTTGGGTTTCATTGTATTATCGATGATAAAACCGAAAAGCTAGCAATGCTTCAAGCGATGCAAAAAAGTGAAGAGAATTATCGTCTCATTACCGATCATTCGCTTGACTTAATTACGGTGCATGATGCAAATGGAATGATTACCTATGCATCCCCATCCCATGCTAGCTTACTTGGTAAAGCGGACAAAGACTTTATCCATCAGCTATTAACCTATGAAGTGCATGAAGATGACCAAAAACAGTATAAAACAGCCTTTTATCAATCATTGATTTCCTTACAAGACTTTACGGTTAATATTCGCAAATGGAGCATCGATGGTTGGGTGTGGTATCAAGCAAAGGGAACACCGGTAGCAAAAGACAATGGTGAGATTAGCCATGTCGTCATTGTTGCTCGTGATATATCCAAGCAAGTCAAGTATCAACAACGACTGCAAGAGATGGCCTATGTCGATCATTTAACACAATTACCAAACCGACGACTATTTGAAGATCGTTTTTCCAAGCTGCTAGCCTTTTCCAAACGCAAGCAAAAGAAGTTCGCCGTTCTCTACTTAGATGGTGATAATTTCAAAGAAATAAACGATAAGTGGGGACACGACTTTGGTGACAAATACTTGCAGATGATGGCACAGCGACTCTCTTCAAATGTTCGCGAAGAGGATACGGTCGCGCGTTTAGGTGGAGACGAATTCGCTTTGTTATTAACAGATATGGACAAGGCAGATGAGGTAACAGATGTGGCAAATAAGCTACGTGAGTTATTAGCAAAACCTTGTGTGATCGATGAGGTCGAACTACAGTCTACCTTTAGTATCGGTTTTTCGATTTTTCCAATAGATGGTACGACTGGTGACACGTTAATGCGAAATGCCGATCAATCGTTATACCTTGCAAAAGAGTATGGAAAAAATAACGTACATGCGTACGAACAAGTGGTGGGGATAAAATGAAAGCATTAACCGTATATCAAAGTGAGGGTTTTATGATGACGAAGCAACAATTAAAGAAAGAGATCGAATTGTTAAGAACAGAATTGTATGCAAAATGGAAACGTTCTGATTATACGGATAAAGATATAGTACAGATCAGTAAAAAGCTAGATAAAAAAATAGACAAATATATGAAATTAAAATCGTAGTGAAAATTGTGACAATTTCATTTACATTCTAAAAATATAAAGTATGATAGGATATATACTATATGTTGATAGGTTTGTTTTGAAAGTCTGATGCACTTTTGTACGCAATTGCTGTATACTGCGCAATAGCTATTGTAATTCTGCTTTCGTCTGATTGAAACAAGTGTTATACCAACGCTACGGCAGGGTACTCCGCTTTCCATGGGCACGGCCTCGGGCCAACACGATGTTGGTCACGCTGGCGTTGCTCGCGTGTCTGTGGCGGCCTTAGCCTGTGTTCCTTTACCAAGTGGATCTTCGGCTCGTGCTGTTCCCATAGGACAAGGAAGGCTTCGGCAGCGATACAACGCACGAAGAAAATTGGGTTTGAATTTCGAGGGAGTCTCCGTATTCTACCTCCGCTGATATAAGTTTTCTGATTAAAGATAGATGTATTATTCTATATATTAAAAAATAAAGAAATTACTATTAAGGTTATGTTACAACATGCTAACTAACATAAAAAAGATATAATATATAATTTTATTAAGCATAGCACTATAAAACTTCAGAGTACTGGAAATAGCGAAGGAAATACACGGAGACTCCTGTGGGACTAGTGGCATCGGTGAGACCCCGCAGTGCGTCAGCGCGAGGAGGCTCACCAGCCCCCCCACGGACAGCGTAGTGTATTTCCGCAGCGGTATATTAGCACTCATTTTAAAGGGATAGTGGGGATAAATGCGCATAATATAGCTTCTATACAATAACAACAATTTTCTCAGAAACAACCTACTAACATAATGCAACCATTTTTGGAGTGATGAACTTTGAATTACGTGACTACAGGCATCGAAGGTTTAGATCAAGTGGTAGGCAAGGGACTACCAGAAGGATCTGTTACCATTATAGAAGGTGCACCAGGTACTGGTAAAACGAATCTATCGTTACAATTTTTGTTAGGTGGAATCGAACAAGCAGACAAACAACCTGGCGCATACATTACCTTTGAAGAATTACCTGAACAACTTTATGAAGAAACAAAATCATTTGGATGGGATCTACGCGCCTATGAAAAACAAAATTTACTACGCGTGATCTGTCTTTCACCAGATATATTTTTAGAAGAACTGTTAAAGACAAACGGATTTGTGACCCAATTACTAGATGAAATTGGATGTAAGCGACTAGTGATTGATAGCATTAGTCTATTTCGTTATTTAAGTGACAATGAACATGATTACCGTAAGACGTTTTATTCATTACGAAATAGCTTGCGACGTAAAAAAATCACTTCCTTGTTTATAAAAGAAGCGGATGCACATAGCGACCAAAATGCGACATTTGAACAATTTGTCGTAGATGGCGTCATTTCTTTAAAATTAGACCCATTACAACAAATTTATCGTAAACGAACATTAGAAGTGAAGAAGATGCGTGGCTGTGCGATCGAAGAAGGAGAGCACATTTTTAATTTCAATGATAAAGGTGTAAAAGTAGTACCAGCCCTTTCGATGATTGAAGATAAGACCACGTTAAATGCAAGTGATCGTTTCTTACCAACAGGAATTACCGGACTTGATCGAATATTACACGGCGGCATTCCTGAAGGATCCATGTACATGATTGATACGAATAGTAAAGCGAACTATCGCTATCTACTCGCCTCGATCGTTGCTGAACAATTGAAAAAAGGGAAGAAAGCACTTGTTTTGTTAACCCATGCGCTAAGTACAATGGATTTTGAGGCATTATTAGGGCTGTTTGGTCTTTCCCTTCACGATTTAATTAAAAATGACCAAATCTTATTTTTAGATTTTTATGATCGAATTGTACCAAAAGAATACGAGAATGCTGTGATTAATCTATTTGATCAAACTGGAGAAGAATTCAATAGCGTGATGCACTCGAACTTTATTTCACTACTGAAGAGCGGTCAGTATGTTGGGGATGATTATCTAGTGACGATTGATTCTCATACATTGATTTCATCTTTTGGAGAAGATTTTGTGATTGATTATTTAGCTAAGATTGTTCCAACATTAAAAGGGTTTAACGTAAGTTCGATTATGTTAAACAATTATCGACAAATCAGCGAACGAAACGCATCATATTTTGAACGGATTAGTGATGGAATCATAAAAACATGGGTTGATGGAAGGTATCAGTTTGTTCAAGTGAACAAATCGGCACAAGGTGTGATCTCCAAGCCATTGATTGTGGAGAACAGTCAACAAGCCCCTTTCATCGAACTTGTATAGAGTAGGTGAGATTTTGAGTAAAGCAGAGTATTTACCTTTACAAATAGAATGCATCCATTTTTTTGAAAGCAATCCTTTTGCATTTGAAACAGTGGAAGGGTTGTCGACACGATTAGGGAAAAGTCCAAAAGAGTTAGAAGTGGTGCTAGTAGAATTAGAAACATTGGCGATCGTGGAGAAAGTAGGGTTGGGCAGTAATGAAATCTATCGTTACGTTCAACCCGTGGAAGAAGTATTATAAGGAACCCTTATGATGAAAAGGCTGATTGAGCCGCTTCTACCTGTCTATCAATCGGTGCTTAAGGTACCGGTTGTGATTTTGGATCAACAAGCTAATGATTTCTACAAAAGCGCAGAGACCAATCCCACTTACTATACCGAGACATTACGAAATGTCGTTGATGAATATACGTCCTTTCAATCAGTGGCAATGATTGAGTCCCCATTTTCGTTTCCAATTGGGACGAAATACTTGATTGTTTCGTTATCTGAAAACGATTATCTGTTAGCGGGTCCTTTTGTCACTTCTGAATGTGATAAGAATTTTCCAAAACTGTCCGACCAGGAAGTCGAGTCAGCTCGACAAAGATTATCAAGTCTACAAAAAATTCTCCAACAACTAAATAGTGAAAAAAAGCAAGTAATGTATGATATATTGTCGCTTGCACATGAACTTACCAATGTCGAGCAACAATCAGATATATTGGACCGTACTTGGTTCTATGAGCGGATGGTTAGCGACTTTTCTGACCTTGATTTTGCTGGCATTGCAAGGCCGACAATGGAGGATAGCTTTGAAGTAACCTCTTTTTTTGGATCTGAAAATGTATCGCTAGAGGGCTACAAATTTTCTTTTGGCCAAGGATTTTTAGGACAAGCATCCATTTCCAAAAACTATAAAGTCTGGAACCAGGTTGAACATGATTTGCGCAATGGATATTTGCACCCGTATGGCTTACGTCCTAAGGCGCTATTTTGTTATCCACTCCTAAATGACAATCAATGTGTTGGGCTTGTGTTTGGTGGAACAACGCTTTTTCATGAAATTTCGTTAGAAACAAGCTTCGTGATACGACATACGTTTGAGATGATTGAACAAAACCTTACGATCGAAGCACTAAACACGAAGTTATACAATGTGAATACAAGGTTACAAGTGCTTAAGGAAATATTTTCAATTATTTCTAACATGAAGGATCTAAGACAGATCGCTTACGTGCTAATCGATATGACAATGGTACTGGTAAAAAGTAAATTTTCTTCTGTGTTTGTTCATCAACAAGCTAATTTGGCTGCCCCACAGCTATATGCGAGAGGGATTTCTCAAGATTTGATTGAACAATATACCCAATCGATCAAGGCGAGGTATGTCAATGGAACTGTCAATCCTAAGAACATGGCCGCACAGAAATGGCAAACACCATGGAATGAGTTTGTCTATGAATTTCCATTAGTTAGGAATGAGCGGTTTATTGGTTTGCTAACGATTCATTTACCAGACGAGCAAACAGACCAACAAGTGATCGATTTGGTGGCAAGTATCAGTCAAGTTGGTGCAGTTACCATCGATTTAATAGGCCAAGAGCAAAAAAATGCTGGACAAGACCAGGTTGCCAATTTTTTCACTGCAGTGGAGGCATTCAAGCCAGAACACTATCACCATAGCCAAAAAATGTTGATACATATACAAGATTTTGCAAGCGTATTAGATTTTAGTTATGAGGACATCACTCTCTGTAAAGAAGCGTGTATGTTGTCGGCTTATTCTGAATCGTTTTTGCTGAAACAACAGATTGATCCTAGAGTGGTTGATATCATCGTTAGTTATAACCAATTGAATAATGGCAAGCAACCAATAAAAAAATCTCGTTCCCCTCTAGGTCATTTTTTGTATATAGTCGATTATTTTGCCGAACATCAAGCATTTCCAGAAACGAAAACAGACATCCAACAAGAACTCGTGTTACGATTATCGACATTTACGTTTCGACAAACATTGGAATCGGATGTTGCTAACGCTGCTCCAGTTCAACAAAAGGAGCAATTGGATTTAGGAATTATTAAAAATCAATTTAATTTATCGAAGCGTGAATTGGAAGTACTTGAGCATGTGATTGCAGGGATTCACAACAGTGAAATTGCTGCGACTTTATTTATAAGCGAGCATACGGTGAAAAATCATATCACGAGTATTTTTAGGAAGTTGCAAGTAAGGGATCGTTCTGAGGCAATTGCGAAGAGTTATCGGTTGTGTTTGGAGCAGTGACGTGGTTTGAGCTGAGTGTAGATGAGTGATAGTTGGCGCTTTGAATTGCGGGAAGTTCGGACTCATACTGTTTCCAAAGGTGGGGCGGACATTTATTCCTTTATTTTATGAAAAACATTCTTTTTTGATGGCGAACTGGACATTTTGTTCCTCTATTCGTTCGTTTTATATTAGCCAGTTTTTATCTTATTTCATCATTTTAACGGAATAAATGACCGTTTCTCCCTTCAAAAAGGCAGGACGTGCTAAATGTCCGCGAAGAATTGAAACAGGAAATCACTTTCGTTTTTTCTCCTCAAACAACTGGCTTTGGATAGGAAAGAGAGTGTCAAAAACGCTCAGAGTTCTTTTTGAAATCTGAGCGTTTTTCTTACCAATGTAATGTTATTTAGTTTGTTGATTGTGTAACTATTTTCCTCTTAAATACGTTTTGTACTTCAATGTAGAACTGCTGAAATTGTTTTGATGTCTCCCATGAAAAGGACAACTACTAACAAAAAAACCTCAATCAAGTCTATGACAAGTTTCACTCAATGTTATGTACGTTGGCTCGACATATTTGTGTATCATTACCTATAATTCATTTCCGAGGAAATATTTTATTGGTTTCGACAGCGTCATGTGACATCGATTTCGATGTAGGTGACATCACCCTCGGTTACGGTCACTTGATCACTGGTGAAGTCGATCATCCAGTCACGAAATGCTTGTTGTTCTTCATTTTCGACATATACTTGTAATTCAACATGATCTAGATAGTTAATGTTTTCTAATAGGTAGTGAGAATTACGTAACGCGTTTTCAAGTTTGCCAAGAAGGGTATAGTCAGCTGAGACGATCATTTCTTTCATGAGTTGACGTTTGACAACACCGGTCGTGTTGATTGCTAACGAGGTTGTACTTGAATAGGCGCGAATTAAGCCACCTGCACCTAATTTAATACCACCGAAGTAACGAGTGATTACGACTGCTGTATCTTTTAAGCCTTTTTTCTTTAATACATCTAAAATAGGGACACCAGCTGTACCGCTAGGTTCTCCATCATCATTTGCTTTTTGGATTTGATCATGTTCACCAATCATGTATGCAGAACAGTTATGGGTGGCATCATGATGCTTCTTTTTAATTACTTGGATGAATGCTTGTGCTTGTTCTTCCGTTTCGACACGTTTTACATAGCCAATAAATCGAGATTTCTGAATGGTCTGTTCATCAGACCCTTCCAATTTAACGGTATAATATTGATTTAACACCTTGCAATCTGCCTCCTAACCAATCATTATATAAAGTGACATTATATATGAGTAATAATGACAAAATTTGCTATGAGTACATTATACAAATGATTTGGCTTTTTACCTATTATTTTAATTTGAAAAAAGATTAACGTAGCTAAGTTGCTATATATTTTGGAAGTTGATATTAATCCAATAATTGATAGTATTGTTCATTCTAATGATAGTAAAGTGCTGTGCTTTGTTTTAAGGCTTTGGTATGATACATCGTATCCAGAAATCTGTTTTAATGAGGTGTCTCTGTATTATGAATCCGCTGTTTGCAGTGTTCTGATTATCGAGAGATATAGTTATTAAAATTTAATTTTTTATGGATTTTTATCTCTAGAAACAGAAAACTTTAAAAGCTGCGGAAAAATGCGAGACTCCTATGGGAAAGGAACAGTCTGAAGACCCCGCAGTGAGCGTTCTTTGCGAGCGAGGAGGCTGAAGCGTTCCCCATGGAAAGCGAGTGTTTTTCCGCAGCGCTAGTTTAGCACTCATTTTAAAGAGTATGTTAGAACGTCTCAATATAGGTATGGTGGATTTTCCCCCATGGTTATAAACAAAAATTTTTTTACATAATAGCCAATCAAACAAGTAAGGTGGCGATGGACTTATGACTAAGAATAATGATTACGATCAAAAAACGTTAGATTATATTATTGATGAGATGGTAGAAACGGTTCAAAACAGCAAGGATGAAGTATTTTCAATTAGTGAAGATTCTCGCAAAGAATATGAGCAATTGCAACATGAACTTGAACAAATCAAACATCAAATCGTTGAAGTGATTGATGCAGGTGATGAACTGGAACGGAAAACACGACTCTCGAGAAATCGTTTGTCAGAAGTAAACAAAGATTTTCGAAATCATTCGGAAGAACAGATACGTGAAGTGTATGAGCAAACCCATCAACTACAAACCGAATTAACGATGAAACGAGAAAAGGAAAAAAATCTTCAAGAAAAACGTAATGAACTCGAACGTCGCTTAAAATCGATCGAGCAAACAGTCGAACGAGCAGATGGACTTGTGGGGAAAATTTCTGTCGTACTGAATTACTTGAAAGATGATTTTCAGCAAGTAACCGAAATCATTCAGGATGCACAATTAAAACAGCAATTCGGCCTGCAAATTATCGAGGCACAAGAAGAAGAACGACAACGACTAGCGCGGGAAATGCATGATGGTCCTGCGCAAGTACTTGCCAATATATTGATTCGAAGTGAAATTGTCGACAAAACATTTCGTGAACGTAGTGTAGAAGAAACACTGACAGAAATAAAAAGTGTCAAACAAATGGTACGAGGTTCGTTGCAACAAGTAAGACGCATTATTTATGATTTACGTCCAATGGTATTGGATGATTTAGGCTTAGTACCAGCAATCAAAAAATATTTAGATACTGCATCAGAGACAAGTAATGCTTCGATTCGGTTTACACCGATATCCAAGGAAAAACGGTTGGATAGTAAATATGAAGTCGCGTTATATCGATTGGTTCAGGAATCGGTACAAAATGCGATCAAACATGCTTCACCAACTAAAGTTGATGTGAAATTAGAAATAACCAATGCTCGTGTCCAGATTCTAATCAAAGACAATGGCAGTGGATTTGACGTGAACGAAACAAAAGCCAATTCATTTGGTATTGTTGGAATGAAAGAACGAGTGGACATGCTTGATGGTGATTTAACAATTGATTCGATACCAGGTAGTGGAACGAGAGTGATGATTGTTGTGCCGATAAACCAAAATTAATCGACACAATTCGTTTAAAATCATGTATAATAGAACCAAATGCTGTCCGTACAACAGTTTTAAAAACAGGATAATATTGATTTTAATCGTTGAAATACGTTTCATAACAGAGAAAAATGATAGGAGGAGCAGAAATGACAACCAAACTATTATTAATAGATGATCACAAACTATTTAGAGAAGGCGTAAAACGCATACTAGAATTTGAATCTTCATTCGAGGTCGTAGCAGAGGGCGATGACGGAACGAATGCGATCCAACTTGTTGAGACATACCAACCTGATGTCGTGTTAATGGATATTAATATGCCGCACCAGAACGGGGTCGAAGCGACAGGAGACTTAGTGCGTAAGTTCCCTGACGTGAAAGTGATTATTCTTTCGATTCACGATGATGAAAACTATGTAACCCATGCACTGAAAACGGGTGCACAAGGATATTTGTTAAAAGAGATGGATTCCAATGCACTAATTGATGCAATCAAAGTTGTTAGTCAAGGAGGTTCCTACCTTCATCCCAAAGTAACCCATAACCTTGTGCGTGAATACCGTCGCTTGTTGGAACAAAGCTCAAACTTTGAAGAGGCACCGAAAGATATAGAGATACGCAAACCATTACATTTACTAACTAGACGGGAATGTGAAGTACTACAACTGCTTGCAGATGGGAAAAGTAATCGAGGCGTTTCTGAGACATTGTTCATTAGTGAAAAAACCGTCAAAAACCATGTCAGCAATATTTTACAAAAAATGAAAGTAAACGACCGGACACAGGCTGTCGTAGAAGCAATCCGCAACGGCTGGGTGGAAGTATAACGATTTGCTAAACATGTTCATGTTTTTTGCTGAACATGTGAATAGTAGTACTAGTGATCGATAATAACGAATAAGTTTGTAATATAAACTTAGGCTGTTTTTGTATTGTACTTATTTATTTTTATACACATAATTGTGATGAGTTGCCTATTTCCATTCTACTTTTAAAGGGTTATGCTGCTACCTTGACAGAGTTATAACTCACAAAGAAACTGGAACTTTTTTGATGTTTCGCATCATGTGTATGATAGTATAAGTTTTGTATTAGTGATAAGGAGTAGCTACATCACTTAAAATGAATGCTATTTATTCAATTTGTTTATCATAATAAATCTTACAAAATTACAAAACACATAATCAGCGGAGGAAATATACGGAGACTCCTACGGGAGGAAAGGCCTAGGTGAGACCCCGCAGTGAGGAACGAACGAGGAGGCTCATCAGCCGCCCGTGGAAAGCGCAGTGTATTTCCGTAGCGTTATGATACTCATACTTTTTTATAGGATGGGAGTATTGCGCGTATAAACAAATATCAATACTTATGAGATATACAAAACCTAAAATGGAAAGGTACGATGTATGTGAAGATTGCTGTGTTAACAGATAGTACGGCATATATTCCAGCTTCGATTCGTGATCAATGGAATGTACATATGGTGCCACTTAACGTTTCATTTGGTAATGAGTCTTATCGTGAAGAAATTGATTTAACGACAGATGAATTTTATGAAATGATAAGAGACGCCAAAGATTTACCGAAAACATCCCAACCGTCGATTGGTGCGCTAACTAGTATTTATGAAGAATTAGCGAAAGACTATGATGCCGTCATCTCGATTCATTTATCAAGTGGGATTAGCGGTACGTACCAATCTGCTGTTGCGGCAGGAAATATGGTGGAAGATCTTGAGGTCTATCCTTATGATTCAGAAATTAGTGCGATGGCACAGGGCCATTACGTTTTAGAAGCAGCAGCGATGGCCGAACAACGTGCATCGGTTGAAGAGATCCTTGCCCGTTTGGATGAAATGAAACAATCCATCCGTGCTTATTTTATGGTTGATGATTTAAGTAATCTTCATCGTGGTGGTCGATTAAATGGTGCTCAAGTCTTGGTTGGTAGCATGTTACAAGTAAAGCCATTACTCCATTTTGTCGATAAAAAAATTGTGCCATTTGAAAAAATTCGGACAAAAAAACGCGCGCTCAACCGTATTCAAGACTTGTTTGCTAAAGATGCCGACACAGGTGTGCCAATTAAGGCAACCGTTATCCATGCCCAACGCCAACAAGATGCAGAAAAGTTCAAGCAAGAACTGGAAGCGAAATATGATAATGCGGAAGTTTCGATCAGTTATTTTGGCCCTGTCATCGGTACCCACCTTGGGGAAGGTGCAATTGGGCTAGCTTGGTATAAAAAATAAGGATTCCGACATAACTTTAATAGATGATTACCATTTTTCTGATTGCAAATGAGTGAAGTACCATCGCTTCGGTAGAATACTCCGCTTTCCATGGGCACGGCCTCAGCTAACTTGGTAAAGGAAACCACTTTACCAAGTGGATCTTCGGCTCGTGCTGTTCCCATAGGAGTCTCCGTATTCTACCTACGCTGTTGGTGGTTTTCTGATTTACGTCAGATAAAATAGCTATACCAATCATTGTTGAATCTGAGTTCATTGTTATCTACTAAAAAAGGGATTTTTCTGTACGTATAATAAAGCAAACATCTATAAAATTACGATGCTAAATAAAGTGGAGGAAATACACCGGATACTCCTGAGGCCCGACGAGGGTCATGCAGGCGTTGTCCGACAAGGATGTTTTAGCCTGTGGTCCTTAATTTATTATCGGTGAGAACCCGCAGTGAGGTACGAGCGAGGCTCGCCCCCCCACAGGAAAGTGTAGTGTATTTCCGCAGCGCTATCCAGTGCGCTAACCATATTAATAATGGACATAAGTCATGTACAGTTACGTCGTATAATCTATCAACTATGACACAAAAAGCAACAACCCATAAATAAAAAATGGAGGTGTCAGGTATTCTGACACCTAGCCAATTATTGGAGATGATCAAATGAAGTCGTTCATTCACTCGGCTCGGTCATTGATTACCCCCACCTATGAATGGATTCCCACTCCTAGTCAACCTTCATCAGCACCCTTCAACGATGATCATGCCAGTCAGTTCCACGGAAAATTACTAATTCGAGAAGAAATTCCACTTGACGATCCCACCTTTCGTAGCTATCTTATCAATCAATTATTCACTGCCATACCATCAATTGAAAAACATCTATGGGGACATCGCTGCAGACGTTGTGGTACCCGCGCCAAAAGGCATTTCGCTCCCATTCCTTGTGCTAGATGCGATGAAACCCACGTGTATTGTCGCAACTGTATCGAAATGGGCCGCGTGCTAGCCTGTGAACCGCTCTATTATTGGACAGGCCCATCGCCTAATTGGTCACAACAGGACCATGCCTGTCACTGGGATGGTAACTTAACCACCTACCAACAACATGCTTCCGATCAAATCGTCAAGAGCATGACTACACCAAAGGCAGAATTACTTTGTTGGGCGGTCTGTGGGGCTGGGAAAACTGAAATGGTGTTTGCTGGCATTGCTGCACTGCTTGAACAAGGTAAACGTGTTTGTTTAGCAACACCACGAGCGGATGTTGTTCGTGAGCTAGTGCCACGCTTTCGCACCGCCTTTCCTCATACCTCCATTCAAGGGTTGTATGGAGGAAGTGAACAGAAAGATACCCCAGGTCAATTTGTGATTGCCACCACGCACCAGTTACTGCGATTTGCTCACGCGTTCGATGGGATGATTATAGATGAAATCGATGCTTTCCCATTCCACCATGATCCATCATTACTGTTCGCAGCCAATCGTGCCGTCAAACCAACTGCTGCTCGCATTTACTTAACCGCCACTCCACGAAAACAACACCGCAAACGAGTGCGTGCAGGTAAACTTGCTACCGTATTTGTCCCTGTCCGCTTTCATGGTCACCCATTACCTGTCCCAATCTTACAACTGTGTTGGCAATTAAAAAAGGACCTAGCAAAACACCAACCGCCAAAAGCCTTTTTTACATGGTACAAGCAACGCTCCCACCCTGATCGGCAGTTATTGATCTTTGTGCCAACCATCGAACTTGCAGAAAAGCTAACACGTACATTGCAGAAATATTTTGCTAGCAGTGGTCAAACAATCAAATCCGTTCATGCCGCTGATCATGATCGTGCCGAAAAAGTCCAACAGTTCCGTAACAAAGCCTATAACGTGCTCGTAACCACGACGATCCTCGAACGTGGTGTTACCTTTCCATCGGTAGATGTGGTGATTTTGGATGCGGGACACCATGTGTTTGATGAAGCTGCTCTAGTGCAAATCGCTGGTCGCGCCGGCAGAAGTCCGAAAGATCCAACAGGAGAAGTCGTGTTTTTTCATGATGGAAAAACAGAGGCAATTGTAAAAGCGGTGAAGTCGATCGAAGCAATGAATAAACGGGGGAGGAGGTTGTAGTGCATTGTTTAAGTTGTGACCAAGAAATCATAGTGGAAGTGAACTGGAATACATTGTTCAAACCAGCACCTGAACCTAAGCTGTGTCCCAGCTGTGAAGCAAAACTCGAACGCATTGCCGGTAAACAATGTAAACGTTGTAGTCGGCTGACCGATCAAACCGTCTGTCCCGACTGTCAAAAATGGGAACACCATCCCACATTGGCAGGAGCACTTGCATTTAATCAGTCCGTCTATACGTACAATGATTTTTTGAAGGAAATAATTGCAAAATGGAAGTATCGAGGAGACTACGTGCTGAGAGAGGCGTTTGCAGATGCGTTTCGAGACCAATTTAATATAACCTTTAAACAAATAAAAAAAGATGCTGTTCTAGTACCGATTCCCCTAAGTGACAGGCGCCTCCAAGAACGCAGCTTTAACCAGGCAGAAGCACTTGCGCAGGTTTTAGACACCCCTTATCAACAGGCGTTAACACGGATCCATAGTGAAAAACAGTCCAAAAAAACCCGCCACGACCGCCTTGCATCTGCCAACCCATTCCAAGTAAAAACGCCATTAAACAAACCAGTCATTTTGGTCGATGATATTTATACGACAGGTGTTACCTTGAGACATGCGGCGAATGTGTTGCGAGAAAGTGGATGCCCAAAAGTATATGCTTATACATTGGCACGGGGGTGAAACGAGCATTTTGGAGTATATATACGCAGTCGTGCATGTGATATAATAAAAAAAAAGTGCGTGAGGTGTTAGTAATGGGAGATTTAGCAAACTGTCCACAATGTGGTGCATTATTTGTCAAAGGTGCAATTCAAGTTTGTCGAGACTGTTATAAAAAAGAAGAAGCAGCATTTCGAACGGTTTATGATTTTTTAAAACAACGAAAAAATAGACAAGCGAATATTCCACAAATTGTCGAGGCAACTGGTGTGGAAGAAGAAGTTATTATGAAATTCGTTAAGGAAAAGCGATTGCGCCCCTCTCAGTTCCCCAACCTTTCTTATCCTTGTGAAAAATGTGGTGCAAGTATTAACGATGGTATCATATGTGAAAAATGTGCAGATGAAATCACGTCTGACTTGCAAAAGCAGGAAGAAATCGATGCACTGTCACAGAGAAATAAAGAACAGGAAGCTAAAAAGGCTCGAACGTATTATAAATTTAGATGATCGTACTAAACAAATTCGTAACTATGCCGATATAAGGTATAGAGGAACAAAATCGTAGTGTTGAAAGAGGTGAAAGGTCTTGAAAATCCAAGGACCAAACCACTCAAACTTTAATCCGTATCAAAAACAAATGCAAAAACAAGCGGAAATAAAAAAAGAAGTCAATAAAAATGACCAATTGCAAATATCGAACGAAGCGAAGAAATTACAGCAAAATGAGAAAGTGGATCCTGCCAGACTCGAACGTGTTGAGCAGATTAAACAATCTGTAGAATCTGGCGAGTATACGGTCGATCCAAAACAGACAGCAAAGAAAATGCTCCAATTCTGGAACAACCAAGCCTAAAGGAGAGAACGACACATGTCCGTTCAACCAATTGTTGACGTATTGAAAAAAATAACGACATTACATGACAACTTATTGTCCATTTCTAAGAAAAAAACGGAATCCTTAACGAAAAATAACATCGATTATTTACAGGAACTGTTATTGCAAGAGCGTAAATATGTTCAGGCGATCAACCAATTGGAAACAAAACGAATGGAATTAGTCGAGAACTGGGCTCATGTAAACGGACTGGATTCACAAGCAATAACGGTTTCCGTAATGATTGATGACGATCTAGTTGGAACAGATAAACAAGCTTTAGAATCGGTTACAACAAGGTTAGCCGAAACGTTAGTGGAATTGCGCCAACAGGAACAATTAAACCAACAATTAACCAAGCAGTCGATGCAGTTTATTCAATTAACGATGGATATGATCTCCCCATCGCTTACAACGATGAATTACGGGAACCAAGCAAATAAACAACAGGCCACACAACAAGTGAAACGATCCTTGTTTGATTCGAAGGCATAGGTGGCAAGGAGGAAAAAACGTGTCAACATTTCATGGTTTAGAAGTTGCCAAACGTGCGTTAAGCACCCAACAATCTGCTCTATATACAACAGGGCATAACATTTCGAATGCGAATACAGAAGGCTATACCCGCCAACGTGTGAATTTCGAACAAACAGGTCCGTTTCCACCAGCCTCACGTAACCGCCCAGAAATTCCAGGACAAATTGGAAGTGGGGTAAAAGCGGGGTCAGTAGAACGTGTTCGTGATGCTTTTTTAGATGTCCAATACCGGGATGAAAATAACAAATTAGGATATCATGAGACGAAAGCAGATGCGATGAAGCAAATGGAAGATGTGATGAATGAGCCATCCGAACAAGGGTTATCGAAGACGATGGATCAGTTCAAGGATGCTTTACAGGATCTATCTGTGAACCCAGAGGACTCTGGTGCTCGATCGGTTGTTAGACAGCGAGGGATTGCTGTTGCAGAGACATTCAACTATTTATCAGGATCCTTAGAAGGAGTACGTGAGGATTTAAAAGGGGAAATCGATGTTACAGAAACAGATATGAATTCATTGATCACGCAAATCAATAACGTCAACCAGCAAATTGGTGCTGTTGAACCACATGGACAGCTGCCGAACGATTTATATGATGAGCGCGATCGCTTGATTGATCAACTATCAGAAATAGCTGATATTGATGTAGAATATACCGCAAGTAAAGGCCAACCTAGTGACATGGCAATGGGAAAAGCAACGGTCAGCCTAGCCGGTAGTGGTACGGAGTTAGTTAATGGAGAAAGCGATACTATTAACCATGTGCATGTGAACATGAATGACGACAATAACGTGGATGAATTAGTGTTTTATAATCCAAATGACTTACCTAATGGCGAAGAAACGCCTGAAACTATTGCTGATGAAGATAAAATAACGATCGATGCCAATGATTTTGAATCTAACGGGAAACTAAAAGCATTAGTCGAAGCGAATGGATATGTGGACGGCGATGGAAATGTCAGTGGTGAATTTCCTAACATGCTTGGTAAATTAGATGAAATGGCTAGTACCTTTGTTGATGAATTCAATAAGGTACATAAGCAAGGTGCTAATTTATCAGGGAATGAACCACCAAGTTTCTTTGAAATAGATGATGCCTCACAAGCTGCTGCTACGATGAAAGTTAGTCAAACAATCATTGATGATGCTGATCATATTGCTGCAAGTAAAAATGGTGATGCTGGTGATGGAGAAAATGCACAAAAACTGGCAGATGTTTTTACAAATCCAGAAGTAGGCATTGGAAAAAATACATCGATTAAGAGTTACTATGAATCGACCATTGGTGAAATGGGTGTCGTGAAACAAGAAGCAGATCGCATGGTCGAGAATGCTTCTGCCCTAAAACAACAAGTACAAGAAAACAGGGAATCTGTTAGTGCTGTTTCATTAGATGAGGAAATGTCGAATATGATTAAATTCCAACATGCCTATAATGCAGCGGCAAGAAGTATGACGACAATTGATGAAATGCTCGATCGAGTAATAAACAATATGGGATTAGTAGGAAGGTAGGTGAATAACAATGCGTGTAACCCAAGGGATGTTATCGAACAACATGTTGCGTAATGTTAGTAATAGCTATAGCAATCTCGGTAAATATATGGACCAACTTTCTACTGGTAAGAAAATTAATAAACCATCGGATGATCCGGTTGTGGCGATGAAGGGAATGAATTATCGCTCCCAAGTTTCGGACATTGAACAATTTCAGCGTAACATTGGGGAAGTGCATAACTGGATGGATAACTCTGATTCTGCGCTTGATAAATCAACCCAAGCCCTACAACGTCTCCGCGAGTTAGCTACCCAAGCAGCCAATGGAACGTATGAAGAAGGCCAGCGTGAAAACATTGCTGAAGAAGTTGACCAGTTAAAAGAACACCTTGTTGAAATAGCGAATACGAAAGTGAATAATAAATACATTTTTAATGGAACAGCTACGACGGGAACCGATGGTGAACCGCCAGTATCGATCGATGATGACGGAACCATCGATCAGCTTTCTACTAATACAAATACTGTTAAAATTGAAGTTGCAGATGGGACAAACCTTCCAGTAAACGTTAACCCTGAAGAAGTATTCGGAGATGAAAATAGCAATGTCTTTAAGGATGTTGAAGCATTTTCTCAAGCACTAAAAGATGATGACCAAGCTGGATTAGAGGATGCTCTAAATAATCTTGATAATCGAATTGATGATGTAGTTAGCGTTCGTGCTGACTTAGGTGCACGAATGAACCGGGTTGAATTAATCGAGAATCGTATTAAAGACCAAGAAGTAACAGCAACCAGAATGATGTCAGATAATGAGGATGCGGACATGGAAGAAGTCATTATGAACTTAACCACCCAAGAAAGTGTCCACCGCGCAGCACTTAGCGCCGGATCACGGATTATTCAGCCTACATTGATGGACTTTTTACGGTAAAACTAGGCTCTTTTCTTTAAAAATGTTGTAATTGCCTTATAACTATATAATGCGCAAAACTCCACTATCCCTTATGAAATGAGTGCTAATATATCACTGCGGAAATACACTCCGCGAGCGCCGAGAAAGGGCGTATGATTTAGCAGGTGGGACTCCTGCTTGGTAAGACTTAAGCCAAGTTGCCAATACCGAGTCTTGGGCTACCTATAGAGATGTAGGGTGCTAAGCGTAGACAGGAAGGTAATAGGCCTGAAAGTGATTGAGCCTCGAAAGTATTTACATTGGGAAGGTCGACGGTTTGCGTAGACTGGAAGACAACATTTCTTTTAACGTGAAAAGGGCGAGTTAAAAGAAACTTCCCCGGGGTCAAAGAGCCAGGCATGTTAACCAATGATCATACGAGACCTCGGGAGGCCCTGCAACTCTTTTGTGGTAAGTACTCTTCAGGAACAGCACAAGAGTATGCCGAACAACCGATCAAAAGGAAGTGAGGCAAATGGTTCGCAGGGAGTCGGATAACTCCATAGTACTGATGATTCTGGGTAATGCCAGAGGAGGAAAGGGATGTTACATGAACATCGATCTTGGTAAGGAAACAAATGCTACACACAGAGGTAGGGAAAACAGATGAAAACGAAATTAGCAAGAATAGCAGAAGTTGCAAGGACTAGACCAAAAGAACGATTTACCTCCTTAGTCCATTGTTGAACAAACAGACATTAGAGGAATGTTATCTAGAACTGCCAACAGGAAAGGCGGCGGGGATAGATGGACAGACTAAAGAACTTTATGGAATGAACCTTGAAACCAATTTAGAGGATTTAGTTTCTCGGATGAAAAGGCAAGCATATAAACCACAAGCATCAAGACGGACATATATTCCTAAGGACAGAAATAGTGTCCGACCGTTAGGGATACCTGCATTTGAAGATAAGATTGTTCAGAAGGCTATAGGCAAAATACTGAACGCAATCTATGAGCAGAAATTCAAAGATCTTTCATTTGGATTTCGTCCTGGAAGAAACCAACACCAAGCTCTGAGGGCTTTGGATAATAGTATTATGCACCCAAAGAGTCAATATGTGGTAGATGCGGACATTAAAGGATTCTTTAATTACGTTGACCATGATTGGTTAATGAAATTCTTAGAACACGATATTGCGGACCCTAACTTCCTCAGACTGATCAAACGATTCCTAAAAGCAGGAATAATGGAAGAAGGTAAATTTATAAGTACAGAGGAAGGAACACCCCAAGGAGGTGTCATCTCACCAATACTAGCTAACGTTTATCTTCATTATGTCCTAGATCTCTGGTTTGAAGTTTATGTCAAGAAACGACTATGCAAAGGTAAAGCAGAAATAGTTCGTTTCGCTGATGACTTTGTATGTTGCTTCGAGAGAAAAGATGATGCAAGGATATTCTATGCAGAGCTAATCTCAAGGTTAAAGAAATTTAAATTGAGTATAGCCGAGGAGAAAACGAAAATCATTCGATTTGGTAGAGGTTCAGAGAACGGACGAGGAAATGGAGGTAATGGTAAACCAGAAACCTTTGATTTTCTAGGATTTAGACACTATTGGGGCAAAGGAAAGAATGGGCGATATCGGCTCAAACGTAAGACTAGTCCCAAGAAATTCAAAATGAAAATCAAGACGTACAAGCAATGGATCCGAAGGAATAGACACATGGATGAAAAGGAATTGGTGGATTCAATTAGAAGGAAACTTGGAGGACACTATAATTATTATGGGGTGTCAGATAATTATAATGAAATCAAAACCTTTTATCGAACAGTGTTGTATTTAACTTGGAAATGGAGAAATAGACGAAGTCAGAAACGAACATTTACATGGGAAAAATTCGAGAAATTTCTCGCAAGAAATCCGTTGCCAAAACCCAAAATTAGGGTCAATTTATTTTCAAGTAAAGGTCTTTGAAACTGATGTGAATGATGTCATGAAGAGCCGTATGCCTTAATTGGGCACGTACGGATCTGTGAGGGGTAAGGGGCGCAATCCCAGAGGAGAGGCCCCGCCTACTCGACTTTCCACGGGCGGCTGATGAGCCTCCTCGCTCGTCCCTCGCTGCGGGGTCTCACCTAGGCCTTTCCTCCCGTAGGAGTCTCCGTGTATTTCCTCCGCTGTTTGTGTGCATTGAATTTTGGAGAGTTGGTTGTTTCATATTTAAGTAATAAATGGCTCTTCTTAATCTTTCTAAAGGATAGAGTATACACACGTATCATTAATTAGAAAACATACATCAGCGAAGGCAGAATACGGAGACTCCTATGGGAACAGCGCGAGCCTCAGCTAACTTGGTAAAGTGGTTTTCTTTACCAAGTTAGCTGAGGCCGTGCCCATGGAAAGCGTAGTATTCTGACGTAGCGATGCTATAACACTTATTTTAATCAGAATAGAAGAAAGCAGATTACAATAGCTATTCTGCAGTATATAGCTACTTCGCAATAAAAAGCAACGTTTATGAAAAGAACTTAATATAATTCACAAAGCACTTGTCATCTTATTTAGTGGCAAGGCTTTTTACTATAGGTTTGAAAATTAAGGAAGTTTGTTAGGCTAGGTAATAATAGAATCTAACCAAGTTCAATGCAGTTAGGGGGTAATAAATGTGGAGATGCCTCAAATTCGTATACAAACTCAGGATGCGCAAATTAGCATGAAAACAAATCCAGCTAAGCAACATATCGAGCAACCGCAAGCAGAGCAATCGATTCAACAACCGAAAGCGGATGTCACCATCGAACGCACACCATCGAAACTGTCGATTGATCAGAGTCAAGCTTGGTATGACATGGACTTGAAAAATGTGTTTGAACGAACAGAAGAAGCAGCCCAAAATGCGAAACAAGCCGTCGCGGAAGGAACTGCTCGTCGCGCTCGAGAAGGCGATGAATTAATGAAGATAGAGAATGGTGGTAATCCAATTGCTCAACAGGCGAAACAGAATAGTGAAGGTCAACCAAAACAATTTAATATTGGCTGGATCCCATCACATGGAGCGGTTAAAATTGATTACCAACCAAGCGAAGTACATACGAATGTGAAACGGAATGAGCCAATTATTGATGTGCAAACAAACAAGCCAACCCATCAGTATCAACAAGGAAATGTAGAACTTTCCGCAAATAAACCGAATGTGGAAGTTGATTTTGACAACCTTAAGTACAAAGGCGTAGGCGGTTTTGAAATTATGATTTAAAGAAAGGTCGGAAATAATGAACATAGAGACGAAATACTTTGGTGAACTAGCTATTAATGAGGAAAAGATCGTTACATTCCCACAAGGTGTACCAGGATTTGTAGAGGAAAAACATTTTGTGCTACTACCACTAGAAAAGGACTCTGTTTTTCATGTGTTACAATCGACACAAAATCCAGACCCTGCTTTTATTGTCGTCAATCCCTATCATTTTGTGCGCGACTATGCATTTGATCTTGATGACAATACAGTGGAACTATTAGAGATAGCTTCAGAAAAAGATGTGTTGATTTTTTCAATAGTATCCTTAAAAGACCCGTTTGAAGAAAGTACCGTCAATTTGCAAGCCCCCGTCGTGATCAATCAAACAAAACAAAAAGGGAAACAATATATTACCAACCTGAAGCAGTATTCGACTAAAGAGATGCTATTCAACCAACAACTTACCTCCCAGGTAAAGGAGGACTAATATGTTAGTGCTAACAAGAAAGATTAATGAAGCGATTAAAATTGGCGATGACATTGAAGTGAAAGTTCTAGGTATCGATGGTGAGCAAATCAAGCTAGGAATTGAAGCCCCTAAACGAGTGGATATACACCGCATGGAAGTATATCTAGATATACAACAACAAAACAGCGAAGCAGCAAGCGTTTCGACAGATTTAATCAATTTATTAAAAAATAATACAAAAAAAGATTAAACATATCAAAAATTCCTCCGATAATATATATGTAAGCGACTAAAGGCGGCCGACTTTAGTTTACTTAGTTAAAACCACAAGGATGTGGGACAAACATATATACTCAAGGAGGAATTTTTAAATGAGAATTAATCATAATATTGCGGCGCTTAACACATATCGTCAGTTAGGTAATGCAAACCAAGCACAACAAGGTTCAATGGAGAAGTTATCATCAGGTCTTCGTATTAACAAAGCTGGAGATGATGCAGCAGGTCTAGCAATTTCAGAGAAAATGCGTGGACAGATTCGAGGATTAGAACAAGCACAAACTAATGCGCAAGATGGCATTTCTCTAGTTCAAACTGCTGAAGGTGCATTAAATGAAACGCATAGTATTTTACAACGTATGCGTGAATTATCAGTACAATCTTCTAACGACACAATGACAGATGAAGATCGCCAAAACCTTCAAGATGAAATGACTCAATTAACCGATGAAATTAATAGAATTGGAAATAGTACTGAGTTCAATACAAAGAAGCTTATTAATGGTGATGTTTCTTCAAACATTCCTGAAGCTGCTAAGTTAGTTGGCGGCGACCTAGGAGATAGTGTAGAAATTATTGATGCTGCTACTAGTGGTACAGCTACAGGTACTGCAATTACTGGAGCAGTTGATATTCATGGAGATACTGAAGGGAAAGCTATAGGTAACGTAGATTTAACTAGTGCTTTTGATATTACTGCTGATGACAATGAGTTAACACTTAAGGTTGATGGACAAGAAAAGACAATAACGTTAACCGAGGCTAGCTATGCTGCGGATGAAGAGTCAGACTTTTTATCTGATCTAAATACTCAATTGGGAGCAGCGGGTTTTGATAATGCACCCACAGCTTCTGTTGATGGAAGTGGTAATTTAATAATTGAAAGTGGAACGACTGGTGAGGATAGTAAAGTTGAAATTACGGGAGGTAATGCAGTTTCAACTATTTTAGATGATGGATCTGGTATCACTTATGAAAATGGTACAGTAGCAAATAATGAACTAACTTTTAAAGTTGATGGATCTTCTGAAAGCATTACTTTATCAAACGAAGTTTATAATGATCAACAAGATATTGTAGATGAGCTAAATGATGCCGGTGTGTCAGGCGTGGACTTTTCACTAGAAGGAAATGCTATTGTAGCTACCAGTGGTTCAACTGGTTCGTCAAGTGAAGTTACTGATTTTGGGGGATCTGCTGCAGCAGCCTTAAAATTACAAGGAGCAACTGAAGAGGCTGGTCTAGATCGAAATGATACTTTTGAAATTGAAGTGAATGGAACTACTGTTGAGGCGGAAGTAATGGATTCCGAATACAAAGACATGGATGTATATGCATCTGCTGTTCAAAGCGCGATTAATGATGCATTATCTAATGAAGGTGTAGACGACACTGTTTCCGTCAATAATTCAAATGGTAATCTAACTATTGAGGATAGTAAAACTGGAAGCACTAGCTCAATAACTTTAACTACAGATAGTGAAAATGCGTCTGATGATCAATTAGCAGCGGCAGAGGCATTAGGATTTGCTCAGACCTCAGGTACTAATACATCTGATGTAGGAGAAGATGGTGCTGATAAAGCTTTAGACTTCCAAATTGGTGCCAACTCTGGGCAAGAAATGGAAGTCTCCATTGATGATATGCGTTCTGAAGCATTGGGACTTACAAGTGCTAGTTCTTCTACAGGAGGTATTCAGGGTGTAGACGGAACTACTATTGACGTAGAATATTCTTCAAATTCGAAGGTTGATAATGAAGGAAATGAAGAATTTGTTCTAGACATTTCTACTGGCGATGCTGCTAAAAAGGCAGTAGATGTATTAGACAATTCAATTAATAAAGTTTCACAGCAACGTTCTAGTTTAGGTGCTGTTCAAAATCGTTTGGAACACACAATCAACAACCTAGGAACATCTTCTGAAAACTTAACTGCTGCGGAATCTCGTATCCGTGACGTAGATTATGACTTAGCTGTTGCATAAGCAGAAAAGTCACAGTCGTCCTAGCTGGTAACGGTTAGTGATCATTATCGGGTGAATTGCTGGAACCCCCTAATAGCTTTTCTTACCACAACGTAGTTGGAAACAACAAGCGTGAAGGTTCAAAAAAAGAAAAGATTGGGCAATCAGCAGCCAAACTCCTGTTTCGAAAGAATGGAGAAGGTTCAACGACTAGGATAAACCATCTAAAGGCTATGTCTAAGATGATGAAATCCATAGGTGAAACAATGTCCATCAGCATTTGTGAATCCGAAGTGCCCGACCCCTTATAGTATATAAGGGTGAAGATATAGTCTAGTCATTTATGAAAGTAAATGTTCGCACGATGGCGAAAGAAATGATGGAACAAACGAAGAATTCAATTCTTGGTCAAGCATCACAATCTATGTTGGCTCAAGCGAATAACGCGCCCCAAGGCGTATTGCAACTTCTGCAATAACTATTCGCAGGGCGTCTTATCTAGCAATGGGTAAGAGCATAACTAGGTGAATTGCTGGAACTTCCTAAAATTCTTTCCACCACAACGTAGCTGGAAACGGCAAGCGTGATGGTTCAAAAAGGAAAGAGATACATGGATAATCAGCAGCCAATCTCCTGTGCAGAAATGCTGGAGAAGGTTCAACGACTAGAGAATACGGTCTAAGGTGAAAACTATGACTATGAATCTCGTAGGATGGCAACAGCCATTCGAAGTGCCTAGCCCCACAAATGAAACAATGGTGGGTGAAGATATAGTCTATTCTATGATCGAAAGACATAGCGGCAAAGCAAGCCAACCAACAACCACAAGGAGTACTACAGTTACTTCAATAAGGTTAAATTATATGGAAGAGACTCTAGATTTACTAGGGTCTCTTTATTTTACAACATTTATAAAAGCTAGATTTAGAAGGTGAAACCGAAATGGACAATAATCAACGAGATACAAGAAAGTTCCTTGAAGAACAACTCCAATGGGTTATAGAACAAGACAACATATTAAAGAAAATAGAAATAAATCTTTATGAAATGAGAAGTCTAGCTGAATATGCGCGTGATCATGAGCTGTCTTCAAAGGAATATAATAGATTAAATTACCAAATAAATGAATTGAAAAATAAAGTTGTTGTTTTGCAACAACAGCGTGAAACCGCTGTTCATTAAAAACGAGAAGATTACGCACTTTTTTCCCCTGCTTTTGTCTCAGGTTGCACATAAGGTTGTTTATTTTTCATAATACTAAACACAATATTCACCAACCGTCGCTCCACATACACCATTGCTTGTTTCTTTTTTCGACCTTCTTTGATTTTCTTTTGATAATATTCATGCATAATAGGATTTACATCTTTTCTAATTTGCGTTAGAGCAAGAGGGTAGAATGCATTATTTAAGTCACGGTTTCCTAACTTGTTGGCATATTGTTTAGACGTTTCGCCAGAGCTATTTTCAATTGGTGCAATACCAGCTATTTTTGCTAGTTTACTACTTTTCGGGAAACGGTTATTGTCACCAATATTTGCAATGAGAGTTGCCGCTAGGAGGGTGTCAACACCCGGTATGCTTTTTAATGGATAACCTGTTTCTTTAATTAGTATGTCCATTTGCTTTTCTAATTTTTCTACTTTCTCTTCCAAATCATTCAATGTAGAGATATAAGATTTGATTAAGTTGCTTCTTTCTCGTTTATATCCATTCTCCCAGCATCCATGTTCCTTTACCACTTGCAAAATTTCTCCTGCTTTTTTTGCTGGCGTTGATTTGTTAAACTCTTTTAGGATTCTTAAAAGTTCATCATTATTCATTTTCATTAATGGGCTTGGAGTAGGAAATCTTTTAAAGAATCCTTATGCTGTTTTGCTATCTAAGTCTTTGAAGAATGATTTATAATTAGGATAATTATGCACCAAAAGGTTGTGTAAACTTACTTTTATGTTTGCCATCATTTGCATGTAATTGTTTCGGCTGCTAAGTGTTTGTTTGATGGTCCAAAAAATATCTTTTGGATTTGCAAAAGGCAAATCATTAAATTCCATAATAAGGTTCTTACAAATTGCGAGTGCATCAGTTTCATCTGTCTTATTACGATTTGTACCTTTTTGTCTCTTTTTCTTAGTGTATGAAGAATTTACTTCCTTTACAGGGAAACCCTGCTGGATTAGAAATTTGGCAAATGAACGTCCTTAAAAGTTTACGTCTTCCAAACCAAATATTATGGGAAAACCGGTACCTGGTACTCAAAAAGGACAAATTAGTAGTTTGTCTTTCACATATGGACTTAAGTGTGAATTTATTACAGTTATTAAAAGCAAGACACTAATCGTAATTGTACCTGTGTAACGATTTACTCTCCCAAATAACGTGGTTCTAAATTATATCTTTATAAAAACAATAAGTAACCAAATTACTATAGGTGAATCCTGTATACTGTTTTAACAGTTCTAGATACATGATGTTTTTTTCATTTAGTATAATTTGGTAAGGTTTAGTTTGCTCAATAGTATGAATCAAATCGTTAATGTTATGATAAAGCTTTGGATAGAAATTATCGGCTTTATAATGTTAAAATAAGTATGGTAACCACTTTAATTGTTCATTAATTGTTTTGGTAGGTTTCGAAATAGATAGGCTTTCTGGAAGGTAGATAGACGTATTTTACTGTTACATAAAATGGGATAGTAACGTATTGTTTTTCTTATCATAGCAGGATGCATATATGGTTGCACAAGATGAAGAAAGTAATAAATTTGGGAAGCATGATAGATAACTAGTCTATTTTGTTTATCCAGAGAAAAGTGTAAGTTATACTTCTCTTTCAACATGGCAATCAAAGCTTTGTTTTCCCCTTTAGAAAAACTATCAGTAGACAGGATGATTTTCCGAGGAACATTTGATATACTATCTGTTTTAAGAGAACCGTCGTCTTGAAACCACCATGCTAATGATCGCTGATCAAAGTATTGTTCTAAAAAGGAGAAAGGGATAGTCTTTTTTCTTGTCATATACCATATGGACTCTAACTCAGTGATAATAGGATAAGTTTTAGAAAGAACAAAGTAACTCTCTGTAAATCCTTTCTTCATTCGAGCATCTTTTATTCTCCGCAACTTTGGTTCAGTTAAAGGAATAACATCCTTTAACTCTTGATAGCAATATTCAGTCCAAGCATAATCACTTTTTGTATGTGTAAATTGGAATCTAGGTTTACGCCCTTGTTGTTTCGTAATGGAACCATCCCCTAATAACTTTCCTATCATTTTAGAATAAATTGCATGATTGTCCGGCATTATAGTAAAACCTCCTCATCCTATATTTGATCCATATACTTTTTTATTAATTATACCTGAATTATTACTGTATAATGGATTAAAGTTTTACAATTTTGGTAATTAGCTCCTAAAAATAAAAAAGACAAGTGCTCATATTTCCATGATAGCTGGATACGTGTGCATTGACTGGCAGTTACTAAAAATACCGGTATCTTTAAACGGCCTTGTTGATCCGGCATTTGCTTCTTTTGAACTATGTAAGGCGATTAAAAGATGATAGTCTAACTACTTCTATAATCGTTACCAAATAGCTGCTAGGTGTCTAGGCTATCTAAAAATAATAAGATTTGTGCGCACATCCTCCTCATCTTCTTTTCCTATTTCTTTTTCTTTAAGTATGTTCCTGGAATTGATCCGGGTGTTCCTTCGCTATGGCTCCAGAACTTATGCTGGGCATTAGTTTGTTAAGGCTTCCTGAAGATTAAAAAATAGCCTCATTTTAAATTAAATACTATTTAGGCATCTAAAGTATTGTTATGTTAAATAATGAAATTGTATTTTTCTAAATATGAACGTTTTCTAACAATTAGTGAGCTTTATGAACAACCTGCTAGGAATACAATTATCCATATCGGAGGGGCATAACATCTAACTAATGTAATAACTAATCAAATCCTGCAACAATATCACAAATAACTTCCAACCTCAAACATTTTTTTCATTTCCACTTAACATTTTCTATCTTTTAGCCGATAAATAAGAAAACACTAAAGGAGTGGGGAGTGACAATGGGCATCAGAACAACGTTTTCTGGATCCCACCTCATGCAAAAGGCTAAACATAAAGAGCCATCTTTAATCGCAAGAGAACGATCCGACGCACCATTATTTATGAATAGAATGGCTTTACAAGAAACCAGTATTAATAATAGACAGATAGCAACAACAAGAGAAATAGTGACAGTAGAAGTGAAGGCGGGTGGGGATAGATGGTAACGGGTGTGAATATGCGAATTGGTGGACTTGCTACCGGAATGGACACGGATCAGATTGTCGAAGATTTGATGAAAGTAGAAAAAATGCCACTAGATAAGTTGCAGCAAGACAAAACGAAAATGGAGTGGCAACGAGATGCATTCTGTGATGTGAATAAACTATTTTCTGAACTAGATGATCAAGGATTTGATATGAGGTTACAGAAAACGTATAACTCCAAATCGACGACTTCATCGATGTCGAGTGCGGTGACTGCGACTGCCTCAGCAAGTGCATCAAATGGAACATATGAGATTAAGGTGGAACAACTAGCATCAGCTGCCATTAATGCAGGTAGCGAAAGCATTGCAATTGATGGAGAATCGATTGATCCAACCAGCTCCATGAGTAGTCAAAACGATCTTCTTAAAGGGGAATTGCAAACAGGTGAATTTGCCTTTGCTACCTTTAATGAGGATGGAGAAGAAATCATCCACACGATAACGGTTTCGGAAGATGATAGTCTAAATGATGTTTTAAAAGATATTACGTCTCAAGATAATGGTGTTCGAGCTTTCTTTGACCCCCAATCAAACAAAGTAGTGATGGAACGTACGGAAACAGGTGATTTTAATCCAGATGGTGCGGAAATCAGTTTTAATGTTACGGATGGGGATTCGAGTTTTTTTACCGATATACTAGGATTAAGTGAAGCAAACGAACAAGGTGGAGAAAATGCCATATTCACGTATAATAATGCGTTAACCTTAGAGTCGAAAACGAACACCTATACATTGAATGACATGACACTTACCTTCACAGAAACGACTGGTGATAGTTCGGCAAGAATTGCAGTATCCAATGACGTTGATGGTGCTTTAGATAAAATCACGCAGTTTGTTGACAAGTACAATGAAGTGATTGAAACGGTAAATGAGCGTTTAAGTGAAGAACAGTTTCGTGATTATAAACCCCTGACAGATGAACAGAAAAACGCCATGTCTGAAAAAGAAATAGAGCTTTGGGAAGAAAAAGCGAAGAGTGGCCTATTAAAAGGGGAAAGTATTCTAAGCTCAGGACTTTCTAATATGCGGCAAAATTGGTATAACACGGTTGAAAATGAGAGTAGTTTTAACCACTTATCACAAATTGGCATCACGACTTCGTCTAATTTTAGAGATGGTGGTAAATTACTGATCGATGAGGATAAGCTGAAACAGGCGTTAACCGATGATTCATCATCTGTTTATAAACTGTTTTCTAATGACGTGGAAGGTAGTGGCCGTGGTATCATCAATCGATTGGATGACTCGATTAACAATACCATCAAAAGGATTGAATCGCGAGCAGGTAAGAGTACCCACACATTGGAACAGTACACCATGGGGAAACGGATTAAAGATATGGATAGTAGAATTAGTTCGTTTGAAAAAAAGTTAATCGATATCGAGGATCGTTACTGGCGGCAGTTTACACAAATGGAAAAAGCAGTCCAACAAATGAATTCTCAACATGGTTATTTAATGCAACAGTTTGGTTTTGGAATGTAGTATTAGAAGGGAACCTAAACAAATCTATTAAAAGTGGATTGGTTTAGGTTTTTTAGTTCTTTTTAATAGGGGTGTATAGGGTATGACCGTACTAGTAAAACGCACTTAAGCTAAAATGAGTAATTCCAAAGCTCTATTAAAAAGAATAGATTTTTTCTAACAGGACTTAACTTATTATAAAATATTCCGATAATAAAAAGGATACATAATTTTTGATGGAGTTTTAAAAAAACCATCACCAAATGCCAAAAGCAAAGGGTGAAGGAACATGGTAGATCCAGTAAATAATAATATGAACAGTCCAATGCGAATCAGTGGTTTAGCAAGTGGAATGGATACAGACCAAATGGTAGATCAATTAATGCAGGCTGAAAAACAGCCCTTAGTGAAACTACAACAAGATCAACAACGATTAGAATGGAAACGTGATGATTACAGAGAAATGAATCGTACACTTGCCGATTTAGATAGTACCGTCTCTAATGGAGTTGGAAAAGGCAGTACCTTTCGTACCACAGAAGTCCAAAGTTCCGACGAAAGTGTAGTGGAAGCCTCTGCCAGTACGTCTAAGAATGAGGTTACGAATGCAATAGAGGTGGATCGACTTGCGACAACGGAACAATGGATAGGCGAAAAACCCACTGATGCAGAACTAAATGCAAGTAAAGAGGAAATAGAAAACAATATTTATGAAGTAAACTTAGATGTCAAAAGCCCAGCGAATGACGAACAAAAAGAAGTGGCGTTTTCTATAGAAGAAGATGACACATATGAGGATGTTATATCAAAGCTTAATGATGAAATCGACAATGTTACCGTTCTTGAAAATGATGGTCAAGTTGCTATGTCGATGAATGATACAGGATCTGATGCAACAATAACATTAAATAATCAAGATACTGCTGATCTCTTTAATGAACTTGGCTATTCAAATGCAACTAGTGGTGCTAACTTGGAGGCTGAAGGAACTGGCCAAGATGCTAAATTTCATTTAAACGGCCTTGAAATGACACGCTCAACAAATGATTTTACAATTGACGAGATAAGTTACTCACTTAAAGACACAGGTTCTTCAACCGTTACAACGTCGAAAGATAATAATGCCATTGTTGAGTCGGTGACGGATTTTGTTGATAAATATAATGAAACAGTTGAGAAAGTAAATGGAAAAGTATCAGAAAAGAAGGATAGAGACTACGATCCATTAACAGATGAACAAAAACAAGAAATGAGCGAACAAGAAATTGAAATGTGGGAAGAGAAAGCTAAAAGTGGAACATTGCAAGGTGATCTCACTTTATCGAGCGGTCTCACAAATATGCGACAAGATTTATATACACCAGTTGAAGGCATTGACAGTGAGTTTAATTCGTTAGCACAGGTTGGCATATCAACAGTGTCGTATCTAGAAGACCCTGAAGGATCAAGGATGGGGAAATTAGAAGTAGATGAGGCTGAATTACGTCAAAAACTTCAAGACAACCCTCAAGCAGTAGAGGAATTATTTACAGCTACTGGAGAGAAAACGGAAGAGCAAGGTATTGCCCAACGGATTCAGAACCGAATCAGTGGTGAAGATGGGATCATTGACCAAATTGAGACAAAGGCAGGAAATCAATACCGCACACCACAAAATTACTCAATTGGAAGAGAAATGATCGGTGTAACGGATGAAATTTCCGACTTCCAACAGCGACTTGTTGATAAAGAAAATCAGTACTATAAGCAGTTCCAACAAATGGAACAAGCAGTCCAAGAAGCAAATGCGCAATCAGCCCAATTGATGCAACAATTTGGTGGAGGCATGTAGTTTGTAGATTGGGTGCAGGCGCCCAAAATAAGATAGAAATAAGTGTGCTGAAACGATTTTTGGCACACTTATTTTATTTCAGAAGTTGGTGATAGACTGTAATTATTGTAACAAGTTGTTTGGAGGGATTTAACTTGAAATTTGGCAGAAATGCCCCTTGCCCTTATGTTACCTATGATGTGGATACTAATTACATATGGACTTATGCAAGATGGCCTTGAGCTGTAAAACCCAACCATGATTTCCAACAATCCAGATGTCGACTAGGTAATAAACATATATGAATTCACTTAAAAGGGCAAAGATTCCGGTGATCGTGAAAAAAGTAAATAGGTAGCAAATCGATGAGATATACTGGGCATCGGACCTTAACAAAGTATAGATCACTGTTTTAGGTTCATTAACGACAATCATTCTATTTCTATAAAACTATCTCCACGTATCCCCGAAATATTTAACCCAATAATTTAGACAAAATCGGTGTTGGATACAAAATTAAACCCAACCCCAAAGAACTACATGATGAAATAGTTAAGTTAATAATGTCTATCTACTCACTACCACCTCTATCATTCTACCTATTTAAAAATTGTTTTCTTTTCATTTCGTAAATAAATAAGCATAAAGTTACATTAACACTGGAAAAATCACTAGGAAAGTATTACTATTAATAGTATCTATTAATTTTTCTAGTGAAAGAGGTAAGGCGATCATGAGGTTAATCCAAATTTCTGATTATCAGCATCAAACAATGGTACTAGCGAAGCCAGTCTATGATAAGAATAAACGAATTTTACTTGCGGCGGGTCGGACGATTGATCCAAAGATTAAGGCGCGGTTAGAAAATATGGGGATCAACTTCCTATTTATTGAAGATGAAGTTTCCAAAGGGATAACGATCGACGATATGCTTGATATGCCAACGTGGACAGATGCGATTCAAATTGTCCAAGCGTTTTATCAACAAGCAGGTACAACCCGCACACCAGATATTCAAGGATTACAACAAGTGGCGAATCAACTGATTCAAGAAGTGAAAAACAGACCAACACTTGTGATGATCCCTACTGCCACTATGACAAAGGAACTGCAACCATATGCTCATTCCGTTAATGTAGCCATCCTTGGTCTATTAATTGGAAAAAAATTGTCGTATAATGATGTTAAATTGCGAGATTTAGCAATTGGTTGCTTGCTACATGATATTGGTAAGGAATTAACAGATACATATGAAGATCATCCTGAACAAGGATTTCATTATATTCGAGGCATTAGCCAACTAAGTGCCCTTTCCGCACATGTTGCCTACCAACACCATGAACGCTTCGATGGTAAAGGTTTTCCACGTCAAATAACTGGAAAAGATTTTATTGAATTTGGTCAAATTGGTGCGATTGCCGATCGGTATGATCATTTAATTAGTATAGAAAAAATTGCCCCGCATGATGCGATGGAAGCGATTATGGCATCATCAGGTACACATTTTTCTCATCCGATTGTGACAGCTTTTAGTCGGTCCGTTCTTACTTATCCACCAGGGACAAAAGTGCGTACCAATCATCACGAACAAGCGATTGTGACGGAAATAAATAAGCATTTGCAACGACCAAAAATAAAAATACTAGCAACAGGTAACGAAATTGATCTTACCAAACAAACAACATATGTCATCCAACCGCATGAAACTGCATAATGGAGGGTACTTTATGGAACCAAATCAAGCGCTTGAAAAAATCATTCAATTAATGGAATCGGATCAACAAGTAGAAATGAATCAAGATACAAAATCCCGATTAACCCTCTTATTGAAGCAACTATATGGTTCCGCCTATCAAGCAGGAATCGAACAAGGAGCATCGGTTACTAACCAGTTTGAACTATTTAAAAATAGATAAATAGACTAGAAGGAGGGTTTATGTATGGATGTTGCAGCAATGTCAATGGCAATGAGTACTGCCAATGTGAAGCAACAAGCAAGCGTTGCGGTGATGGATAAAGCCATGTCACAATCGGAAACACAAGGACAAAGCATGGTTAACATGCTCGAACAATCCAATGTGCAGCAGATGGAACAATCTGTTAGCCCCCATTTGGGGAGTAGTGTGGATATGAAAGCATAAAAATGAGAGCCAATATGGCTCTCATTTTTTTAGTAACAATCGTTTTTTAATTAGCGAGCCCTATCTTCAAGCAATGAGCAAGTCTGAAGAAATTGGGAATTTATCCCCTTGGACAAAGGTGACTTTAGAAACAATGGGATAGCAACTAAAAACAGAGAAAATCCACTCGTAAAAAATTCCTCCGACAAATACTTAATTACAACAAAAAATACTTAACACAAAATTATCCTCATATGCTATAATTATCAAGTTGAAAATGGCAAACTTGCTGAAAAGCAAGGACGCAAAGCTATAGGGGCTAATGTTAAATCAAAGCCAGCCAGTTGCCTTATAAAATCTCCTTAATATGTAGTGTGTTTTATTTGGCATTTTCAAGTATGAAAGGAGTTTTTATTTTTGAATCGGGAACCTGAATTAAAAGCAGCACTTAATAATTTTGAAAAATTACTTAAAGAATATCCGGATCACCTTGGTGACATTATGTCATATAAACATTTCTTAAGAAGTTTCTTGAGAGTTCGAACTAAATCATTAAGTTTACCAACTTCAGAGGTCATAACAGTTATGAAGCATGAAAGGCCAAACACTTTTTACCTTTTAAGAACTCATACAAACAATGATCCGGCCTTTCAGTTTGTTACCGGCGTAGATATGGATTATGAAAGAGCACTTAAAAATTTAGAAGAGATAAAAAATTCCATATAAAATAGAATACCCCGCCTTTTTGGCGGGGTATTCATAGCTTTAATTCATATTTAAATAGAGGTAGATCCATCACGAGATATCTATTTAAGGTATCAATTATGTCTGCATTAATTTCTCAGTAATGTAAAATTCAATTACTTTCCCATCTTCCATCATGCCATTTGTTATATCTTTTACCGTATTTTCAAATTTAGACAGATCGCTCTGTAGCGATTTCGCGTCCATTGAACTTAGTTGTTTAATTAATAGGTTTTTAAGCTGTGATCCACGGTTGTCTAATTCTTCTCTTGCATCCTTACTATCACCAATAAATATTACTTGCATTCTCACATAACTTCCATCATTTAAATCTGTACTAATCTCTTCCATTTCATAGGAATACTCCACTTTATCGTTAATTGTAAGTTCATCGTTAGCTTTGCTATCACCCACGAAAATAAAAAATAGCGACGCAAGCACTCCTCCTAATAAAACCATAGATAGCATCATGGTGATATATAATCCTTTTCTTTTCATTTCACTCACCTCTCAAACAGTTATCATTTTATTATGATTTGGATTGTTAACATATTTTCAAACGACTTCGATCACAAAGCTTCATTATGTAACTCTTTTTCCATATAAGATACATGGTCATGGCAGAATTGCGAAACGATCCAAGTAAATTATTCCGTATTGCTGCCCTAAATAATAATCCATTTATTTTTCAAAGCAGTCAAAACGATGTTGGTACGATCCTGTACATTCATTTTTTTCATAATTAAACTTACATAGTTTTTTACGGTTCTTTCAGATATGAATAACGTGTCAGCGATCTGGCTATTTTTAAATCCTTTTGTCAGAAGCTCCAATACTTCCCATTCTCTTGAAGAAAATATACCAACAGGTTCTATAGGTTGATCCACGGGGCTGAAATGGTCTAAAAGAATCGGTGATAAAGAGTGGTGAATATATGTTTCACCATCAAGGACGGATTGGACAGCTGTGACAAATTCATCTTGCCCCATTCCGTTATAAAAATAACCACTCAATCTTAGTTCAAACAAATCACACAAATTAGTGTGGTTTTTATCCGAAGTCCAAACAATAATGTTCTTATTTTGATTTTTTAAATAATCAACCGTTGTCATAATTTCCATGTCCGTATCTATATCCATAATAATTAAATCTGCAGCACCATATTCGTTGCGCAATTTTTCTAATTTGTTGGGGGAAAGGGTTTCAATGGTATGATTCAGTTCCTCCTGTAATATTCTTACAATTCCTTCTCTTAATAGGGATGGTTTTTTAACAACTACTATTTTCATATTTCTTCTTCCTTTTTTATTTATTTTTTTGACATTAGTTAGGATAGCCCATAACTTAAGTCGATTTTTGTACTACTTTTACAAACAAAAATTGTTGTGAAAAAGAACAAAAACTATCCTCTGAGTTGAGAATAGCCAATAGAATAGAACGTTTTGGTAGTCTGGCGATCATAATGAGAAAAGCCCCTTACCTTAGACCCATGACTTTGCGTCCCATTCTTTCAAATGGTTTGCCTTTTTCAACTCATATTAATTTGATATAACACTAAACCACAACTTTAGTCTGTTAAAATATTAATGATACCAGTAACAAATGACCTATTTCAACACTATTCGACAAAATCCTCTAAAATTCTAAACATTTGGGTATAAAAACCCATAAACCCTATTAGAAACTGGTGTTGAAAGGGGAGCGTAGGATGGGGCGTAGTGGTTCGTCAATAATAGTGGTAAGCGGTGGAGGGGACAGGAGGGCTCGATTCCGCCAAAACAACCAACAATCCCGTAAAACGCTCTGACATCCACCACTTTACCCATGCATCCACTCACCCTCATCCCAAAAAATAAATAAACTTTTCCCTCAATCCCCTTCACATTCCCACCCTACCATCCGATATATAAAGTACAACAAAATAACTGATAAGGAGTTGGCAGTTGCCATGAGTGTTGGGAAAATCATATCTGGATCCCAACTCCTGCAAAAGGCTGAGCACACCGAGTTTTCTACATCTGCAAGAGAAAGATCCATAGGTTCACAGACAAATAATGTTGAGAGTCAATTGGGTAGGCAAACATATCATGATGTAAAGGAAATGGATAAACAGCTTGATAAAGAACAGGTTAATGAGCTTGTTGAAAGTATAAATGAGTTTTTGGAACCAACACGTACATCTCTGAAATTTGAGATGCATGAAAAGTTGGATCGACACTATGTGCAAGTGATTGACCAAGAAACAGAAGAAGTGATCAAGGAAATCCCTCCTAAAAAGCTACTAGATGCCTATGCATCGATGGCAGAATTAATGGGATTTATCGTCGATGAGACTGTTTAGGATAAGAGATTAATAGGGAGAACTATAAACGTGACCTAATGAAACCTTATCCGTTAGCAGAATAATGGAGCAATAGATTGAGGAGTGTGTAAGACAAATGAGTATGAACAAATACCAAGCATACCAACAGAATTCAGTAACAACCGCTTCCCCAGGGGAGTTAACTTTAATGTTATATAATGGATGTTTGAAATTTATTAAACTAGCAAAAAAAGCGATGGATGAGAGCAATTTTGAACAAAAAAATACCAATATCCAAAAAGCACAAAATATTATTCGTGAATTAATGGTGACGATGGATCAAAAGGCAGATATTGCTCAACAAGTTTTGCCATTATACGATTTCATCAACAATCAATTAATGGAAGCAAATATTCATAATGACCAATCGAAGTTAGACGAAGCAGCAGATCTCGTGACAGAATTCCGTGACACATGGAAGGAAGTTATTAAACTAAATCGTCAACAACAATATGGGCAAGGTGTGCAGTCGTAATGAATCGGGTGCAGCCATTCTACCAAACGACTGTCGAGCTGCTTGAATTATTGCAACAGGACAACAAAAAGGCAGAACGCGATCAATTGATTGAACAAATTAACGGGTTGATTGAGAAGCGTGCCGAGCAAATGCAGCAGATTCAACCCCCATATTCAGACGAAGAGGACCAACTGGGTCAACAAGTTGTAGCACTTAATCAGCAAGTTCAAACAAAGCTGGATTTACTATTAAACGAAGTAAAACAAGATGTACGTACCGTGAAAAAACAAAAAAATACGAACACAAAATATACCAATCCATACAAGAACCTTTCAAATTTTGATGGAATGTTTTTAGACTCTAAGAAATAGGTGATTATTTGACACAATTAACGGATGCACAACACGAGATGCTGCAAGAATACCTCCAATTGCTAGCGGGAATGCGCGAAGGCTTCGATTATATCGAAGAAAACTTAACCGAAGAAGCCCCACCACAAGTAGCGCAAATTTTTCAAGATTTAATTAAAGCATTTGAGCAGGTACATAAAACACATAGTCAACTGCTCGTCATTTTCCAGGACGAACCAAAAGTGATTGAATTAGTAGAAGAATGCAAGCAATTGGTCGAACAACTATCTACCTGGTTTGAAGTTGAATCTAATGAAGCGAAACAGCAGCTATTGGCAAACAAAGTGAATCCATCGTTCCGTGAATGGCAGCAAAAGATGGAGCAATTTGTTCAGGCATATATAGCGCATTAATAATTAGACTAAAACTACCAGCCTCCTCATCATAAGCTGGTAGTTTTTTACTAGATTTATGTCGAAATATGTTGAATAAACTCGTTTATTGCGGTAGTATAAAAAAAGCAACTTTCTAATATATAAAGTGAAGCAATTAATATACATAGAAAAGAAAAAGGCAAACTATTCGAAAGGATAGGACGCAAAGCCCGGAATCTAAGGTACGGCATTTTTTTCGTACTAGGATGGTCTAGCTACCAAATGTGATTCGTCTCATATTGGCTATTCTCATGTTGTTTGAGGATAGTCTTTTCTTATGTCTTTTATGGATAGATGGAGAGAAACGATTGACTAAGGGGATGTGATAGGTGTGACAGCGCAGAGAAGCCAACACGTAACAAGTTTATTAAATGGAACGATCGGATCAATTAAAAATGTTGTTCCATTGGATGTAACGGTGGACCAACCCAAATTATTGGAACAAGCTTTAACAATGGAATTTGGTGTGCTTATTGGGATTACTGGTGATTTAAGAGGGAAAATGGTGTTAACCGGAGATATGACTGTTTTTGGCACAATTGGAGAAAAAATGTTTGGAATGGCCCTTGAAGGAGAAATGCTAGCTTCTTTTAGCGGAGAATTAGGGAATATGATTGCTGGAGGACTTTCAACCAATATTGTTGAACAAGGCATCCGCATTGATATTACCTCTCCGACCATGTTTCAGGGTGCCACCACACTTTCTGGTTATGATAAAGCTTTACAAGTACCTGTTACTTTTGAAAATGCAGGGGATATGGGCATTTATTTATTGATCGATTAATCTTAGAGGGGGAAGGAATTCCGTTTCAATTATAAGGGGGAAGCAACGGTGTTAAACAAATTAAAGTTTAAAAACATGCGGATCGGTTGGAAATATGCAACGATCATGATTGTGGTGTTTTTATTATTTGGAATCGCAACAACGGTTGTGTCGATGTTAATAAATGATGTAGGGAACGACATTGAGGCATTGGAACGCAGAGGTGATCGAGCTGTTCAAGTAACCGAAATGGGTTCTTTAACTCGTACAAAGGCATTAAGAGCTGCTAACTATGTATTAGAAAGTGACTCAAGCTATGTGACGGAGTATGAAACACGGTCTGAAGAGTTTACCGCGTTAGAGATGGCAATTACCGACAGAATGGATACAAGTGAATTGCAAATGTTATTTGATCAGATCGTTACAAATGATAATAAAATGAACAACATTTTCCTCAATCAAATTGTTCCTGCAATGGACAGTGGCGATCGATCACTAGCTGAAAATCTACTACGTGAAGTAAATAACATCAGATCCCAAAGTGTTGATCAATTAGAGGAATTGCGAACACTTGTCAATGAGGAACGGAAAACAGCAGTTTCTGAAGCGAAAGCAAGCCAAGAATTGACATTGTTAGTTCTTATCGCAGCGATGGTGGCAGCGATCATTATCGGTGTTGTGCTTATTGTAGTAGTAAGTCGCGTTGTATCTAGAAATCTTAATGAAGTCGTCCAAGTCAGTGATCAAATTGCAGATGGTAATCTTACTGTCGAGGCGATCCAGTATGATGGAAAAGATGAAATAGGCCGATTAGGTGAGTCTGTGAACACGATGGGACAAAACTTAAAAGGGATGATCCAACAAATTTCCGAGATCTCAGAAACCGTAAGTGGACAAAGTGAAGAGTTGACCCAATCAGCAAATGAAGTGAAACAAGGTTCCGAACAAATTGCCTCCACAATGGAAGAACTATCAACTGGATCTGAAACACAAGCAAACAATGCGAGTGACTTGTCGTCTGTGATGGATTCTTTCACATCGAAAATGCAAGAAGCAAACGCCAATGGAGAAGAGATCTATCAATCTTCTAATGATGTACTTGGTATGACTGGTGACGGAGCCCAATTAATGGAACAATCCGTGAAACAAATGGCAACAATTGATCAAATCGTACAGGATGCAGTGGAAAAGGTAAATGGTTTAGATGCCCAGTCGAAACAAATTACCAAGTTAGTTTCTGTGATTAAAGACATTGCCGACCAAACGAACTTATTGGCTTTAAATGCAGCAATTGAAGCGGCACGTGCCGGCGAACACGGAAAGGGCTTTGCTGTTGTTGCGGATGAAGTCCGTAAATTGGCGGAACAAGTCGGTTCATCGGTATCAGACATTACCGGTATTGTTGGAAGTATCCAACAAGAATCATCAAACGTTGCAGAATCCTTGCTTGAAGGATACCAAGAAGTGGAAAAAGGTTCAAAGCAAATGGACACTACAGGAAAAACGTTTAAAGAAATTGAGTCTGCGGTCCAAGAAATGGTAGCAAACATTCAAACCGTTACCGACAATTTATCGTCGATGTCGGCAAACAGCCAAGAAATGAGTGCATCGATTCAAGAAATTGCCTCGGTATCTGAGCAATCTGCTGCAGGCGTTGAACAGACTTCAGCATCTGTGCAACAGTCAAATGGTTCAATGGAAGAAATTGCAGCAAGTTCTGATGAGTTAGCACAGCTGGCTGAAAAGTTAAATGGGCTTGTTCGTCAGTTTAAGATTTAGGCTGTTTACTTGCTTCTAGCCCAATGGAAATCGTTTTTTACAAATTAAACTACATTATTAAAAGCAAAATGAGCTAGATAACGTAAGTAATAAAACATATGTAAAGTGAGTAACAACAATTAATTAAAATAGATTTAAATTAACAAACATGTAAATAGGATGCTTTGGATAGTCAGTTATGTTTACTGGCTATCCTTCATTTTTTCATTGGTAACAGTGAGGAGGGGAACCTTCGTTGCTGCAGGTTCGCACTAGCATCCTTATAAAGAAGGGAAAAGAAACGTATCGTGGAAAAACTAAGCTTCTGGAAATCTAGAACTTTCTGGCGGATGATCTTACTGAATATGACAATTGTTGGCGGTTTGTTCACCTTGTTGCTATTAACATCACAGAAAATCTTTTCTGATCATTCGGAGCAACAATATAAAACATTTTCTGAGAATTCAACATCAAGAATTGAATACCAAGTCAATACTCTTTTAGCAGAATTAAGACAGTTAGCACTTAAAGTCCAACATAATTCCAATTTTGCTGTCGATTCCAGATTAGATTTGAATGAACGATTAAAAGATATAGTTGATTATTCAGAATATCTTGATGGAGCAACCATTGTCGAAAATACTGGTGAAATCGTTGGCTATTACCCAAATGAATTGCAATTTGTTGGTGATTACATGGATGATGATTATTTTCAGCAAGCATTTGATACGAATAGAATTACATTTAGTGATTTAATACGTGTCAATGACCGAGAGATTGTTGTCATGTCCACTCCCATTTCACAAGGGCAAAAGGTGGAACGTGTCGTCAATTTTTCCATGCATTTACAAAGCAATCGGATGATTCAATCTATCTTTGAAGGCCTAGAAATTACCGAGAACAGCTTTGTTTATGTAACAGATTCTAATGGAAACATCTTATTTCACCCAGACTATCAAAAAATAGGGAACAATGATGACCTTGAGCCAATAATGGATGAAAATCAAAAAGTTGCAGACAAAGTGATTAGCCCACAGGGGGAAGTTTTCTATACATCGTCCACTGCAGTTGATGGGTTAGGGTGGGAAGTTATTTCCTTAGTCCCAGTTGAATCGACGTTGATGACATCAGGGAAATTTCAGAAAGCTTTATTCGAGATTTTTATCGTATTAGCGATTATCACATTTATGATCATTACCATTATGATGATTCGAAACCTTAAACCGTATAAAAGGTTGTTCTATGCGGTGGATCAATTAAGCAAAGGACAAGTTACCCCTTATATACAAGGGGTTGATGAAAAGACAGAAATTGGAGCGATTATTGCTAAGTTTAATATCATGGTTAATGAACTTCAAAAAAATAAACAAAAGATACAAGAATCGACGTTACAAATACAGCAACAACGAAATTTCTTGAATCGAGTGATTAATCATAACCCGAATCTTATTTATGCAATGAATATGGAAGGGTATTATACGATGGCAAATAAACAATTTGCCAACATGTTTCAATTAACACCTAATGACATTATTGGAAGGAAAGAGATCGAATTTAATCCAGATAAGCAAGAGGTTAAAAAAAATCTAAGTATGAATCGTAATGTGATTTTAAGTTGCCAAGCAAGAGAGTTTGAGGATCAATTAATAGACGAACATGGAAACCGGCGCTGGTACCATGTTGAAAAAGTTCCGTTAACCGATAATGAAGGAGAATTACTCGTCCTTACAGTTGCAACAGATATTACCGATCGAAAACAACAGGAAGAACTTATTACGTATCAAGCATACCATGATGAATTAACTAAATTACCAAATCGGAAATTATTCAAAGAGACTTTACGAAAGGAAATCGAGCGTGCTGATGTCGAGCAACATTCGATTGCATTATTATTTTTAGATTTGGATCGGTTTAAATATATTAATGATACATTTGGTCATGATGCAGGAGATGCTTTGTTACAAATGGCGAGTGAACGTCTGCGTGAATGTTTGAATGAACAGTGCAGTTTATTCCGTTTAGGTGGCGATGAATTTACTATTATTGTACCGAATATTGCTGACCGTCAAGAAGGTGCTGAACTTGCTAAACAACTATTAGAGGCACTTGCGAGTCCATTTGTCTACGAAGGTAATAAATTCATCGTGACGTCAAGTATTGGTATAAGTATTTATACGCAAGACGTACAAACCGTAAATGCGCTAATTAAGAAGGCTGATCTTGCCATGTATAAAGCGAAGGATCAAGGAAAAAATACGTTCCGTTTTTATGCTGACGATATGGAGACAGAAGTAGAAACAAAATACAGACTAGAAATGGATCTTTATCAAGCGATGGATAATAACGAGTTTTTCCTGCTATATCAGCCAATCTTAAGCACGAAAAATCAAGGCATTACGAGAATGGAAACCTTAATTCGCTGGGAACACCCTGTGCTTGGATTAATATCGCCAGCTGAATTTATTCCAATTTCAGAGCAAACCGGACTGATTCATGCCATGGGTAAATGGGTACTAAAAACGGCATGTATGCAAAACCAACTTTGGCTGGAGCAAGGGCTGCCTCCGATTAAACTATCGGTTAATTTATCTCCAGTCCAATTAAAGAACCCTAGAATCGTAGAAATGGTGCAAGAAGTTTTAACTGAAACTGGCATGAATCCAAAATATTTGGAATTAGAAATAACCGAGTCAACGATTATGGAAAATAAACGCCAAGTCATTAAGGTGTTAAAAGAATTAAGAGGTATGGGAATCGACATTGCGATCGATGATTTTGGTACGGGTTACTCTTCCTTAAACACATTAAAACGATTACCGGTTGATACGTTGAAGATTGATCGATCATTAGTTAATGGCCTGCTAGAAGAGGATAACGATGATGTGATCTTAAATGCTGTCTTTGACATTGCGGAAAAGATGAAACTAACGGTCGTTGCAGAAGGAATTGAAACAGAAGAACAATACAACTACTTGCAAGATAAATATTGTCACTATGTGCAAGGGTTTTTATTTAGTCAACCATTAACAAACGAACAGTTACTTGCCTATGTTCAAAAAAATATTGCCTAAATACAAATTTTGCCAGGTACTTTTCTGATTACGAAGTACCTGGCAATTTTTGCTTTCATTTATGAACATTCGCAAAACATAATATGTTTTTTTGTCGAAAACTGTTGAATCGCAAGGGTTGTTGCGGTATATTTAATTTAGATTAGAAGGTTAAAAAATACATAGAATGGTCAGAAATTTCTTATTACAAATGAAATTTATTACTCGACATACCTATTATTGTATAACCTATTAATCTAGTTTGCTACCCTAGACTGGGATAGCTTTTTTTAGTGCATTTATTTTTTAGAACAGTACGTATTGGAGTATGGAGAAACAATGATTGGCAACCCAAATAAGTTAAGTGGCTACATTCATCCGGATGCAACGAAGAATTTGGATATTAACTAGTAGATGGACATGATACGATGAACATGTCCAAAGAATGCCAACAAATATTAGAAGCCGGAACAAAGTCCTGTAACGGCCACTGTTGTCGAGAGCAATTTAATCCCAATCTCCGTATGATAAAAAATGAAAAGGATGATCGGAGATGAAGCGAAAACGGTTTAAAGGTAAGTTTACGTTATCAAGTCTTAAGGCCAAGATTTTACTTGGTTTTTCAATCGTACTTGTACTTGTAGTGATTTTAGGTCTGTATAATTTCTTTGGTGTCAACCAACTCAATCAAAAAACCGAAACGATGGTTGAACAAGACATTCCTTTATTAGTAGCAGATGAGAAACTAGCAACCAATATGGCGCATCGGACAGGTTTGTTGCGTGGCTATCTTTTATATGGAAATGAAAATTACAAACAAGAATTTAATGACACACTTGATGAAAGTATTGAACTAGAAAACTATGTAATGGAAAACAGTGATTCTGAATATGCTAAAGAACTGCTCGATAAAAAGATTGAGTGGGGACACTTAACAGATGAAGTGTTTGAACAATATGATCAAGGGAACGAAGATGTGGCAATGGAAATTATGTCCAATCAAGTTCAACCACTTGCCGATGAGTTAGTTGCAGGTTTTCAAGAATTAGCGGAAAATAAATACACTTCTGTTGAAGCAAATGGACAAGACAATATTGGTTTAGGGAATATGATTTTATACATTGGACTTGGTGTTACGATCTTGATTATTGTACTAGCTATTTTCGTTGCTCTGTTCACTTCACGAATGATTACGAGCCCAATTCATAAGGTGATGGAAAGAATGCAGACGATTACTGGTGGAGATCTAAGTCAAGAACCACTAGAAACGAAGGGCAAAGATGAGATTAGCGAATTAATGACCACAACCAATTTGATGATGGATAACATGCGTTATTTACTACAACAAATTAATAATGTCTCGGAAACAGTAAGTAGTCAAAGTGAGGAATTAACTCAATCTGCCAATGAGGTTAAACAAGGATCACAACAAGTCGCAACCACGATGCAAGAGCTTGCATCAGGATCTGAATCCCAAGCAAACAATGCAAGTGACCTTGCTGCCACAATGGAGTCATTTTCAGCAAAAATGCAACAAGCGAACGCGAATGGGGAAGAAATACACCAGGCATCCAATCATGTTCTTGGCATGACTACAGAAGGCGCTCAATTGATGGAAACATCGACTAAGCAAATGGCGACGATTGATCAAATTGTAAATGATGCAGTAGAAAAGGTAAAAGGCCTTGATGAACAGTCGAAAGAAATTTCTAAGTTAGTGTCCGTGATCCAGGATATTGCTGATCAGACTAATTTACTTGCATTAAATGCGGCGATCGAAGCAGCCCGTGCTGGTGAACATGGTAAAGGTTTTGCAGTCGTTGCCGATGAAGTGCGAAAACTAGCGGAACAGGTTGGTGTTTCGGTAACAGATATTACAAGCATTGTGCAAAGCATTCAATCAGAATCAACAGTTGTAGCAGAATCATTACAAGGCGGGTACCAAGAAGTGGAAAAAGGTACAAGTCAAATGCAATCAACTAAAGAAACGTTCACGGAAATCGAATCAGCTGTTAGCGATATGGTAACAAACATCCAAACTGTAACGAATAACTTATCAAATATGTCGGCAAGCAGTCAGGAAATGAGTACAGCTGTTGAAGAAATCGCTTCTGTCTCTGAAGAGTCAGCTGCAGGTGTAGAACAAACAGCAGCCTCCGCTCAACAATCAACTAGTTCGATGGAAGAGATTTCTGCTAACTCTAACCAACTTGCTGAATTAGCAGAAGAGTTAAATGAACTTGTAAGACAGTTTAAGTTATAGAAGCAATGGGTTAGATTTTTTTAACAGTCAGTTGATTAGCTGACTGTTTAGTTTTTGGGCTTTATTGTAAGATTTTTTGATTTCAGTGGTCGTGGATTTGATAGAAACTGCGACGTAACTTTTTTGTTAGTTATCCCTGTCCTGATTTTAGTTAAGTGCTGTACACCGCTTCGGTAGAATACTCCGCTTTCCATGGGCACGGCTTCAGCTAACTTGGTAAAGAAACCCACTTTATCAAGTGGATCACCATAGGTCTCCGTATTCTACCTACGCTGTTCGTGGTGTTCTGATTATAGATAGTTATAAACTTTAAATACAATGTATTGAATTTCTTTTTCAAACTTAACAAGCATGATATTAGCGGAAGAAATACACGGAGACTCCTGTGGGAGGAATGGCCTAGGTGAGACCCCGCAGTGAGGGACGAACGAGGACAAGGAAGGCTACGGCAGCGTTACATCGCACGCAGAAAATTGTTCTTTATTTTCAAGGAGGCTCATCAGCCACCCACGGAAAGCGTAGTGTATTTCTGAAGCGGAAATTCAGCACTCATTTTTGTTAAGAACGGAAGGAAGTATAACAAAGTTACGTCGGGGTTTATAGTTATTGCGACTATCAACAGTCTTTCAAAAAACAACCGTACAATCTAAACTAAACGAAAGGGTTATTTTATGGAGTTTATAAATAAGAGGCATCAAAAAAACTATACAAAGTTATGTAGACAGTTTCCCAAATTCTCAATGAGTCAACATTATTTAGTATTATATCTCATGGCGGGCAACAAGGAATTAGAGAATAATATGAAGGATTATTTAAATGAATACACCCTAGAGTTTTCGTACCAGCAGATGTTTAATGAAATCAAGTTTTCCCCGGAGATCTCCATGCTAGCACAACTAGCTGTACATCTCTATCAAGGAAGAAATGATTTTAAAGCTACCAAACTATTTCATTTAAATGAAAATAATTTCAACTTGGCTATGAATGCCTGCGAATATGGACTGCGCAGCTATAAGAATGATGAACAAGAACCTGTTACAAGCCCTTCTACTGTCTAGCGGTTGGGGGCTTTTTTTTTGCATTATTTGTCGAATGGGTCAGAAGCTAGATGTGTGAACATTCCGTGGCTAAAATGTGACGATAATTTGTCGTCAAAAAATATTAATTTTTTTCAGTTTTTGCAGGAATTAGACAGGGTATACTAGAATATGTAATACATAAGGATGAAAGGAGGACACTTTTAATGAAATATAACATCCGAGGTGAAAATGTAGAGGTAACAGGAGCAATCAAAGAATACATTGAGAAAAAGGTTGGAAAACTTGAGCGATACTTTGATACTCCACCAACATCAGATGTAAACGTCAACATTAGTGTCTATAATGATGAACAGCAAATAGAGGTAACGATTCCAATGACTAATCTATTACTTAGAGCAGAGGAACAACATATTGACCTGTATGCTGCCATTGACCTTGTAGTAGACAAATTAGAACGACAAATTCGAAAATATAAAACAAAAGTTAATCGTAAATTCCGTCAAAAAGGTTCCCCTAAACATGTGTTTGCCGAATTAGAAAAAGAAGCAGTTGCGGTTCAGGAGGAAGAAGAGGACGAAGGTATAGATATTGTTCGTACCAAACGTTTTGATTTAAAACCAATGGATTCTGAAGAAGCTATCCTGCAAATGGATATGCTTGGACACGCATTCTATGTATTTACTAATGCAAATTCTGGTGATACAAACGTTGTCTATCGCCGTAAAGATGGACGCTATGGTCTGATTGAACCTAGCTAAAAAAGTAACTAAATATAGAAATATGAAAAAAGAGCCCTGTTTAGTTTAAACTGGCACCCGTGTCAAGGACACTATGAAAAAAGAGATTAAGCTACTTGAAGATGATTCCTATATTGGATAGGGGTCATCTTTTTTAAGTTCCATTGATATCGATAATTGTTATAGTAAAC
>NZ_SZNM01000012.1 GCF_005870085.1 Aquibacillus sediminis | reverse complement strand
TTATATCTATTTCGGGGTTAGTAGGTTCGAATACTTTAAATGATTCTCCAAATTTATTACTTTTTGGTATGCTTCTTTCTTTAGGTTTATCTAATGCTGTCAAACTTATTGAAATGTTAGTTAACGAAAAAAAAGAACATTTCACATTATTACTTATAACTACAATTTTCGTTCTGGGTGTATCCGCGTTTTTGTTGTGGTTATGAAAAATTGTAACCCTAAATTAAGTAATTTTTAAACAAACGAGTGGGATTACCGAAAGAGTGGTAATGCTACTTCTTGAAGTAAAGGGCAGTAATCTTTAATAAGGTTCTTGGGTTTTTATGTGAAATCATTGTTAAGGAGGCTTATTTTTGCTATTACAACTTCTATTGATAATTTATCTTTTCATTTTTACCATCTATAGTTGGTTTGAATACAGAAGAGATATGAGGAAAGCAGAAGCAGAAGAAGAAATAAGAAATGTATTTGTTCGATTTCTTTTTGCAATTATTGCATTAGTTTTATCCACCTTAGTATTTATCTTTTAAAGTAAAGGGTGCGAATACTGAACAAAGGTACTTGCTTTCCTTTGTTGAAGTAAAGGGCAGTTTGTTGAAAAAATACATTCAAAGCAATTCTAGAGGGGGAGTTTTTTATCAGAGTTAATAATCCAGCTGGTTTTTGGAATAGGGTAACTGCACGAATTTTAGATATTATTATTATATCTGTGTCGATAGCTCTCATTTCAATACCTCTATACGGAGACTTGTATTTGTTTACAGATGTTTATAATTATCGTCTTATTGATTTATCAGGATTCTTGTATGGCATTATATTACCTATTATTTGGTGTGGATACACTTTAGGGAGGCGAGTGGTAAGAAATCGGATTGTCGGTATTGATGGTGGTAATGTAGGATATAGAACAATGCTATTAAGAGAGAGAGTGGCTTCGATTGTTTATGCTCTTACGTTAGGGATTGGTATTATTATAAGTGCTTTTATGGTTGGTATCAGGGAAGATAAACGTGCTATTCATGATTTTATTGCTGGTACTTATGTGACAAAGAATGCTTGTCAGAAATCTCCAGAAGAACAGTTCAGCTAACGGGGAGCTTATTCACAATATATATAAATTTAGTAGAAGTGGGTGCAATATGAAAAGAGGTATAGCTTATATAATGTCTCTTCTAATTACATCAATTATTTTATACCAATTGGTAACAGGTATTTTATATACTAATTTACCGACTGTTTCTTTCTTTGTCTCTATTATAGTAAGTTATTTAATTATTCAAAAAAATCAATGGATTATTGATAGTTTTATGAAATTATTTAGATGGCTATGGAGAATTTAAACTAAAGGTGAGCTTTAGTTGATTAGACTAGTGTGAAAATTATTGTAAATGGGGGAATAAATTTGCGTTGATTAATAATTATTATTTCAACATTTATTCTTTTAGTAAACGGTGGATTTTTACTAAGCGACCAACTAAAACAAGATATGTTTATACAACTCTTGCAAAGTTACGATGTGGTTTAAGTTCATATGATTCAGCTTTAGAAGCCTATGAAGCTAATGATTTGGAAGTATTAAAAAAACAATTAGCACTAGCTGGAGTGAGTTATGAAGAAGATTGTTAGCATAATAGTGGGGGTGATTGTTTTAATTTTTGCATTGGTGAATATACCGAACATGATTGTCCATAGTAAGGCGAATTCTTTTGAGAAAAACAAAGAAGTCGCAACGGAAACAAAAACCGTAAATGAAGATGAATTAAACGATATTTTGTATCAACAAATGAAGTTGGCGGAGGAATTAAGATCCTCTAATAAGTATCCATTGATAGCTGAAAAAGTTCAAAAAGGCTACGATGAAGCCTCTGATAACGCGTCTACATTTTTATTCTGAAGTCGAGGCAATGGAAGTTGAGCTGCCAATAACGAAATATCAAGATGATGAAAAAACAATCAAATTCATCTCTGATAAAGGGATAGAGTTGAATGTTATGGAAAACGGAAAGAGTTCAATAAAAAGATTACAACTGAAGTTTTCGAGGAGTATAACGAGAAGTATAAAAAATAAATTCAAACACCAGTTCAGTTAATGATAGGATGATGGGAAATGAAGCGAAGAGACCGCAAAGGGAAGGGTAAATATGGGTTCAAGGACTTTGTGTACGATGTGTTGTACCTTGTACCTGAGATAATACTGTTGCCATTCAAAATAATAGGGAAATTAATTAGACTCATATTTAATGCATGGAATTAATTCCGAACCTGCCTAAAGCAATTCATAAAAATAGTTAAATTTGACGATATTTAAGTAACGGTGGCATTACCACAACAACGGTAATACTTCTTTTGTAGGTATGGAGCAGTTCAAAATGTAGTAAAAAAGCTCATGAAATATATTTGTTAGGATTAAGTTAATTAATATTTTGAAGGGGTGGGTTTATATGGGCGACTTTGTAATTGACGGGTTTATATGGCAGTTAATCATAGTCCCTATCATCACGATTGTACCTGCACTTATAGTATATTTTAAAACAAACAAGTGGTGGTTAGCACCATTAGTGACACTCATATTAACAATGATTACGGATATTGTTTTTTCGGGGTTATATCATTCTTCTGTTTCTTTAAGTTCATGGAGTATCGTATTGCCGTTAGTTGTTACAGCAATTGTTTGGTTAATAAAAGGAATTAAATTCGGTGTTGCCTCAAATTATTAAACATCTTCAACAAAAGGTGAGCAACAGCTAAAGGAAGTACTAAGGGGGGATATTTTTATGGGGAAGTATATTAGTATTTTTTTTGGTACTTTGGCAGCGAGTCTTGCTATTTATATTATTTGTGAAAGCATGTTTCATGTTGAAGGTGCACACGTATTAGAAAAAATAATATTAGGTGGTGGCACAGTATTAGTATTTCTCCTTTCATATTTAATTGCACAAATTCACTACCTTATTGACTTAGTAAAAAAGTGATAACTTTCAAGGGGGCTTATCTGGTACAAGGGATACAGGTCTTATTGTTTTAAAGTGGCAGTAGAACGGACTAAACCCAATTATACGAGGAGGATTATCATGGAGAGCAAGGAGTTATTCAAAATTATAATTTTATTAGTAATTGCTGTAAGTTTGGTATTTATTGGCTATCAAATTAAAGAATTGATAGAAGTATTAAAAAGTATCTCTGATAATTTAGGATACATAAATACTAACATTCAGTAAGAGTGGTAGGAATTGCACCCTTTTTCAGTTATAGAAGCAGGATAGTCGCATAAGTTTTAGTTTTTTATGTCAAATTTCTTTTGTAGGAAGGAGGAGGGATAGTAAATGAAAAAATTTTTGGCTTTATTTTTCATTTCGGTTTTAATTTTATTCTTAACGGCTTGTAATAGTAGACAAGAACAAGAAAGCAAAGTTGATGCAATTGTTTCACCATTAAGCGATGAAGAGTACAATGATGTTGAAACACACGGATTAGACAATCCTACAAAGCTTTGAATTCAATTGATGATCATGATAGGTTTCGGTCTGGAGATGGTTATGAACAAAATAATGAAAGCGAAAACTTTGCCAGGTATAATTGGAAACTGTTTTTTTACTCCAAAGGTTTAAAAGAAGAGGAGATTAGAAACGCTTTTAACTCTAATTTTGAAATTCATTTGACTAAAGAGGAAGAAGAAATTTTTAATAAGGAATATAATGTTAGTGATTTAATAAAGTTTAAAAATCCAAGATATTAAACAGTAATAGTGAAAGAGAAACAGTAGTCGAATATATGGAAGAATTTAAGATTAAATCAAATGAAACAAAGGAGTTTTCAATACCTAATGATCTTAAAGAGGATTATGAACCTATCGATTTGGAGATAGTTTTCAAAGGGAATGTGGTTGAAGGAAATATAAAGAATCCATTTGAAATCGGTGGTAGCTTAGTTGTTCTTGTTACCAATTCTTAAACTCAATCTTCAACAAATGGGAGTTGTCGATACGGCACTCTTATTTTGGTAAAGGGCCGTTATGTCGGTTTGACGTTTTATATTTTAATTGGTAATTAGAAAATTCAAAGAAAAGAAGGGGAAAAATTGAAGTACAAAAAGTTATTGATTACTAGTTGTATAGCCAATGTATTATTAGTAATATTTGCTACGTTTTTTGTAGTAAAGTTTAATCAAGCAGAAGAAACCCTTGTCCAAAATGAACAGAACTTGTTAAGAGAATTTGTCAAAAATCAAGAAAGTATAAAAATCGAGTTAAATTCCTCGCTAAATGATACAAATGAATTTAGTGAAATCGATCTAACAACCGCATTAACTTTAAATTTTGCTAACATAAAGTTGTTTGATGATGTATCTATTCCAAATGATTTGGAAAGGTTTCACACTGACTTAAACGTATATATACATAACCTATTAATAAAAATTAACGATGAAACACTACATAGTTCCGATGCAGAAGATATAAAAACGGTTATAGATACCCTTACTAATTATCAAAAGGAACTAAATTTTAATTTCTACGATAGTCCAACCGAAATTAAGAAAAAGTTAGAAATTGCTGAAAAAGAAGTTATAACCCCTTTCCTAAAGAGTAATTCTAATCCGTTTTAATATAGTTTATATAATGCAGATGCGTACGTTGTATCTTTGATGTCTTGTTTTGGGGGATAATATGTTCAGAGATAGCATGATATATGGATTGATATTTTTTGTCGGATTCACAATTAGCGACATTTTATTTTCAGAAGAAGTCCAGTGGGTAGATAATATTGGAATTTCAGTCATTGTATTTTTGATTAATACTTTATGGAATTGGGCAAAGAAGCCCTATGATTGGGATAAAAATAAATAATCTTAGAGATATTAATAGATTATGATTACAGAAGAGAATTTAGATTTATTAGCTTTCAATTAATTATCAGTCTTGTGAAAGAAGTTACTTAAACTATCTTGGATGCATTACCACAACAACGGCAATGCTCTTTCTTTAACAATTGGGCAGGTTATTGGAATAGTGAAACTTCTATCTAACAAGTTCGTAGTAAAATAGAGACGCTATAATAATAGGGGGGGTCAATATTGAAAAAATATATTATCTTTGCCATCAGCTTTGTATTATTATTTTCATTATTACAGGCTCTATCTGGAATGCTTCTTACATTTTTTTATACACCAGATATAACAGAGGCTTGGAATGCGAGTGCTAACCTATCTCAAGAAGTTATTATTAAAGGTAGTAATAGTAATTTTTTCCTTACACTATTTTTTGCCTTTCTTTCTGCTTCAATAGCATATTTTATCCCGAAAAAAATCACAAGAACCAGCACCAGCAAATAAATTTTTTGCTAACGGAAGCGAATATATAACATGACTTACGATTAGTGACGAGTCTGGTCGTTTTGTTTTTATTCAAGAAACGGTGCAGGTTAGTTTAAGCAGGTCAGGGTTCTGTAGTAAAAATTATACAAGAACAACACTAGGGAGATATTAAATGATTAAAGGAATATATGAATTTATAAGTGAAGCACAGTTAAAAAAGTATGCAGAACTTGCTGTACGAGCTGGTATAAATCTGCAAAAAAATCAGTTATTGATTATTCATAGTGATATACAAAATGCTACGTTTGCACGTCTAATTCAAACGATAGCCTACGAGGCAGGAGCTTCAAATGTATTTATAGATTGGACAGATGAACAGTCTACCAAAGCATTTTACTTACATGCAGCAGATCGTGTCATCGATCACTTTCCTGATTGGCAGGCTGCCCGTTTTAAGGAGTGGGACGATGCAGGTGCTGCTTACATCCATATTATTTCTGAAAACTTCGATGTCTTTAAGGGTGTTTCCCCAGAACGGATCAGCCGATTTCAAAAGGCCTCCCGCACCAAGTTGGAGGATTATTATGCAAAGATTAGGTCCCACGAGGTACGCTGGTGTCTTCTAACTGTTCCGTCCTTCGCATGGGCCACGAAAGTATTTCCTCACGTAAGTAAAGAAGAAGCCGTGCAATCGTTATGGCTAGCCATCTTACGTGGAGCGCGGGTAGATGGAACAAATCCTATCAAAGACTGGAAAGATCATGACCGATCCTTCGAGTCCCGGAAAACGTTTTTAAACGATCGCCAATTTGACGCCTTGCATTTTACCAATAGCCGTGGAACGGATTTATTAGTTGGTCTACCTAAAAATCATCTTTATATCGGTGGTGGTGTCATAGATAAAAATGAAATACCTTTCTTTCCGAACATTCCTACGGAAGAAATATTTACTGCTCCCCACAAAAATAAGGTGACTGGCAAATTGGTAGGTACGAAACCGCTTATCTATGGCGGAAGTGTCATCGAGGAATTTTATCTAATTTTTAAAGATGGACAGATTACCGACTATTATGCCGCAAAGGGACAAGAAGTGTTACAAAATCTGATCGAAACAGACGAAGGTTCACATTATCTAGGTGAAATTGCCTTAGTCTCTAATAAATCTCCTCTTGCTCAGGCAGATACTCTTTTTTACAATACCTTGTTTGATGAAAATACGGCCTGTCATATTGGAATCGGAAATGCATCTCCCTCCAATATTCAAAATGGCATTGATCAATCTGAGGAAGAGTTGAAGGCAGCGGGTCTGAATACTTCACTTTTGTTAGTCAATGTGACCTTTGGTACCGATGATATGAAAGTAGTGGGCATTAAAGAAGGTGGAACTGAAGTCCTGCTAATGAAGGACGGGGATTTCGAATTCTAAATCGTCTACAACTTAAAAACAGAGAAAACGGATTTCTGGTGGATTATTCTTAGTGCTAGTTAAACAAACTGGGCAGCATTCCTGTAACAAATGAAGATTATGGGTTATGTTTGTGAAAGAATGTGCGAAACGTTTCCTTATAATTGCCAAGGCACGAAATAGGAGAATTGCTAAAAAGCAATTACAACTGATTAATCAAAACTCGGAATGAAAGCCGTCATGTTGGACTGAAACGAGTTATCTAATCCTCCTACATGCACGTAATGGTAGTAGTCAGAATGTGTATGAAGCTAGGTGAAGTCGGCTTATCCGAGATTGTACAATTACTATCATATATTCTCTCTTTGATAGCACATTATTTTTTATAAATTATTATGTACTACTTTTATGGTGCCTTTAATACTGAATTTGAACTCATATTAGTATTAGTAAAACTTAAATAAGTTTCTATGCTCTGTTTTGTTTCCTTTTACTATAGGTATCGGATATGCTGAATGATAAAGGGGGTAAGACTTTTGAATAGAACAGTAGTTACTTGTAATAATAACTTTAGAATGTTAGGAGGTATATTATGGATGTAAATATTATTTGGAAAGCAATAATAATGGTCACAGTAGGCTTTTTATTATTGAGGTTTGTAGGAAGAAAGTCAGTTTCTCAACTTACAATAGCTACCACTGTAGTTTTGATTTCAGTAGGGTCAATCATTATACAACCAGTCGTTAACCAAAATGTTTTTAATACTATTGTCGCTTCCGGTATTTTTATTTTGTTTCTTATGGCAATGGAATATTTAACAATGAAAATAAATTTTATTGAGAAACTCATCACAGGAAAATCAAAGATCGTAATACAAAATGGACAACTTCAAGTTGATACATTAAGAAAGCTACGTATGACAGTAGATAAGTTGGAAATGCAATTACGACAATCCGGCGTTAAAAAAATCTCGGATGTAAAAACAGCAACTATAGAGCCTAATGGGCAGCTAGGTTATGAGTTGATACCAGATGCTGAACCACTGACTGTTGGTGAATTTAAAAAGCTTATGTCCCAGTTAGGATACTCTTTTCCTCCTGAGCAACCCTCAATCAATTTTAACCCAAATCTATTTGAGGAAATCAATCAAAGTAAGTCCACACCAAACCCTGAAAAACTGCATTAGCTTTCTGTAGCGCCCCGACATTTTTTGTTGGGGTGCTTTCTAGTTAGTTGGTCAATAAACGTTATATCACAAATCCCTAAGAAAAGAAGAGGAACAAAGAGAAAAAATACTTATATTATTACAAGGTGTTAAAAGCGAACTTTCATTGCTAAGAATGTTATAATTTTAAATTATTAATGCAATTGATGGTGATTAATTTGTTGTATATTGCTTTATTTTTTTTAACTTACTCATTTGTTCTAGGTTTTGTAATTGTAAATAAAATGTATATTAAAACATCCTCTATGGCTACTGTAATGGCATTAGGTATAATAACACAAGGGGTAATTAGCAACTATTTCGGGTCAAATAATATTGAGGAATACACTAAGACCCTATGTACAATCAACTTAGCTTTATGGATGGCATTTGCCACATCTTACTTAATTTCTTGTACTAAAAGAAAGTTTACAGAAATTCACCTTAACAACCCCATTAATAGGTTTGGAATAGGTACATGGATAGCAGGAACATCAATATGTGGTATTTTAGTTCATCGACAGTTTTTGGAATTGGCTATTGTTTCACAAATCCTATTATTCATTAATTTTGTATTTTGGTTAATGTATATTGGCGTTTGTTTTGTTGCACTACGTGATATAAGCAGGCAGAACCTAAAAAAAGAGGTTCATGGTGTTATATTTTTAACGACTGTTAGCACACAATCAATCGTTCTACTAATGAATACTGTATATAACGAAGTACCCAAATGGGTTAATGTTTCAATGATTACAATGGGGATCTGCTTTTATGTCATAGCAGCTTATTTGATTATGGACCGTTATTTACGCAATTTTAATTCGTTTTCGATCAAAGATGATTGGAAAAATACAAATTGCATCATCCATGGTGCTACCTCGATTACTGGGCTAGCATGTTTATTTTCAAGCAGTATAAACCACCAAATAATTATATTTATTTGGTTTTTTACATTAATTATATTTTTATCAGTTGAACTGATCGAAACTATAAGGTTAATTAGTCGTATAAAAAGTTATGGGGTTAGTAAAGGAATTTTAATATATGATGTATCACAATGGAGTAGGGTATTTACTTTCGGCATGTTCTATACATTTACATTCATAGTAGCGACTAATATAAATATGCAAAATAGGGTTCAAAATTTTATTGTTGAAACAGGTATATGGGTGATTTTTATTTTGGGAATTAGTGAATTATTATTAAGCATAAAAGTTCAATTTGAGAATTTTAGACTTAGAAAATTAAATAAACCGAAACCTATTGAATACGAAAGTTTATAATATAGACTCAGGTAACTCTTATATTCATAATCAAATGTGGATGTGCTTTTAAAATGCTGGTGCTAATATGTGTTAATCATTACACTTAATCAAACAGGGGCAATACTTCAAGAAGGCTTTCTGTTTCGATTTGGTTATTGATAGAAGTTTGTTAACGGTGGTGAGAGAACATGAATAAAAAGTTTGTTTTTACTTTAATAGGTGTATTGTTAGTAATAGCTGTAATTTTTAGCGTCACTATGAAAGCCAAGGACACAATCACAATTGAAATGAGTGAAAGAGTTCAAGAATTTTCTGGTGAGAAGATGAGTGAATCACTACTAAATAATTTAGAAATAGAGGACCCCGAACTATTACATTTTGTAACACATTGGGGAGGAACAATGAGGTTTTATTTATCGTCTGACAGTAAGATTGAAAATTTCATTTGGGAAATGGCTATAAAAAATAAAAAGGGCATTTACGATATATACCAAGCAGGAAAGGGTGCTGGTAACAATTTAAATGTTTCTAAGATTGATAAGGTAACAGAAAAAGATGATCGAAATGGAACCATCTTAGATGCTTTAGTAACTATTGAACAGTTGCCTTGGGATTCAGTATTTGCCGTTCTACCTAAAGGAGATAAATATGGGGTTAGAATTAATGATATATATGATAAGGGAGAAAAGATAGTTCTAAATACTAATAAAAAAAGTAGGGAAGACAGTGATGAATTTCAAAATCTAGGGAATGATTTTAGTTATCCTATTGATTTTTATTTGTTAAAAAATGGGAAGTTAGAGAAAGTAAATGATGAAATATTAGATTTGGACCAGACAACTTACGCAGTTACATTTTCTGTGTTATATAAAAGAGATGATGATTTTGTTGGTCAAGTAGAAGCTATTGTTTTAGTTCCATTAAAACAATTTAAACAACACCAGTAATAGTAAGAAATTTAATTCATGAAATATTATTTTGTTTATTATGCTAACGGTGGCATTAGTTGAAGAAGATAATGTGACATGAATTACTATGGTAGGTGAGCAGAAGATAATCAGGAGGGGGAGTTTTTTGCCTGATACAAATTGGGCGCAACCAAAGTGGTTTTGGTGGTCTGTTGGATTATTTCTATTATTAGAATATTGTTTTCTCTTTGTGATGGTTTTGGTGGGAACAGACCCTAAAGACCTCTTAATGAATAGTCGGCTTGTTTCATTTATGATTTTCCCAGCGTATTTTTTGATTGTTTTATTTATATTACCTAAGAAATTCAGATTTGATATCAATACAATTTTTTATTTACTAATGCCGTTTTTATTATACTTGCCTAACTGGTCTTTAATTTCAATTTATTTTAATAAGTTTTTTGGATGAAATAGAATATGATTCATTATTAAACTATTACATCTCATAATAAGACGCAACTTTGCAAATGATGATTTGTCTTGGTCGGTTTGTAAAAGATAAAGAAGCTACCTATTTGGTACCGCCATTAGGTGAGAGAAGCGGTGTAGTATATAAAACTGATAAAAAGTTGATGTCAACACTTGAAGAGATACTCCGCTATGTATGTAAAAGGTTACACTTAAACAAACGGGAAAGAGGAGATGTGCTCTTTTTACTGTAGTAAATGGCAGAATGAATAGTCGTAATATTGTACAACTAAGATGTCTAAGGGAGGGGGATTTTATGGATTTGTTGTTTATTTTGTTAATTCTTGCGATTGTGTCGCTTTACTTTGCACCTTTTATGTTTGAAAGTTTAAGAGTAATTCCTTTTATTACACCAATTTCGAAAGTTAAAAACACAATTATATTTGGAGTTATCGGAGTAATATTTTCACAACAAATTGAACCTTTTCCAATACTAAATGTATTTATGGGAATGATTGCAGGGAGTTTTATCGACTATCTGATGAAAGAATAAATTAGCTAGGGTGCTTATCCAAAAAAGGGGGTTGCTATGAAAGTATTAAAATTCTTCGAAAAGTTATTTCTTATTGTTGGAATACTTCATGTTAGCTTTATCGCTTATTGTTATTTCAATGGCTATGATTTAGCCTATTATAACTCTTCAAAGTATGTAACCTTTGCTTTACTTTCTTGTTATTTTGCGATTTCTATATACAGGGAAATCAAGTTAAAAAAGGATATAGATTAGCTGATATTGAACTAAAGGTAGCGTTTTGGGAACAAAGATGAACGCTTATTTTGCCATCGGAGCAGGTTATATCAAAAAAGAGTAGAACTGTGGTGAAAATAAAATTGGTAGAGTAGATTGTTATTATAAAATCATCGGTCTAATCCAAAGGTGGAGTTACTTATGTGGAAGAAAAGTAGGGTCATAAAATTTTTTATACTAATTACTGTTGTCTTTGCTGGTGTGTTTGTTGACGATGAGATTAGAGATATTCAAAAGGAAGGTAGAAGTATTGTGGAAGCTGGGTATTATTTCTTTCAACACTCCCGAGGTACTTCAGAATATTTAGAAGATGCCTTAGATAATCAAGACAATAAAGAGGTATTTTTGGATGAGGTGCATCGCGCGTCCACTTATATCAGAGGTGCTAAGACGTGGGTGAATTACTTGGCATTTAAGTATGAGGATAGTCGTGTTGATTTCACAGAACTCAAAGAATATATTGATAGCGTAGATGTAGAAGAACTTATAGAGATGGATATAAATTCCCCTCAAAACATTAGTAAAATATCTGAATTACATCAAAGGTTTGAACAAATTGGAAAAATTCACGAAGGTTATTATAAAGACCCTGAAAATTTGAACAGAACAATTCAAAATTTAGAACTTTAATTTTCATTGTATGGGAACTAACATACTTAAAGTAACGGATGCAAAGAGTTGAACAAGGCGATCAACAGCTAACACGAGGTCAGTTCAACAATAATTGGAAATCCGAATTAACTAGTAGCGATATTGAATGGAGAGTGTGAATTAATTGACTAATTTCGAAATATTTTTCTTAATTTTCTTATTAATTACATTTTTTTCACAGTTCAAAAAATACATTAAAAAAATTAAGAAGGCTGAACAAGAGGAAGATATACAACGTGCTGTTATGCAGTTTATTTTAGCAATAATTTTATTTGTTTTGTGTTTACTAGCTATTATTTTTTAAGTACATTTCTTTACACCCAATACTAAAAAAGGTGAAACAGAAACAATTAGTGCATTTGGAATTTGTTGTATCAAATAAAACAACCCAAATGGCGGTTATAGATAATCATTATTTAGATACCATTGAACGTACAAATTAAAATAAATGAAACTATACAAAAAGAGCTATTGTTAAAGTTCAATATTAGGCATTGCATCTTCCGCTATAGGGTGCATTACTAGAAAATATCTGTTTTTTTGAAATATAAAAGTTTCATAAAAGATTTGTGGAGGGGAGTAACTTGCAAAGAGGAATATTTTATTTTCACTAATTCTTTTAATTTGTATTGTACTAACTGCTTGCAGTGAAGATAAAGCCTATGAGGTAACAAAATCTGAAAGTAAAGTAACTGAATCGGAAAAAGAATTTCAACTGGAACTAGATTACGAAATTAGCAATTATTCGGATGAAGATTACTATTACACATTCGTTTTTCCTTCATATATACAAGACGCACTTATTAGTAAAAATGTAATAGGAAAATTACCAGCTAATAGTAATACATCTGCAGTAGCAGTTATTGCAGTTAGTAAAGATGGTGCTGAAATGACAGAGGAAACGATAGAAGGAATATTATCTGGGGAATTTCCCATTGTAAAACAAATTTTAATTGGAGAAACAATAAGTCTAAAATAAGAAAATGTTTATTATGCTAACGGAAGCGATAGCAATAAAGCAATCGCTCTTGAGCTAAATGGCAGAATGCTACAACAAGGACTAGAAAGAAATTATTTCCCTAAGCAAAAATAATGAAAGGATGGTATAGTGAGAAAAAATATATTGGTAAGTATTATATTTCTTCTTATCTTAATATTATTTGGTTGTACTAATGCCACAACCAATCAGAATGAAGAATTAACAGAAGATGAAAAGGAACTTGTCGATATTAGTAATGAAAAAAGCATGTATAAAGATGTGTTTAGTTTAGCGGATAAACTTAGACCAAATAAAGTAATTAGTGCAAATGTAAAAACATATGACATAAAACCTTTTGAAAAGTTTGTTCCTGAAAACAGTAAGATACTACAAATAACAGAAACTGAATTTGGTGGTATTAAGGGAATAACAATTGACTACTTATTTGAAGACCGAAGAAAAGTAATTGTTGAATATTTTGAGGACGGAAAGGTCAGAAAGGCAACTAGAACAGAGAATATATTAGAAAACTTTAGCAATGAAGAATTTACAAAGAAGACATTAAATTAAAATAGGCTTTGTGAAAAAGTGTACTTAAACTATTGGGATGCTTATCTGGTACAAGGGATAAAGCCCTTATTGTGTTAAAGTGGCAGTAGAACGGAATAAACCCAATTATAAATAAGAGGATTAACATGGGAAGCAAGGAATTATTCAAAAGTTATAATTTTATTAGTAATTGCTGTAAGTTTGGTATTGATCGGCTAACAAATTAAAGAATTGATAGATGTATTTAAAAGTATATCTGATAATTTAGGATACATAAATACTAACATTCAATAAGAGTGGTAGGAATTATATATAAAGTAATGGAAGTGTTTCAGACCAAGAGATTATCTCTATTAAATAAAAGGTGATATACTTGCTATAAAGAATCAATGGAGGTGCCATAAAAATGAAATGGGAACAGGTTCGTAAACAATTTCCAGAGCAGTGGGTCCTAGTAGAAGCCATCTCTGCATACTCAGACAATTCCATTCGATATCCTGACGAACTATCAGTTATTTCAAACTTCCCCGATTCAACAACTGCATGGAAAGAATACAAAAAGCTACATCTAGCCGAACCCTCACGTGAATATTATATTTTCCATACTGACATTGAAACACTTGAAGTTGAGGAACAAAAATTTATAGGGGTTAGGAGACGACTCCAATGAAAATTAGTATGCAGGAAGGTTTGCCAATAGTCTCTGTTTCTCTTGTATATAAAGGTAATACAATATTTTTGGAAAATGTTCTTTTGGATACAGGGGGCTCAACAACCATTTTTGATACTGATGAAGTGGAAGGAGTGGGACTTACCATAGACCGTAAAAATGGTAGACCTAAAAGAATGTACGGTGTTGGTGGCGAAAGTGAACTTTGCTAAGAACAAACTGTATATGATTTAGAAATAGATGCACTATAGAATGGATTCATTTTAACTACAGCTAAGCATCACAAAAGAAACATATGGATTTAATGGTATTCTAGGAGTCGATTTTATGACGAAGTCTAACTTAATTATAGATTTTGAGAACATGCAAGTAATAATAAAATAAAACTTCTGGAAGTAATTCTAATAGTAGCTTATAGTAGGTTTCTATTTTAATATGTTTGAACTTGTGAAGAACTTAACTTAAATTAACGGCTGAATTACCACAACAAGAGGAACATCAAATTATTGGAGGCGTTCCTCTCTTTTTAACTCAATTGTTGGAATTTTATGATAAGCTCATTCTGAGTAGCTGTAATTCCCTTTATCAAATACTGGTTTTTCAATACTTTTCTCAGTGGGAAGGTGGTTAAATGAAACATAAAAAAACAATTGGTATGCTTATCGCAGTAGTAGTGATCGTTATTTTTTCTACGATACAGTATTTGGAAAATAAAAATTATGAAGATTATCTTTCGTTGGAATTGTTGAATCATATGTCGAAATTTTCTTCATCAACCATCATTAATGGTTATATGTTAGATGAAGTTATAGCAGAAGAAGAAATAACAATGACACAATTAGAAAACATGAAAGATAAGTATGAACAAATGAGAAAACACGGTGGTAAGATGGTAGACATGGCACGTTCGTTTAATAAAATAGACACATCTGATTATAATATTCACCCTTATCCAGTGTATTTAGCGAGTGACTTTCATTATTTTATCAGACGAATGACACCAGAGGATGAAGAAGTGGAAGTGATTGAGCTGACAGATGAAAAGCTAGAACAGTTTACTATGATGAAAAAAGTTAATGACGTTTGGGTTGATGCATTGGCAGAAAACATAAAAGGTATACACATTCCTAAATCTAATATGGTCGATACACAATATGGAGTAGTTAAAGGTGAACAAACACCCCCAACGAAGGATGAATATTTTGATACATACCGTGAAGGCACGATCCACAACAAAGATTGGATCCGTGTGATTGAACAAATGCAAGAGGGGATATATGAGTTTGAAAGAGAAATTAACTTAATTTTTAATGATTGATAGCAACATCAGAAATAGTAAGGTCTTACCAAGGACTGTGATGTTATTTTTTGGCATTGCCCGCATTAAGTAAAGGAGCAGGATAGCGCACGCGATAAGCCATTATTACCTTAGTCTTATTGAAAAGGAGTGATACAGTGAAAAGTAACCAACTATTATCCGTAATGATACTCTTTATAATTATCTTATTAGTGTTATCAGCGTGTGAATCACAAGAATCTAAAGAATATTATTCATCGTTAGAAGCAGCCTTAAATGCCGTGGAAAGTGATTGGACACATGAGATTTTAATAGACAGACCTAAAGAGGAAATTGCCGTATCACTAAGTAAACATGATGACAATGAACAAGCTGACAGAGTTCTTATAATTCCGTATGAAATCAAAAATGATAAATATAAGCGAGAAGAAGGAAATGGAGAAGTTTCAATGGCTTTAGGAAAAGCAGAACCTCCAGTTAGAGTACAGGAATTTACTCATGTTGATACAGGAGATAAGTATTTGAATGGAAAGGTCAATAGCCCTGAAAACATAAAAGAGGTAATCGTGAAACTAACAAATAATAATAGCGTTAAAAATTATAATGCGTCATTGGAAGGAGACGTATTTCTCATTCCAATCGGGGATAGTTATTCAAATGCTGCTAATATCGAGTATGAATTGATTGATGAAAATGGAAAGGTAATAGATGTACATTGAAATAAAGTTTAAAAAAGTATTTTGAGATGACTCTTTCGCTAACGGATTGCGATTGTATAATAAGGATATTCGCCTGTTCTTGTTGAAGTAATGAGTAGGATTTTGGAAGAAGTAGACATTGAAGTGGGAAGGGGTTTTTATGAAATATTCATTGTACGGTACAATTGGATTAGTTTTAATTTTTATTGTTCTAAATTTATTAAATTATGATGGTATCGCTATTATTATCAATTTTTTTGAATGGGTAACTCGTTATATACTGCCTTGGGTAGCATTATATTGGTTTATACAATTTGTAAAAAGATATAAAAAATAGCCTTTAGCTTATTTCATAAACGGGTGCATTACCACAACAAGAGGAACGTCAAATTATTGGTGACGTTCCTCTCTTTCTAATTAAATTGTTAGAATTGTATGATAAAATTAGTTGAGAAACAGTCCTGGAAAATAGCATGTAAGTGAAAAAAATCGGTATCGTATAAAAGAGAGTGGGGTGAGGATGTACCGTTCCACTCTCTTTTGATACTGCATAGATAATGAATACTTAACCTCGGTTGAAAAAAACTAAAATTACATAGATAAAGCTTTTTGGGCGAGGTTAACATCATTATTTAAAAGTTTAGGTAAATTATATGAAGGGTAATAACTTCTCTCATACATATAATTAAAGATTCTTGCATGGCAATTAATTGCTAGTTGTATTTGTTTCGCTAATACGTTTCTTAATTCAGGTGTTGCAGTTTCTGTAATGGCAACAGCGTAATTTCTTACAGCAGTTTTAGAGAATGCTAAAAGATCTCCAGCATAAAAAGCTTTATCCATTTCTCTAGTATCATCCTCATTACGAGGAGTTGAAGGATAAAATTGTAATAACTCTTTTATATTCATCTCTAATTCTTTAATAGTTTGTATATATATAGATTTTAGAGTTGGACATTGAATCTCAACCAAAGCATTTTTTAGTTTCATCAAGCCTATTGACGAAAATGCTACTAATTCGTGTAGCTCTAATGTTTCATGCCATGCGAGTGTATTATATTGTTGCATCGGCTGATAATATTGTTGATGATACATTTAATCTCCTCCAATAAAATATAGTCTCTATACTTAATATTCAATGGGTTTAGTGAATGTTTTTTGTCCTATGAAAAATAGGCTCTTATAACAGTCTTGGCTTACTAACAAAAAATAAAGCAATTTTAAAAAATGTATTTATTCTGACTGACCGTTGATTTAAAGTGAAAAATAAAATGATCTTCAACAATCAAGATAATCTTTTTTATACTTAGGTGGCGAATGCTGAACAAGGGTATTCGCCTTTTCTTGTTGAAGTAATGGACTGGATTGTTGAAAAGTAGAAAGTATTTTTATGATTGGTGGTGGGAATATCAAGAAGTTATTATTCTTAATTTTCATAGTAGCTATTCTGTTTTTAGCTGGATGTAATCAAGACAAATACAGTAACGATGAATCTGCTGCAATTGTGAATAACAAGGAAATTACTGTAGGTGAAATTAAGTCACTACATAGTATAGAAGATGGAAATTTAAAACTAATCGTACGAAATTATGTTAAAGAAGAAATTATGGTTCAAGAAGCAATGAAAAGGCAGATTGACATTTCAGACAAGGTAGATGAAGCCTTAGAGGGATACATCTTTCCCGCTGAACCTCCAAAAGGAAAAGAAAACCCAATACTCAATTTTTATAAAAAACAAGCAGACAAACTTGATATGTCTCCAGAAGACTATGCCGAATTTTATATTGAAAAAACAACAAAAAGACGAGAATACACTAAAAAATATATAGAAAATGAATTAGGAACACCAAATCAATTAGACGACGCGGAGTATCAAAATAAACTAAATGAGCTGTACGATAACCTTTTAATTAAATATAAGGACAATGTTGAAATTTATATAAAATAGTAACTACAAATTAATCTAAATATCATTACAGATGTTATTTGGTTATTTCATCTGATATTGTTGATGAGATAGGCATATACTTTGAAAATGGAGATCCTCTTGTAAGCTCTTAAGGAATTGGCGATGAGGATTATTCTTTTCGTAAACCAGTTGAGTTTATCAAGCTAGGCAATTATGAAATCTCAGATATGAAGTTAGACTTTGGAAATTTAGATGATTGGGGAATCATTGGACTAATAGGACTAGATATATTAATGAATGAACAGTTTATCATTGATTAAGGAAAATTAGAATTAATCCAAAATTAGTAATGCTTTTAAAGATTAACATCATGGCTCGGGATAAATGCTATGATGTTATTTTTTAAGCACTGATGTCTGTGAGGTAGTGTACCTAAAGTAAAAGGAGCATTACATTACCACAACAAGGGGAACGTTAAGTTATTAGAGACGAACCTCTCTTTTTAAATAAATTGTTGGAATTTTATGATAAGATTGATTCTGAGTAACTGTACTTAAAGTGAAGAGGCAGGTTAATAAATAAGTGACGAATGCAAAACTGAATCTTTTTTGTATTATTTTAAAGGATTTAAATAAGGGGGACTCATTAGTGACATTTGAACAGATTTTACCTGTATTAGTTCTTCTAGCCAATATTGTAATTTTAATTGCGGCAGTAGTTGGAATCGTATTATTTACAAAATATGTCCGTTCTAGAAAGGAAACTAAACAGGATTTGAAAAGCAGAGTTGAAAGTTTAGAAAAAGAAATAAGTGCTATTAAGAATAGATAAAAGTCAATAAGCTATTGGCCTACTACTTTTAGAAAACAAGTTAATAAAAGCTATAAACTTATTCCGTTAACAGCTGTTAGATTGCGGAGCTAAATGTAGGAGAAGGGATTTTGGAATTGAGACAATTTTTAATAGGTTTGTTATTAGTTTTTGTGATGATGGGTTGCAATAACATGTCAGAGAAAGAAAATTTGAATGATGTCATCTCTCCGCACGCTGATTTCTATATGTTATACGCTGTTGCTGGAGAAGATAAAAAATTTGGGGGATTTCAAGAAGTTCAAGACTACTATGATGTGGACTTCAATGAATTATTAAGTGATAAGAGTTTGAGTACACTCTATTACGGTTCATATCTTTGGTCATATCCTGGGGAAAATGATGATTATGTTAAAACTTTAGATTTTGATGAATTTCCTGTATTTGTTGTTTTTGATTCGGAGCAGTTCGTTTTCAAATCTTCAGATATAGAAGAGGTTGAGGAATTTCTTTCAACACGAGAGGAAACTGAAGGAATAAAACAAAGAAGAATAAAAATGGAAGAGAAACAAATTTTTTAAACTATCAAGTAACTGGGCCGATAGCGGAACAAGGCAATTGCTACTTCAACAATTAGTCATGAGTGCGGAACTTATCGTACAGAATTTGAAGGGGATTTCAAAATGAAAAATAATTTAATTGCTATGTCAATTTTCTCATTAGCGATTGCTATTGTCATTGGCAGCTGGTTAATTTCAAGTGGATTACATAATAATGGAGAGCAAATGGTTAATGAAAAAAATTATACGGAAACGACAAAAAAAGAACCATTATTAACGCAATCGGAATTAGGAGACTATCTTGGAATTACAGATGAGGAAACTCAATTACTTATTAGTGAAGATGTAACAAAAAGCCTCATTCCATATATAAAGATTGGGAATGAGTTCTATTTCTCAGTTAAAGCCATTGATAAATGGTTAATTGAAACTGGACCAGTAAAGGTTGGACAATAATAAAACCTTATTAAACAAACGGAATGCATATCTGGAATAAGAGATACAGCATTTATTTTGTTAAAGGGAGAAAAAGTTAATTAAGTATTATTTTTGAGACAATATTAAGTGCAAAAAAGTATACGAGGTGAACGGAATGCTTATTTTTATCGCAGTAATTTTAATAGTATTTTTATTCGACTTTACGAGACTTAGAAAACAAAACGATACGATAATAGAGCAAAATGAAAAGGTAATTTCTTTATTAGAAGAAATTAAAAACAAGTAAAATCATAACACTACTCTTAGACAAACGGGATACATATTTTGAAGGAGGGGTTTTACATGGGCGACTTTGTAATTGACGGTTTTATATGGCAGTTAATCATAGTCCCTATCATCACGATTGTACCTGCACTTATAGTATATTTAAAAACAAACAAGTGGTGGTTAGCGCCATTAGTGACACTCGTATTAACAATGATTACGGATATTGTTTTTTCGGGATTATATCATTCTTCTGTTTCTTTAAGTTCATGGAGTATCGTATTGCCGTTAGTTGTTTCAGCAATTGTTTGGTTAATAAAAGGAATTAAATTCGGTTTTGCCTCAAATCATTAAACATTTTCTATAAACGGGTTCTAATTCTCAAGAAGGATTCAGCTGAAGCAGTTATGTAGATGAAGTTAGCTATATAAATTAGGACTTGAATAAAAGGGGTTTTTCAATGAATAGTAAATATTTTTTTACAGGATTCTTAATTTTATTCTCACTATTAGTGGGGTGCAAAGCAGAAGATGAGGTTGACTCCCCTATTTACGAAGGGAGTGATTTGATTATTGGTGTAATAGGTAAAATACCTGAAGTACGTGAGGAGAATGTGAATTTTAAGAGCATAACGTTAACCGAGTTAGAATCAAATGTTGCAAAGGTTTCTAATGAGTACGATGCTGTTTTCATTATGAAACACTATCTGGATCAAGCTGGGGAAAACAAATTTGCACAAGAGTATAAGGAATTGAAAATACCTGTCTTCTTCATTGAATCAAAGAAATCATATATCCCATTTATATATGATGATATGACCTATGAAGAAGCCCCTAATATGGAAGACCAAACATATGCAACAGGTATTATAAGTGAAGAAAAAGATACTTTTAATTATTGGGGCTATGGATTATACAATGATACTGAAAATGAAACCAATATAAAAGATGTTTATTCAAGGATATTTACAACCATTGAGTCAGAGGTGAAATAAGCAACTTTTTAATAAAATTGCTTGTTCAACAAACAAAGGCGTTAATCTAACAAAGGATCGTTATTTTTGATAAAAGTACAATACTACATAGCAAGTTAATATACATAAGGGGAGTCATATGCGAAGAGTAAAGCTATTTATATTTATACTATTTATCTTATTTATCATAAATTGGACTGGAATATTTTCTTCTTCTATTGAGGAGACAGTTGAAAAAAATGGGTGGGATAATATTTTTCTAACTGAAATGCTGGACAGCAAAACAGCCATGGTTTTTATGGAGGAGAAAAAGGGAGAAATTAGCTTTAATTTTGCTTATAAAGGTATATTTGGATGGAGATTAGATGACAGTTCGGGGCGGTTATTTTCAGTTAATGATAATGTGGAAGGCTTTAGTACTTCGGAAGTTCCTATAATTGTTGACGGTGATGTCCTTTATTATTGTTTAATGGGAATTGTGATGGATGAAGAAATAGATGACATAGCTTATAAATCAAGTGAAGTGAATAATGAAAGAACACTAAATAGATTTACAACTAATAAAGGAACAAGAATTTATTATACGGTTGTAGAGAGAGAATTAAGTGATGTTTCTTATATTGCATATAATTCTCTGGATGAAATTCTATACAATAAACAAAGAAATTTCTTGTGATTTTTTTAACTTAAAGTAAAGAATGCATTACCGCAAGAACGGTAATGCTTCTTTTGTAGATATTTGCATTAGAGTGTTTAAGTTTTCATGAATTTAAAGGAGGAAAATAGTATGATAGCTCTTGGATACATATTACCAACCATAATCGCAATTTTTTTTGCTGGAATTTTCGCACCAATAGTTGGAATTGTAATTGGTTTTTTCATTCATATCATCGTATTACTTATAAGAATTTCAAAAAAATTAGACAAACTCATGGATAGGTTAGATAATAGCGAAAATATTTATTAGCATCAGTCGGCGTAAACACTGGTTATATGATTTTTCAGTTACTATCATTAACTAGTCAGCAACCAAGAAATAAATTTAATGTTGTTATTGAATAATGGAAGGAGACTGGATTGTTAAAGCCTTCTGTTGCGCGAACCTTTAAAATTATTTTTGTACATAGTTCTGAATGGAAACGACATATAGGTGCATTACATAATCACGATCTTGATAGAGAGAGTATTACATATGAAGCTATTCTTAAGAAATTGGAGAAAGTTTTTTTGTTGAATAAGAACATAATGGTTAATGGATCTAATTAGCTCATTGCTTGGTATCATTGGATTAGATTGTTTCAATAATTGAAGGAAATGTTAAAATAATGAGGAATTAACAATTCAATCAAATAACTAACAGCAAGTATAGGAGGTTCACTTCTATGCTTACTGTTTTTAAAATTTCTAGCTGTCCAACTAATGGGGGGCGTGCATTAAAAATTAATTGTTTGAATTTTATGTAAAATTTTCTGAGTAGCTGTATAGACGAATGCACTCAAGGACTGCAGATTTATCCGCATGAGGTGACCAACTCCATTCTCCATTACCCACATCTTGACAATTTCCTAAATTAGTTATATCTTATATAGTAACTTAATAACTGACAATTGTTTATGTTAACTTCTAACCGATATGGGCTTTAGCATTCTGTTAATATTTTCCTAATATTGACTGAATGAAAAAGCATGAACCATATAAGAAGGAAAATCCATCGGTAAACTTTATATTCTAGTGTATAGAATGAGAGCTGCTGGCTTTTTACTTAGAAGTGAATAATAGACATATATTCTATGACCTAAAAAAGGTAGCTTTTCAAAAAACTTCGTTAAAGTTAGTTGAAATGAAACCGGCAATTTTCAGGGTTCAGTGATTTTTATATAATCATTGAACCTTGAAGTTGTCGGTTTTTTTATTAGAAAAAAATCTTGTTAAATCGACCAGAATACTTGGCTTAAAAGATACTTTTAAAACGCTCCAGAAGGGAGAATAACTATGTTCGTTTCACTATTATCATCACCAATGATTACTTTATTTTTTATTGCACTTATAACTGCTGCGTTAAGTGGTCTCTTGTTTTTATCTCCGCGGGTACCATTGAGTTATGTTCGCATTCATATTGCGATCGCTGCGTTACCGCCGTTGGTTTCTCTAGTTGCTCTCGTTAATACGAGTGTGAATGAAGTGGTTGGTCCTTGGTACCTAGATACCTTAGCTTGGCTAATGGCTTTCTTTGTCCTTTTAATCGGTTTAATCATTCAACGATTTTCTGTTCGTTACTTGATGGGGGATCGCGCTTATCGTAAGTATTTCGCGCTATTCACATTCATTACAGGTGCTGCTTCGATTGTATGGTTAAGTGGTGACCTTCGCTTGATGGTGATCACTTGGGGAGCAACGCTAGTCGGTTTAACCATGCTGATCAGATTAAACAGTGGATGGAAAGTAGCGAGTCATGCAGCTAAGATTACCGGGATCCTATTTGCCTTGAGTTGGTTTTCATTATTATTTGCGATGATTTGGCTTAATCAAATCACAGGTCAATGGCAGTTATCGTTCGCTCTAACAAATGAAAATCTAGCCCAATTTGAAGCATGGGAGAGAACAGGGATTAATTTATTGATTGTACTAGCGGTAATCATTCCAGCAGCACAGTGGCCTTTCCAAAGGTGGTTAATTGAATCTGTTGTTGCTCCGACACCTGTTTCTGCGATTATGCACGCAGGGTTAGTAAATGCAGGTGGGATTATGCTAACTAGACTTTCGCCCCTTTTTGATGGTGGTCTAGCTTCGATTGTGTTACTAATTCTGGCAAGTATTTCTGTATTAATAGGCTCTGGAATTAGTTTAGTCCAGGTTGACTATAAACGTCAGTTAGTAGGTTCCACGATTGGACAAATGGGATTTATGCTCATTCAGTGTGCATTAGGTGCATATATACCAGCCATTATTCACCTTCTACTACATGGTTTGTTCAAGGCTACCCTGTTCCTGCAAGCTGGTTCGGCAGTACGTCGTTACGAAGCATTGCCTCGCGTTAAGGAGAAATCATCCTATTTAGGCATCCTAGCTGGTCGGGCTTTAGGTATCCTTGTAGGTGGGACTTATTTGTTCATGGCTCCTGGAGATGGGTATCAGTGGATTAGTGCGCTAATCTTAGGATGGTCCTTGTCCGTTGCTTGGACACAGCTCGTAGCTTTTGGAGAGGGGAAGATGAATCGAATGATTGGCTTATCCTTTATAGGAGGAGTGGCAGCCGTTTATGTTATCATTCATAACCTTTTCTATGAGTGGTTGTATACAACTGCATATCATAGTGTTCAACCTCCGATGTCCGTTGTCATTATTGTCATATGTCTCTTAGTATTTGGTAGTGCGATCGGTAGGTGGGTTGCGCATAATCGTTCTTCTTCTTCTGCTTCCTTCGCTGTTTTCTATCTTTGGTTAGTCCGGTTAGGGGAAGCAAAAACAAAGTCAGTAGAAAGTCATCCAAACTACCTGAAACAATTTTGATCATAAGGAGGTAATTCATCAATGGGCCTAACATCTGTATTAACAAAAGAAAATGTGAAAAACAAAGATCTCAATCATGATTTTCAAGAAAGTGATATAAACGTGTTCGTTGAATCTGCTAGCCGGGTGATTGCACCTCTTTGGCCTATTTCTACGTTTGCAGCACGTCATCCGTGGATGGGACTTGAAAACCAACCTTTTGATCAAGTTGCCAAAAGGTTAAAACATACGAATGATGTGGATCTATACCCAAGTACTTCCATGATCCTTTCGGCAAAGAAGAAAGGGGAGATTGATGAAGACTTTGTGAAAAAAGGGCTAGAACGTTGGCTTGATACCCATTCGTTTCATATCCCACGGGATGTTGCGGAGCGATTTTGTCGTGCTGCCCTAACACTAGAGCCACTACCTTCCGACCTGTTAGCATCAGATGAATTGGAAAAAGTAGGAAAGGAAATTAGTGGGCTTTATCCGGATCGAATCGAGAAATTTTCCATGCCATTAAGTTCGCATGTAGAGAATGAAGATGGTGAAAGATTGAGTGCAATTCTTGATTATCATGTTATCAAGTGGTGTAAATTATTTCTTGATGACTCCCAGGCAGGTTGGTCGATGCCAAACCGTGACGAAGGTTTTTATCGTGCATGGCAGCGTCTTATTCCATATGATCCATCACTTAGTAAAAAGCAGCGCCAACGACTAAAAGATTGGCCACAAGATGCACACAACGGTTTAAAACAAGCATTATCTGCACTAAATATTTCAGGGTCACAAATCCAGGCTTATCTGGAAGGTCATCTGCTTTCTTTACCTGGGTGGGCAGGAATGATGCTTTGGCATTCCCAACAATCGAACGGTGCAGATACACTCTTAACAGAATATTTAGCAGTTCGAATTTCGATGGAGTGGGCGCTCCTAAAGCCTTCCCTTCCATTGCCACATCAGTTATCAGAGAAAAAAGTTTCGATCACTCCTCTTTTAGCAGCTTGGATCCACTGGGGAGAGCTTACCATGGAGGAATGGGACCAAATGTCGGCTGCTGAACAAAACAATTATTTATCATTTGCCTACAGCTTTGATGAGATGACACGTAGGAAAATTTGGTTAGAAGCTTGGGAACAAACACATGCCTATCAATTAAGGCAGCAACTTATTTCTAAACAACAGGAGACTAACAGTGAAAAATCGGCATTAGCTCAATTAGCATTTTGTATTGATGTACGATCAGAGCCTTTTCGTCGTCAACTTGAACAAGAAGGACCGTTTGAAACGATCGGGATTGCTGGTTTCTTTGGAGTACCGATTGCAACTAGTGAACTAGGAAGTAATCACAGTCATGCTTCCTTACCGGTCATCTTAAAGCCACAGCACAAAATAAAGGAATTCGCCGATGAAACGGAATTAACATCCTACCAACAACGGAAGCAGACGGTTCATTCGATAAGCTATACATTTAAAAAGATGAAACAGAATGTACTAGCGAGCTTACTTTTACCTGAGCTGAGCGGACCTTGGCTTAGTTTGCAAATGGTAGCACGTAGCTTTGTGCCAAGAAAGGCAGATCGTTTCATTCGTAACCTTCGTAAGACGTGGTTGCACAAACCGGATACAAAACTAACGCTACATGATGTGCACCATACAGACGGGGAGTTACCGGTTGGTTTTTCTGAACAAGAAAAAGTCAATTATGCGCACCAAGCATTGAAATTGATGGGATTAAACAAATTCGCCCCATTAGTCGTCATATGCGGACATGGGAGTCAAAGTATTAACAATCCTTATGCAGCCTCTCTTGAATGTGGTGCCTGTGGTGGAGCAGCTGGTGGATTCAATGCAAGAGTTTTAGCTACTTTATGTAACCTGCCAGAAGTAAGACAAGGGCTTTCTTCTGAAGGAATTGAAATCCCAGAGGATACTGTTTTCGCAGCCGCTGAGCATAACACAACGGTGGATGAATTAGAGTGGGTTTATGTTCCTGAACTTACAGAAGCAGCTCAAGAAGCATTTGATCGGATCGAAGCTGTTATGCCAAACGTTAGCCGAAATGCAAATGAAGAGCGTCTAGGCCAATTACCGAATGTCCAATCGAACCTAAAAAATCCACAGGCTGAGGCACACCGATTTGCAGAAGATTGGAGTGAGATCCGTCCTGAATGGGGATTAGCTCGTAATGCCTCTTTTATTATTGGCCAACGTGAACTAACCGAGCATTGTGACTTGGAAGGGAGAGCCTTCCTTCATAACTATGATTGGAAACAAGGTGAAAGTGGTGACCTCCTAGCTAACATCATTGCCGGACCAGGAACGGTGAGCCAATGGATTAATCTACAATATTACGCTTCAACGGTAGCACCTCATTATTATGGGAGTGGAAATAAAGCAACACAAACCGTTACAGCAGGTCTTGGGGTAATGCAGGGAAATGCAAGTGATCTGTTAGCCGGGCTACCTTGGCAATCTGTCATGCAATCCGATCATGAGGCATATCATGCTCCTCTTCGTTTGCTTATTGTGATTCAAGCACCGACAGAAAATATAAAACGGCTATTAAGTATTGATTCTGCATTTAAAGAAAAAGTTCAAAATGGTTGGGTTCGTCTTGCTAGTATTGACCCGGATGGACGCTGGATTAATTGGTAATTGCACCTAATTTTCATTCAACCGAGGACTTTTAAACATAGCGAAGGAGTGTACTTTATGGATTTTGGTAAAAAGGCAATATTTTTAACAAACATGGAAAACGGGTTGGAGCTAAATCTTCAAGAAGTGACGAATGTGAAACCTGAAAACATGTTGACGATACAAACCTATGGTCCTATCCTCACACATCCTTATGGAGAAATCATGAGATCGATTATTATTGCTATGGAACAGTACAATGTAGAGGACATTTTTGTTGTTGGGAAAAGTGAAAACAGCACTGCTTCCGTTCATCTACAAAGGCAGCTTGATTCCATGAAAGATGGGATACAAACATTGGATTATGTTTTTAAAAATTGCATACCAAAATTCCCTTTTGATACTGTCGGGGAGTGGCTCAATGGGGAAGGAAATGCCAGTGAACAAATCGAAAAGAGTGTTTCGATCATTCGTCATCACCTATTCGTACCTTCCTATGTAAAAGTTCGAGGTTTAATGGTAAATCATCATGAAGGAAAATACGCCATTGATGAGGTGCCAAGTAAAGAATGGATTGAAAGTAAGTGATGTAGGCTGATTTCTAAAAGAATGTTGCTTGGACGCAATAACGATACACTACGACGTAATAGGTAAGATGAAGAAAGGCGAAATAAAGACCTAGTCGCACCTTGAAATGGGGTACCTTGTTAAATAACGGAATGCGGGACCGGATTGTAAGATGAACCGGTTTGTGGTTCCGCTAATTCAAGGAAAATAGCTTTAATCCGGGTGTAAGCGGTTCGTGATTCCGCTAATCAGTCTAAAAGTGGTATAAAAGGTTAATAAAATGGCAAATAGCGGAATGAGAAACCGCATCGCACTTCAAAACGAGGGTATTTTGTTAAATAGTGGAGTGAGGGCCCGCTTCCATTTAGAAAATAGTACCCATAAACAGGCGTGATTACGTACCACTAAAAGTCTAATTCCTCGGAGGATTAGACTTTTTTTACTATCATCCCGGTGTAACTGTCCGTAAGGTTCCCGCATCAAAACATGAAATGAGACGTTACCTTTTGCTTTCCCTCCCCGAATGATCCAACTAACACCAGTGGGGATAGAACATAAATCCCCACTGAGTGACATTTCCCTTACAAACCAACATAACCAATAGTATGCTAGTGCTATGACTCTTTTTTATAAGGAATGAATTAGAGGAACCGGTAACTTTTTTCCATTCATACTAAATGGAAAGATTCTATTTCCTCTTATTTGATGACCATCCGAACCATTTCACCATCTTTATCTAATTGGAAGCTTCCTTTCTTATCTCCACAACGAAGTTCATACTCACCAAGGAATCCTTCAAATGAGACCATTCCATCGTCATCTGTCTCACATGTCACGTTTGTTAACCAATCTCCTTTGATCAGTTTCTTTAGTACGTCATAAGATGGTTTTGGACTATTATCTCTTCGGACAAATCCGGAAGGCGCATTAATCCAAGCGCCATCATCACTGAATTCCCAACTTGAGATGGCTTCTACTAACGGATGTTGAAATAGGATGGTGTACATTTCTTCGACTTGTTTAGCCTGGCGTTCTTCCCCTTCAGGCGTTGATGGCCAATCTGTTACTTTATAATCGTTAAGGTCGACAATTTCAGGTGGCATCAGTTGTCCAGATAACAAGGTGTTTTCAGTAAAATGAATCGGTAGGCCAAATTTGGAGAATCGTTCTAACACTTCTTCTAATTTTTCACGACCCCAATAGCCTTGATGTTGGTGGGACTGAATACCGATTTTATCGATTGGAATACCTGCATTGAGACACCCGTCAATTAAAATGTCATAGTTCGTTGATGTATTAAAATCATTCAATAACAGCGTGGCGCCAGGATTGGCTTCCCTTGTCTTCGCAAACATTTCTTTAATGATGCCAACACGGCCCAAATCCTTGGCAATTCTAGTAATCCCATTATCGTATTTGTCATAAATAGGCATGATCACGACTTCATTGATGACATCCCACATATCGATTAATCCTTTGAAGTCAGTCACTTCTCGTTCAATTCTAGCAAACTGTGCTTTCAGGATTTCTTCATTGCTCATGTCGAGAAGCCATGGCGCGGTTGCGGTGTGCCATACAAGTGGGTGACCTTTGACTGTGACGTTACGATCTTTTAACAATTGGGCAGCAGCCTTTAATTCGGTTGTACGTGGTTTACCTTTTTCAGGTTCAAATGCTTCCTGGTAGTTGGGAAATTCCCCCCAGTAAAAAGGGAGTGTAGCGAAATTAAATATATCCAGGAACTTATCTAGTTTGTCTTCCAAAAATGGTAGTCTGTTTGGTGGTACATTTCTATTGGCTACTTCTATGGCATCAAACATGCCGCTACCAAACAAAAACTGATGGTTGGTTTGTGTAAACGTTACTTCTTTTCTTGAAACAGGATTTCCTGTTACATCCACTAGTTTCATTGTCTTCCTAGCCATACGGTGGGCTAATTGATTTGTTCGTCCCATTCTTTTACCTCCATGTTAGTTTGATAATCTTTCCAGGAAAACGTTTTCGAAGTAAATTATATCAAACTTTATCTAATCGTTAAACTAACTAGGTGCTTGTTACTTTTAGTAAAGGAATTGATGGATTCAACGAACGGGGGATGCTTACTCTTAAAAAGGATAATGCCTTGTTTTATAGAAGTAAGCAGGTGGGTGGTAGCGTGGTTTATTGGATTTTGAGCACAACCGCGTGTGATTCATGTTTTTATACGCGATTTACGTATTTTTACGCCCGATCATGTATATGTTTCTAGGGTGCAATTTTTTTAAGGAGGGAAGTCAAAATTGGGTATGAAATTGATTATTTCTCTAGCTATTTTATTTTTACTATGGTACCTATTAGCGTTAGTTGGAATAGACTTGTCATATCTTAATATATTTGAATGGGCTACTACGTTTGTTCTCCCGTGGATATTTCTTTATTGGATCATAAGACTAATTAAAATCCTGGAAAAACGTTGACTGTTGTAGTATGAACGATCGATTAGTTTTTTGGATTAATCGTGTATAGTAGAGTCGTTATTTTAAGCTAGCTATGCATGAGAAACCTTGATTGCGTTAGGCTTAACTTTTTTGGAGATGTAAGGGATCCATTTGTTTATTGTTTGGTTATTATTCTGTTGATTGGGTTTGCTTTTGGTGTATTTAATCGAGTTCGTGAGCAAATTACGAAAGGCGTCAATTGGAAGACCTTTCTTTATACCATTTTCATTATCGGAGCAATGTATCTCTTTGTTAAAATTATCAATTAAATATTGGTGCCTATCACTTTCATTTCTATAAGGGACAGGTGCTGGTGCCTGTCTCCTTATTTTTCAACTCAACTCCGGATACATACTCCATGCAAAATACCCCATTGCCACAAAAATTCCAAGTCCGACAACACCGTTCCAAACCATCTGCTTCCAAAACAGTTTTCCTTCTCTTTGTTGACGATACACATCGATGATTCGATACTGGATTTCCTCTACTAGTGGTAATCTCCACCATTTTTTGAATGAGACTGTAATCGTTTTGTTTTTGTCGCCCCACATGCCAGCCACTACTTTTATCTTTACTTGATCTTGGTAGAGGTCAACGATCGTTTCGTCCACCAAATTATCGTCCTTGATTTCAAATGGAATCGAAAGGTTGGTTAGTTCTTCATCTAATAGTGACACAACGGACTCTTTGGTAGTTTCATAGAACGTGACATCTCTGCCATTAAAATAAAATCTAGAAATCAAACTTATAACCAGAATACCTATGAAGATCCCATACCAAATAACTGGATTTACCTCTAATCTTAGCGCTTGTAAAAGTTGTAGAGACGAAATCAATAACATAAGGACATAGCCTATGTTCGATTCTGTCACCACGCCTCTTTTCTTTTGGATTCTATATGCAGAATAAAACAAGGATAACCCTAGGAAAATTCCAGCAAAGACTAGAAATAGAAATTGTACATATAAATCATCACCCATATGAAGCACACCTCATTTTCCGTTGTCTGTTACCAATATTCTAATAAACCATTTTACCATAAAGAACTTTCACCATCGTAACGTTTCAATTGCATCAAACAACAAGGGAGAGGCACTCCGTATGGATAACTGTCTACGGGGAGGTTTTGCCCAACTATTTAGTTCATTTTAATTCATCATTCTTGAACGAGGAACCTAATCATTTTTGTACAAGGATTTTTCACACATAATATCGTAAACCATTTTTTTTATTGGTTGACAATAAATCAGGAATGGAATATTCTATATTTATAAAAAATTCAAAAAACACTTGCATTTGATCCGAGGGTGTTTTAAATGAAGGAGGGTTAGTAACGTTATGAAATTAACACCATTGGATATCACAATGGCAGCATTGTTTGCTGCATTAATGGCAATTGGGGCAAATATTACCGCGTTCATAGTGGTCGGAGGAGTTCCAATTACATTGACTACTTTTTTCAGTATTCTATCCGGACTTTTACTAGGAAGCAGATTAGGTGCCATTTCCATGACGGTTTACGCATTAGTTGGACTAGCTGGTGTACCTGTTTTTGCCCAATTTTCAGGTGGTGCGTCTACTATTGTTAGCCCAACATTTGGGTTTATCGTATCTAATATTCTAGTAGCCTACATTGTTGGGAAAATAATAGAGATAAAAGCTACTCGAGCTAGTTTCATGGTTGCATCTTTGATAGGGATGAGCATTAATTACGTTTTTGGTACGACTTGGATGTATGTTGCGTACCAGTTATGGTTTGGTGCACCCGAAGGATTTAGTTATGCGGTGGCTTGGTTATGGATGGTAGCTCCGTTACCGAAAGATATTATTTTCTCCATTTTGGCCGGTGGATTAGCATACCGAATTCGCGGGAAAGTTTACCGATCACCATCGAACCAATTAAACGGGGAAACACCTGCTTGATAGAGGCACGACTAAACGGTTAAAAGGAAGGGAGAATGAAACATGTTCGATCATTGGTTTGATCTAGCAGACAGGATCATTGCAGGAGAAGAACTGACCGATGAGGAAGCTCTTTCGATTTTAAACTGCCCAGATGATGAACTTTTACTTTTACTACAACCTGCCTATAAAATAAGGTATCAATATTTCGGAAATAAAGTGAAGTTAAATATGATTATTAATGCGAAATCAGGTCTTTGTCCTGAAAACTGTGGGTATTGTGCACAATCTTCTTTATCGACGGCACCTGTGGAAAAATATACAATGGTCAATCGAACATCCTTATTAGGTGGTGCGGCTGAAGCAGACAGACTTAATGCGGGAACCTATTGTATCGTTGCTAGTGGTAGAGGGCCGAGTAAGCGCGAGGTTGATACCGTCGCATCTTCGGTAAAGGAGATTAAGGAGAGATATGACTTGAAAGTATGTGCTTGTATGGGGATCTTGAAACCGGAACAAGCCCAGCAATTAAAAGACGCTGGTGTGGATCGTTACAATCATAATATCAATACATCCAAAGCCCATCATCCCAATATCACAACGTCCCATACATATGACGATCGTGTGGAAACAGTAGATACGGCCAAAAATGCTGGGATTTCTCCGTGCTCTGGTGTGATTATAGGGATGAAGGAAACGCAAGAAGATGTCATCGATATGGCTAGAAGCCTGAAAGTTCTCGATGCAGACTCGATTCCGGTGAATTTTTTGCATGCGATTGATGGCACACCATTGGAAGGAACGGAGGAGTTAGATCCACGCTATTGTTTGAAGGTGCTCGCATTATTCCGGTTTATTAATCCAACAAAAGAGATCAGAATCTCCGGTGGTAGGGAAGTGAACTTAAGAAGCCTTCAACCATTAGGACTGTATCCAGCCAATTCCGTTTTCGTCGGTGATTATTTAACAACAGTTGGTCAAGAAAGCACAGTGGATCATAAAATGATTGAAGATCTGGGCTTCAAGGTTGATTATTAACGTGGTGGCAGTTGTGACTTGAATAAAAGTTTGTATAGAGGGGGAGTATATAGCCATAAAAGAGGTGATCGAAATGTCCAACAAGATGAAACAAGAAGAAATCAAAACTTTAAGAGAGTTAATTAAAGATGTGAACACGGCCATGTTAACTACGGCTACGGAAGAAGGACTTGTTTCTCGTCCGATGAGAACACAACAAGTAGAGTTTGATGGTGACTTATGGTTTTTCACGAAAAAAGAGACGAATAAGTATGATGAAATTGTACAGGACCAAGATGTGAATGTAGCATATGTAGGTAAATCCTATGTTTCCGTCCGTGGAAAAGCGGAAATCGTTGAAGATTTAGACAAGAAAAAGCAATTGTGGAGCAAAGCACATGAGACAATTATGCAAACTTCTTATGATGATCCGAACGTTATTTTGATAAAGGTAAAAGTGGAGGCAGCCGAGTATTGGGAAGAAGGAAATTTCATCAAGAAGGTTGCCTTTTACTATAAACGCATGACAGGACAAAATTCTAAAGCGACAGACATTAATGAAACGATTGAATTGGACTAATGTCGTGCCTGCCATAAGTCGTTATAGAACATGGGTTCAGGCACTCCATATGGACAAACGTCCACGAGGAGGGCCTGAACCCATAGAACTTTAACTCAATTCCCTTTTCACCTCACGCGGTAAGTCCATGAAAGGTTGAATATCTTGCACATACTCCAATATGCCCAAGTACTCGTCATTTTCATCGAACAATCCTTTATACGTCACATGAACAAATTGATCTTTCTTTTTGAACCACATCGATTCGGAGTCTCGTCTTTTTTCCTTTAAGTCATGGATAAGGTGCATGACTTTTTTCATACTCTTAGGTGGGTGGCACATGGCGACGTTTCGTCCAATCGATGTTGGGGTGCGGATGAACATCATCTCAGATGATTCTACCAATTCATTGAAATATTTAAAGATGCCATTTTTATCCACAAATGTGATTTCTAGTGGCAAATTGTTCAAAATATGGTTGGCTTCATTGATCGTTAAGTAACCACCGCCAAATCGCAGATGTTCTGTATCTCTTGTGTCGTTTTCGTCTTTGGTAGCTCCTTCAGATTCAGGTTCAGGGATCCAATCTAGTTGTGGTTCCTCAACGGCATACCCAAATACGTTACTTTCTTTAGCAATCGCTAACCAATCGGCTTCTTTGAAAATAGACTGTGTGATAGGAAGTAGAAAATATTCTTCTTGAAAAATCATGTCTTTACATGCCTGTTCTAAATCCTCAAAAGCTTCTTTGACGTATCGAAAATTCACATCTGGAATTTTTTCCATCATTCTTTTCGTCCCTTTATACAACGTACGTATGCGATCATCGTCTGCCCACATCGTTCGGGAAAGCGTATAGATGCCATAACGCTCGAGTATTGGGAAATAGAGCTTTTCTTTCCGATTATAATGACTATACAATGATCCTAATTGTTGCATTTCCTCTAATAGTGGATCTGTTGGTTGTTGTTGATCTTTTTCAATAGCGTCAACATGGCGATTGATGCGAGTTAATAGGCTTTCGAATACCTCATTTTCCTTTTTCAAGATTTGAATAGGATGACTTGGATGATCTGCATTAGCAACAGCAATGTCATGAATCGCTTGACCATATAAAGAATGGTAGATGTTAAAAAATTGCTTGATCGCGCTTGTTGTTATGTCATTGTCACGATAGAGAATTTCTTGCATGTTCAGCGCAATGTCTAAAGTGTTTACCTGCTGCATGTGTTGGGCAACATCTTCTTTTACAAGGTGTTCGGACTCCCCATCTTGCAAGCGAAGTAAAAGTTCTTTTATCGTACGGATTAGTTTGATATCTAAATGTATTTGAACCATTTTTTCACCTCATTGTGATTTTGTATTTTGAATGGAAATTGTTAATGGTTGAACATAGAGAGGAAGTAAAAAAGAATCCTCACTCATAGTATTCTCATTTTACTTTATATAAAAGGTTAGGAGTGTGATGTATGACACGGGGGATGGTTTTAATATTGGCAACGTCTTGAAGAGGGAATGGTTTGATGCCTGAGCGGTGCCGTCATCATTTAGAAAGAATGCTATGAAATTTTGAAACTTAACTAGATAAAACATATGCTAATGCGAATAGAAAAAACGCTCTGAGTATGAAAAAACTTAGAGCGTTCTTCTCTTAGCTAGCGCCACCCGTATGTATAAAGAAACTATTTTCTCCATTTCTCCATTAAATTTAATCCAACAGCACCAATGGCAATGGTAACAGCAATTACTACTAATCTAAATAAAATGTCATCAGTCCCATGAGGGTGATTCGTTAATGTAAGAAACCATAATACTTCAACAACTAATAAACCCACCCATATGAAATAAGCACCCATTATTTGTTGCTTGTTAAACGATTTATCTATTTTCAACACCTCCCTAAATGTAATCTATCATAAATAGATTCATTCTTGAACGGGACAGAGGGACAGGTTTGTTGTCCCACACTTAAATGGGACAAGTGCCCTGTCCCCGTGTCCCATTAATCTGCCTGCATACCACCATCGACATTATATAGTGATCCATTGACGAATGAGGCTTGGTCAGATGCTAGGAACAGGACAACCTGCGCTACTTCATCTGGTGCACCAAACCGTCCAGCAGGGATTCCTTGTTTAATGGCTTCACCAGATTTCTCTGGTTGACCAGGTGTAATATTGTTCTGGATGTCTGCAAGCATCTGTGTATCAATCGCTGCTGGTGCAACGGCGTTGACACGAATGCCATTACTTGCTGCTTCAAGTGCAGCTGTCTTGGTAATCCCAGCAACAGCATGTTTGGACGCAATGTAGCCAGCCATGCCTGCCGAACCAATATAGGCCGCGTTGGATGCTGTGTTTATAATGCTACCATACCCTTGAGCCTCCATTTGCTTAATCACATGTTTCAAACCAAGGAAGACTCCAGTTACGTTAATGTTAAGAATTTGCTCAAATTTTTCTTTTTCCAAATCCTTAATCATTTCAAACGGTCCGTTGACACCTGCATTATTAAAGAAAATATCAATTTTACCAAACCGATCGATGGTTTCTTTTACATACTGTTTTACATCCTCTTCATCAGTCACATTTGCTTGCACAACATGGATCCGGTCTTTGTCAGCACGTAACGCATGCTTAGTGTTATCCAATGCTTCCTGGTTAATGTCTACTAAAACAACTTTAGCCCCGTTGTCCAAAAACTGTTGTGCCGTTGCTTTGCCAATACCACCCGCACCACCAGTAATCAATACAACCTTATCATTCATCCGTTAGCCTCCTTTAAGGGATTTACAATAAATCTTCCCATGTTACATATATATGAAACGAACACATTTTTTAGAATTTGCTGATGTGACGAGGCATTTGAAAGTAGAATTAACAAAACAAATCTATAGCAAATAGATAAAACTCACAATAAAATAGTAGATTCATTTCTTTGTAAAAATTGGTGTGAACATAAAAGTTACTAGACTCCTAAACGGAATGATGTGAAGCACCTATCAACATGCTAGTACAAAATTCATATACTATTCTAGTTAATTTGAAAGGAGGTGAATGAGATGTCTAAGCTGAATAGAAATAAGAGGGATCACTCATTTAAAAAGACGCACCTGTTTGATTACTTTGAACCTGATAAATGGAAAGATGACTCCTATTTTACAGACTACGAACATCACGATCATCACCATCATGATCATGATGGGAAAGGTCATAAGTGTTCCTGTGCTTATCCAAAATGTAAAAAGCGAGATGAATCCAAGAAACATGGCAAGTGTTGCAAGCATAATTGTTCTAAACCAGACTTAAATAAATACAGTCGTTGTTCTAAACCTCACTATTGTAACTGCTGTAAACCTTCATGCCATCACTCTTCACACAAAAAACAAAACCACCACTGCTGTAATCACCACAAACACAAACATCACAAATGCAAACATTGTTAAAACCGGGACAGAGGGACAGGTTTGTTGTCCCACGCTTAACTGGGACAAGCGCCCTGTCCCCATGTCCCACTCAAAATTGGAAATAGTAGTCACATCCTATTATAATAAATGTAATCGGTGTTTTTACTGACATTTTTTGTGAATGTATTCACAAAAAAGTAAGAGGAGGAAGGAAATGCGTTACGACAATATATTTAAACAAGGACAAATAGGTGAGGTAACACTGAAAAACAGGATTGTCATGCCGGCTATGGGGACTAATCTTGCTGGTGTTGATGGAGAAGTTACCGATCACTTGATTGCTTATTACGAAGAACGGGCCAAAGGTGGAACGGGATTAATTGTGACGGAATTCACTTGTATCGACAGTGAATACGGGAGAGGTTTTGCTAGACAATTAAGACTTGATGAGGATCGGTTCATGCCGGGGATCCACCGTTTAGCTAATGCGGTGCATAAATATGGTGCGAAGATGTTTGTGCAACTCCATCATGCAGGTAGACAGTCTAATGCTTCTTTAATAAATGGGAAGCAAATTGTTGCCCCAAGTAATGTCGCTAGTCAAGCAGTAGGTGAGGAGCCTCGTGCTTTAACAACAACAGAGGTGAAAGAGTTAGTAACTAAATTTGTTCAAAGTGCAGTAAGGTGTAAACAGAGCGGGGTAGATGGAGTTGAAATCCACGGTGCACATGGGTATTTAATTAACCAGTTCTTAAGCCCTGAGGCCAACCGACGCACAGATGAATTCGGTGGGAATTTTGACAATCGGATGCGATTTGTGGAGGAAATCATTCATGGGATCAAAGCAAAGTGTGGCAAAGACTTTCCTGTGACAGTGCGTCTCAGTGTGGATGAGTTTGTAGAAGGTGGCATTGATTTACAGTTAGGCAAGCAGATTGCCTGTTATTTAGAAAAACTAGGAGTAGACGGCTTACACATTAGTTGTGGAACCTATGATTCAATGGACACAATCATTGAGTCACCACTATTTGAACAAGGCTGGAAAGTTTATATGGCAGAAGAGATAAAAAAACAAGTCGCCATTCCAGTGATCACGGTAGGCTCCATTCGTGAACCTCAATTTACAGAAACGATTTTAGCTGAGCAAAGAGCGGATTTTGTAGCGATCGGAAGGGGTGTCATTGCAGATCCCGACTGGGTCAACAAAACGAAACAAGGGCGAATAGCTGAAATAAGAAAATGTATTAACTGCCTGCACTGTATCCATTCTGTTACGAACCATTTACATGTTAAGTGTTCGATCAATGCTAGGGCAGGTCGTGAGCTAGAATTTAAGAAAATTGAGCGACTGCCTGCTGATGAGAAGCAACAAATTGTAGTTGTTGGCGGTGGGCCAGCTGGGATGGAAGCGACACGAACACTAGCATTAAAAGGGTACGATGTCACAGTTTTTGAAAAAAGCCATAAGCTTGGTGGCCAATTGCATCTTGTGACAGACCCAAACTATAAAAAGAAAATGAATTGGCACATCGATTACCTGATAAGCGAAATGAACCGGTTGAATATCGATGTTCGTATGAATACAGAGGCGACGGTTGAAACGATTTGCTCGGTCAAGCCATATGCAGTTTTATTGACAACAGGAGGTCGACCAAAACTCCCGCACGTAGAAGGGATCGCGTTAGAGCATGTCTATACGTATGAAGATGTGAAATTACAGGAAAAAGTATTCGAAGGTAATAAAGTTACCGTGATCGGTAGCGGTATGATCTGTCATGGAACTGCACGCCGCCTTGCCGAAGCTGGAAATGATGTCACCCTTGTAGAAGTTCCGACAAAAGTTAGTAAAAGGATTAAACCTGAAACGAGGTTACGACTACTTAATAAACTCGAGCGTCTAGGTGTAGAGATTGTGACCGATCATCAGATAGTAAACGTACTTCCAACCGGTGTGCTTGTAGAGGACCCAGCTACTGGAACCCATTCGGAACTTGAATCGGAATACATCATTGTAGCGATGGGGGTAGAGGCGTATAACCCATTAGAATACGCCTTACGGAACAAGGTGGAAAATGTGTTTGTACTTGGAGATGCAGCAGGCTATGCCTCCCTTGGTGATGCAACCCGTGACGGTTTCGAAACAGCTTATATTCTCGAATCAATCGTCACCCCTCGTTAAGGAAATGGGACAGAGGGACAGGTTTGTTGTCCCACCTATAACTGGGACAACAAACCTGTCCCCATGTCCCACTCCCTAGTTTTGTTGCTTCCTCTGTTCTTCTTGTTTTCCTTGTTGTTTCCAAGGTGGGTCGCCGTATTTGTGTAAGGTTTGGTTGATTTTGTTAATACTGTATGGAATGACGAAAGCTAGTACGATACATACAATAGATAACGTATCTGGTAAACGTTCTACGATGATGTTCCACATCCTAGTTCTGCTCCTTATCTGTTGAATAGATTGTATTTCCAGAATGCTCCACAGTGCCATTAACCTTCACGTCGATGTCGCTTTTCGAGAAGTAATTTTCTCCTGTATCCCAGTCATCCTTGATGGACTGCCATAACTTATAATGGTTACCGCGTAGATAAACATTTAATTTAAAAATGTCTGTTTGTAATTCGTTTTGGGCTTGCTCGATTGTTCTTTCCGTTAGTTGCTTAATACTTTTTTCCAATGCCTTGGAATAGGTATCTAGATTTTCAAATGGATTTGTTTTACTAGATGTTTCCGTTATATTTCCTGCTACATCCATTTTTATTTCAAATTGTAAATTGTTTTTATCATTATTGACGAGTTGCAGGTCGCTATTTACCTCAGTAAATTGAACGACGGACTTAGAATCGGACTTAGAATCGTCCACGGGAATCATCATCGTACCAAATTCAGCCTCACCTGTCAGGAAATTTCGCCCTTTCGTTAACTCACCATCCAGTCTGCCAACGACTACTCGTTCGTTTCCATTGAAAACGGCAACACCATTATGCTCAATATTTTTGTCATCTGAAATAGATAGATAAGGAATAACAAAACTAAAATCTAAGAATAAGTATTTATGGAGATCGTCGAGTCGCAGAGGTTTGGCTACCTCAGAACTTCGTTGGTTTTCTAATAATGTTTCAATGTACTGTGAAGGAAGTTTGATATGTTCGGGTTTTATGTCAAGTAATGCACTGGCCTTCCCGTTGGCTACCGCTACTTTCATCCCTCGTCGCATTTCTTGTCCACGGGTAAATACGTCAAGGGAGTTTTCGAATACCTCTGGTTGTTTGGTAACTTCTTCTGAGAAAATAAGTACCTCTAAATGTTGAGCAAACAAGGTGCGATTTGCCTTTTTGGAAAGTTGGGTATTCATATGGTTTATATTTTCCCCTGTTATCGAAATATTTCGATATGCTTGCTCCTGTCCTCCTTCAGTTGTAGAAGTTCCAATACCACTAGGTACGACAACTTGATCGGTCAAGATTAGTTGCTGATTTTGTTCTGTTTGCTGATCACTTAAATCAACTGTTGCTCCATAAATAAAGGCACGTTCCTCCACTTCCACACTGTCCCAACAGCCAGTTAACAACAATAATGCACAAAAAAGCGGAACGAGGGAACCTCTTTTGGGAATGAACATGCTATTTCACTCCTCTTATTTTATATAACAATAGGAATAGGATCGTCACACTTGCCACCAATCCTAATCCGAAATAACCTATTACTCTACCTACCATCCCAAGCTCATCTTGATTTTTAGGCAAGCCAGTTAGAAAGAAAATAATTGGAGACAGCACAAATACAATCTTTTTTTTATCGATGTTTTTAAAAATGGATTGTAATGCTAATACGGCTACATCAAAAGCCATGGCACATGTATTAAAAATTGCCATCGTCCATATGATGAAAAATAGTGAGGCAAACCGATTGAAAAATCCACCAGGAACCTCAATAGTCCGCGCAAGTTCGATCACTGGAAACGTTAGATTCTCAGTTGTGATATTCCCAAATACTAAGACCGTGATGACCACAATCATTAGATGAAGGACTACCACCCATATCATGCCAAACACAGCCTTCTTTGGTGCTTGTTTAGGAGAGCGTACTAGCGATATGTAAAATAATAAATACCCGAATACACCGAATCCGCTAACCGATAGAATACTACGATGGGTAGCCATCCAATAGCCTTGTAAATCTGTTTGGAAAATAGGAATGGAGTTATCATACCTGGTAAATCCAAAGCTAAATAGAAGCAAAAAAAGTACAGCCACCATGATAATCGGCAAAAAAAGTGCATTAAGACGAAAAATAGCTGCTCGCGATCCTGATACGGCATAAACCACCACTAACAAAAAAGTGAGACCGATTATCTCGATGGGGGTTTGTTCAAATAAATATAAATGAGAGATTTCAGCAATCCCTCGTAACTCAAACGAAGTAATTAATATGCCGTGCAATGCAAACAGAAAGGAGATGGCAATTGCGATTGGCTTCGTTGTCAATTTCGATGCATAGGTTAAAAAAGACTGCTCAGGAAAGCGACTAGCTATTCGTCCTACTAACCAGATGAATAGAACAGTAATTCCTCCGCCAAACAATAGGGGATAGATGGCATCAAGACCTATAGTGGTATCTGCTAAACTTCTTGGCATATAAAGGATCCCTATCGCAATCACTAAAGAGGGAACGGCAATCAAAATATCTCGTTCTTCAATTGTTTCATAACGATAACGGTTGTTTAAGTTCATTTTGATTGCCTCCTCTTCTTAGCGGCTGTATCATCTTTTGTGTTCAAGTAGGCAGGGCGCTTCATCAGCATCATTAAAGGGGCACGAATAATCATGTCTTTCCAGTCTTTTCCTATTACAGGAGCAAAAGGTACCGAATACGGGATACCGACACTTTTTAAATTAACGATATGAATGTTGACCATTATATACACAAGAATAATGCCATACAAACCAAGGAAAGCAGCAGCGATCATAAAAGTGAATCGAAGTAACCGTAAACTAATCGCCATACTATAGTGTGGGGCGGTAAACGATGCAATTGCTGTTAGAGCTGTAATAATCACCATGATTGGACTTACAATTCCCGCACTTACGGCAGACTCACCGATGACTAGCCCACCAACAATTCCAATCGTTGCACCAATAATTTTTGGCAACCTTACCCCAGCCTCGTGTAAGATTTCAAAGGTGATCGCCATCATGAGGGCTTCCACAAATGCCGGAAAGGGAACCCCCTCCCGTGCAGCAGCAATCGAGAACACGAGCTTCGCTGGCAGCATTTCTGGGTGATAGGATACAATAGCGATATACAAACTCGGTAAAAAAATGGCGATAAATGCAGACAAGTAACGCAAAAACCTTAACGAGGTGCCGACAATCCAGCGTTGATTGTCATCTTCTAATGAATGAAAGGTTTCCGTTAAGGTGACAGGTGTAATTAAAACGAATGGGGTCCCATCAACTAAAATAACGACTTTTCCTTTTAAAAGTGCTTCAACCGCTCGATCTGGCCGTTCCGTATCAACGAGTTGTGGAAACGGGGATAAAAAACTATCCTGAATCCACTGTTCCACTTCCCCTGAACTAACCGCATAATCGGTATCAATACTTGCTAATCGACGATTGATTTCGTCAACTAGATCAGGATGGATAATTCCTTCGATATAACTAACGACTAACTTTTGCTTCGATCGTCGACCAATTTCATGTGTTTTAAAACGAAGATTAGGATCTTTAATATCTTGTCGTATTAACGATAGGTTCGTCCCAATATTTTCGATAAATCCAGCTCTAGGCCCGCGAATTAATCGTTCAGATTGCGGCTCTTCAACCGCTCGATCCTCTCCACCTGCCGTTCCCATCAGTAATACCGTATTCGTTCCATCTACATAGATAGCAGTATCACCAGATAAAATCGCATAGGAAACATCATCTAATGAGTTTGTCTTCGTTATATCTGCAATCGCTATAATTTCTTGGTAGAAATAGTCTAACAAGTCAGCATCAGCTTGTGGTTGGCTGGATAATACTGTTTTTAAAATATTGTTATGCACGAGCTGATTGTCCGTCATCCCACTCATATAAATCATGGCTATTTTTTCTTGGTTTGGCCCAATGGTTATTTCCCTAATGATTAAGTCAGTGGGTTCCCCTAGCATTGTCTTCAAACTAGTTAAATTCTTATCTAAATTAGTTCCAATCTCGATGGTGAATGAATCGTCTTGCTGAGGTGATGATGCCTTGCTATTTTCACTTTTGAATTTTGAACGCTTATTCATACGAACTCCTCAATAATCATTATGTTGCTCCAATTATTCCCGATAAGGAGCTTTGTTATACTAGGAATGGTGTTAGCCTTTGCACATAACTACCACAACAAGCTATGGTAAACTATGAAGTATAACAGCAAGCTGGAAAGGTCGCACATCATTTATAAAGAATGGAGGGGAAGAAGATGAGGGGGATGTTAAATTTAATGATCATTTTCCTAGTTTTTATGACGGCTTGTACGCAAAATCAAGATGTTATAAGCGAAAAGGAAAGTGAGTTTAACAATGAAATTCAGGAATTAACGGAAAGATTAAATGAGAAAGAAAACCAAATCAAAGAATTAACCCAAAATAATATGGAATTAACAAATAAGGTGGATAGCTTTACTCAAGAAAAAGAACTTTTTCCTGTAATAAGTCATCAATCAAGGAAATTTATACAGGTGCAAACAACTGGAGACAAAGAGAAATTAAAGCCAATATTGTCAGATGATGTAGAGCTTGTGGAGAAAGACAACAAATTATATGTCAACATAGATCGTAACGACGTTGAATGGCTTCTACACGATTCACAAAGTAATAAGACATTTGATGATTGGGTCATACAAGGGTATCACTATGACCATGAAACGGAAACATGTCGTGTTCATATTAGACAATTTTACTCTGATGAAGATGGCGAACCTGTGAGTCCACCAACTTTTCTCAATATAACGTTTGAACAACTAGGAAACGACTGGAAAATTGTAAATCTTGGATTTGATGTCTAGTGATCCAGTTTAATAGATAGTAATTAAGATGTGATTCCTGTCTATTTTCCTATTTTTTAAGCTTGTTTTCCAAAAATAACAGGGTTACTATTAATAATAGAACTTCATAGAAAGGACGTCATCGAATGGATAAACGAGTCTACTTTTTAATGACCATTTCCTTTGTGATTGGGATGGTTGAATTAATTATAAGTGGGATACTAGATTTAATCGCAGAAGATTTAGGTGTTAGCCTTGCTAAAGCAGGCTATCTAATTACGGTTTTTGCTTTCATATTTGCAGTAGCGTCTCCCGTTCTATTAATTGCTACGGCGAAAATAGAGCGTAAACGATTGACGATCGTTTCATTATTTATCTTTTTGTTTGGTAATATAGTGACGGTGTTCAGCCCAAACTATACGATTCTTTTTATAGGTCGGATAATAACTGCGACAAGCGGTGCTTTATTAATCATTCTATGTCTGGTGTTAGCACCAACAATTGTGGAGCCGAAATATCGGGCAAGAGCGATTGGAATTGTTTCGATGGGAGTTAGTGGTTCACTTGTATTAGGAATCCCAATTGGGCTAACGATCGGGAATGCATTTGGTTGGCGAGGCCCTTTTGTGATGATCACGGTATTAACCGCTATTTCGATTATTGGGATTTTCTTTATGATGGACAAGGTGGAGCCGAAGCCTCAGGTTCCGCTCCGAGAACAGCTCGCGACATTAAAGAATAAAAAAATAGTATTTGCACAACTGACCACCTTTCTATATATGGCGGGGCACACGGCCCTTTATGCGTATTTAAAACCTTTTCTACAAGAAACGACTGGGCTTGAAGGCACATGGGTAAGTATTATTTATTTCGTATTCGGGATTGCTGCTGTTAGTGGTGGTGGAATTGGCGGAACATTAGCTGACCTGTTCGGATCGAAGCGAACCATTCTGATCTCGATTATTATATTTACTGTCGTCATGTTTGCTATTCCATACACAACAACCTATCTCGTCATATTCCTTACCATGGTTGTCATTTGGGGGATGTTAAGCTGGGCCATCTCGCCAGCGATGCAAAGCTATCTGATTGAGACGGCACCAAAGACCTCTGACATTCAGCAAAGCTTAAACAACTCTTCCTTGCACTTTGGTGTAGCAATTGGGTCATTAATTGGTGGAGTTGTGATCGAACAAACATCTGTTGAACAAACAACAGTGATTGGTGGAATATTAATCCTTGCTTCCCTCGTAACATCGCTAATTTCGATGCGTAGTCAAGAGAAGGTTGAGGATAGAAGCACTGTCCCTCAAACATAGCAAGCATTGGGAGATAGAAAAAGTTAGTATATCCAAGTTTTGAGCAAAATAACAATTAGTTAGAAACAGCCTAATAAAAACCCTCCAAAACATTTTACCATGTTTTGGAGGGTTTTTTTATGTGGTGCGACATACAGGTGAAATGTATGAACCAATCATATTTTAGTTTATATGGTGGAATACTTTTGTTAAGGATTAATAATTTGAACAAGGAAAAGTGAAATTATAACGAGTGGCGCGGTTGTAAACGAAAGAGGTGCGGAATTGATGGAGCAATCCAAACCAAAGAATAACATCATGCTAATCATATCCATCATGTTTGGCTATGCATTGACCTACATGGACAAAAGTATGATTTCTACAGCAATTATTCCAATTGAAGAAGAATTGAGTATAAATGCTAGCCAATCAGGGCTACTTATGAGTATGTTTTTCATAGGATATACCGTCATGTAATTTCCAAGTGGATGGCTCTCGGACAAAATTGGGCCCAAAAAGGTGTTAATCCTTTCGATCGGTACTATTCTAGTTGCAACATTTTTCTTTGGCTTCGTTAGTTCATTAGTCTTGTTAATGATTATCCGACTAGTTGCAGGGCTTGGTCATGCTGGTGTACCAACAAGCTCAACGAAAGTTGTTGCCAATAAATTTGAGCCCAAACAAAAGATGTTTGTTCAGTCATTAATTTTGTCAACCTCTGGTATTGGTGGCATCCTTGCCTTTACATTAGGTACCACGTTAATTAACTTGGACTGGCGTTATGCTTATTACGGGTTAGCTGCATTATATGCTATTTCTATCCTTATGATTATGATCTTCTTTCCAAAAGAGAAAAAGGATTCGAAGCAAGAACAGGAGAAACAGAAGGATAATGTCCCATTAAAAAAGGTATTTAAAGATGTAAATGTATTTATTTTATTTGCCGCACTATTATTTTTAAATGTAGTTCTATACGGATACCTTTCTTGGTTGCCATCACTGTATGAGGCTAATTTTGGATTTGACTTAAAAGCAATTAGTATTATTTTAAGTATCAATTCCATTTTAATGAGTGTTGGTGCATTAAGCTCGAGCTTCTTGGTTAAAAAGGTGTTTAAAGGGAATGATAAGCGGTTTGCTTTAATTGCTATTGTTATATGTGCACTAGCATGTATCATGTTTGCGATGACCGATCATTTAGTGATGGCTGTTAGTATGATGTTTCTATTTACCCTTTCATCAAATGCGGTTTACGTCACGTTATTTAGCTGGCCGCATAAATTGATTGAACAAAAAATAATTGGTTCGTCGATCGCCATTATTAATATGGGCTCAACGTTTGGCGGTTTTTTATCTCCTATTGTGACTGGCTATTTAATTACCGCTTTCGGTAGTAATTATAATGTGGCATTTTTGGCAATGGGGATAAGTGCCATTGTGTGTGGTTTATTTATTCTTATAGTAAGAACAAAGCGTGGAAATGCAACTTAAAAATCAATAAAGGTACCAGGTACTTTAAAACGACAGTTGTCTATTTAAAGTACCTGGTACCTTTTTTTTATGGGGTATCAGATGAAGGTGTTTCTTCTTTATACCAAACCTGAGACCAGTTTTCAATTGCTCTTATGATGGGTTCCATGGATTGACCTTTTTCCGTTAAAGAATACTCAATAATGACGGGGGTATCTGGTATAACCTCACGTTTGATCACTCCTTGGGACTCTAAATCCTTCAAACGATCGGATAATACTTTTCCGCTTATACCAATAGAGGATTGAATTTCATTAAACCTTTGTGGGCCTGATAGCAATTGATAAATAACTAATGCTGTCCATCTCTGACTTAACAGCGAAATTGCCTTTTCAAATTTTGGGCAAATTGTAGGCTGTTTCATTTTACATTCACCTCTTTCTTGATTCTATTGTACCACAAAATAGTCGTTTTATAACAAATTAATACTTATTTACTTGACAATATTTAATAATATAAATATACTAACTTACATAAAGTAACTTAATGTAAAAAGATTATTTGCACCAAATGAAAGAAAGGAGATAGAGAATATGGAATCATGAAACAAACTAGAGTTGGCTGTATAAGAAGGAGGAATCCATTTGGCAAAAAAAGAACGTGCCGGTATAGAGATCGGAGTGTATACACTAGCCGATATTGGTCCTGACCCCTTAACTGGAAAGACATTGACGGCTAAAGAAAGAGTAAAAGAAATCATTCAAGCCGCAAAACTTGCCGATGAAGCAGGGCTAGACATATTTGGTGTAGGAGAACATCATCGACTCGATTATGCTGCTTCCTCTCCAGCTGTCATCTTAGCGGCAATTGCACAGGCGACAAAACAAATTAGATTAACAAGTACAACAAGTGTTTTAAGTACGCTTGATCCTGTTCGTTTATTTGAAGATTTTGCTACATTGGATTTACTTTCGGATGGTCGCGCAGAAATACTGGCAGGAAGAGGAGCATTTATTGAATCATTTCCTCTTTTTGGCTATCGTACAGACGATTATGATGCATTGTTTGAAGAACATTTGGAGCTCCTATTGAAACTGACTCAAAAGGAAACCGTCACATGGTCAGGGAAGTACCGTCCTTCTTTAAAGAATGCTGACATTGCCCCAAGACCAGTGCAAGAAGAATTACCAATTTGGTTAGGTGTTGGGGGGAGTCCTGAGAGTGCTAGCCGTGCTGGAAGGTTTGGCGTTGGAATGGCATTAGCGATCCTAGGTGGAAATCCAAAGCGGTTTAAGCCACTTGTTGATTATTACCATCAAGCTGGAATAGACGCTGGACATGCACCAGAGCAGTTAAAGGTCGGTGTAACCGGTCATGCTTATATAGCTGAGACAACCCAACAAGCGAAGGATGAGTTTTATCCTTATTACGCGAATTATTGGTGGTATGTAAACCGTCAGCGTGGAATGGGAAGAAGGATGTCAAGGACTGAATTTGATCAGGTGACTGCCCCAGATACTGCATTACTTGTAGGAAGTCCGCAGCAAGTCACAGAGAAGATCCTCGAGCAACACGAACTTTTTGGGCACCAACGCTTCTTGGCCCAGTTAGATATAGGGGCCCAACCTTTTGACAAAGTAGCAAAAAGTATGGAGTTGTTAGCGACAGAGGTTGCTCCAGTCTTACGAAGAGAAACAAGTAAATCATAGGCGGTGTGAAAATTGGGTTTTATTAAAAATTTATTTGGTAAACAATCAAAGGAGGAAGAAACAATGACAACTGAAAAATTAAACATTGGCATTATTTTAGGAAGTACTCGTGAGGGACGTGTAAGCCCGCAAGTAGGAGAATGGGTAAAAGGAATTGCTGACAAACGTGGAGATGCTAATTATGAAATCGTAGATATTACCGATTATAATCTTCCATTTTTAGGAACAACAGATGGGACGGAACCAGGTATAGCTGCTTGGAATGAGAAACTAGCTAGCCTTGATGGGTTTGTATTTATTGTTCAAGAATACAATCACAGTATTAGTGGTGCGTTAAAGAACGCTATCGATTTCGCCCGTGAAGCTTGGTATAACAAAGCGGCTGGGATTGTTAGCTATGGTTCCACTGGTGGAGCACGTGCAGCAGAACACTTACGCGGTATTCTAGGAGAAGTAAAAGTAGCCGATGTTCGTGCACATCCAACTTTATCACTTTTCACAGATTTTGAGGAAATGAGTAAGTTTAACCCGCAAGAACTACATCTTGATAACGTAAATGCAATGCTTGATGAGACAATTGCTTGGAGCGGAGCATTAAAAACGTTACGTTAAATACGAATCGTTTATGAATAGTAGATGTAATGTAGGTGAGATTTGTATTGAGTAGGACTCTTTTTTTAAGGTTTGTGCTTATTTGTGTGATGTAAACGAACGTTTTACTGTAATTGGTGAGGCGGTATAATTAGTGTGACTTAAGGTTTTTCTATATGAAAATATTATTTTTTAAAAGAATAAAAGGGTTGCGACTAACTTAGTTATTTGTCCCCTTTGACAATCTTTGCCAAAGGGGACGACGTCTCATTTAATATTATAGATATTGGGGGAAATTGAAATGATAAATAAAGTTGAAATTGGTACGTTAATTTTAAGGGTCGTATTAGGTTTAATATTCTTTGTCCATGGATTAGATAAGTTTCAAGGTGGAATTGAGAATACTGCCGGCTGGTTCGCAAGTATTGGTTTGCCAGGATTTTTAGCTTATGGCGTTGCACTAGTGGAACTCGTTGGTGGAATCGCGTTAATTGTTGGCTTGTTTAGCAGATTTGTATCGGCGTTGTTAGCACTTATTATGGTTGGAGCTATTATAAAAGTAAAATTGGCTGCAGGATTTTTAGATGGATATGAACTAGACCTAGCATTAATGGCAATGGCGGTATTTATTTCTATTAATGGTTCAAAAGCATATGCTGTTGATGAAATCCTTTCTAAAGGAAAAGAAACAAAAAATGAAGCTGCTGCGTGAAGTAGGATTCGAAGCACGGAGATCGTCGAAGCATGAAAACGGTTCTCGTGCTTCTTTTTTCTATGGTCTGCATCATGGTAGATTCGCCCGCCTGATTGGTGTGAATTGACCGAGAGAGCCCGCGTCTTAGCTGGTTCGTGTACCCTCTTCACTTGAATTTTCTGTCGGTTTGTGGCATAGTGGTCCATATACACAATGTAAAACAATAGAATAACTGTTTCAATGTAGGGGGACCAGTGTTGCTGGTTGAGATCGTATCCGAAAGATACAGACCCTTGGAACCTGATCTGGTTGATGCCAGCGTAGGGAACATATATACCGTAATTGACGATGTATGCGCTCTGGCTTAGGCCTGGGGCGCATTTTTTAGTGTATAGAAAATGTAGGTGATAGATTGCTAGCAAACACTGCAGCTAATCTACATTTTAATCGGTATGTTCCAACAATCAATACATAAAACGAGGAGGATGAACATGAAAAAATTACTAGCTGTATCACTCTTATTGCTACTAACGGTGTTAGCAGCATGCGGGAATAACGAAGAGAACGAAGCAAATCAAGACAACACAAGCACGCAAGAATCAGGAGAAAACGCACAAGAATCAGAGAATTTAACAGAAGTGTCCATGGTGCTCGATTGGACACCAAATACGAATCACACTGGTTTATATGTGGCACAAGCACAAGGATATTTTGAAGAACAAGGCTTAGATGTGGAAATTTCGATGCCAGGTGAGGCTGGTGCGGATCCGATGGTAGCATCTGGACAATCGGACTTTGGCATCGGTGCACAGGAAAGTGTGACGGAAGCGCGCATTCAAGATATTCCGATCGTGTCGATTGCGGCGGTAATTCAACAGAACACCTCAGGGTTTGCTTCCCCTGCAGATAAAGAGATTACGACACCAGCTGATTATGAAGGAAAAACATACGGCGGTTGGGGTGCACCAGTGGAAAAAGCAGTGATTGACTCGATCATGAAACAAGAAGACGCAGATGTAGAAGAAGTGAACATTGTTAATATGGGCAACACAGATTTTTTCACGGCCGTTGAACGTGATGTTGACTTTGCTTGGATCTTCTATGGTTGGACCGGTGTAGAAGCGGAATTACGTGGAATTGATTTGAATATGCAATACTTGACCGATTACTCAGAAAAACTAGATTATTACACACCTGTTATTACAACGAATGAAACAATGATTGCTGACAATCCCGGCACAGTCGAAGCGTTTATGGCTGCTGTTACTAAGGGGTATAACGACGCGATCGAAAACCCAGAAGAAGCTGCCGATATCTTAATTGAAGCTGTACCTGATTTGGACCCGGAATTAGTTAAAGCAAGTCAACAATGGCTGTCACCGAAATACCAAGATGATGCAGAACAATGGGGAATGCAAGATCTAGCAGTTTGGGAAAACTATGCAGACTGGATGTATGAAAATGACTTGTTAGAACGTGAACTAGATGCAGAAAAAGCATTTACGAATGAATTTTTACCAGAAAAGTAACGAGAGGTGAATAAGATGGCCAACGCACTTGTAAGTATTCAAATTATCCCGAAAACAAAGAATGGGGAAGACGTGATTCCGTATGTGGATGCAGCGATTGATGTGATCGAGCAAGCTGGTGTCAAATACGAAGTCCACCCATTAGAAACAACCATGGAAGGGGAGTTATCAGATTTATTTGCAGTGATTGAAAAAATGAATCAAAAAATGGCGGACCTCGGTAGTGCTAGCATCATTTCGCAAGTGAAGGTTTACTACAAGCCGGATGGTGATGCATCGATGGATGTGTTAACGGAGAAGTATCGCTAAACGATAAAATAAAGAGGCGATTGGAGGTGAGGGGTGTTGGCTTTGAACAGCAGCACCCTTGTACAGATGAAAAACATGCTAGCACAAGGATGGCGGCCAGTTCTGGTCATCATCCTTTTACTGATTCTATGGGAAATTAGTAGTCGATTACTAGATATCCCAACATGGTTACTGCCATCCCCGACGGAAATTGCGCGTGAAGGGGTGACGAGTTGGGCAAACTATCAGCACCATCTTTTTTCAACGACAAAATTATCGGTGATCGGCTTTGTGATTGGGGTTAGTGTTGGATTGTTGATTGCGGTTATTCTTCATTTACTACCAACCGTAAGGCAGGCCTTTTATCCATTATTAATTTTATCGCAGAACATTCCGATCATTGTCCTCGCGCCATTGCTTGTGATTTGGTTTGGTTTTGGTGTATTGCCGAAAGTCTTAATTATCACACTCGTTTGCTTCTTTCCAATTGCGGTAGCTACCTTGGATGGATTTCGGCAAACAAATCAAGAGTTACTTCATTATATGCGGATGGCTGGTGCTACTAAGGGGCAAATTTTTCGAAAATTAGAGTTACCACATGCATTGCCATCGATCTTTTCAGGGTTGAAAATTTCAGCAACGTACAGCGTAATGGGCGCGGTGATTTCTGAGTGGCTTGGAGCGAATCAAGGGATCGGGGTCTATATGACATTGGCACAATCCTCGTTTCGTACTGATCGTGTGTTTGTTGCGATTGTCTTTATCATGATTCTATGTTTAGTCTTTTTCGGTTTGATTATCGCGTTGGAAAAGTTACTGATTAAATGGCGTGCAACAGAGGGGGAATGAGGCATGAGTGAATTAGTAGTCGAAGGTGTGACGAAATCTTTTTCAGGCAAAAAGGTGTTGGATAATATTTCATTTACCGTCCAAGAGGGGGAGTTTGTCTCGTTGCTCGGACCATCTGGAAGCGGAAAAAGTACCCTGTTTCATTTAATTGGTGGATTGTTTGGACCGGATGCTGGCAACTTTTATTTAGACGGGAACAAAATTAATGGAAAAAGGGGAGCAATTAGTTATACCCCACAAAGCCCATCACTCTTGCCGTGGCGAACGGTACTTGACAATGTGGTGCTTGGTGCAGAGATTTTTGCGAAACCTGATCGACCACAAGCTCGAATGATGCTGGAAAAAGCAGGTCTAGCTGGTTATGAAGATGCTTATCCCCATCATTTGTCAGGTGGTATGCGCCAGCGTGTCGCGTTTGTTCGTGCATTATTGAGTCCACAAGATTTCATTTGTTTGGATGAACCATTTTCGGCATTGGATGAATTTACAAGATTAGAAATGCAACAATGGCTGTTATCGATCTGGGAACAGAACCGCAAATCGGTGTTATTTGTTACCCATAATATCGAAGAGGCCATCCATTTATCCGATCGCATTATCGTGTTATCAAGCAATCCAGCCACAGTAAAACGGGAATTTACCATCCCATTTGAACGCCCACGCGACCAAGCACTCTTATTATCAGAAGAGATGCTACAATGGAAAAAACAAATCTACCAAGAACTACAGACATAAAGGAAGCACGGGGACGAATCTCGTGCTTCCTTATTTTGATAAATCTAGTCTCTCCTAGTAAGTGCTCAAATGTGTTAAAGTTAATATACAAGCGGTTCATGATTCCGCTAACGGCTCAAAAAGCAGTAAAAATATGGACGAAGTGGTCTCTGATTCCGCTAATGCACTAAAATTAAGTGAAAACAGCCTCGAATCAGGCTAATAACGGAATGAGGAACCGCCTAACTGCCAAAAAGGGCATAAAAAGCGAGAATAGTGGAATGAGAGACCGCCTTGCGATAGAAAGCAGTTGGTGATTCCGCTAAATGTCCAGATTTAATAGAGACTTTTCATTGGGACCGACGGATTGTATATGTATCATCATAGAATTTTCCATAGATAGGAGAGGGCCTCATGCAACTAAAAATAACGAAAAAAATGATCCAAGAACGATGCGGGGCTGTCTCCTATAAAAAAGGGGACGCCTTTTATCGTAAAGGCAATGTAACGCTAGAGCACATCACAACAGATTATTTACAAGCTACGGTGAAAGGGATAGAAGACTTCCATGTCCAAATCGAGAAACATCCTAAAGGCTTTACGGCGACATGCAGCTGCCCAACGCTCGCTTCTTATCAAAGAGATTGCCAGCATGTTGCAGCGGTATTAATTGCTTGGCAGTATCAGCAAGAAGACAAGCATCAACAGGTAGAGCCACGCGATCGTACCACAAGCGGAGGTCTTTCAGAAGGAATTCTGCAATTATTCGAGCAGCCAACTACTGCTGGAAGTGGTCAGCAAAGCCATTTTGAAAACAGACAAGTTTTGCCGATCACGTTTATCTGTAAAGTTGATACCAACGATAAGAAACAGGCTATGCTTGGCATCGAACTCCAGGTAGCAACACATCCAGCCCTAGCTATTCGTGCCTTTCTTGAAAATGTAAAAGAGGGTAACAAGCATGAGGTTACATCTGGGTTTGTATACGATCCGGCAATACACTGTTTTGACGAAGCGACGGATGCCATTCTCAAGCAGCTGATTATGATCATGTTGGATGAAAAAATGTATCAGCGGGCAATGCCTACCCAAACCAGTCAAAATAAACAGTTGCTCCTGATTCCTGCTTCCGCCTGGAATCGACTAGAACCCCTATTATTACGTGCCTCACAGGTACATGTGCAATGGAATGGAAGTATGCTGCCTTTTCAAGTAGTCGATGACGCTTTACCATTAACATTTGAATTTACAGGAAACAACCAAAATGGATATAGCCTATCGATTGCTGGTTTAAGCAAAATGGCAGTTTTAAAAGCGTATCACACCGTCCTATATGATGGGAAAATGGTGCGGGTTAACCAACAAGAAGCAGAACGTCTCTATGAATTAAAACGCATGACCGACAATTCAGCTACAAACGTCATTCCGATACCGACGCACCAATTAAAGGATTACATGGAAAGATTAGTCCCATCGTTAAGAAAAATGGGGGAAGTTCATTTATCAGGGGAGATTTCCGAGACATTACAAAAAACACCACTAAAGGCAAAGTTGTACGTAGACCGTATCAAAAATCGTTTGCTTGCTGGGCTAGAATTTCATTACGACAGTGTGATCATTAACCCACTGGATCAGCGCAACATGCAAGTAGGTTCCTTGATTATTCGGGACATGGCCAAAGAAGAAGAGATCCTGCAGTTGATGGAGGAAAGCAAGTTTAGCCAAACCGAAAGTGGCTACTTTTTGCAAAATGAGGCATTAGAATATAATTTCTTATACCATCAGCTACCGAAATTACAAAAGCTAACAAATGTCTATGCGACAACCGCAGTAAGAATGCGGATCGCACCAAAAAGTACTTTTCCTAAAATTAAAGTAAAACATAAAAAAGAACGAACCAATTGGCTAGATTTTACGTTCGAGATGGATGGGATTAAGGAACAAGAAATTAAGGAAGTATTAGCTGCATTAGAAGAGAAGCGGAAATATTATCACCTCAGAGATGGCGCCTTGCTCTCCTTGGAAACAAAAGAAATGGAAGAAATAAAACAGTTCTTGCAAGCTGTCCCTGTTCAAGATGATGAACTGGAAAAACAATTTGAAGTTCCGATCGTAGAAGGACTGCGAATCCTCAACAGAATGGGGGAAAGTGATACCGTCACTCTAGAACAATCTTTTCGTACGTTTTTGTCCGGCCTAAACCATCCCGAACAATTGGAGTTTACCATTCCAGAACCCCTAAAAGACACATTACGCCCTTATCAAGCACACGGGTTTAAATGGATGAAATCTCTTGCTAGCTACGGGTTTGGAGGAATTCTTGCCGACGACATGGGGCTGGGAAAAACGATTCAAAGTATTGCGTTTATGTTATCTGAACTGGCTACCATACGTGAACGGAAGCAACCTGCATTAATTGTCTGTCCTTCATCCGTTACCTATAACTGGCAACATGAGTTCACGAAATTTGCCCCAAACATAAAGACACTGATTGTGGACGGGAATAAGTCAAATCGAAGGAAACTACAACAACAATGGACAGATGTGGATGTTGTTATCACGAGTTATCCATTGCTACGCAGTGACAGTAAAGCCTATGAGAGCCAAACATTCCATGTCGTCTTTTTTGATGAGGCCCAATTGTTTAAAAATCCCTTAACCCAAACGGCTCGTGTCGTCAAAAAAATTGAAGCGAATCATCGTTTTGCTTTAACTGGTACTCCAATGGAAAATGCACTTGAAGAGCTTTGGTCGATTTTTCATGTTGTGTTCCCTGAACTATTCCTAGGCTTAAGAGAGTTCAGTGAATTAACGAAAAAACAAATTGCAAGAAGGATTCGTCCATTTATGCTACGTAGGGTCAAGGAAGATGTATTGGGCGAATTACCAAAGAAAAGTGAAACGATTGATTATGCCGAACTGCTTCCAGGCCAAAAGAAACTGTACAGTAGTTATTTGGCCAAGCTACGTCATGATACGTTTAAACATTTGGACCAAGAAACAATCCGAAAAAATCGGATAAAAATTCTCGCTGGTTTAACACGCCTTCGTCAACTCTGTTGTCATCCAGCATTGTTTGTCGATGGGTATCAAGGTAAATCAGCCAAGTTTGAACAACTAAAACGCATTATAGAACAGTCGAGACAGGCTGGTAGGCGTGTCTTAATTTTTTCTCAATTCACGAAAATGTTACAGCTGATTGGACAAGAATTAGCTTATCAAGGATTGCCTTATTTTTATTTGGATGGCCAAACAGCATCAGAAGAAAGGGTAGACTTATGTCATCGATACAATCAAGGCGAGCGGGATTTGTTTCTCATTTCCTTAAAAGCGGGTGGGACAGGACTGAATCTCACTGGTGCAGACACCGTTATTTTTTACGATAGCTGGTGGAATCCAGCCGTTGAAGAACAAGCAGCAGACCGCGCCCATCGCATCGGTCAAAAACATGACGTTCAAGTTATTAAGCTTGTCGCCAAAGGAACCATTGAAGAGAAAATGAACGCCTTACAAGACAAAAAACGACATCTAATCGAAGAAGTAATCGATCCAAATGACAAACAAACAACAACATTAACAGAAGAAGATATACAAGAATTGTTGAGTTAACTGGGACAAGGGGACAGGGCACTTGTCCCAGTCCCTTTGTCATTGCATAATACGGAAATCCCCGTTTTTTATGGAATTACTAATAGTTTCACTGGATTCACAAAATACCTGGTACGTTAAATGGACAGATGTCCTTTAGAGTACCAGATCTATTTCTTTATGCGGTACTTGTTACGATCATGTAAGAGACTTCCTTCCCTTGATAAAACGAACGATTAACGAACGAAACTATTAAATGTTTGCGTTTTCGGAAAATGCAAATTTATAAATTGTTTCAAAATAGGAATTAGGATATAAGGTTGTTTTTTATATAAGAAGGCTTTTTTTCAGTTATGACAAGTGTTTGAGAGGTTTGGTGTAACAATCCACCTTAGTTTTTATAAAAAAATCTTTGCATTATTAGGAATGAGTGATATACTAAAATACGAATTTAATAATAGTTTTTTCATATAGTCGCAGGGATATGGCCTGCAAGTTTCTACCAGTTTACCGTAAATAAACTGACTATGGAAAGCGAGTCTAGATAAAGACTATTTTATACGGTCAGAAGTTATCAATTAACAGACGATCGTATAGATTTAAACACCGATTTTTTTGATGATTTGGCGAAAAATGTCGAAGAGTCGTGTGTTTAATAGATTTTTATCTTATTTCGGTCTATTGAAGCTCGAAATATATGCTTTCACATAGTGAGCATGTATTTTGAGCTTCTTTTTTTCTATAGGATTATATGAAAACAAGACATCGATAGGAATAGGGGGAGCATAGAAGATTGTAGATGATATACACGTGTGAAAAAACGATGAAATCAAATTAGTTTATACAAAGTTAATGTATATATCATTTTTAAAAGAAATAGGAGGGAAAACGATGAAAAATCGTAAATTTTTACTTTTTGGTATCATTCTATCTATAAGTTTATTCCTAGTAGCGTGTGGAACAGCGAGTGAAGAGAATACGGAAGAAGAAAATAATGCAGGAACAGAAGAAAGTGGAAACACTACTTCTGGAACAGAAGAAACTTCAACAGATTATCAGGTTGGTATGGTTACAGACGAAGGTGGCGTAGATGATAAATCATTTAACCAATCGGCTTGGGAAGGTATAAAAGCTTGGGGAGAAGAGAATGGTTTAGCAAAAGGGGAAGGTTTTGACTATGCGCAGTCAGATGAAACAGCGGATTATATGCCTAACATCACCCGTTTCGTTCGTGACGACTATGATCTAGTTTATGGTGTTGGATTTAAATTAAAGAAAGATATTCAAAAAGCAGCAGACCAGTTTGCAAATACGAATTTTGCAATCGTTGATGATGTGGTGGATGCTCCAAACGCTGCAAGTATTACGTTTAAAGAACATCAAGGCTCATTCTTAGTAGGGGTGGCTGCTGCTCTAAAAACGACAACGGAAAAGGTTGGATTTGTGGGAGGAATCAACTCTCCTTTAATTAAGAAATTCGAATCAGGATTCACAGCAGGTGTTAAATCTATCAATCCAGACATTGAAGTGGATGTGCAATATGCGGAGTCATTTACAGACCCTGCAAAAGGTAAATTAATCGCAACAAACATGTATGATAGTGGTGTGGATGTCATTTACCATTCATCTGGTGGAACAGGAAATGGCGTGTTTAACCAAGCCAAAGATATTAAGCAAAATGAACCTGAACGTGCCATTTGGGTAATCGGTGTAGACCGTGACCAGTATGAAGAAGGTCAAATTGGCGAACATAATGTAACGTTAACTTCCATGGTAAAACGTGTAGATGTAGCGGTTCAAGATGTAATAAACAGAGGAATGAATGGAGAATTCCCTGAAGGCGAACAATTAGAATACGGTTTAGAAGAAAACGGGATACGTGTTGCTACCACAAATGAAGAAGCAATGACAGAAGAAATCATCTCCACTGTTAAAGATTGGGAAGAAGAAATTCTTAACGGTGAAGTGGAAGTACCACAAACAATAGAAGAATTAGAGGCTTATGTGGACTCGTTATAACCAAAAGTAGAGAAGGCTATAGTAGCCTTCTCTACTTCATGTAAGGATCTAATAAAAAATCTTCAACGAAAGAGGGTAGAAGAGAAGCCTTCTTCCGTTGGTGATTTTTATTTAAGTGAAGTCTGAACAAATCAGGGTGAGAGCGAAAAGTTTACTTCCACTTAACCATATCGATTTCATTTTATTTCATGTTTTAAAAGTGGGAGTCTTACGGACGGTTGTACCGAAATAAATGCAAGTCTTATATAAAGAGGGTGAACAAACTTGGAGTATGCGATCGAAATGTTAAATATAAGGAAAGAGTTTCCCGGGATTGTTGCAAATGATAACATTACAATCCAATTGAAAAAAGGAGAGATTCATGCGCTGTTAGGTGAGAATGGCGCAGGAAAATCAACATTAATGAATGTATTGTTTGGTTTATATCAACCTGAAAAAGGTGAGATTCGTGTGAAAGACAAAACTGTTAACATAACGAATCCAAACATTGCCAATGATTTAGGAATTGGCATGGTCCATCAGCACTTTATGCTAGTCGAACCGTTTACAGTAACGCAAAATATCGTGTTAGGAAAAGAACCAACTAATAAATTTGCGATGATCGATATTGCCAAGGCAAGAAAAGAGATTCAAGCATTATCTGATCGCTATGGTCTAATGGTTGATCCAGACTCAAAAATAAGTGACATCTCAGTAGGGATGCAACAACGTGTCGAAATATTGAAAACACTGTATCGCGGTGCTGAAGTTTTAATTTTCGATGAACCAACGGCTGTTTTAACCCCGCAAGAGATTAGTGAATTAATGGACATTATGCAATCCCTTGTCCAAGAGGGAAAATCTATCATTCTAATCACACACAAATTGAAGGAAATAATGGAAGTTTGTGATAGATGTACGGTTATTCGTAAAGGTCAGGGGATTGGAACGGTCAATGTTTCCGACACCAATGTGACAGAACTCGCATCCTTGATGGTAGGTCGTGAAGTGAATTTTAAAACAGAGAAGAGTGAAGCCAAACCAGGGGATAACGTTCTTTCAATTGACAATCTATTTGTAAAAGATACTAGAAAAGTAGAGTTAGTCAAAGGGTTAAACTTAGACGTTCATGCAGGTGAAATAGTTGGTATAGCTGGTGTGGATGGAAACGGTCAGTCTGAACTGATTGAGGCAATCACCGGGTTAGCAAAAACAAGTTCGGGATCAATTAAGGTAAATAACAAAGAAATTTCCAATCTTTCTCCGAGGAAAATAACAGAAAGTGGTATAGGTCATATACCACAGGATCGCCATAAATATGGTCTCGTGTTAGATTACTCGATAGGTGAAAATATCGTTTTACAAACTTACTATAAGAAGCCGTACTCGAAAGCAAAAGTGTTAAATTATAATGAAATTTTTCGCAAAGCCAAGGATGTCATTAATGAGTATGATGTCCGTACGCCAAGTGCTTATACAAAAGCACGAGCGCTGTCTGGTGGAAATCAGCAGAAAGCGATCATTGGACGAGAAGTCGATCGTTCGCCAGATCTGCTTATTGCCGCTCAACCAACGCGTGGTCTTGATGTTGGAGCAATTGAATTCATTCATAAGAAGTTAATTGAAGAACGGGATAAAGGGAAAGCAATTCTCCTGGTCTCTTTCGAACTTGACGAGATTATGAATGTTAGTGACAGGATTGCTGTGATGTTTGATGGTAAGGTTGTCGCGAATGTAAAACCTGAAGAAACGACTGAACAGGAGCTTGGGCTGTTAATGGCTGGTAGTCAAGTGAAGGCAGGTGAGAATAGCCATGACCACGAATAATAAAATGTTTGGAATTTTGGTTCCTGTTATTTCCGTATTGCTTGGATTGATTGTAGGTGCCATCATTATGTTGAGTTCTGGCCATAATCCGATTAAGGGTTATGTCGCATTGTGGAATGGTGCATTTGGTGATATGTATACGCTAGGTGAAACGGTTAGGAGAACGACCCCATTAATTTTAACAGGGCTTGCTGTTGCTTTTGCTTTTAAAACGGGTCTCTTTAATATTGGTGCGGAAGGTCAAGTGATCGTTGGTTGGCTAGCTGCTGTATGGATTGGCTTAGTTGTTGATGCACCAATGATTATTCATTTGCCACTTGCTATCTTTACAGGAGCTCTTGCTGGTGGTCTGTGGGGATTTTTGCCAGGTTTATTAAAAGCAAAACTTGGTGTCCACGAAGTAATTGTAACGATTATGATGAATTACATTGCCTTGTACACGACAAATGAGATTATTAGAAGTGTCTTGACGGATCAAAAAACGACATCTGAAGCGATATCGGCGACAGCATCTTTAGCATCCGCTTGGTTACAAAGTTTGACATTTTACTCTAGAGTTCATTATGGCATTTTTATTGCTTTGTTTGCTGCTTTTATTATGTGGTTTATTATCCAACGTACGACATATGGATATGAACTAAAAGCAGTAGGTTTTAACCAACATGCTTCGAACTATTCAGGAATGAACGTTAGCAAGAATATCACATTGTCCATGGTTCTAGCTGGTGTGTTTGCTGGTCTAGCTGGTGCAATGGAAGGTCTTGGTACGTATGGTTCCATTTCTGTTATGTCAGGATTTACTAACCTTGGATTCGATGGGATTGCGGTGGCACTACTTGGGTCAAATCATGCATTTGGTGTAGTGTTGGCGGCTCTTTTATTTGGGGCATTAAAAGAAGGTGCGGGAGAAATGCCTACCTCAGCGGGAGTACCTACTGAGCTCGTGGATATCATTATCGCTCTCATTATCTTTTTCGTTGCTTCTAGTTACATGATTCGCTGGGCAATACTTCGCTTTAAAAAGGAGGAGAACTAAATGTTTGATGCTTTACAGTCCATTATTCCTACCGTTCTGTTCTATTCCGCACCTCTTATTTTAACAGCTTTAGGCGGAGTATTTAGTGAAAGATCCGGTGTTGTCAATATTGGATTAGAAGGACTTATGGTAATGGGTGCTTTTATAGGTATTGTTTTTAATCTTGCTTTTTCAGATGTATTTGGTTCCTGGACACCCTGGATATCTATCGTAGTCGCAACGATCATTGGAGCCATCTTCTCCATAATTCATGCAATAGCCTCTGTATCCTTTCACGCCAATCAAGTGGTTAGTGGTGTTGCGATCAACATGCTCGCTTTAGGAATAGGGGTTTATCTAACAAAAGTTTGGTATGGTAAAGGACAAACAGATATGGTGGATCAACCGTTCTATACAACTAGTATTCCAATGTTGTCTGATATTCCTATCATTGGTCCGATCTTCTTTGAAGGAATCTATGTCACGTCATATATTGCGATTGTTTTCGCTATTGTTGCATGGTTTGTCCTATACAAAACACCATTTGGATTACGTTTGCGAGCTGTTGGAGAGCATCCAATGGCAGCTGATACGAATGGGATTAAAGTAGTGAAAATGCGCTATATTGCCGTTATCCTGTCCGGTGCTTTCGGTGGATTGGGTGGATCCGTATTCGCCCTTACGATTGTTTCCAATTTTTCTCATGCAACCATTGTCGGACAAGGGTTTATGGCTTTAGCAGCAGTTATTTTTGGTAAATGGCATCCGCTTGGTGCAATGGGAGCTGCCTTGTTTTTCGGATTAGCTCAAAGCTTGAGTGTCGTTAGTGCGGGGATCCCACTACTAGAAAATATCCCACAGGTGTTCTTGTTAATCGCGCCTTATGTCCTAACCATTCTTGCCTTAGCAGGATTTATTGGACGTGCCGAGGCTCCACGAGCAAACGGAGAACCATATATTAAAGGAAGTAGGTAAAAGAATACATCCATCAGTGGAGATGCATTTAAAGGTGCTAGGCACCTTTAAATGCATCTTTCTTAATCTGTATATACTCCACCATCAACATGTTTTAGTGAACCAGTTTACGAATGATGTAGCTGTGCAGTAGCTCTACCAATACCACCATACCAGCTACCCCTTTGTCGTTTTCGTAATACTAACATTAGCGGTGCTTAAAGTACCGTTCATCATAGCCCAGTCGCTCTGAGGCATCTTTGGCAGCTGCAATAACCTTCTTGGCGAATTCCGGAATTTTATGATCCTTCATTCGCTGAATGGGTCCTACAACGGTAATTGCGCAGACGACTTTTCCGGTATAATCCCGTATTGGTGCTGCGACAGATTTCGTACCTTCTGTTAATTCTTCCGTACTTACCGCATAGTTTTGCCTACGAATGGTTTCCAGTTCTTGTCTTAATTGATTAGGGTTGGTAATACTATTTTCGGTATGGGCAACTAACCGACGATCAATTAATTCTTCCACGGCGTTCGTTTCGTTAAAAGCAAGCAATACCTTGCCTGAACTAGTACAGTAAGAGGGATTCCTTCTTCCTAAATGGGTTAAGATACGAACTGGATTATTACATTCTTCCTTATGAATGTAAATCGTGTCTAATCCATCCATGACCGCCAAGTGTGCCGTTTCCCCAGTATCGTTTACTAATTTATAAAGAACCGGAGCTGCTTCTTTATGGATTTCCAAATTGTTCGTTACAATTCCACCAAGGGTTAGGACATACATGCCTAATCGATACGCCCCAGTTTTATCATCTTTGATCACAAATCCTTCACTAGCAAGTGTGGAAAGCAGTCGACTAACTGTACTTTTGGCAAGGCCTAATGATTCAGAAAGCTCACTCACCTTTTTGGTTGGTTCAAATGTTGAGAAGCTTTTTAGAATTCGTAGTGCATTGCTAACAGAAGAAAGAGTTTGTGGTTTGCTCTTATTGTTTGCGATAAAAACACCTCCCCCTAAACTTTTTGGTTCTACATATAGGAACATTATCTATTAAGTAACCATAGCACATAAATAACCTTTTGATAACGCTTTCTTAATAATTTTTAGAAAATTTATTCAATTAATTTTTGATTTGTTGCATATAGAGGAACTGTGGCCTTTTTTTAAAATCTAAGAAAATTATAATGAAAGTGTACCGAAACAAGGGTAATTGTACGATACGACATGAACAATGGGAAAAGGAGGATTTAGTCATGCAGACTACCAAAATGAAACAAGACGTAAAACCAATAGATTGTTCCCATTATATTAATGGCAACTATGTCCCATCAAAGAATGGGCAAACATTTGAAAATATCAACCCAGCAACGGAAGAGGTTTTAGGTGTTGTAGCCCAAGGAGGCAAACAGGAAGTTGATCAAGCAGTAACAGCTGCAAGAAAAGCTCTGAAAGGTGAATGGGGGGACATGCCAATAAGACAACGTTCCGCTATTGTTCGTAAAATTGGTGACTTAATTTTAGAAAGAAAATCGGAATTAGCGACACTAGAAACGTTAGATACGGGGAAGCCGTTGTGGTTATCCAATAAAATTGATATTGAGCGTGCCGCCTATAATTTCCATTTCTTTGCCGATTATATGACTTCAGTTGGAACCGAATCTTACCAGCAAGATGATATTGCAATTCATTATGCTGTTCGTCGTCCGACAGGTGTGGTTGGGCTCATCAACCCGTGGAATCTACCATTATTACTAATGACATGGAAACTTGCGCCCGCACTAGCTGCAGGAAATGCCGTCGTCATGAAGCCGTCAGAAGAAACACCAATGACAGCTACCATTTTAGCTGAAATTTGTACGGAAGCGGGAGTGCCTGATGGCGTCGTCAATATGGTACACGGATTTGGCGAAACGGGAGCAGCTATTACGTCTCATGAGCAGGTGGACGCGATTGCTTTCACAGGGGAAACCATTACGGGGAGTGCCATTATGCAGTCGGCAGCACCAACGTTAAAGAAATTATCGTTTGAGCTTGGTGGCAAAAATCCAAACATCATATTTGCGGATGCGGACTTGGATGATGTGATCGAAACGACGATGAAATCTAGCTTCATTAATCAAGGGGAAGTGTGTCTTTGTGGTTCGAGAATTTATGTTGAACGCTCGATTTATGATCAATTTCTAGAACGGTTTGTGGAGAAAACAAAAGCATTAAAAGTAGGCGACCCATTTGATGAGACAACGAATGTTGGGGCATTAGTGAGTAAAGAACATTACCAAAAAGTACTCAGCTACTTAGATATTGCTAAGGAAGAAGGAGGTACATTCTTAACAGGTGGAAAGGCAAGTGATATGGAAAAGGGATTTTTCGTCGAGCCGACGATTATCACGGACTTAGGAAGAGAGTCAAGATGTGTGCGTGAGGAAATCTTTGGACCGGTTGTAACGGTTGTTCCTTTTGACACAGAAGAAGAAGTGCTTGAACAAGTAAATGATACGCACTATGGATTAAGTGCTAGCTTGTGGACTTCCGATATCAAGCGCGCCACAAGATTATCGGCACAAATTGAAGCAGGGATGGTTTGGGTCAATACGTGGTTCTTGCGCGATCTACGCACGCCATTCGGTGGCATGAAGCACAGCGGGATAGGTCGTGAAGGTGGTATGCATAGCTTTGATTTTTATTCCGAACTAACGAATGTAACAGTGAAACTCTAATGAGCTAGGTGGGAGATACATGGATAAAAAATTGATCAAACAGTTGGCTGATTATGTCCATCTTGCAGAAAAAGAAAAACGGGAAATTACTAAGATCACGGGTGAATTATATTCGGATCTATCTATTGAAGAAGCATATCTCGTCCAACAAGAATTAATCAGCCAAAAAATAGCAGAAGGCCAAAAAATAGTTGGACCAAAAATGGGCATTACAAGTGAAGCGAAAATGAAACAAATGAATGTGGATAATCCAATTTATGGATATGTGTTTGATGACATGATCGTTAATGAAGGGGATGCCATCACGATCACCGATTATATCCATCCAAAAGTAGAACCGGAGATAGGATTTGTGTTGTCTCGCGATCTTCAAGGGCCGAATGTGACAGCATTTGATGTCATGAGGGCGACAGAATATGTTTTTCCAGCCATTGAGATTATCGATAGTCGGTATGAAAACTTTAATTTTACCCTACCAGATGTAGTAGCAGATAATACATCGGCAGCTGGTGCTGTGTTTGGAAGGTCGTTAAAGAAACCCGAATCATTAGAACTTGATGTCGTAGGCGTTACCTTGACTATTAATGGCGAGATAAGATCGTTAGGAGCAGGTGCTGCGGTATTAGGTCATCCAGCTAATGCAATTGCAAGACTTGCCAATATGCTAAGTGAAAAAGGAGAAAAGGTAAAAGCCGGACAGCCAATCCTATCTGGTGGGATCACATCTGCAGTTCGACTAGAACCTGGTGACTATGTTTACGCTAAGTATGGGGGGCTCGGAGAAGTTTCGTTTTCTGTCCGTTCGTAAACTTAGACACGAAGAGAGGGGATAGCTATGCCACTTGTGAATATTCAAATTATTGAAGGACGATCTCAAGAAAAAATTGATAGATTGATGGAAAATGTGACAGAAACAGTTAGTCAATCGTTAGAAGCTCCAAAAGAAAATGTCCGTGTCGTCGTAACGGAAGTTCCAAAGACGCATTGGGCAATTGGTGGAGTAAGTGCTAAGAACTTAGGAAGGTAAAAGGCAAGAGGGGAATCTATCATTGGTTCTCCTTCTGATTTAAAATTTCCGAATTTTTGGAATTTAATTCTGTATAAGGGAAAATCAGCCTTGTCGATTAAGGGCAATTCGGTAAAATTTACAACTGGTGGTTTCTTCTCTTTTTTATATTTTTCACACTGTGAATGAACGCTTATTTGTAAGCGTTAACAATAAAGCTGTTTTAAAAAAATAGGAGGGATTTTTAATGGAAAAAGAATTAAAGAAGTTTGATGTTGCGCAGTTAGCTCACGTGGAGATGTTCACGCCAGATCCAGACGGAACGCTATGGTTTTTCAAAGAAATACTAGGTATGTCGGAAACGGCAAGAGAAGGACAGTCCGTCTACCTTCGTTCTTACGAAGACCATTACCATCATTCCTTAAAAGTAACAGAAAGAGACCAACCAGGTTTAGGTCATGTCAGTTGGAGAGCTAGTTCAAAAAACGCCCTCCATCGCCGGGTGAAAGATCTTGAACAGTCTGGTGCTGGAAAGGGCTGGATTGACGGTGATCTTGGTCATGGTGATGCCTATCAGTTCGTCACTCCGGATAATCATAATATGGAAATCCTTTGGGATGTAGAATATTTTCAACCAACAGAGAGTGAATTTTCGATTTTGAATAATCGCCCACAAAAACGTCCAACCAAAGGGGTGCCGGTTCGCCGAATTGACCATGTTAATTTGTTATCTAGTAATGTAACTAATAACAAAAACTTCATGTTAGATGAACTAGGATTTAACTTAAGAGAGCATGTAGTAAAAAATGATGGATCTGAAATCGGATCATGGTTAAGTGTTAGTCCATTGGTTCACGAACTTGCTTTCATGGGGGACCAAGGAACAGCTGAACAAGGATTAGGAAGACTCCATCACATTGCGTTTTGGTACGGGTTTCCTCAACATTTACATGATTTATCGGAAATCCTAACAGAAAATGGTATTAAAATTGAAGCAGGTCCATTAAAACATGGCGTATCCCAAGCAATGTGTATGTATGTGTTTGAACCAGGCGGTAATCGCATTGAACTATTTGGTGATTCTGGTTATCTCATCTTTGACCCGGATTGGAAACCAGTACGATGGACAGAAGACCAAGTAGAAGAAGCAATCATATTCTATGGAGCACCACTTCCAGACTCCTATTTCAAATACGGCACACCACTAGTAAACGCACCAAGCCCAACAAAATAGTGGGACATGGGGACAGGTTTACTGTCCCACATTCAACCGGGACAAAGGGACAGGTACTCTGTCCCACCATCTAGTAGATGACTGGGACAAGTGCCCTGTCCCTTTGTCCCAGTATTCAATATCTCTCTCCTCCTTTTAGTCACTTCAAATGTTTATTACTTCACATTTTTGTGCCTGTTTTCACATATTGGAAAAGGGAGTTGTCGTAAGGACACAAGCCTGCAGGAAATCGTTGAATCCACATAAATCGTACCCTTTCCCGTTATACTGTTATATAATAGTTGTCAACGAAAATATGAAAAAAATGGATAACAATTTGAAAAGATTGTGAAATAATAAACAATTTGTAGACCTATTAATCTTATTGTTATACAATCTATGTGAAGTAATTAACAAACTTTAATGTTATATGTTGAGGAGGAAAATGAGTATGAAAAAATGGTTGACTTTAGTTTTAGCAGGAATTGTTTCTTTATTTTTGATCACTGGTTGTGGGTCTGATAATGAAGCGAGTGGAACAGAACCAACAAATGATACAGAAGAACCAGCAACCAACTCAGAAGAACCAGCGAGTGATTTAGAAGTTGGTAATTATGAAGATGGCATTTACTTTGCGCAAGAAGATGGGTTTAGTGACAGTGGTTGGAAATATACTGCTACTTTAGAAGTAGAATCTGGTGAAATCGTTTCCGCTGACTGGAATGGAGCAAATATAGCTGGTGGGGATGATAAAGATACCGTCTCAGCTAATGGTGAATATGGAATGGTAGAAAATGGTGATGCCCAAGCAAGGTGGCACGAGCAGGCAGAACTAGCAGAAGAATACTTATTAGAAATTCAAGACCCGACTGCAATTGAGTACACAAGTGATGAGGGACATACCGATGCAATCTCAGGTGTATCGATTCACGTGGTAGAATTTTTTGATTTAGCAGAACAAGCGTTAGCAAATGGCCCTGTAGAGAAAGGTCCTTACGCCGATGGTGGCTATTATGCAGAAGAAGCGGATTTCGGTGATAGCGGCTGGAAGTATACGGCTTCTCTAACTGTCATCAATGGTAATATTGTTGCCGCTGACTGGAATGGTGTTCATGAAGATGGCGGAGATGACAAAGATACCGTCTCAGCTAATGGTGAATATGGAATGGTAGAAAATGGTGATGCCCAAGCAAGATGGCACGAGCAAGCAGAACTAGCGGAAGAATACCTATTAGAAGTCCAAGATCCAACTGCAATTGAGTATTCAAGTGATGAAGGACATACGGACGCAATCTCAGGTGTATCGATTCACGTTGTTGAATTCTTTGACTTAGCAGAACAAGCGCTGGCAGACGCTAAATAAAAAGTATTACGTTTAAGGGATCAGGCATTCCAAAAGGACAGTTGTCTTTTTGATGTGCGGATCCCTTTTTCTATCGGTAAATCGAATGCGATTTTTATTACAATCTAATGATCTTTGGAGAGGAAAATGGAAGCATTGGTCAATCTCACCAAAGGATTCAGCTTTATACTCTTTGTCTAATTTTTTTAGAAGTTAGCGATGTTTCTAGTTATGAAGAGCTTCTCAATTCCCTGCATTCCAATATCATTTTATCGAATTCGTTTTTCAATGTTTGGTAGTATGAAGCAATAGAGTTGAAGAAGTAAAGACAAATATATCATAATGATAGAAAACATTGCAGTTATTGGTATATCTTAAAAATAACTCACAAGGAGAAGCGTAGAATGATTAAGCCAGTAAAAGTTAGAGATGTCCATATTGGTGAAGGAATACCAAAGGTTTGTATTCCAATGGTTGGTAAAACGGTTCAACAATTAATCGAGGAAGCTACTTTTCTAAAAACGTTAGAATTCGATGTTGTAGAATGGCGTGTTGATTTTTTTGAATATGTAGAAGATATTACAAAGGTAAAAGAAGCACTAAAGGAGATACGCCAGCTATTACCGCAAACACCGCTGATCTTTACTTTCCGTAGTTCTAAAGAGGGTGGAGAGAAAGCACTATCTGCTCAACATTATGTGAAATTGAACAGGGAAATGGTAGAAACAGGGAAAATTGACATGATTGACGTAGAACTGTTTCAGGGTGAAACCGATGTAAAAGAATTGATTGAATCAGCACATGAAAATAATGTGTTTGTTATTATTTCCAATCATGACTTTAACAAAACGCCAGAAAAGGAGGAAATTGTATCTAGATTGCGAAAAGCGCAGGAATTAGGAGGCGACTTACCGAAAATTGCAGTTATGCCAACAAATACTGCTGATGTATTGACATTATTAGATGCAACAAGAGAAATGAACGAGCAATATGCGGATAGGCCAATTATTACGATGTCGATGTCTGGTAAAGGCGTGATTAGCCGTTTGGCAGGCGAAGTTTTTGGTTCAGCTTTAACGTTTGGGGCAGCAAAAAAGGCTTCTGCACCAGGGCAAGTGGCAGCTACTGAACTAAAAAGTACGATGAACCTTTTGCATCGCAATCTTTAATCTGCAAAGTTTTGATAAACTGTTTATTCGATCTCTTAATGCAAAGTCATAGAGGTGATCTATACGGGTATCACACGTACCTGGCAGTAAGCCCCCACTTCAATCTACCAGGGAAATTAGTGGTGTGGCGGGATGCCAGTGAATGTCCGATTCTAACCAACTAACAATCAGTCGGGGGATGAAGACCCCCCACTGATATAAATCTCACTTTATGGATGGGAGCCTCCTGAATTAATGATTCGGCTCATAAATATCCCATGCTGTTTTAAGTGAATCAACCAAAAAGTCAGAAACTTCTTCTACATCGAGGTGGTCCGTCACTACTTTTGAATGATGTTCTTCATAGATTGGCGAACGTTCATCGAAAAGTTTTTTCATGTCTTCGCTATTTTTTCCTTGCAGAACAGGGCGGCTTTCGATGAGAATATTGGCTCTTTCTTTCCAAAATTCCCATGATAAATCAAGGTAAATCACAATACATTTGGATAAGCAAACTTGTCTAATTTCTTCTTGTAAAAACGCGCCACCACCTACAGAAATGATTTTTAGCCGTTGATTACAAAGGTTTGTAATGATTTCCTTCTCTTTTTGTCGAAACGCCTTTTCACCGTAGGTTTGGAAAATTTTGGTGGGAGGCATTTGAAATGCATCTTCAATTTCTTGATCGGTGTCAATAAAATCTCTAAATAATTTTTTGGCGACCGATTTTCCAATTGTTGTTTTCCCAACCCCCATAAATCCAATAAGAATAATACTTTTTTCTCTTAGTGGAACGTAATCCATCTTCATAATGCAAGCCTCATTCCCAATAATTATTATAAAATTCAGTATAAGCAATAATCGACATGCTGTAAAATGATTTTGTTATCATTAAGTGGTTATAAGCTGCTTGATTATTCAGCTTAAAGTCGTCGAATATTATTTTTATAGCTAGTGAGGCATAATGACTGTGGGGGCGAGTTGAACAAGTGCGCGCAACGCTAAGAGGAGTTCTAATATACGATTCATGCGTAGTAGGTAAGTAAATGGTACAATTTGTAAGATGTTCTACAAAAGATAAGTGTATCTTTAGTTAAAAATAAGAAAGTAGGTCTTTTTATGTTGGAAAAATTGACAAACAGGGTCCGTTATCTGCCCCATTATTCAGAAACAGATCGGCCCACATTAGGGGTAGTTTGTGGGGATACGTATAGCTTGATTGTGGATGCTGGTAATTCACCTGCACATGCAAGAGATTTTCTTCATTTGGTGAAACAGATCGATATAGCACCGGTGAATTTTTTAGTCATCACCCATTGGCATTGGGATCATATTTTTGGTATCAAAACGATGGATTTTGTAACGATCAGTCATGAAGATACGAAGAAGCAAATTGATTATATGAAAACTCTTCAGTGGGATGATGCTTCATTAGATAAGCGTGTCGAAACTGGTGAAGAAATTGAATTTTGTAGGGATATGATAAAGCGCGAACTGCCTGTTCGTGATGATTTGGAGTTGAAATCGCCAGACGTAACATTTAATGATCGAATGGAGATTGATTTAGGTGGCATTACTTGTGTGATTGAGCATGTTGGAGGAGTCCATGCGCCAGATTCATCGATAATTTATATTTCAGAAGAAAAGATTATGTTTCTCGGAGATTGTATTTATCAAGATTTTTATAGTGGTGAGTGGAGTTACGACCTGAACGAACTGCGCCTTCTAATCGATAAAATAAGAAAGTACGAAGTGAACTACTATGTCACAGGTCATCAAACTCCCAAGACACATGAAGACATGTGGAGTTTTTTCGATGAGTTACTAACTATTGGGGATATTGTCGGCGATGAAGATTCATTTGAAAAAGCGATGACGAAATTTAAAGAAATACGAAAAACAACGCCAAATGAAGAACAAATCGAATTCATCCAAAACTTTGTCAGCGGTAACCAAAAGTAGGGACACGGGGACAGGGCCTCTGTCCCACCCACAGTGGGACAAGTGCCCTGTCCCCGTGTCCCAACTATGTTGTATAATAGAGCGGGACAGTGGGACAGGTTCTCTGTCCCGCCTGGTAAATTAGTGACGAGAGAGCGGGCAGGTCCCAGCTCCCAAGCCCTGGGGGAATCTTTTAAACTGGACATATTAAAACGAAAAGTGGGACAAGCCCCCTGTCCCCGTGTCCCACATGAGGAAGAGGATGGTTTATGCCACAAATGAATGATTTTACGATTAGTTTACAGGAAATTAAGTTTTTAGCGCCAAAGTTAAATCGTGGGCTTCAATTGGTTATGGTTATAGCTGGGGAAATAGTTGTGGAAACCAATAGCCATTATTACTCTTTGGAAGAGAAGGACTTACTAATCATTAATCGAAATGAGCTTTATCAGATTAGTGGTAGCGATCATAATAGAGTGTTAATTATTACGATTGAAGACGACTATATGGTTCGAAATTACACCGCCTATCGTAATAGTCGGTTTGAATGTTATTCGAAAGAAGTCGACGTAGGACGGGAACAGCTAGTGAAAACAATACGAAAATTGCTAGCGGAGACACTGATCTCCTACTATCGAAAAGATGATAGTTATAGAATAGAAATTCTTTCCTTTATTAATCGAATTTTACTTATTTTAATTCGAAGGTTTAAACAAAAATCAAGTAGGCTGGCAAACATTAATATAAATGACCACCGGTTAACGCAAATCATTACCTTTATAGAAGAAAACTATAACGAGCCAATCACATTAGAAGAAACTGCAAGCAAATTTTACCTTTCTGCGGGGTATTTATCTAGATATTTTAAAGATAATATGGAGATTGGATTTACTCGGTTTTTAATGAAAGTAAGGCTGGAACACGCGGTTAAAGATTTGCTCTACACCTCAAACACGATTGAGCGGATCGCAATGAATAATGGGTTTCCAAGTGCCAAGTCCTTTGCGAAATTATTTAAAGATACTTATCAGCAAACACCCAAAACGTATCGAAAAGACCATCAGCATAAGCAAGAAGATAAAGTGAAAGTTTACCGATATGATGATGACAGTCAAGATATCAAACCACGAGAAATCGTAGAAAAATTACGGATTTTCCTTGAAGAGGAAATCACCGAATCCTACGATAATACCGAGTGGCTGTCAGAGGAATTAACAATTGATGTATCGCAGACCGAATCCAATAAAATTGTTCGTCCATGGCATAATCTTTGGATTGGTGAATTGAGAGAAGCTCTAAAAGAAGGCGTGAGATCTCAACTATTAATGGCAAGGAAAGATATCGGTCTTGACTATGTTGGGGTATCTAGACTGATTCATGGTAATACCATTATTCCCCACACCGAAACGGATGAAATTATTGCTTCAACTTCGCCTTACTATAATGCAGATTTTGCATTGAACTTTATCCATAAACATGGTTTTTCCTTATTTGTACGGGTGGATTTCCGAGAAATTTCAGAAGATGAGGAGCATTATTTCAAGGAATTAGAGTTATTTTTGAACCATTGCTTAAATGTTTATGGAAGTACCTTTCTAAAGTCATGGTATTTTATGTTCTATGAACCTTTTGTAACGGCGGTAAGCGAAAAAGAAATGTGCAGGGTTTATAAAAAGTTATATAAAATCCTAAAGCAAATCTTACCTTCCTTTCAAGTAGGACTATTTTTGCCATTTTCGTTTGAAGAAGAACGCACAAGTCAGCATCATCAATGGATGGTGGACAGTGATGTATCAGTTGACTTCGTTGGTTATGAGGCCAATCAAAACGATGTGATCGATTTTAAAAACCTTGATGATGAACCTTTTGCCTATGCTGCAAACTATATGAAGGAAAAAACAGAGAAGTTAAAAAAGTTCTTAAGAAAGCATCAGATGGAAAAACCTGTTCATCTGATTAGCTGGAACACACTTACTGGCAATACTCGATTTACAAATGGGACGTTCTTCCGCGGCGCATTAGTATTTAGAAATGCATTAGAAATAGCAAGTGATGTAGAGTCGCTAGGTTTTTGGATCAACACGGAACAGCATGAGAAAAAAGGAAAGAATAATGAAATCCCTCTAGAAGGGATGGAGCTTTATCATTAGTTCAATGGAAAAAGACCAGCTTACTTTGCGATGCAATTTTTGAAAAATATGAACGGTGAGATTATCACAATAGGAGAACAATATGTGATGACGAGAAATGATAGGGGCTATCAGCTTATTTTGTTGAATTGTAATTATGTCAATCCTTACTATTCAACAGAAGAAACCTTTTTGAAGAAGTTAAACAAAGATCTCCATGTCACTCTCACAAATCTTGAACCTGGTAACTATCAAGTTCGAAAACGAATTTTTGATAAGGATAATGGTGCACTATATAAAAAATGGTGGGACTTGAATAGTGAACATGGCATGGATGAGGAAGTAATCCAATACATCATTCAAACGAGCCGACCATCTTTAGAGTTGTTTGATATGACGTTTGATACGGAATGGTCGTTCTACTCCTATTTATCCCTTAATGCCATTCATTTCTTTGATATTCGAAAAATGAATCGATGATTTTCGGCAATTAGCAATCAAACGCATCAATGTGTAATAACATTGATGCGTTTTTGTGTTAGAAGTACATGTTGTCTCACTTTTAAAACCTCCAGTCCACAATTTTTTTTGTAAAAAAATAACGGTTTATTTTTCACCCGTAAATTATGAAATGAAAAATAGTGACAAAGTAGTTAGCGATGAAGTGAAATAATAGCTTATTCCTAATCTAAAATATAAGTAAAATAAGGTTATAGTTAAGTTTGTTAACTATTGAACAAAGTAGAGGAGGATGAAAATGGAAGCTACAGCTTATAAGGGTACAAATAAGATGATTACTGGTATTGTATTTGGTGTTATTACGTTTTGGTTATTTGCCCAAGCAATGGTAAACATTGTTCCAGCAGTTCAAGAAGATTTAGGTGTTGAATTAGGTGTGTTAAATATCGCGATTAGTTTAACATCTCTATTTTCAGGGCTATTTATCGTGGTTGCTGGTGGATTAGCGGATAGAATTGGAAGGAAGAAATTTACCAATATTGGTTTGATTTTAAGTGTGATCGGTTCATTAGCACTTGTGTTAGCCCAAGGTGCGCCACTATTAATTATTGGCCGTGTCTTACAAGGACTATCAGCTGCATTTGTTATGCCAGCAACAATTGCCTTAATGAAAGAATACTTTGAAGGTGCGGAAAGACAGCGTGCACTAAGCTATTGGTCAATTGGTTCATGGGGAGGATCTGGTCTTACTTCCTTTGCCGGTGGTGCTATTGCAACGTCAATGGGTTGGAAATGGATTTTCGTCTTTTCAATTATTTTCGCTTTATTAGGAATGTGGCTCATTCGTGAAGTGCCTGAAAGTAAAGCGAAAGTGACTGGTAAATTTAAATTTGATTTTGGTGGTTTAGCAATCTTTATTGTAACGATGCTTGCGATTAACATCTTGATTACGCAAGGAGCAGACTTTGGGTGGACAAGTGTTGCATCGCTTTCGTTAGCTGCTATATCTGTTGTCGGTGTGATTGTCTTTGTTCGTTATGAAGGTAAACGAAAAAATGCACTAATTGACTTTAATTTATTTAAAAACAAGCCATATACAGGGGCGACAATTTCGAATTTCCTATTAAATGCAGTTGCAGGTACGTTAATTGTTGCGAATACGTATGTACAAGTAGGACGCGGTTTTTCTTCGTTTCAATCTGGATTGTTATCGATTGGTTATTTAGTCGTTATCCTTATTATGATTCGTATCGGGGAAAAACTCATGCAACGTGTTGGTGCTAAAAAACCAATGGTCTGGGGAGCACTAGCTACTTTAATCGGGGTAGCATTAATGGGTCTAACGTTCTTACCAAACTTGATGTATACGGTTATGGTCATTATTGGTTTCATGTTATTTGGTTTAGGTCTAGGAATGTATGCAACGCCTTCAACAGATACAGCTGTTTCTGCGTCGCCAGATGATAAAGTAGGGGAAGCTTCCGGGATTTACAAAATGGCGAGTTCTCTAGGAAACGCTTTTGGTGTAGCTATTTCAGCTACTGTTTATAGTACGGTTGCTATGGTAAGTTCTGTTCATGTTTCTGCAACTGTCGGAATTATTGTCAATGTCATTTTTGCGGCCTTGTCCTTAATCTCGATCCTAGTATTTGTTCCAAACCATGAGGGAGATGTAGAAGTTTCAAAAACAACGAAGAAATCAGCGCAAAAGGCAGGGTAACAGTCGGATAGGCGCTTTGTTGTGCCTATCCTTAAAAATTGGAATCAGAAGGGAGCATATGTAATGAAGGAAAAATTAATGAACATGTTGGAGAAGCGTGAAAGTGAAATGGTTGCTATTCGTCGTTATTTACACCAGCATCCTGAGCTTTCTTTTAAAGAAGAAAAAACAGCAGCATACATTGCCGATTTTTATAAGGGCAAAGATGTCGAAATCGAAACAAATGTAGGGAACGGCCACGGCATAATTGTCACGATAAAAGGTGCCTCACCTGGCAAAACAATTGGACTTCGTGCGGATTTTGATGCATTGCCAATTAATGAGGAAACAGATTTAGAATTTAAGTCAAGTAATGACGGCGTAATGCATGCATGCGGTCATGATGCCCATACAGCTTATTTACTAATACTAGCTGACTGTCTGATCCAATTAAAAGATGAATGGAACGGTACAATTAAAATTATTCATCAACATGCAGAAGAAGAACCACCTGGTGGTGCAAAAAGTATCATGGAAACAGGTAAACTAGATGATTTGGATGCGATTTTTGGTATCCATGTGTTACCAATGGCTCCAGCAGGAACAGTTGGCTATCATAGTGGCTATTCTTTCAATGGTCGTACGTACTTTAAATTAAAGATTCAAGCAAGTGGTGGGCATGGCTCATCTCCGCATAAAGCAAATGATGCGATTGTTGCAGGTTCTTATTTTGTCACTGCAGTACAAACGGTTGTTAGTCGTAGGGTGAATCCTTTTGATGCGGGTGTCGTAACGATTGGTTCCTTTGATGGAAAAGGTAGCTTTAATGTGATTAAAGATAGCATCGAAATTGAAGGGGATATCCGTTATTCCAATGACGCGACACAAGAAGTGATTGATCGAGAAGTTCATCGAATTGTTAAGGGATTGGAAGAAATGTACGGTGTAACTTGTGAACTTACTTATGTACCGGACTATCCACCGCTATATAATGATCCAGCACTGACCGATTTCGTTGCAGAGACATTAAGTCAAGCGGACGATCATCATATTAAAGAGGTAAAAGAATTTCCTAAAATGTCACCATCTGATGATTTTGCATATTATCTAGAAAAGATACCGGGATCGTATTTCTATGTCGGATGTACACCAAAAGGGGTGGAAGAACCATACTTCAACCACCATCCAAAATTCGATCTCGATGAAGACGCCATCCTAGTAGCAGCCAAATCAGTCGGCCACGTCATATGTAACTATTTGAAATAATGGGACACGGGGACAGGTTCACTGTCCCAAGGTGGGACATGGGGACAGGTCCACTGTCCCACTATCCAATCCCTTATCCCCCTCTCCTCCATTTCTCCTAATGTGACTTTTTTTATTTATCCCTTGCAACCGTCCGTAAGACTTCCACAACAACATGAAATGAACTGGAGATGTTTAAGTAGGAGTAAACTTTCGCTTTCCCCCCTGATTCGTCCAAGGGTCTGTGGCTCATTGTGTACTAGAACCTCAGCGCGATGAACTACGGAATGAATTTACACCTGATTGATTCGAGACAAACCACCGAGAAAATTGATGTTATTGGGACATGGGGACAGACACTCTGTCCCGCCATTTCCACTGAATGATGGGACAACAAACCTGTCCCCATGTCCCACCACCCCCATGTCCCTCAAAAAAATAGTATCTTTGTGTGTTTTTTTTGTAAATTGGTACAAATTACGAATAGGGCATGACTACAGAAGAAGGGGACATCTAAGTGGAAAACAACGATAGTGTTCATCAACGAAAAATCCTTTTATTCATACAAGTAGCAGCCATTTGTTTGATAGGGATCGTCGCTTTTATGTTTATGATTATAGCAATTACACCACTACCGGTCATAAGTGCATTGCAAAAGGGAAAGATGGATGGTGAAATAAACTCCTATCAACCAAAGTCGGCGCCAATAGAAAAGACATTATCAGATGGTACGACCTATATATCGGAAATTGCTTATGGGGAAAATTATCCGAACAGTTATTTAGATCTTTACCTAACAAAGGATGATACGGAAACTTGTCCCCCCACTTTTTTCTATGTTCATGGTGGAGCATATGCATGGGGCGACAAGGTGGAAGGGGATCCACTAGCAGATAATTCCCAAGGATATTTAAGGCGTTTGGTAAAGAATGGATTTAATGTAGTAAGCATGGACTATGCGTTAACTCCTGATTATCTTTATCCAACGCCTATATACCAAATTGATCAAGCAATAAATTTTTTACAGCAATCTAGTCATCAATATGGTTTAGATATGGACACAATTGTATTTGCTGGAGCAAGTGCTGGTGGGCAGCTAGTCGGACAATATGTAAATATTCAAACGAATCCCAATTATGCTGAATCAATGGGAATGAGTCCCTCTTTAACAAAAGAAGCAATCAAAGCAGTAATATTCAACTCCGCACTGCTTGATGCTTCTCGTTTTGATAAGACTGGAAACTTGTTAAAAGATATTAAATTCCGATTCCTAGGCGAACTTTATTTTGATACAGATGATTTAAAAAATAGTGATCAAGTGGAACAATCAAATGTTATCACTCATATGAATTCAGATTTTCCCCCATCTTTTATAACGGATGGAAATACAGCAACCTTTACCGATCAAGCAGAAGACTTAGCAAACCATATGACCGAATTAAGCATCCCCCACGTTCTAAATTTGTATGATAAAAATGAGGCGGAACTTAGGCATAGATATGAAAGATCACTAAATAATAAATATGCCAAAGAAAATTTTGAAAAAATGCTCAAGTTTCTAAACACCTATGTCGAATAAGGAGTGGGACACGGGGACAGGTTCTCTGTCCCACTAGATAAGGTGTTTATTGCTACAAATCTATTAAACTTTTATACTGAGAGGGACATAGGGACAGGTTTTCTGTCCCTAATGACTGAGAAAAAAATGGGGGATAGTGATGGTTTTATTTGAAGTAATTATTCCGATTTTTGCTATCATGTTATGTGGTTTTTTAGCAGGGAGGCTTGCATTATTACCGTCAAATGGGGGATCCTCGCTAAATTATTTTGTTTATTATTTTGCACTTCCAGCCTTACTATTTTCTTCCATTTCAACGGCACCTGTCGATCAAATTATAAATGTAAACTTTATTTTGGCTAATTTATTTACTGTATTGGATTGTTTTGCTTTAACGGTATTATTATTTAAGGTTATTTTTAAAAAACGGTTTCCAGAATTAAGCATGTATGCGATGATTACCACCTATGGGAACACGGGATTTTTAGGTATTCCATTGTTAGTCGCAGCCTTTGGGCAAGATGCAGCGGTACCGGCTGCGATTGTTACATTTATTTATGATCTAACCATCGTAACGTTGGTTGTTTTGACATTTGAACTCAAAAAGGTTGCGGTGGAGGAACATAACTCGCAAGCAAAGTTTTTGCCTATGGTTGGCTGGATTGTAAAATCGATTGTATTAAATCCGATTAATGCTTCGTTATTATTAGGAGTTACTGTAGCTATTTTTCAACTATCACTTCCCGAACCGATTTATGTATTTACCGATGTTCTGGGTCCTGCTGCAGGTCCAACCGCCTTGTTCGCCTTAGGACTAGGATTAACGGGTGAACGGAATATTTTAAAGGGAAAAAATTACAGGTTTTCAGAATTTATGACACTACTAAGTTTGAAATTAATCATCCTACCATTGGTGGCTGCTTACTTCGTATATATTGTATTTCCGCTTGAAGATAATTTGTGGGCCATGGCCGTTATTATTTTATCAGCTATGCCAACGGGAGCGGTTGTCAACGTGTTTGCTGATAAATATCAAACATTGGTGAAGCAAGCTCCATTATACATACTTGCCACCACCATAATCTCCATTATTACCATCTCCATCATTCTCATTATCATAGTGGGCTAAGGTGGGACAGAGGGACAGGGCACTTGTCCCGGTCAAAGTGAAAATGGAAAAGGTATTTCAGCTCGATAGCCAGTAAGTAGGAAGAGGAAGTTACATTGTATCTGAGGAGATGTCCTTCGTTTATGGAACAGTACGTGGGGTGGGACAGTAAACCTGTCCCCATGTCCCACTAATGAAAAGGAGTGTTGAATGAATGACAATATTACACAATGATTGGGCTCCGTTGTTAGAGGAGGAGTTTGAAAAGCCATATTATCAGCAATTGCGAGAGAGATTGAAGGAAGAATACAAGACAAACGTAGTTTATCCTAATCAAAATGATATATTTAATGCACTACATTATACAGGTTATCAAGATACAAAGGTGGTCATTATTGGACAAGACCCATATCATGGAAAAGGACAAGCGCATGGGTTAAGTTTTTCGGTTCAGCCAGGAGTTACCGTTCCACCATCGTTAAGAAATATTTATAAGGAATTGCATGCGGACTTAGGGGTAGAAATTCCAAATCATGGTTGTTTGGTGAACTGGACGAAACAAGGTGTGTTGCTGTTGAATGCAGTCTTAACTGTCCGGGCAGCGAGTCCAAACTCGCATCGGTCACTGGGGTGGGAGAAGTTCACAGACAGGGTGATCGAACTGTTAAATGAACGCGAAACACCAGTTGTATTTATTCTTTGGGGAAGGAATGCACAACAAAAGCAATCCCTGATCACATCGCCAAAACATTACATCATTAAGTCGCCACATCCCAGCCCATTTTCAGCGAATAAAGGTTTTTTTGGAAGTCGCCCATTTTCCAAAACAAATGCCATCTTGCGTGAAATTGGATTAGAAGAAATTGATTGGAGCATTACATAAATCGGTGGGACATGGGGACAGGGCACTTGTCCCAGCCCAGCCCAGTCCAGTTGAATCCAAATGTGGGACAGTAAACCTGTCCCCATGTCCCGGAGTGTATGGTGGGAGTGTGAGATTTTCTTACACTTTGTCGTATGGTAAAAAGGTGTGTCATTCAGTACGATGAGAGTATATGGGTGTTCAGCCCATATATTTACATTGACAAGGGGTGGTATGGATGACAAGGAAAGAACATCGTGCAAGTGTTGATACCCGCTCGGTATGGGCTGGAGAAAAAGAGTATCGGGTACATGGTGCAACACAAGTTCCTGTTGTTCATAGTGTTTCATATGGTTATGACGACATGGACCATTGGTTTTATGTGGCTACTGGTAAGGAAGAGGGGCATATTTATGGTCGAAATACTAACCCGACCGTTCAATCTTTCGAAGATAAAGTGAAGGATTTGGAAGGGGCTAAGGCTGCCACAAGTTTTTCTACCGGGATGGCTGCTATTAGTAATGCGCTAGCAACTTTTCTAGTTCCAGGAAACCGTGTTGTATCGATTAAGGATACGTATGGTGGTACGAACAAGATATTTGATGAATTTTTACCCAAGCTAAATATCGATGTCACTCTTTGTGAGACGGGGAATCACGAGGAAATGGAAGCGGAAGTAAGGAAAGGATGCGACATTCTTTATTTGGAGACACCAACCAATCCGACTGTGAAAATTACCGATATTGAACGGATGGTTAAGGTTGCTCACGAAGTTGGTGCACTTGTCTTTGTTGATAACACGTTTGCAACACCGATTTTACAAAATCCACTTGATTACGGCGTTGACCTGGTGATTCACAGTGCTACGAAGTTTCTAGGTGGTCATGCGGATGCACTAGGAGGCGTTGTTTGTAGTAATGATGAAGAATTAGTAGAAAAAATTTATCATTATCGTGAAATAAACGGTGCAAGTTTGGATCCAATGGCAGCATATCTATTGTTGCGAGGAATGAAGACGTTACATTTACGGATCAAGCAACAATGTGAAAGTGCAGATAAAATTGCCCGCTTTTTGCAGCAACATGATAAGGTCGAAGCTGTCTTTTATCCAGGTTTAGAAAATCATCCAAACCATGATATTGCAAAAAAACAAATGCGTGATTTTGGTGGAATGTTGAGTTTTGCTGTGAAAGGGGAAATGGATGCCGTTCGTCAATTCTTACCACGACTGGAATACGCCAATCGAGCGGCAAACCTTGGTGCAGTTGAAACAACAGTAGGTCCTGCTCGAACCACAAGTCACATTGAAAATACACCAGAAGAGCGTGCTGCACTTGGTATCCCAGAAGGCCTCGTTCGTTATTCAGTAGGGATAGAAAATGTTGATGATCTAATTGCAGACCTAAAGCAAGCACTTAGCTACATTAACTACACCGACAACTGACATTGAACGTGGGACAAAGGGACAGGGACCGTGTCCCAGCCAGCAAATGGGACAGTGGACCTGTCCCCATGTCCCACTCTATTTTCGGTGGATGTTGGTCATGATGAAGCCGCTTTTTGGTAGTGTGGGCATTTCGTCTAGGCTGTAATTTAAGTCTTGGTTGGGAATGTCGAATTCGATTTTATTGACAAGAAAATCTATGGTTGCTTTCATGACCTCAACTGTGACACCTTCTCCTGGACAACGGTGTCCTTTTGCTGGATCGCCTCCACCATGAGGGATAAAGTCAAATAAACTTCCATTCCACTCGGAAAATCTACTTGGGTTAAAATCATTAGGTTTATCCCATAAACGCGAATCATGGTTGGTGCCATACATATCAAGCAAGACAAGTGTCCCCTCTTCAAAATGACAGTTATTCCATGAGAAATTTTCACGAACTCTGGCCCCTACAAACGGTCCAAAAGGGTAGTAACGTCGCACTTCATGGATAAACATCTCCAACTCACTATCACTAGCTGACTGTAGTTTTTCCTTTTCATCTGCATACTGGTGTAGCGCTAGAGCAGCGAATGTAATATAGGTGGCATTTGCTACAATTGGTCTCAGAATGTTGATTAGTTCAATTGCGGCCATTTGTGTGTTTAATTGATTTCCATCAGGCTTCTTATAAAAAGCCATTTCGTAAAGTGCTGTTCCTTTTTCTGCAGAAAGGTTTCCAGATCTGACATCTTCTACTATCCCTCGAATCCACCCTTCAGCACGATTGCGAGCTACTCTTCCTTTCCAGTGTTCTGGGCCGATTGTTCCAAAGGCATAGATCATGGAAATAAAGTCGTCTGCCCGTTCCGCAACTTCTGATTCGGCAAGTGGAACCCCAGCCCACTTGCAAACGACACGACAAAGAATATTTTTGGCCTCATTAAAGAGAACCACTTTTTTCATATTCTCCCATCGTTCAATAGCATTTTCCAATTGTTCACTAATAAGCTTGGCAAGTTGCTGTTGATGGGATGGTGTTAATAATGACATAAACAGAAGCTTGCGATGAAGGTGGATTTCGCCATCTAGCGTTTGGATCGCATTTTTCCCAAATAAGGTTTGTTGAACACGTTTAGGTGCTGCTCCTTTCCGTGTGAATTTTTCCGAATCATAAAAAACTTTTGCTGCTTCTTTCCCTCGCATACAAAGTACTTTTTGGCCTAACAGATTTGCTTCAAAGATATCCGTATTATAACGATCCATTCGATTTGGAATAAATAAGAAGCCTTCTTTTAATAAATTAACGCTATTGTCCAAAGTTTGATCTTGTGGGATCTCTTGATTTTCTGCCATATGACTTTGCTCTCTCCTTTTTCATAACTCTAACTATAGTATTAGATTTGCCCTTATGTTTAATCATTTGTTTTCCTGCAAAAGTGGAGGGAGGTAGTACGCTTCGATAACTAGGTACTACCGTGCTTTTTTCTCCTAGCGATCGCTAAGAAAATGCCGCCTATCGCAGCGACTGTGATTGCTGAGAGTGCTGGCTGTTTAGCTGCTTTCACATAAATGCTTTGTTCACGAATCCAACCAACATTGGTGCCTCTTTCATGCATTCCATAACCAGCATGGTACAGCGCACTATTGTTATTTGAATCTGAAGGACGGTTAGCATACTGTGTGGGAGCCATCAACATTTCAATTAGTTTATCTGTTAATCGTGGAAAAAGAGTTCCCAACAGTGCCAAAAGTTTAGCTTGCGAACCAACATACATGTCGCGTTTCGGGTGTTCTGCAGCAAAAAGAATTGCTTCAGCGACTGCTTCTGGTGGATAAATCATTCCTTTGTGTACAGGATGTTCATCTAAATAACTAGTGGCGTGCTCGTTATATGGCGTGTCGATTCGCCCGGGATGAATAAGGGTAACAGAGACTGGTACCTTTTCTTTTTCCAGTTCCATGCGTAGACTTTCTGTCCAGCCATGGACGGCAAATTTAGATGGAGCATAAGTAGATTGGATGATCGTACCGCGATCACCGAAAAGACTTCCAACATTAATGAGCGCTCCAGGTATGCCGCGCTGTTTGAAATGGTTTACCGCAACTTTGCTCCCGTAGACAACACCCCAATAATTGGTATCGTGCATCCGCTTCATATCTTCGATGCTTACATCCATTGCATAGCCGTAGATGGTTACACCAGCATTATTTACCCATGTATCAAAACGTCCAAATTCCTTGATGGCTGTTTCAGCAATTTTTTGAACGTCTTCTTCAATTCCTACATCTGCTTGTACATAGGTCGCTGGGTAGCCTTGTGCTTTTAATTCTTCTGTTAATTGTTCCAAAGCCTTTTTATTTCTAGCGGCTAAAACGAGTTTTGCCCCTCTATATGCCGCCATTCTTGCTGTTACAAGCCCCACACCACTAGAAGCTCCTGTAATGACAATCACTTGCTCATGCAAGGGCTTTAAGCTTTTTTTTAGGGCAACTTTCTGTTCCAAAACTTGAGGGTCAATCGCATGCCTACCATTTAACCCAATCACCTTATCATAATAGTCATTATCACGTGCAAAACCCTTACGTTCCATATCGAAAACCTCCTATCCTTCTAGGTGGGACATGGGGACAGGGTCCGTGTCCCAGTTGATAGCGCTGGTGGGACAAGTGCCCTGTCCCCATGTCCCAGTCTGTGAACTATTTCTGTTTGTTTTTGATGTCAGGATCTAATTCTTCACTTGTTTCGGTTTGAAGATTCGCTGTAGAAGAGGGGCGAGAGAATGTTGGATAATCTTCATTCACAAATACATGATTTCGTAAGTAGCGATGGTAAATAGCCTCGCCGATCGTTATTATGATCGCTGCGATGAAGGAAGTGGTGACTAACGGAAGTACACCTTCAAAAAAGTAACCACCGAGTACCCATATACCAAAGAAAGCAACTACAAAGTCACCAACTGTTGCCATGACATTACCTATTCTTGGTAAAAAGAAGACATCAACAGCAAATGCAAATGTTGTTAGAATTAAACTTGTTATGAATATATCACCAAAATTAACCCCAAAAAATAAGCTGAATACAACCCCAATTACTACAGTGACCATAACGAATTTTAGGAACAAAGCTTTCGTATATCTCATAGGTTCCTCCTTTCTATTGATTTATTAGCTTGCGCATAAAAATGAGCAGATTTAGGTGTGGTGATTTACGGCTTTTATCCCGGTGCAGTCGTCCTTAATATACTCCTACCTCAAAACATGATACAAAACGGAGATGTATAAGTGAGAGTAAACTTTCGCTTTCATCCCGATGATTCCGGGGGACTGCAATTCTCTACATGTCGCAATAACACTCAGTGGGGGGAAGAGCAAAAACCCCCACTGAATGGAGTTTCACTTTATGAAATAGTAATTAAATATTACTATTGTTGACTAAAACCATTTCCACCAGCTTGGTTTTGTGCGGATTGTTGATTTTGTTGTCTTACTTCCTCCGCATTTGTTCCGGCAAACCCAGGTTGGAAAGCGGATTGTGTTCCGTTAGTTGCTGTTGCGCCGTTTCCTGTTGTTTGTTGAAGATTTTGTTGTGTTTGTCCTTGTTGTTGATATTGTTGGATAAGTTGTTGAATTTGATTCAACTGTTGAGCTGCATTTTGTTCAAGATTTGCCATTTGCTGTTGTTGCTGGTCTCCAACTTGTTGCCCCTGAAGTTGTTGGGCATTTTGCGCCTCTTGTTGTTCTAATTTTTGTGCCATCTGTGCAATTTGATTAAGAACTTGTTGTGCTTGTTGTGTCATTTATCCTTCACTCCTTTCAAAAGATAATTTTAATTTGTCTTTTTAGCCACCGAGATATTCCCCAATCATGTGAATGGTAGTTGTTTCTAATGATGGGGACATGGGGACAGGGACCTTGTCCCGGTTGGTGGCAGTTGTGGGACAGTGTACCTGTCCCCATGTCCCGGCAAATTATGTGACTAATTTTTAAAGGTTGTGTTCTTTTAGCAGGAATTTGTTGATCTATGTTGAATCGATTGATAAACATAACTGTTGTATCCGTATCTAACAAGTTGCTACGATTTTCCGCTTATAAGCCAGGCATTAATATCAGCCAACAAAAAATCCTCGAGGTGATCAATACGATGTCAAGATTGACCAAGAAAGAAAAGTCCAAATGGAATGTATCACGTTATGTTAAGAGGTATTAACAAACAAACTATTTTTGAAGATGATGTCGACAGATTGAGGTTATTAGATACAATTAAGAACTGTAAGGAAAGAGGCCAGATCCGAGTCTATGGTTATTGTTTAATGGATAATCACATTCATTTATTGCTACGAGAACATGAGGAGGAACCAGTATCCAAGTTTATTCAAAGGCTTAGCGCCAGCTATGTTTCTTGGTATAATAGCAAATATGAACGTTGTGGTCATTTGTTTCAAGAAAGGTTTAAAAGTGAGAATGTCGAAAATCTCCCAAAGTTTTTAAAAGTACTAAGGTATATTCATCAGAATCCCATCAAGGCTGGACTAGCTAAAGACGTGTTTTCCTGTAAATGGACAAGTTTACATGAATATTACGTCAAGAACCCATCAATAGTTGATACCGATTTAACTCTTCAATTATTTTCCCTCAAGCGAACAGAAGCCATTCAGTATTTTTCCGATTATATGAACAAAAGAAATGATGACGAGTATTTAGACGATTATAATCAGACAAGGATATCTGATTATGAAGTAATAAACTATGTAAAAGGACTTGGTCTTGATTGCAGTACCTTACAACATTTAGAGAGAGAAAAAAGAAATAATATTTTGTTAACGTTAAAGCAATTAAATGGCGTTACAATCAGACAACTATCACGCGTAACAGGCATATCTAAAAGTGTGATTGATCGCATTAAATAAACTGGGACAAAGGGACAGGGCACTTGTCCCAGTGTTAGCAAGCATCAATTAAGGGGGATAGGAGTGGGACGCCAAACCTGTCCCCGTGTCCCGCCGCTGGCTGTAAGACTCGACTGATTGACGTTTTACTTTATCGAATATTAGAAAAAGGATTATAATGAATATGGAGAAAGCATGATTCTTAGAAAGTAGGGTGAATATGAGTTGGGTGGAATTGATTAAGAACTACACTGTTTGGGACGAGCAAGAGCGAAAAGATAAAGCGATCATTATCAACTGTATGGAGACTTTTGATGATATTCTCACAAGAAACAATGAAGTTGCGCATGTAACTAGTTCTGCTTTCGTTGTCAATAAAAAGAGGGATAAAGTGCTGATGGTTCATCATAACATATACAATTCCTGGTCATGGACAGGTGGACATGCTGATGGAGATGAAGACTTGCTTTATGTTGCCGAGAAGGAAGTTAATGAAGAAACCGGTGTAGAAAAAATAAGTGCTATTACCGATGGGATTATCTCGCTTGATATTTTACCTGTAAAAGGACATGAAAAACGAGGCAAGTATGTAGCACCGCATTTACATCTGTCCGTTGCCTATTTATTTGAAGCTGATGAGAATGAACAACTTCAGGTCAAACCAGATGAGAATAGTGATGTCAGTTGGATTCCTCTAGAACAAATCGAAGAATGTTGTGCAAATGAACCACATATGATGCACGTCTATAAAAAAATAATCACCAAAATGAATGCACTGAACTAGACTGGGACAAGGGGACAGGGCACTTGTCCCAGTCTTTTTTGCAAGAAATGGGACATCAAACCTGTCCCCATGTCCCACCACCAGTATTAAAATTCTTCGTATATGGCTGGGTCTTGATTTTTCATTCTTCCATCTGGACGTGAGAGGTTTCCAATTTTGGACATATCGTCATCGTCTAAGGAAAAATTGAAAATAGACATGTTTTCACGTTGACGGATAGGGGATGCTGATTTAGGAATAGATACGGCACCTAATTGATAATGCCAACGTAAAATAACTTGTGAAATAGTTTTGTTGTGCTTGTCAGCAATACTTTGAATCGTTTGATTATCGAATGCTTCATTTGCACGTGCTAACGGACTCCAAGATTCCGTTATAATACCGTGTTCCTCATGCCATTTCCGTTGTTCTTCTTGATTGAAGAAAGGGTGCAATTCAATTTGATTGATCGATGGCAACACACCCGTTTCTTGTTTTAATCGTTGCAAGTGTTCCGGTAAGAAGTTGCAGACACCGATGGAGCGGATTAGCCCCCATTTTTTAGCATCGATCAATGCTTGCCATGCTTCTACATATTGATCTTGGTTTGGATTTGGCCAATGAATCAAATAGAGGTCATAATAATCAAGGTTTGCGCGATACAGTGATTCTTGAATGGTAGTAACTGCGTCTTCGTACGTATGATACCGTCCGGGAAGTTTTGATGTGATGCGCAAGTCCTCTCGTCGCACTGAGCTTCGTCGCACCCCAGCCCCAACTGTCCCCTCATTTTCATAATTATAAGCTGAATCAATTAATCGATAACCATGATCGATCGCATTGGCTATTGCTGCGGCCCCATGATTTCCTTTAAGTTTATAAGTTCCTAAACCAATAACTGGAATACGTAGACCATCATTTAATGTAATCTCTGGGATGGTAGTTGTCATTTTATCACTCCTCATTTTAAACAAGATGAAGAACCTTCCACTTTATATACTTCGTCACACACAACCAATTTCCTGCCTGAAGTGGGACAAGGGGACAGGTTTGTTGTCCCACAATCAATCTGGGACAACAAACCTGTCCCTCCGTCCCATCACCACCACCTTTGTCCCGCCAATCAAAAAAAATAAAAGTTTTTTAAAATTATTTTTAAGCACTATCACTTGGGGGATTTGAAGTTTTACTAGAAATAGTTGAACGTGAATTTAAAATAATGATCAAATAGAGTCTTTAAAAATATAAAATCCTCATTTTAAAGGGAGATTGACTTATGAGATGCTATCATCTATCTTAAAGATACAACGAATATGAAACAGAACTAAATCATCCGGAAGCAATCGTCCCTAAAACTCCTACTTCAAAACTAGATGTTTAAGGGGGGAAAAGTTTCGCTTTCCCACTGATTGATTCAGGCTACATCCAATATGGCAAGGGCAAAAACCCCCACTGATTTAAGTTTCACTTTATTCGTTCCCAACCTGACCCCTTATCGTTTTGCCTCATTTTCCCTCTACGACTATCTCCATTGCATACGATCCAACAAAATCTCACGCAAAACGATTAGATCCTTTTAACACAAGTTTTTTCCGTTCTATGCTGAAGTAGATATTCGACAAAACATGTTAAACAAAATTTGGTGTATCCATTTAAGAAAATATTTCTGCAAATGATTACACTAGATTCAAAGTTAAAATCTTTTACTAAGGAGTAGATGAAATGAACCGAGTCAATCAAACGAAGAAAGAGAAGAAAAGAGCTATGGAGGAACAGGCATTTATGTACGCGTTTTCACATCCTGATGAAAGGAATAAATACCTTGAAATGCTTCAACTAGGATCCGAGTTTGATATGCGACCACGTTCCATTTTTACTTTTTATGGTCAAGACCTAATCACGTATAAGCAGCAACATCATTCGTGCCCCTATGTGAATGAATTTCTTCGCATTTTTTCCATCTTTTTGAATGAGTGGGATGATGATCGTGCTGATAGTTGGCACCAATGTAAATTCCACTTTTGGGAAGCGTTAATAATAGCTTGTATGCCTAACTATATAAAAGTTGCGACAAAACAAAATGAAAGCCAAAATTTTTTAACCCAATTAAAGAAATTTGTTAGTTGGCTTGATGAACGTAACGGTTGTTCTTGGTTTGAAACGATAGAAAAAATTGCAACAGAAAACTTGTCTGAATTACAAAGGTGTGAAAGTATTTTAAACGATTTATATGTTCAAAATTATCCGCATCTCAACGCTAATAATCTGGGCGTATTAGAAGACTTTGATAAGGTATTTAGTGAGTTAGAGGCTTGTAGTATCAACATGCACAGTATTTTTGAGGTGAGTCAGGTTTCAGACGACATTATAACCTTGATTGATTTAGACACATGGAAACCTTACCAAATAATAAATACAGCAACAAATAAACCATCACCAGGATTGCTAATTGAAGGAGTGTTTGGTAAAAAAGAAGAGGATCTGTTTTGGACATTGTATTTTCCTAATTCTGTATATCCGAATAAGGCGAAGAGTTATTTTGAATTTGTTGATTGAACGGAGTGATGGGGAGCTACCCCCATCATCCAAACTATTCCATAGTAAGTGACAAAGAATGGACCATCGAATGAATGTAATCTTGAGTTGCATATAATAGGAAGTAATGGCTTTCTATACCATCTACTTCAACAGGTTGAGGGTATTCTAATATAAATGCTGTTTGTTGATCAAAATCTTCCCGTTGATCGTCTGAAGGTAAAATAATACAACCATTTTGTTCCTGGATTGTAACTTCTTCAATGGTTGGTTCAGTTCCGTATGGATCAAATTTACTGAATGCATATTCTTCACAAACAGTATTCAATGGTGTGACCTCACCAGGGGCATCAACAGAATTGGCAATGATACTCGTTACTTCAAAGAAGCCATTTTCACCTTCATATCTGATCGGTTCATATTCCCCTACATCCATTTGGTGCCAAGAGGAAGGATAGCGAAACGAAATGTGTAACGTATCATTTTCATAAATAGACCAATCTTTCTCTTCTAGTTCTGTTCCTAGATTTTTGCTATTAGATGGACTTGCATTACTTGATTCACCTGCTAGCGCTTGGTTTTGTACTGTATCGTAAAGTGCATAACCAATGCCAATTGCAAAAATTCCTAATAGTAAAATAGAGGAAATTACTTTTTTCATTGTTCACCTCCTTGTATGAATTTCTATATGTATAGACGTATTTCTAATTTAGTTGTTACACAGTTTCATTTATTTATCCCATATGTAACTGGAAGTATGCCTCCCACTTCACTCTAGGAAAGAAGATAAATGGGGAGGGGAGGGCCTGCGGATCACTTCTTTACTAAAAATCAGAAGGATATGAGAGGCACAACACTGATGGAAGTTTCATTTTATTGCTTCTTATTAGATAGTAGCCATGTCACTATTTAAGAGGAGGCGGAAAAAGTTCATCGCGATGAAGAAGAAAATCCCCTAATATGGTAGTTTTTGCTTTGTGCTCTCCTAAGTACAGAAGAATGGGGACAGAAAACCTGTCCCCATGTCCCTTTACCAACTTGCTTTTTTGACTCCAGGAATTTGCCCTTTATAAGCTAATTCTCGGAAACAAATGCGGCATAGTTTAAATTTGCGAATAACTGAATGTGGGCGTCCACAGCGCTCGCAACGTGTGTATTCTTGTACTTTAAACTTTTGAGGGCGCTTTTGTTTGGCGACCATTGATTTCTTAGCCATTCTCGTTGCCTCCCTTTTTTAAAATAAAAAGATATATTGTAAGGAATTGTTTAATAGATATAGAGAAATATAATACCAAAGAATGGTTATGTAGTAAATGGTAAATAGTGGTTGCTAAAATTAACGAAAAAGTACGTGGGTAATGCTGGGAAACTTTCCTCTTTTTTAGCGCAGGTGCAACTGGCCACACACCAACTTTGCGAACAGATCATTAGCAAAATTAACTGAGGTGGGACAAGGGCTCCTTATCCCACCTTCTATTAAATACGGTTATGATGTATATACTTAAAAAAAGTCCAACCTGAATCGCAAATTAGGAAAACTCCCTATTCCTAGATCAACAGAATATATTTTTTGAATCTGGTTAAAGTAAAACCATGACTTTCTAGAGGAGGATAGTAGTTCCACGGAGCAAATAAACGGATGGCTGTTTTTTGGTTATGTGCCATAATAACCATCACCATAACAAAGATAACTTGAATGAGAGCGACTACCTTAGAATTTAGAAACCAAACCATATAATACAACTTAAGGAGGTGTATTCCTGGTACTAAAACCAAATGCAATAGACTAACCTAATTAAAGCAGATTTTGACGGGATGACGTGGGAATTAACTGATAGGTTATGGACCATCTTAACCCTTCCATGACTAAACGACAGCGGAGTGGTGCAAAGCCGTCTGATTAGATTCGGAGGGTGAGGGCAAAAATAGGTTAACACCGGTGTAACTGTCCGTAAGATCCCTATTAAAATGAAAGGAAACGGAATGTTTAAAGTGGGAGTTAACTTTTGCTTTATCCCGTTGCTTCAGGTCAACACTCGAGTGGAACAAGAGCTAACCCCCCCCTAGAGTGTATAGGTTTTAGTAGCCAGGTGAAATCATTTTGTCAAAAAGACATTTACTATTTAATATAAGTATGATTTTGTTTCCTTGGTTGTCTACGATATTTTTAGGAAAGCGGAACATAAAACGTTTTCTTCCTGCAGCATTAGTGATTGGAATTTGGGAGATCATCAATCATAAATATGGTCAAAAGCGTAATTGGTGGATTTTCTATAATAAGCGACGATCGTTTTTAACAGATGAACTTCCCTTTACACTTGGACCCTATATGCCACTGTCGATGTGGATGCTTAAGTTTTCCTTTGGCAACTTTAGGAAGTTTCTTGTTATTAATGCAATCGCGGATGGAATCTTTGCCTTTATAGTGATCAATATACTTAAAAAAATTAAAATTATTGGATTGTATCGTTTAAATAACATTCAATTTTTCGTCTATCTATATTATAAAGTTTTCTTATTATATGGCGTTCATTATGCAATTGAAAAAATGAGACGATAGTTTTATTTATTCCGCATGTAACTAGTAGTAAGCCCCTCACTTCCATCTACGTGAGGGCTCGCAGATCTTTCCTCAAGGTACTAATAATCAGCGGGGGATGAAAAACCCATGTATGGAAATTTCACTTCATGGATAGAGGACATGAATATTCAGTCTGAGAAAGTTAGGAGGATATGGACATGGCGAAAAAGGAACGATTAAACGAAGAAGCAGCACGTAACAACAATTTAGATGCATCAACATTAAAAATGAACCAAGGTCGTGTGAACCAAAATGAACGACCAAAGACAAAATCAAATCGAACGGATAAGTAAATGGATTAAGTTTCTTTCTTGAGATAACAGGGTAAACGAATCGTTGTGTGGTGGGACAACTCTCCTGTCCAGCGTGTCCCACTAAAAAGAGATGATCACATATAAATATGATCATCTCTTTTCTATGTTATTTAGATTTGGTAAATCGATTGATAACCTTTTCGAAGACATTTTCTTTTTTCGTTGTCAGGTCAGGGAGGTTCTCGCTGTAAAATTTGTAATTGGCTTTTCCTTTACTCTTAGCGTAATACATGGCCTTATCTACATTCTTGATCAGCGTATCCATCTCTTCTCCGTCATCAGAAAATACACTAATTCCGATGCTTGAGGATATTTTTGCCTCTTCTTCATTTAATAAGTATGGTTGCGATCATTCCATCAATAGTCTGTCGGCAATAACTTCTACTTCTTCCTTGTTTGTTTCTTCAAAGATTGCAACGAACTCGTCGCCACCAATACGTGAAATGAAATCACCATCACGAACAACCTCATTTAATCTGACTGAAACTTTTCCAAACCTGTCCCCATGTCCCAGGTTCACATTTTGTTTTTTTCTGCATAGGGTAATAGTGTATTGGGATAACGGAGGGGTAGCGAAGTGGTCAAACGCGGCGGACTGTAAATCCGTTCCCTTTTGGGTTCGAAGGTTCGAATCCTTCTCCCTCCATGTGGCGGCATAGCCAAGTGGTAAGGCAAGGGTCTGCAAAACCCCGAGCACCGGTTCGAATCCGGTTGCCGCCTTTGGTTAATAAAACTGGGACAAGGGGACAGGGCACCTGTCCCACACTTGTCCCACCCAAACAATTAAATGATATACATAAATGATTGTGGATTAATTATCTTCGTGATTTTGGGACATTAAACCTGTCCCCGTGTCCCACCGTCACTGGGACAGCAAACCTGTCCCCCTGTCCCGCACCAAACGCATGTCCCACTAATGGTTCATGGCGATAAAGATATAATCTGGTTCGCCGCGTTCCATTGGTACTTGTAATTCTTTCACGTGTAAAAAGTTTTCTTGTAGTCTAGCTACAAAATCAGGTGAAGCAGTCGCGCTCCAAAATGTTAGCACACCTCTATCCGATAATAACGATGCTAATACGTGTAAACTATTTTTCTCATATAAAGCATTATTCGAATCCACTACAGTCCAGTCTGGGCCATTATCAATATCGAGGCAAATAGCATCATATGTACCTTGTGTTTCGTACATCCACTTGGTAAAATCCGCATGGACAATTGATGTACGTGGATCCTCTAAACTATGTGAAGAGTATGCAGCCAAATATGTTTTATTCCACTTGATGATATTCTCTTCAATTTCAACAACCGTAACATCATTAATAAAAGAATAGGAAAGAGTTTCAGCTAAAGAAATTCCAACACCAAGCCCGCCAATTAGCACACGCTTTGGTTCTGGAGCTTCTTTAATCGCTGCTCGGACAAGTAGTCTTTCCGATTCTCCATTGTACGTTGCCATTAAAAATGTTCCATTACTAATAACTTCATAATCACTTCCACGTTGCTGTAATTGTACTTCCCCGCGGTCTGTTTGCACTGTATCAATTACAATCGGTGAAATATACACGATGACGACCACTCCTCTCCATGCCGTTGAATTATTTAATCATTTAAAATTTTAACATAATTCAGCCTGCAAAGATGTTCACCAGCCTCATTCAATCACTGCTTTAACCGAATAAAATTATCAAATCTTCAAAACTTAAGGGTACCATAATAAAAGGAGAGGGCTTATGGAATCCAATCATCAGCATTTACCATTAACAGCATCAGAAATGGCGAGTCTATGGACACAATATCAATTCGATACCATGTCCGTTTGTTTTATTAGGTATGCACTAGAGCATATCGAAGATGAAGATATTCGGGCACTCTACCGACAAGCATTAGCATTATCACAGAGTCATGTAGAAAAAATAAAAGCGTTTTTGGAGGGGGAGAATTATCCCGTTCCGAAAGGATTTACCGACGAAGACGTCAACCTTACAGCACCACGACTCTATCAAGATCCTTTTTATTTGTATTATCTGTATGTCATGACGTTACAAGGGTTAACAGGATATGGGCTGTCGGTTAGTACCTCGATTCGCGCTGATTTGCGTCAGTATTACATAGAAGTAAACCGGGAAACAATGGACTTATTCGATCAAATAACGGATGCCATGCTTACCAAAGGATTGTTGTCACGTCCGCCAATTCTACCTAAACCAAACTCGATTGATTTTGTTACAGACAAAAGTTTTTTAACAGGCTGGTTTGGACAACGGCGCCCACTTACCGCTATGGAAATTGGTGACATTTCCTTTAATGCCGTGAAAATGAATATGCATGTAGCGTTAAAAGTAGGATTTTGTCAAGTTGTAAAGTCAGATAAGGTTCGTAAATATATAAAACGAGGGATGAAAATAACTAATAAGCACCTTGATGAATTTCAAGATATTTTTCGAGAAGAAAAATTAAATTCGCCAATGTCCTGGCAATCATTCGTGACGGATTCTACGATCTCACCGTTTTCTGACAAATTAATCATGTATCAAGTACAACTGTCTACGCAAATTGCGATTGCTTTCTACGGCACCGCTTTTAGTGTGAATGCAAGAAGAGATATAGCGTCAAAGTATATCTTGCTAACGGGGGAGTTAGCTAAATTTGCAGAAGATGGGGCTGAATTAATGATTGAAAATGGGTGGTTAGAGCAACCGCCATTAGCAAGTGATCGACGACAATTAACCAAAGGTAAGAACGATTAATAAAGAAAAAGAACCGCCATTAGAAAATGAGTGGTTTTTTTTATGGAGTTACACTTATCTCGCATTCTCACACTTCAAAGGTAAGTAGGGGAGGCCTTTACGTCATATCCTTTTGGGACAGGCTGCCAGTATATGTCTAATTCTGTTCAATGAACAAGGAAAGAAACATCTCACTGATTGAAGTTGATTGACATTACTAACTGTAACTATTATGATTGCAGTTGAAAGGATCTTTCTATAATATTAACTAATTACCACCATCAATGTATGGATAGGTTGAGTTGACTACTCGATTAAATGTAACAAATTTAATTACAGATACATGGAGGTGGGTTGAAGTGACGAAACGAAACAACAGACAACTAGATCATCAACTGTTAGATCATTATGGAAAGCCAAATACCAAGCTAAAAGGTGATGTGTTATATAGTCCTAAACATCCTAAACGCGCTGTTTTTTATTTAACGGATGGGTATGTAAGACTTGTGAATCAGGAACAGGGCGTTATAAAAATTGTTGGACCTGGAGAGTTTTTTGGAGATCGAGGTATTTTTGCTTCTGATAAAATCTATACGGAAGCAATAACTGATATAAAATATATTTGTATGGATGAGTCTGTGTTTAGGTGGCTAATGTATAAAGATACAAAATTAGCACTTGAAATAACGACTAGCTTATCACAACACGCTATTTATTTGAAACAACGTCCCAACCTTTTAACCATAACCAAAGAAATTTATAGCCATATGAGAAAAGGACATGCGTTGAAATACTTCATTGTTCATCAAAGGGCAACACCTATCAGTTGTAAATAGTGTTTTTTGTCTAAATGACATGGTTCATACTATACTATAAAGGTGGTAAAAGGAATGGAATTTAACAGTCAGGAAAAGTTACAAGTTGGCGATTGGGTGAAAACAAAAACTGAAAATGGGGAACTGATCCATGGTTATTTGGAACGTGCAAACCCAGATTTTTCAAAAGTAGCTTTGAAAGTAGTCGCTAGTGATAATGAAAGAATTATTGGCTATACGTTACGTGTGTCAAAGGAAAATGTTAAGAAAATGGAGAATGCGACCGTCTATAATGAGCAACAACTGGAAACATTAATCGATCTAGCTCTTATAACAAATGATCGTGAATGGTTTATGGAGTTATCAGAACAATTAAATACAGTTCGGCCAAACGGAGCGGGACAGCATAAAAAAAATCTAGTGAATAGAAATTGTGAACAGTCTGTTGAGTGATCGCCAGTATAGGGAACATTCAAGCATCTTGACTTCGTCGATCATACCACTTATGATTACAAAGGAAAAAAGTGGGGCTTTATTAGTAGGAGGAGCAGAGAGATGAATAGCAATTTCACGCTAGCGATTCATAGTTTAACGTATCTTGCCCTACAACCCAATCATATGTCTTCAAGTGACGCAATTGCTGAAAGTGCTTGTGTTCACCCAGTTAGAATTCGAAAAGTATTAAGTTTGTTAAAAAAAAATAAGTTTATTCAATCGAAAGAGGGAACAGGCGGCGGTTTTATCTTTGGCGTTGATCCAAGTGAGGTGACGCTCTGGGATCTTTACCAAATTACTTCGGAAGGTGCCTTGCAGCCAAAATGCCCAGCCTCAAATGAAGACTGTATTGTAGGTGCTAGTATGAAGAATGTGTTGTTTAGTATATTTATGGGTGCAGAAGAACATTTGAGCACCTATTTAAAAAAATACACGATAAAAGAAGTTGTGGACTATGTCAATCAAGAACGGTAAACTTGATTGACATTTTTTTGTTATTATTGTAATCGTATATGCGGATGGGTGATTAATTTTTTACAGCGTATATAATTAATGCGACCCCAGCAAAAATGAACAACAACTTTTTAAAGGAAATACTGTCAGACATCCCGGCCAAACCGATAGCAGTCGTAATGATTAGAATCAATGGTCCGACAAAAGCAAGTGAGCTATTAATGATTAATGCTTTTTCAATATCATTATATTTTAGTATTAAAAGTGCTGCTATTATTTCAAAGCTTCCTGATAATAGTCTAAATAACGCCATTACTAGTATGGTTTTTCCAAATATAGAAAACATCGTTTCCCTCCTGAATAGGTGCATGTCCTAATTATATGAAGGGATCTTTTTGATCAGTACAAGTAAAACATCGAATACATACAATAAATGGATATCAAAACAAGCTAGAAAAATCTAGCTTGTTTTTTATATGGTAAAAATAATTCTAATTGCTTGAACATCGTCTCTTTTATTCTAGATTCTCACTTTAAAAAAGATATGAAACGAAGATTTAAAGGAGAGTAAACTTTCGCTTTCCCGGTTGGTTCAGGCTAATACTCGGTCGAAGGTAGAGCCAAAACCCCACTGACTGAAGATTCGTTTTGAAGGGAAGTTTTCCTATCTGTTTCTTCTCAGCGCGGATTTAGAGCCATTATATTAAGCACTATTGTACATAAAATGACAATAGTAAAATGAAATTCTTACATTTAATCATAAAATATTGCTTTAATTTTTGTATAAGGTTAAAATCTTTCCTATAGGAAACTTTTTTAGTTTGGAGCATATATATATATTAAATAAAGAGAAATTTATATGAAACGAAATGTAGTGTAGCTTCATATACTAAGCATGGGCTCTAGTAAGACGTAGTGAGAAAGAAGTGCTTCCTTATTTATCCCGGGCAAACGTCGTAAGACTCCCACTTCAAAACATGAAGTGAAATGAGATGTTTAAGTGGGAGTAAACTCTCGCTTTCACACCGATTGATTCAAGGGGATGCGGGTCTCACCTTGTGGTACTAACACTCAGTGTGAAAAGAGTAAAAAAACCACTGATTGAAGTTACACTTTATATAAATCAAGTAAAGAAATAAAAACTACGATAAATAAAAGGACATAAACGAATGATAAAGGGGAGAAAAGTATGGTTGAAAATCTGTTACTCGCATTTGGATTAACATTAATGGCAGGGCTTGCTACAGGTGTCGGAAGTGTGCTTGCCTTTTTCACATCAAGTACCAATACAAAATTTCTATCTTTAGCGCTTGGGTTTTCAGCTGGGGTGATGATTTATGTATCGATGATAGAAATTTTTGTGAAAGCACAAGAAGCGTTAGTCGGAGCGCTAGGAACGGAAGGCGGGAATTGGTTAACGGTTGCAGGTTTTTTTGGCGGTATGATTTTAATTGCGTTGATCGATAAATTTATTCCTAAACAAGGGAATCCGCATGAGTTAAAGAAAGTCGAAGATATGGAAAAAGGGGAAGGGCGAATTAATGATCCTAATTTGTTGAAGATGGGGACATTCACTGCACTCGCTATCGCAATCCATAACTTTCCAGAAGGGATCGCGACATTTACATCCGCTTTACAAGATCCAACCCTTGGGATTGCAATCGCTGTTGCGATCGCGATTCATAACGTACCAGAGGGAATTGCCGTATCGGTACCAGTTTATTTCGCAACAGGCGATAAGAAAAAGGCATTTAAATTATCGTTTTTATCTGGGTTATCAGAACCAATTGGTGCTCTTGCAGCTTATTTCATTCTCATGCCCTTTTTAAATGATATTATGTTTGGTGTCATTTTCGCAGCTGTGGCAGGGATCATGGTGTTTATATCGTTAGATGAATTGTTACCAGCTGCTAAAAAATATGATGAGGCCCATATATCGATCTATGGTTTAATTGGTGGCATGGCTGTAATGGCGTTGAGTCTATTGCTATTTATCTAGAAAATAAACGAGTAGCTTTTTGGTAACAGGTTCAGTTTTGGGGAAAGAAATGCAAATAAGATAGTAAAAAAAAGCTCAGATTAAATACTGAGCTTTTTTTGATGGTATAGATTCTACCTGTTTAGGTTTTATGAGAGAACTGTTCCTTTAAAAGGAGGTTGAATTCAAGAGATTTTGGCCATACTAGTAGAAAAAATAGAGGAACAGGGTGAATCTAGTATGGAAAAACAAATTGCATTTCCAGTTGAAAAGATCAAAATGTTAACAGAACAAGAACAGCAGTTATTACAATCGTATAAACGAAAAGAAAAGGAAGCGAATACGGCTTTACAAAAGATGTATTACACAGGTCGAATTCATGCATTCTATGAAATTGCTGATCACATTTATCAAGAAAGACTTCGTAATGCTTGGGTAAAAGAACAATTAGATCAACTAATTGACTAAGTGTTGGTGTGGGTTGGAACTGAGACTGGAAAAGTGAGAATAGAGGAATGAGGCAGTGTGCTAATATGGATTAACTATAGGATCAAAGAAGCTACCAACTAACACCTGTCCCTAGTTGCGTGTACCTTGTGTGGATATAAATCAATCAATCCCTAATCCCAGCATCTTGCTCATAAGCGTGTTGGAGTTTCTTCGTTAGCGCACCTGGTTGGCCAGTTGCAACCTTATATCCATCTATTTTGATGACAGGCATAATTTCTGATGTACTACTGGATAAAAATACTTCATCAGCTCTAGAAAGATCCTCAAGCAGAAAACGTTTCTCAACAAATGGAATTGATAAACTTGTTGCAAATTGTTTAACCTTAGACCGAACGCAACCGTGTAAAATTTGATTGGTTTCAGGGTGTGTGAAAATAATTCCTTTTTTCACGATATAAATATTGGAGGAACTACATTCAGTCACTTTACCATTGTTATGAAAAATTGCTTCAAAGCAACCGTGATCGATTGCTTCTTGTTTAGCTAGAACGTTTGGGAGTAGATTTAAACTTTTAATATGACAATGTTGCCACCGTACATCAGGCGTGGTAATCGTTTCTACACCTTGAAGAAGGTTTTCTGTCGGTCTAGGAAGATCTTCAATATATGCATAAAAATTGATGGCTGCATTTGGAAAGGCATGATCTCTAGGCGCAGATCCTCTTGTCGCTTGAAGGTATAGTTTCGCATCGGTGCGAACGTGATTGACCTCGAGTAGTTCAAGTAATTGTTTACATAAGTCTTGTTTGCGGAATGGAAGGTGCAAGCGAATTGCTTTAGCTGATCGATAAAGGCGATCAATATGTTCGGTCAGTAAATAGTAATGTCCGTTATAAATTCGGATGACTTCATAAATCCCATCGCCAAATTGTAATCCGCGTTCTTCAAATGGAAAGTGCAGTTGCTCTTGTTTAACGAATCCATCATCGGTCAATACTTGTTGGTAAACAGCCATAGTTTTCCTCCTTGCGAAATGCTAATTACGCTCTTCGTATCATTGTATGTAATCGAATAGAAATATTTAGTAACTAAGAATTAAAAAAAATATAATATTTTCGACAAAAAAAGAGGAATTTCTATTGCATAGATTTGGACAACTTGTTATACTATAAAACATCACGTTAATTAAAATATTTTGAAAAATTAACGAGTTGCGAGGAATGACAATGTCGCCGAAATAACTTGCAACGAGACGAGCATGATTTGATCGTGAACAAAACTAAAGTGAATACTATATTATTGTGCGGGTGTAGTTTAGTGGTAAAACCTCAGCCTTCCAAGCTGATGTCGAGGGTTCGATTCCCTTCACCCGCTCCATTACTTATGTGTGCAACGCAGTGTTTCGTTGATTTGGCAACGAAGCATTGCGTTTTTTATTTATACTATTTTGTTAGTTTTGTTGCTTTTGTGTCGTAGTTGATAGAAACGACGACGTACCACTTTTCTCGGTGGAATGGATGCGGATCCTCATTCCGCTATTTCGTTCAATTTTCTCATTTTGAGGTGCGAAACGGTTTCTCATTCCACTATTTGCTGTTTTTTAATGATTATCACCACTTTTTTACCTAGTAGCGGAACTACGAACCGCTTTCTCCTGTATTTAGGCTCATTTTCTTGAATTAGCGGAACCACAAACGGGCACCCTTCGATTTTGGCTCTCATTCTGTTATTTAGCAAAACAAACGATAACGTGTGACCCGCTTTCCTTCACTATACTAGTTACGTCGGATTTTATGTTTATCGCGAAAAAACATCTTTCATAAAATAGCTGATGTATTAGCGATAAAGGCTTTAAGGAGCAAATAAGTTAATCAAACGTTTAATCAAAACGTTGTTAACCCGTGGCAACATGCGCCTTTGTTATAAGTTAATCAAACGTTTGATCAACCATAGTAAGTGATCGTTACTGAAATAATTCTAAAATTCATATATGATAGAGTTACTGATTAAGACATACGAGAATTTTAACCACAGAAAAAAAGGGGTAGGGGAAATGAAAGAAGAACTAGGGTATATAGGGCAGCGAGTAATTTCCAATAAAGAAATGCTTGCACAAAAAACGATTGATTTACAAGGGGAAGTTTATGCTAAGGATATAAAAGAAGCAGGTCTTTCGGAAAAACAAATATTAGAAAATCGTACAGAGCTGATTCATTATTTAGGTGAAGCCCTGTTTACTGACCAGTCGATTATATTAGATAAAGTACGTGACTGGACAAACCGAGCTGGAAAACTTGCTGTTCAAAGAGGGATCCCAGTAGAAAATTTAATTAAACTGCTATCGTCATTTCGTACGGTTATTTGGGAGAGTTTTTCAGAAGAATTAACACAACGAAAGTTTGCGGCAATTACGATGTTAGACGTGAGCATAATGATCAACCCAATTATCGACGAAATTATGTTTATCATCAGTCAAATGTACGCTGAAAATAATGAGCGAAAAATCAAACGCGCCTATAACACGATGCAACAACTATCTGTTCCAGTGGTTCCGATTGCGAAGGACATAGCCGTGCTTCCATTAATCGGAGAAATTGATACCCATAGAGCTCAATTAATTATGGAAACGGCATTAGAGCAAAGTACCGAGTACGGCCTTGAATATTTAATTATGGATGTTTCAGGGGTGCCAATTGTTGATACTGCTGTTGCGCATAGTTTATTTCAAGTTGTGAATGCCTTACAACTTATCGGTGTTGAAACAACCATCACTGGAATAAGGCCAGAGATTGCTCAGACGGTTGTATCTTTAGGGATTGAATTCAAAGGGGTCGATACATTAGCGAGTCTCCATCAGGCACTTGAGAAAATTGGCTTTAGTCGCCAATAATTACTAACAAGGTGTTAGGTGACATGGCTTGAAAGATAACGCTAGCAGGATGTATCCTATCATTATGCGAATTTATGTTTTAGGTAGTACAAAAGAGGTGATAGGAGAATGAATCGATTACAACAATCATTACGACAAATAGATGGGAAAAGCTATAAAGCATATAAGACAATACAAGGCAGGTTTTCTTTTCATCGATATGAAGTCATCGTTGATTATGTGCAAGGAGATCCATTTGCGTCTCCTTCTAAAATTAGAATCATTATCCCTGATGCGTATCGTAAAATAAAAGCTGAATGGAAAAATGACCAGAATCGAAAGGTATACACAGAAGATGTGGTTGCTCGTTCGGTCGCACGTGCGATTTCGAATAACTCCATTCATGGCAAAGGTTCAGGAAAAAGTGGCTTAATTGCAATTGATGCCCCTGGTCAAGAAATTTTAGAACGGACAGCAGTTGACCTTGACCCAAATCATATAACCATTTGTTTATCGATTGGCTTACCGGCGAATGGTCGTCGAATCAATGGAAAAGAAGCAGAGAAGTTGTTTTTTGATGCGATTCCAAGTATTTTAAGTCAATCCGTGTTTGCGATTAAAGATGAAACGATTGACCAAGCAGTTAAATTAGCCGATCAACATCAAGCAATCCGACACGCAATGAAAGAAAATGGCTGGGTATCGTTTATTGCCAATGGCTCTGTCTTACCAAGACAAAGCGGGATTAGCAATCGACCTCTTAATAATGCGATTCCGTTTCAAAGTCCTGAAGCCAATCAAGTAAGGATAAACATTCCACACCAAGAGGAACCTTTAACAGGAATGGCGATCAAAAAAGGTGTCACATTAATTGTTGGTGGTGGGTATCATGGAAAAAGTACCCTATTAAATGCGATTGAACGAGGTGTCTATCATCATATTATTGGAGATGGACGTGAATATGTCCTAACAGATCCAACGGCAGTGAAGGTTAGGGCTGAGGATGGAAGACAAGTCACAACTGTCAACATCTCTTCGTTTATTAATGATTTACCACATAAACAAGACACCAATCGTTTCACGACAGAAAATGCCAGTGGAAGTACGTCCCAAGCAGCGAATGTGGTCGAAGCATTAGAAGCAGGTGCTGGTACCTTATTAATTGATGAAGATACGAGCGCAACAAACTTTATGATCCGTGACGGTCGCATGCAAGAATTAGTTGTGAAAGAAAAAGAACCAATCACTCCATTCATTGATAAAATAGAACAAATGAAACAACAACTAGATGTATCGACTATATTAGTAATGGGTGGTTCTGGTGACTATTTTGATGTTGCCGATCAAGTGATTATGATGGATCAATATAAACCATTTAATGTAACGGATAAAGCGAAGGAAATTGCAGAGAAGAATCCAACTGCTCGGACATCTAAGGCGGATCAAGATTTTGGAAAACTTCCGAACCGACAATTTTTGCCAGGCAGTATCCAAATGCAAAAAGGCAAAAAATCGAAAGTCCAAGCGAAGGGATTAGCCACCGTTATCATGGGAAGAACAGACATTTCACTCCATTATGTAGAGCAGTTAGTCGATAGTTCGCAAACAAGAATGATTGCGGAAATGATTCGCCATATCGACCAAAAAGGCTGGTTGAAGAAAAATCAGTCATTGGCTGAGTTGTTGGACCAAATCGAAGCGCAAATGAATCAGCAAGGGTTAGCATCTTTTGCCCCCTTTCCAAACCAACATCCAGGTGATTTAGCAAGACCACGTCGGTTTGAGATTGCGGCAACATTGAATCGAATTCGTACCGCAAAAGTAAAGGATATGTCCTAAATCACAGAAAGATTCAATGGAAACATCTATCATTTCCTTGACAATACAAAAGAACAACAATAGAAAGGGGGAATTTTGATGGCATATGAATCACTGAAACAAGATATCATTGAATATAGTAAAAGTATTGGAATAGATAAAATCGGCTTTACTTCTGCCGATGTGTTCTCAGAATTAAAATCACGACTTCAGTTACAACAAGAATCTGGATACCAATCAGGTTTTGAAAAAGGGACGATTGAGGAACGAACCGAACCTACTCGGTTGATGCCTGAAGCACAGTCGATTATCTCGATCGCTATTGCCTATCCATCAAGGATGAAAAATGCTCCTAAAAGTGTTAAAGGTGATCGACGTGGAATGTTTTGCCGAGCATCATGGGGAACCGATTACCATCATGTATTACGTGAAAAAGTTGAGCAGTTAGGCCAATATATCAGTGAAAAGGTGAAAGATTTTCACTATAAGCCGATGGTTGATACCGGGGAATTATCCGATCGTGCCGTTGCCCAAAGAGCAGGGATTGGTTTTAGTGGAAAAAATTGTGCCATCATAACTCCTGAGTTTGGTTCGTATGTATATCTTGGGGAAATGATCACCAATATTCCGTTTCGCCCCGATCAACCGATTGCCGATGGTTGTGGCGATTGCACCAAATGTATTGATAGTTGTCCAACTGGTGCATTAGTGGAAGGCGGGCGTTTAAATGCGAAGAACTGCATTGCCTTTTTAACCCAAACAAAAGATTTTCTTCCTGATGAATTTCGCTCTAAAATGGGGAATCAATTATACGGCTTTGACACATGCCAAGTTGTTTGCCCTTATAATAAACATGTTGATTTTCATCTTCATGAAGAGTTAGAACCAGATCCAGAATTAGTAAAGCCTAGTTTAGTACCATTATTGTCCATATCGAATCGTGAGTTTAAAGAGAAGTTTGGTAACATGGCTGGTTCCTGGCGTGGCAAAAAACCAATTCAACGCAATGCGATTCTTGCATTAGCTCACTTTAAAGAAACATCAGCTGTCGATGAATTGGTTCGACTGATGCGAGAAGATCCACGCCCAGTCATACGCGGAACAGCAGCATGGGCAATTGGTAAAATTGGAACCACAGATGGATATGAGGCAATTAAACAAGCAAAACAAAAAGAGTCGGATCCACAAGTACTTGCAGAAATGGATAAAGGATTGGATTTTGAATCGATCTATTATCAAAAAACGTAACGGAAAAGCTTCTACTTCTATAAGGACTCTTGTACAATGGTTGTATGGTCATTGTACACTCATCTCAGGGTAAAACAGAATAGAAAGAAATGCCTTGGCGATTGCCAAGGAGCGCAGGCAGAGCCTTGGTTGCACTTATACTGATTTTTGAACTGCTACGACGTTGTTCATTCCTCCGTGCTAATCAGTATAAAAAGATAAACGTGTTAGAAGGGGTTGTCTATGGGGAAGCGTACAGTCTTACGTTATGATGAATTGGTAACTCCAATTGGTCCACTTACTATTCTTGCTTCAGGTGAGGGGCTATGTCGGATTGATTTTGGTGAGATGAGAGATTTGAAGTCAAGTCTTCAAAGGTGGAGTAAACGGTATTATCTTTGCACAGAAATGGTTCAAGATGCAGCGCCTATAGAAGAAGTAAAACGGCAACTAACAGAGTATTTCGCAGGGGAAAGGAAAGAATTTACGACTGATTTTCACCTCAATGGTACTCCTTTTGAAAAAAAGGTATGGAAAGCACTGTTAGAAAAGGTCCCATATGGAGAAACAAGATCGTATAAAGATATAGCAAAAGCAATTCAAGCACCAAAAGCAATACGTGCTGTAGGAGGAGCGATCAATAAGAACCCGCTCTCTATTCTCGTACCATGTCACCGTATTATTGGTAGTAATGGCTCATTAGTTGGATATAACGGTGGAATGGAGAAAAAGAAAACACTTCTAGAATTGGAAAAGGCACCCATTGATGTTCGTTAACATCGATGGGTGTTTTTTATTGAATAGGTGCTGTGCTGAAATTGGATTCCCGTAAATAAACACCAGAACCCCTAAAAAGGAACCAGAATCTCGTGAATCAGAACAGCGGCGCACTGGTGCACTTCATTCTTAATCTAGACTTTCTACTCATGCTTCCTTTCACCATTTCATAGGGTAAAAAGAGGGAGTGGTGCAATGATGATAGGAGAACAAATCAAACAATATTGGCAAGAACAGTTAACTGAACAAAGAGAAGAACCAAATGCTAACTGGGTGTTAAACAAAAAAAGTATCCATGAAAAAAGGGGAAATAAAGTACCGCGTATGACTGGTAAAGGAAAGCTTTTTCGTAGTTATCAAGTTGATGAAGACAAAACAAAAGTAGAATATAACCTAGCTGTTACCTTTTTCATAAAACAAGGTAAGAGGTTTTATCATGAGGAAGAAGAACATGTTCACCGTGCACTTTTTCATGGGAATCAATTAGTGGAAGATGAGGAAGTGAAAATGGTTCAGTCTGAAAAAGCAGTTCCAACAATTGAACCACTAGCAAAGCATGCAGATCGGAACACAAGGTTTGAATATGATCGACATGCCGCTGTCCAGTATGCGGAACGATGGTGGAATGATTATAATCCAGAGTATAAGCAGTTTGATGTAGATTGTACGAATTTTGTATCACAATGCCTTCGTGCTGGAGGAGCGCCAATGCGAGGGGCGCCGAATAAGGGGGAAGGTTGGTGGTATCAGTCCAATTCTTGGAGCTATAGCTGGGCAGTGGCCCATTCCTTGCGCTGGTATTTGAGTGGATCGAATCAAGGGTTAGAAGGGAAAGAGGTAGAAGATCCAACAGAATTACTTCCTGGAGATGTGATTTGTTATGATTTCGAGGGAGATGGACGTTGGGATCATAACACAATTGTCGTTGAAAAAGATGGTGATGGCATGCCACTAGTCAACGCCCACACCGATAATAGTAGACACCGGTACTGGTCCTATGAAGACTCGCGCGCATGGACTTCTGATTGTAAATATAAACTTTTTCGAATTGGGGACTGAAGTGGGGTAACAATGAAATTTTAAAGGATAGGAATATTTAGTTATTCGATTCAAGAGTACAATGAAAAAAATTAGGAGTCCAAAGCAGATGGATTAACCATAGAATCCGACGTAATAGGAAAGGTGAAGGAAGACCTGGTCGTACCTCAAAATGGGTATTTTGCTAAATAACGAAATGAGGGCCCGGATTGTAGGATGAACCGGTTTGTGGTTCCGCTATTTCATGAAAAAAAGCTTAAATACAGGGGGAAGCGGTTCGTGATTCCGCTATCAGGCACAAAAGTGGTGATAATCGTTATGGAAACGACATATAGCGGAACGAGGAACCGTTTCGCGCCACAAAATGAGGAAATTTAACGAAATAGCGGAATGAGAATCCGCTAACATCCCAACGACAAGAGTTACGTCGGAGTTTCTATCAACTACGAAGTTTTGCGAAGCAACAAACTTTACAAAAAAGCCTTTTTTATAAGACGAAATAAATTAGGTAAGATAAAAATGATTTTGTGTAACAATAAGATGATTGTGCTATAATGATCAAGTTAATAATAATGTTTGAGGTGAACAAAGTGGCTAATCATATTGTATTATTTCAGCCAGAAATTCCTGCCAACACAGGTAATATCGCGAGAACGTGTCTAGCAACGAATACCATTCTTCATTTAGTTCGCCCACTTGGTTTCTCAACCGACGATAAAATGTTAAGACGAGCTGGACTAGACTATTGGCATGATGTGGCGATTCATTACCATGATTCTTTAGATGAAATATATGATAAGTATCCAAGCGGTGAATTTTATTATATTGAAAATTTTGGAACGAAGTATTATACCGATTTCGATTTTAGTAACCATGATCAAGATCAGTTCTTTGTTTTTGGAAGAGAAACAAATGGGATTCCCAAAGAACTATTAGAGGGTAAAGAGGATCGTTGCCTTCGTATTCATATGACGGATAAAGTTCGTTCATTAAATTTATCGAACACTGCTGCCATCCTTATCTACGATGTGTTGAAGCAACAAGGATTTCCAGGCTTGGATTAAGTAGCAGTAGCATTCTATAATAGTAAAGGAACGAGGAACCGGCAAGGAAAACCTCAAACCCGTTTCACTAAAAAACGTGCCCATATAATATGAGCACGTTTTTTTAATAGACCTATTTATCGCTTTGGAACTTGCTTGGATTCATATCCAGCGGCGAAAATGGCTGATAAAAATGCGATACTAACCCCTATAATCAGAACAATCCCCATCTCGATCTAATCCTCCCTTGATCAATTAACAAAGTAGTAATAGTAGTATGTAATGTATGTTGACTTTATTATAACGAATTGATTAAGCCTTGTGAAGGAACAACCGCTGGTGGCAAAAATTTTTAGAAAATTAATAAAAAGTTATTGCTCATATATCTTCCTTATTCCTTCTTTTTCTCCCGTTTTCTCCATTACTAAAATGATTTAATTTAAAATCAGTTTTTTTAACTACTCATTTTCCTGTCCATAGTGACATAGATTGTAACAAATAGCATCTGTATCACCATTTTCACTGGGAGGTCACCTATGGATATATTAAAAAAAGTCCAAAATTATCGTGAGGACCAAGAAAAATTAAAGTGGGAAGGTACACTAGCCGATTATTTAGAGTTGTTAAAAGAACGTCCTTATCTCGCTCAATCCGCCCATTCACGGGTTTATAATATGATTAAGCATAAGGGCGTAGAAGAAGTCGATGGTAGAAAAATCTATAAGTTTTTTGGCGATGAGTTGTTTGGTTTGGAAGAGGCATTGGAAAAATTGGTCGAAGAGTATTTTCATCCAGCTGCAAAGCGTTTAGACGTTCGGAAACGGATTTTGCTATTGATGGGGCCTGTAAGTGGTGGGAAATCAACATTAGTAACCATGTTAAAAAGAGGATTAGAAGAATATACCCTTACCGATGAAGGGGCCGTATATGGGATCAAAGGATGCCCAATGCATGAAGATCCTCTCCATCTTATTCCGCAACATTTGCGTCCAGAATTCGAAAAGGAATATGGCATCAAAATCGAGGGGAACCTTTCTCCGCTAAACATGATGCGCTTAGAAAAAGAATACGACGGGAAAATTGAAGATGTGATGGTTGAACGAGTATTTTTCTCAGAGGATAAACGTACAGGGGTTGGAACATTTAGTCCGTCTGATCCAAAATCACAAGATATTGCAGATTTAACAGGTTCGATTGACTTTTCCACTATTGCTGAGTATGGTTCTGAATCAGATCCGCGTGCCTATCGATTTGATGGTGAATTAAACAAAGCAAACCGAGGGATCATGGAATTTCAGGAGATGTTGAAGTGTGACGAGAAATTCCTATGGCATTTGCTATCCCTAACACAAGAAGGGAATTTTAAAGCAGGGCGATTTGCCTTAATATCAGCAGATGAATTAATTGTTGCTCATACCAATGAATCTGAGTACCGTTCTTTCATTTCGAATAAGAAAAACGAGGCCCTGCATTCGCGTATGATTGTTATGCCTGTTCCGTATAATTTAAAAGTAACTGAGGAAGAACGAATTTATCAGAAAATGATTAATGAAAGTGATATAAAAGATGTGCACATTGCACCACATACATTACGAGTGGCGGCAATGTTTACCATTCTTACTCGTTTGAAGGAATCGGATAAAGCAAACTTAAATCCATTGAAGAAAATGTACTTGTATGATGGGCAAAATGTAGAGGGCTTTAGTGAAACAGATTTACAAGAAATCAAGAATGAACATCCTGATGAAGGAATGAGTGGGATTGACCCACGTTATGTGATTAACCGCATTTCTTCTACTATTATTAAAAAAGAAATGACGTCGATTAATGCGTTAGATGTATTGCGTTCATTAAAAGATGGGTTGAATGATCATCCTTCCATTTCCAAAGAAGACCGTGAACGTTACTTGAACTTCATTTCGATTGCGCGTAAAGAATATGATGAACTTGCCAAGAAAGAAGTACAAAAGGCATTTGTTTATTCGTATGAAGAATCAGCGAAAACACTAATGAACAATTATTTGGATAATGTGGAAGCGTATTGCAATAAAACAAAACTCCCTGATCCGCTGACAGGGGAAGAAATGCAACCAGATGAAAAATTGATGCGTTCGATTGAAGAGCAGATTGGTATATCTGAAAATGCCAAAAAAGCGTTTCGGGAGGAAATACTAATTCGCATTTCCGCCTATGCAAGAAAAGGGAAGAAATTCGATTATCAATCCCATGAACGTTTAAGAGAAGCAATTCAAAAGAAACTGTTTGCCGATTTAAAAGATATAGTTAAAATTACGACATCAACCCAAACACCAGATGAACAACAATTGAAAAAAATCAACGAAGTGGTCGCAACATTAATCGATGAGTATGGCTATAACTCCACATCTGCCAATGATTTGCTACGTTATGTTGGAAGCTTATTGAATCGATAGATGAAAAGGAAGATGAGGTCGACACACTGTTGTTGGCCTCATTTTTTATTTTAACGTGTTTCCTATCATCCAACATTATGTTTACCATTTTTTAAGGCTTATTTCGGAAGTTTTGATGGTCTTACTGCGCAGTTGCTATATACTGTGCAATAACTATTGTAATTCTGCTTTCTTCTATTCTGATTAAAATAAGTGTTATACCATCGCTACGGCAGAATACTACGCTTTCCATGGGCACGGCCTCAGCTAACTTGGTAAAGGAAAC
>NZ_SZNM01000011.1 GCF_005870085.1 Aquibacillus sediminis | reverse complement strand
GAGCTTGCTTGCTCGTTTCAAAAACTAGCTTTTAAAAATTGATTCAGGGTAGTCTGTTTCAAATAAATGAAACGTTTTACCTGATCTGTTTCATACTGGTTGTTTTGTTCAGTTTTCAAAGATCAAATGTCTATTGTTTTTTCGACAAAATTCATTATATCAACTGCACATTCAACTGTCAATACTTTTTCTTAAACAATCGAATGTCTGTCGTCTGTGAAGCGACAAATAATAATATATCACCTTTTCAACGTTAAGTCAACAATATTTTTTAATGTCGAACTTCGCTGTCGAATATCTAATATAACACTATAATACTCCTCAGTCAACCATTCATACTATTTCACTCTACTTATTGTTGTAGATCGTTTTCTCTAACAAACTGTTAAAAACATACAATTGCACTGAATAGAGCGTTACATTAACAGTGCTCTTCTTGGTTTTCGTGTTGTAATTAATAGAAAATCCGACATTCTTCATCGTGACTTCCATTCATTCTTTTAAAATGAGTGCTAACAAGCGCTACGGAAAGACATTCCCGTTCCTGGGGCCAGCGCGCAATCGGAAGATCCTGCATTGGATTAAGGAACGTAGGCTAAGATCGCCACGGACACGTGAGCAACGCCTGCGTGACCAACATCGTGTTGGTCCGAGGTTGCGCCCATGGAAAAGGAGTATTCTACCGAAGCGGTTGTATAATAGTAAAAAAAAAGAGCCCAAAAGCCCTTTATCCTAATACAAATATATGCAGTGCTGTTAAAGAGGCTATGCCTGGAATGCCTAAAAACCCTGCAATTATTGCAGTGAAAAAATTGATTGGTAAATGAAGTCCTATCGATGCACCAAAAACATTAAAAAAGAATAAAAATAAAACTCCTATTACTAACTTTACAGTACCTTGCGCTAGAAATCGCATTGGTTTTAGTGGAGCACCAACAATTAATAAAATTGTAATCATAGCTACTACACCAAACACAATAAACATCGAATCCATTCTCAACCCCCCTGTTTGCTTGTCCTTTTCTATACACTATGAAAATACAAATAAAAATAGAACTAGCGAGAGATTGATTCTAATTATTCTTTTTTTGCATTGGAACTATTAAGATTCACTTTACTATTGCAAGGCATTAACCTTTCTATGGCGAGCTTCCCTTAATAAGTACAGATACTTCGCTTCTGCGACTGAAAGTTCAAATTGTCCTTTTTCACTCGAGTCAATACTTCTTTCTAAGATCGAACTTATATTTAACCATTCTCTTTTGAATCTGTTGATATCCTCTAGTAATTGTTTATCCATATCACGCTTTTTCATTTTTTTACGCACGGACATATAGCCACCTACTTTAAAGTTCTCTTCTTCCTTCTAACGCTTTAGACAATGTAACCTCATCTGCATATTCAAGATCGCCACCCATCGGAAGTCCATGAGCAATCCTTGTTATTTTCACTCCTGATGGTTTTACTAATCGCGAAATATACATAGCTGTTGCCTCGCCTTCGATATTTGGGTTGGTGGCTAAGATTAGTTCCTTGACTTCTTCGTCCTTTAGTCTATTTAATAAGCTTGGAACATTAATATCTTCTGGTCCAATCCCATCCATTGGTGATATGGCGCCATGTAACACATGGTACTTTCCACCAAATTCCTTCATTTTCTCCATTGCTATAACATCTTTGGGATCTTGTACAACACAAATGTACGTTTTATCCCTGGTTTCATCTTGGCAGATTGAACAAGGATCTTGATCTGTAATATGTCCACATATTGAGCAATGTGTTAGTTCTCTTTTCGCATTAACTAGTGACTTAGCAAAGTCTAATACATCATCTTCCTTCATATCTAAAACAAAAAAAGCCAGGCGAACAGCCGTTTTCGGCCCAATTCCTGGCAACTTTGTAAAGCTATCAATAAGCTTTGAAATCGGTTCAGGATAGTACATGTTACCTCCCCCTTAGAACATTCCTCCTGGTAAATTCATTCCTTTTGTGAATTGTCCCATTGTATCATTTGTCTTTTCTTCTACTTGCTTAAGAACCTCGTTCGTTGCAGCAAGGATTAAATCTTGTAACATTTCCACATCATCAGGATCCACTGCTTCTTCATTAATTTCAATATCTGTTATTTCTTTCTTTCCGTTTGCGGTTATCTTTACCATTCCGCCGCCTGCAGTAGCTTCAAAGCTCATTTCTTGTAATTCTTCTTGAGCCTTCATCATATCCTTCTGCATTTTTTGCATTTGTTTCATCATCTTATTCATATTTCCACCACCACGCATGGAAATCCCTCCTTAGTATTAATTGAATTATTCATGAACTTCTATTAAGTCGTCACCAACAAGTTTTCGCGCTTCTTCCACCAATGGATCAGCCTCTTGAGCTTCTTCACCACTGTCATTTTCTTGTTGGCGTTGTTTCTTAACATATTCTTCTCGCAACTCTTGCCAATTCACTTCTGGAATTGGAAGGATTTGCAATTGTTTTCCAAATATACTTGCCAATAATGATTCTATCGTTTGTTGGTGATCCAATGCAAGTGAACAGTGGATTTCATATTTAAAGGCGACCACCAAGTGACTCTCCGAAGCAGCTCTTGGTTTACTATTTTGAATCGTGGCATGCGCTGGAGCGCTTTGTTTTTTAAGTTGCTCCATAAATGCTGCCCATTGTGATTGGACTTTTTTCAATTCTGACTTTGAAGCTTCACCTAATACTTTTCTAATTCGTTCAAAAGGTATTTTGTAACTAGTTTTACTTGATCTTGCTGGGGCTCTTTTTGCCGGTTTGGATTGCCCGGTGTCTTCACTTGTTACCGCAACTCCATTTTGCTTAATAGACATTAGCTCGGTCTCTAACTTTTCTACCTTTTGCATCAGTTGCTTTGCTAATGTATTTTCTTCCACAGACTCGTTAGGTTGCTTTTGCTGTTGATCAGTTATATTCAATATTGCAATTTCAATAAATACCTTCGGACTGTTCGTCCATTTAATATCTTGTTGACATTGGTTAAGCTCGGTAATGGCCCGTTGAATCCAATCTGCATCCATTTTATTAGCTAATTGCTTGAATTCCTCATCAGCTAACGCCCGCTCTAACATCGTTTCTAATGAAGGGGCACTTCGATACATCAGAATATCCCGTAAATAGTAAATCAAATCAAATACAAACCGACCAGGGTCTTTTCCTTGTTGAATTAAATCATCAACAGATTGTAAGGCCTGCTGTACATCTTTTTCATACATTGCAGATACAATATGTGTTAACTTTTGCTGGGAAACAGAACCAGTAACAGCTAACACATCCTCTAACACTACTTGCTCTTCACTATAAGAGATAGCCTGATCCAGTAAACTCAGTGCATCCCGCATACCACCTTCAGCAGATAGCGCTACTGCATCCAGCGCCTCCTTTGTTACAGAGATTCCTTCCGCTTCCGCTATGGTTTGCATTCTATCCACCATGGACGATTGTGATATTCGTTTGAAATCGAAACGTTGACAACGTGAAATAATTGTTAAAGGAATTTTATGTGGTTCGGTTGTTGCCAAGATAAAGATAACATGCTTTGGAGGTTCTTCTAATGTTTTCAACAGTGCATTAAATGCACCGATCGATAACATATGGACCTCATCAATAATATACACCTTGTATTTAACGGCACTTGGCGCATATTTCACTTTATCTCGAATATCTCTTATTTGTTCCACACCATTATTAGATGCCGCATCAATTTCAATAATATCTGAAATGGATCCGTCTTGAATTCCTTTACATGCATCACACTCATTACACGGTTCCATTACAGGTGACTTTTCACAGTTAACGGTCTTGGCGAAAATTTTGGCGGCACTGGTTTTACCGGTTCCTCGAGGGCCTGAAAATAAGTAAGCATGAGAAAACTTCTCTTGCATAATCGCATTTTGTAAGGTTCGAGTAATATGTGTTTGTCCTACTACATCTAAAAAACTTGTTGGACGCCAAACGCGATATAGTGCTTGATAGCTCATTATTCACAACCCTCTCCATTATCTCCAATTCTTTTAACTATCCATCAGTAGGTAATGAAGCCCATAACCGATGAATTACACTTTATTCCCTTTCTATTATAACCGAACTTAATCTCCAATGTGAACCATTATATCCAAACACCCACACAATTATGTACATAATACAAAACCTCTTGCCTTATTAGACAAGAGGTTGAATTTACATTAAATATAAACGCCGTGCACCCATCTTTGATGAAACAACCCCAAGCGTTACTTAAGTTCATGGCTCGACTCAGGCTTCCCCGCGGCACACGAGAATGACCGCTTACTGCTGCTTCCTTCCGGACCTGACAGGGTTCACGGGTTCCCGTTGCGCAGGACCCGAGTGTCAACACCATTCCCTTAAGGCAGACCTTGAAATCGCTTCACCTCAGACAGGGATTCAGCCTCGCTATAGCGGATTGCGAGTACAGGGCACCGCTACCTCCCCGCCTAGCACGGCAAATGTAATCATTATTTTTTTGTGCGCTTTGTTTAGCGCAATTACAAGTATAGCGACTTTTATCTTAAAATGCAATCAAAATTAGCTGTAAATATTTGTATATTTACAATCAGAGTTTAATTGCCGCTTTTCTTTGCTCTTATTTTCCTAAAAAATTCACTCAAAAGCTGGCCACAAGTTTCTTGCTCAACCCCACCTGTAACATCTACCGTATGGTTAAATCGGTCATCATCTAGCAAATTCAATAATGTACCCGCACAGCCAGCCTTCGCATCATACGCACCAAACACTACTCTTGGTATTCTTGATTGCAATATAGCACCTGCACACATTGGACATGGTTCAAGTGTAACATACAATGTACATCCTTCTAAACGCCAACTCCCCATTACTTCATTTGCTTTATCAATTGCAAGTAATTCAGCATGAGAAGCAGTTGTTTGTAAAGACTCCCGTAAATTAAAGGCTGAAGCAATTACCCGATCTTGATAAACAATAATGGCACCAATCGGTACCTCTCCTAATGTTTCAGCCTTTTTTGCTTCTTCTATTGCCATATTCATAAAATGATTATCATCCATTTTTAATCACACTCTTTTGTTTTAAATTCTTATCTTTATCATATCGAAATAACTGGCAAAATACCAACTCATTAACTAAAACAACAGTCTTTCTTGTGTAACCAGTAACCTCTTTTTTTCATAGGCTACTAACGGATATCTTGGTTATAATTTGAGAGGAGGAACTTCGTTTGCAAATACATGTTGTACAATCAGGTGATTCAGTTTATTCCATTGCTAACAGTTATGGAACAACCGCTGACGCACTAACAGAGGCAAATGAATTAGAGACACCATCAGAGTTAGTTATTGGTCAATCATTAGTCATTCCAATTGTTGGCCAATTTTATTTTGTTCAACCTGGTGATAGTTTATATTCTATCGGCCAGCAATTCGGCATTCCTTATCAAGAGCTAGCAAATATCAATAATTTATCAGTAGATCAACCATTATCTGTAGGATTCCGTCTGTATATTCCTGAACAACCAAAACCAACCATTGAAGTAAATGCATATGTAGAACCAACAGGAGAAACAGTTTCCGAAACACTTGAAAACTCTGCACGAAAAAATGCTCCTTATCTCACTTATCTTGCACCTTTTAATTATCGAATTACCCGTGAAGGGGATTTAATCGCCCCGCCACTAGATGATTTTGCAGCCATTGCAACAGCTAATAATGCCACCCAAATGCTTGTAGTGACAAACTTAGAGGAAGGAGAATTTAGTGCGGATCTTGGTAGAATTATTGTAACAGATGAAAATGTCCAAAATAACCTATTAGATAATATTGTTACCACAGCTCAACAAGTAGGCTATCAAGATGTACACTTTGATTTCGAATTTTTACCACCTGAAAACAAAGAAGATTACAATAACTTCCTAAGAAAAGCGAAACAGCGATTAGAAAATGAAGGATTACTAATGTCAACAGCATTAGCTCCCAAAACCAGCGCTACCCAAGAAGGGGAATGGTATGAAGCCCATGATTATGCGGCACATGGTGAAATAGCTGATTTCGTTGTTTTGATGACCTATGAATGGGGCTATAGTGGCGGTCCGGCAATGGCTGTATCCCCAATCAATCCAGTTCGTGAAGTTGTAGAGTACGCCTTGACGGAAATGCCCGCAAATAAAATTATGCTTGGGCAAAACTTATATGGATATGATTGGACACTACCGTATGAACCTGGTGGTGACTATGCACAAGCCATAAGTCCACAACAAGCAATAGCATTAGCTAGAGAAAACAATGTAGCAATTGAATATGATCAAGAAGCCCAAGCACCTTTCTTTTTCTATACAGATGCTGAGGGGAATCAACATGAAGTTTGGTTTGAAGATGCAAGATCGATTCAAACCAAATTTGATCTTATTAAGGAGTTAAATTTAAGAGGGATTAGTTATTGGAAGTTAGGGTTAGCTTTCCCTCAAAATTGGTTGTTATTGCAAGATAATTTCACAATTAGAAAGAGTGAATAATAAAATTAAACTTTACAACAACACTTCAATTAAAGCTAGAGAATACTAATCGTTCTCTAGCTTTTTTACATAGTTAATGCCTTTGCTTTATTTCTATATAGTTGGTTTCACCTCTGTTGAGCGAGGGATTTGCAATATAGCAGATACCTTTGGTGGTTTGTGACTATTACTCTTTAACAGCTTTTAGGGGAAAAAATATATAACATAACTAAACGGTAAATCTTGAACAAGGGAAGCATCACTTAATTGGAAGAAGCTCGTAGCATTTGTTCGGATAAGAAAAAGATCTGTTAACTAGAATAAACGACACAGACAATCATTAAAGCTTAATAAATGTAGCCATTTCTACACAGACTATTTTTAAAATTGACAGTATTAGTTCCATCATTGGTAATCACATCAAAACCAATTTAAAACCTAAGAAATTTATATCAGTTAAATGAAATAAGGTCTCGTTTAAAATTTAGGATAAACTGGAGTGAGTCACATGAATGTTGATCTAGAGTTTGTTTTAAAATCATTTCTGTTAGTCTTTGCTGGCGTCTTACTGTTGCGTATTGCAGGAAGAAAATCCATTTCACAAATGACACTTGCACAAACGGTTATTATGATTTCTATTGGTTCCATTATTATTCAACCAATTATCGAGACAAGTGTTGTTCGCACAATTGTCGCTACTGCCATTTTCATCCTATCTCTCATCATTTTAGAGTGGGCACAACTGAAATTTAATGTCATTGAAAAATTAATTACTGGTAAATCTAAAGTGATTATTGAGGATGGAAAAATACAGTCCGACCAATTAAAAAAACATCGATTAACCGTTGACCAACTAGAGATGTTTATTCGGCAACAAGGTGTAAGTAAACTGTCTGATATTAAAACAGCAACCTTAGAACCTAATGGTAAACTAGGATATGAATTAAAAGAAGATGCCAAACCATTAACAATTGGCGAATTTAAAAAAATGATAAATCCAAGTATGCTTAACCCTTCGTATTTGCCAATTTATCCAACTCATGACCAAACAGAAAACAATGATCATCTCTTTAACGAATTAAAAAATGGTAACAAATCTGATAATAGAGATTACTTACAATAACCTGCTTAAGGTACGAGTGTGATTTTTTTCGTATTGTAGTTTTGTGCATTTAATACGGTTGGTTGATCAGATGTCACTTGGTAATAAGGTAGTATAATCGAAATGGCTTTATCAAAAGGATATGGCTTTAACTGGACCGTTGATTCATCCAGCCAATAAGCAGTAATTTGACCATTAACAGACGGCAAGAACTGTCTGAACCCATTACGAAACCATGGCCATTCTTCTTTTTTTGTTGCCCCTGGTTTATTAATGCATATATATAAGGATAAATCATCACAGAATTGTAGTAACTTTAAATGGTTTAAAACCATGTGCTCAGTTTCACCAAATTTGAGGTATTGAGTCAACTGGTCACAACGCTTTTGTTCATGGTCTATGAATTGTTCAATGACTTGGTCAATTGATGCTTGTTCAAAAAAAGACAAATAATGCTTACTACAAAGAAGTGCGCTATACGGATTGACTTGTTCTACTTCTTTTATTCCTTGTTTATATGCATGTAACTTCTCTTCCATTGGATAACTATTAAAATCATATGGCCGGTTATCTTCATCCCATCGCACATATTGGTCAAGCGGAATCCATGCACGATCATGGTATTTTATAGCATAAAGTACATCTTGCTTTCGCTCTTGATATGAAAAATCCTCATTTTTTATCTGTTGTGCAATTTGGTAGGAAATTATTGCATGGTCATGTTGTTTCACTACCACATAACCAACTTCATTGTCCCTAACAATCAACATCATCCACCCCCTTGTTTATACCATAATAATCGACATCAGAGCATGTTACGCAAACTCTGATGTCGAGGGTTTGTTATTATTCTTCTAATGTAGAGGTATCCCCAGTTGGTAGACCGAGTTCCCATGATTTCAAGAGGCGGCGCATAATTTTACCACTTCTAGTCTTTGGAATTGTATCTTTCACCTCAATTTCTCTTGGTGCAGCATGTGCACTTAAACCTGTTTTGACAAATTTACGGATATCTTCAGTTAATTCATCGGAAGCCTTATAGCCAGCATTTAGAGTGATGAATGCTTTAATAATTTCACCACGTTCAGGGTGCGGTTTTCCAATAACACCCGCTTCCGCCACAGCTGGATGCTCAATCAGTTTACTTTCCACTTCAAATGGTCCAACACGTTCACCAGATGTATTAATCACATCATCCAGTCTACCTTGGAACCAGAAATAACCATCTTCATCCATATAGGCACTATCACCAGAAACGTACCATCCATTAATGAAGTAACTCTCATATTTTCCAGGGTTCTTCCAAACCGCGCGCATCATCGAAGGCCAGCCTTGTTTGATTGCTAGGTTCCCCATTTGGTTAGGTGGTAGTTCATTTCCTTCGTTATCTACGATGGCTGCTTCTACACCTGGAATTGGTTTACCCATTGAACCTGGTCGAATATCCATTGATGGATAGTTAACAATTAACATTGCACCTGTTTCTGTCATCCACCATGTATCGTGAATTCTAAGGTTAAATGCATCTACGCCCCATGTGATTACTTCAGGGTTAAGTGGCTCCCCAACACTTAGTACATGTCTTAAGGAAGACAGATCAAATTGTTTAACGACTTCTTCTCCAGCACTTACTAGCTTACGAAATGCAGTAGGAGCAGAATACCAGACAGATACATTATACTGATCAAGCGTTCCATACCATGATTCAGGTGTGAAACGTCCTCCACGAACAACATTGGTTATTCCGTGTAACCATGGGGCAAAGATTCCATAGCTTGTGCCTGTTACCCAACCAGGGTCTGCTGTACACCAGTAAATATCATCTTCTTTAAGATCTAAAACCCATTCTGCTGTTGCATAGTGCTGAATCATTGCATTGTGAACATGATAAACCCCTTTTGGTTTACCAGTTGAACCAGAGGTATAATGTAGTAACATGCCATCTTCTAGATCAACCCACTCAATATCAAACTGATCGGAAGCTTTTTTCATTTCGCTATAATAATCAATATACTTGTCAGCTGTTTCTGCGTGATCACCAACAAGTACAATTTTCTTAAGTTGAGGTAGTTCATCTTGAGGTACTCGTTCTAGGAGGTCTGGAGTTGTAATTAACATGCTCGCTTCACTATCTTCTAATCGATCTCGAACTGCTTGCTCCATAAACGCTTCAAACAATGGACCAGCAATTGCACCAGTTTTAAGTATCCCAAAGAAACTCGCGTAAAACTCTGGACTTCTCGGCATAAATAGAAAAACTCTGTCCCCTTTTTCAACACCATGTTTCTTTAAAACATTTGCAAACTGGTTACTCTTATTTCTTAGATCAGCAAATGTTAACGTTTCTTCTCGATCTGGTGAAGAGTAGATCAATGCTGCTTGATCTTTTTTGGTTGGGTTTTCGGCATGACGATCAATTGCCTCATAAGCCATGTTTACTTTACCTGATTGGTACCAGCTAAAATTACGCTTAACCTCTTCCCAGTTAAAATTCTCTCGCTTCTCTTCATAGTTCGTTAGATTATGATTTCCCTCTCTTGCAGGAATTGGTTGCATATCCATCTAATCACCTCATTCTAAAATTTGGAAACGGTTTCAGATGTTGTTAAGTAAACCCTCTACCATACTATGAAGTACCGTTTGAATAAATTTATAATTTTATAAATTTTCTGCATTCGATTTTATTATAAATGTTTTTATAACATTTTTAAAGTTCTTAGCAACAATACATATAAAAAACAGTTCAACAAATAGTTACTTTTATTGACATAAAACCTTCCACCTCTACATGTATCTCCAAACAAGTATTTGTTAGCCCAGCATTTTTTTAGTTTTTTTCATATTTTCTCTTTGTTCAACAAACACTATCAACACAGAATGACGCTCGAGAGGGTGAGGATGTGTTTCCATTTGTAAAAAAGAAAGATAAACAACAGAGTAACTATAAACCGATTAACAAAAAGTTAGCAACTAATGATAAGTACATTGGACAACTTTTTTCCGCTAAGATCAACAGTGATTTTGCTGTTCGTGAGATTGTTGCTAGATACTCTGAAGAAAAAGTTGCCATCTATTACTACGCTACGATTGTAAATGGAGATAAATTGTACAAAGGCATTATTCGACCATTGTTAGAAAACGTTGGTAAAGATTTAAAGGAAGTAGTTACCCTTGAGAGTATTAATGAAGTAAACACTTTTGAAGATGTGGTAGAGCATATAAACAGTGGAAAAGCGATTATCTTTGAGAATGGTAATGATACTGCCTATTCTGTTGATATCGCTCAATTTCAAGAACGTGGTATAGAAAAATCCGAAAACGAAAGTATCATTAAGGGACCAAAAGAGGCCTTTACAGAATCTCTTAATACTAACATCTCGTTAATCAGAAAGAGGTTTCATGACAAGCAACTCATTAATGAAACACATAAAATAGGCGAGCGTTCAAAAATGGAAGTAAATATGCTATATGTTGGTGACCTGGTTAATGGAGAAATACTAAAAAATGTGAAAGACCGTATTAAAAATATTACAGCAGATAATGTTCGCAACATTGAAATCCTAGAACAGCATATTGAGGAGCGACCTTATTCGATTGTCCCATCAATTTTATATACAGAACGGCCAGATAATGCAGCTTCCTATATAGAAGAAGGGTATATTGTTCTATTAATGGATAACTCACCAGCATGCTTAGTTGTTCCGATTACCTTTTGGGCATTTTTTCATTCACCTGAAGACCGCTATTTACGATTTTTATTTGGAAATTTCACCCGTATCATTCGTTTCATAGCGTTTTTTATAACAGTTTTTGTTTCTTCAATCTATGTAGGTATTTCCACCTTTCACAGCCAAATGATTCCACCTGATTTATTATTGGCGATCACATCCGCAAGAGAACGTGTACCTTTCCCATTAATATTAGAAGTCCTATTAATGGAGGTTGCATTTGAGTTAATTCGTGAAGCTGGTATTCGCATTCCCAACCCACTAGGTCCAACCATCGGTATTGTTGGAGCCCTAATATTAGGACAAGCTGCAGTGGAAGCAAATGTTATTAGTCCAATAATCGTGTTGGTTGTTGCACTTTCAGGTCTTACCTCTTTTGCTGTCGTAGATGTTAGTATGAACTACTCCATACGTATTTCGAGATTTATCTTTATCTTTGCAGCTGGTTGGTTCGGAATGTTCAGTTTAACTGGAGCATTTCTATTATGGATGATGTACTTAGCTTCGTTAAAATCCTTTGGAGTTCCGTTCTTTTCTCCGCTATCACCTGGTTATAAATCGCCTGGTAATAATCTATTCAGAAAGATTGTCAAAAAAGAAATTTGGAGATCAGGCAATGTCCAACCAAAAGATATAAAGAAAAAGCAAACTAATTAACATAGGTGGTTCGATTGTATGAACACGGATAAAACCTTAAAAACAAAAGAATTATTAGCGATTATTTTATTATTTATTGGGGTAAAGATGTCTGATTCAACAGCAGCAATGTTTTCTCAACATGCACAGAATGCGTATTGGTTAATTATCGTTGTGTCATTACTGGTGATGCTCCCCCCTTTCTTCCTACTTTTATATTTATTAAGAAAGTTTAAGGATAAAAATTTAATTGAGCTTATTGAACATTTACTTGGCAATTTTATCGGTAAGTTCACTGGTTTCACCATATTTTTACTTTCATTTGCCTTAATGATTCTAGATAGCCGGAATTATGTAGAAGAAATAAAGTTACTCTATTTTCCTGAATCACCAACAGCATCTATTTTTTATATTTTTATTGCTGTATGCTTCTTTGGAGCAAAAAGAGGATTTGAAACCATTGGTGTGACTTCGTGGATTATACTTCCATTTATAAAAATTTCCATGTTTTTTCTTGGGTTTCTGATTTTAGGTCAAATCACATGGTACCGAATATTTCCTATATTTGGTAACGGTTTAGATGTTATTTTAACTCAAGGGATTAAAAAGGCTTCTATCTTCTCTGAGTTTATTATACTAACGATCGCATATACTTCCTTTAGGAATACAAAAATCTTTCAAAGAGGAAGCAAAATTGGTTTTGCGCTTGTTTCGTTTGAATTAGTCTTCTTCTTTTTACTATATGCGCTTATTTTTGATTACAACTCTATTGAAAAGTTAGCTTATCCTTATCATGATATTACACAGTTTGTTAACTTTGGGGATTTTTTCACCAATGTGGAAACATTTTTTATGGTATTTTGGTTATCTGCTGCTTATCTGCGTTTTATTATTTATCTCTACTTAATAGCGATGATTTTTGGCTATGTATTTAATGTGAAGGAATATGAAACATTGTTACTTCCTCTTGGTTTTATTACTGTCACATTAGGACTATTAACAGAAAATGCCGTTATCAACGAATTATATTTACGTGAGACACTTCTAACTATATCTACCCCTGTTTTTGTTTTACTACCTGTCCTATTATGGTTAACTGCGCTAATAAAGGGGGATTTAAAACGGTCATGAGAAAGCTAAAATATAGTTTACTTTTGTCTTTAATCACCCTCTTGTTAACTGGTTGTTACGACAAGACAGAGTTGGAACAACAAGCATATGTCGTTGCAATAGGTGTTGACAAAGGGGAAAAAGAAAACACGTATGACCTTACTTATCAAATTGCTAATCCAGAGGTGGGATCATCGATCACGGGGGGAAGTAGTGATGAAGCACCATTCGAATTAGTAACCGTACAGGGTATTGATTTTATGACAGCCACAGCAACAGCTAATTCTTTTGTCGCTAAAAATATTACCCTTGACCATACAAAAGTTTTATTTGTTTCTGAGGAATTAGCGCGATCTGAAAGTTTTTTACGCGGAATGCAAGGTGCATCACGAACATCCGAAATTAGAAGACAAGTAAATATCGTAGTAACTAAAGAAGACACAAGAACCTTTATTGAAACAAATCAACCACAACTAGAGACAAGGCCACATAAGTACTACCAATTAATGCTTGGTCGCTCGACAGAAACTGGTATTGTGCCCCAATCTACTATTCACCGTTTTTTTCAACTAACAGAAGGTGATGCTGACCTATTCTTAGCGATGTATGCAACAACACAGGGGGAGGACGACAAAACAGAAGGGAATGTGGATGAGTATATCGCTGGCCAAATTCCAAAAGAAGGTGGAAATCCAACACAGTTTATGGGGGCCGCCGTTTTTAAAGAGGGAAAAATGATCGATATACTAAATGGGGAAGAGACAAGAATAGCTTTAATATTAGATAACACGCTAGACATGAAGGATTTACTTGTTACGTTTCAAGACCCAATAAATAAAGAGTACCAAGTTGCTGGTGATTTATCGAAAAAAGATGAAACCAAGGTAGAAGTAGATTATAAAAAAGAAGGACCAACTAAAATTGATGTTACCGTTCCTTTTCAATTAGAGGTATTAGCTGTCCCCAGTTTAATTGATTATACTAATCATAAGAAACATAGAGAAAAACTGAAGGAATCAGTTGAGGGTGAGCTACAAGAAACAGCTGACGCATTAGTGAAAAAAGCTCAAGAAGAATACGGTAGTGACCCTTTTTATTGGTCGATATACATCCGAAGCCAATTTAAAACAATTGAAGAGTATGAACAAGCCGACTGGAATAAAAAAATTTGGCCAAACGCTGATGTGACCATTAATTTTGACATGAATCGTATAGAATTTGGAAAAATGTTAAAAGACTCAGACCTTGAGGAAGTGTGGGATTAAAGAATGATCACTATAGGTTTATTCTTACTGACTTTCGTTATTGTTGGCTATTGTGGCTATCATGCAAAAGTTAACTTTAAAGAGAAAAATAAAATGGGTGGATTAGCTATTAGCGTGTTAGCTATCCTATGTTTCATTTGTCCAATATTGTTAGTTGTCCTTCTTTAACTATTGAAGTGCATATTCATAAAATAAAGGTAGAAGTTCGAGGCAACATCTCTACCAAGCTTTTGAATAACCTCTTGAGGTGACAAGGAGCAAAGCGATCAACACTTTGCTCCTTTTTTTGTAATAATGGCCCCAGCAGGATTCGAACCTGCGACGCATGGTTTAGGAAACCAACGCTCTATCCCCTGAGCTATGGAGCCAAATATTGAGTTAACGACCTTATTACCTTATTATACAAAACTTATGATTAATTTTAAAGTAATCGTGATAAATTTGTAAAATTGTGGTGGGACTGTCGATTCTCATGCAACCTGTGGTAAAATGGAGCTTGTCTGTCATTTTAACGTTTCGTTTGTAGAATTATGACTGATTGAATGGAGGAGGACAAGTGAGTCAATTACCCTTTATTGCTGTTGAAGGTCCAATTGGGGTTGGCAAAACATCATTAGCAAAAGAATTAGCTTCCTATTTTGAACTTCATTTGTTGAAAGAAATTGTCGAAGAAAATCCCTTCTTGGGAAAATTCTACGATGATATTGAAGAGTGGAGTTTTCAAACGGAAATGTTTTTTTTATGCAATCGATACAAGCAATTAGAAGATATAGATAGAAAATTTTTAAAACAAGACAAGCCTGTGATTGCTGATTATCATATTTCTAAAAATATGATTTTTGCTAAACGTACCCTAAAACCGATGCAATTTAATAAATATGAAAAAATTTATCATATATTAACAGAAGATATGCCTAAACCGAATATGATGATCTATTTAGACGCAAGCTTGGATACATTATTATCACGTATTCAAAAGCGCGGGCGTGAAGTTGAAAAAAATATTCAACCTGCTTACTTGCATCAATTAACTAGTGACTATAAAGTTTTTATGAATGAATTTGAAAACATGCATCCAGATATTCCTGTTATTCGTATTAACGGTGATTCGGTCGATTTTGTTAAAAATCAGGATGATTTAACAAAAATTATTAAACAAGTAAAAGAGTATTTAGTTGAAGGGAAAGTTATGTAATGAATGTAAGAGAAAAATACCAGATACCACATGATAGTATCATCACTATTGCTGGAACCGTAGGTGTTGGAAAATCTACCATGACCAATGCCTTGGCAGAAGCCTTGAATTTTCGCACCTCATTTGAGAAGGTGGATAAAAATCCATACCTTGATAAATTTTATGCAGATTTCGAACGTTGGAGTTTCCATCTACAAATCTATTTCCTTGCTGAGCGCTTTAAGGAACAAAAACGTATTTTTGAATATGGTGGTGGCTTTATCCAGGACCGCTCGATTTATGAAGATACAGGTATTTTTGCACAAATGCATTATGAAAAAGGGACGATGACGGGGGTTGACTATGAAACCTATCGTAACCTATTTGATGCTATGGTGATGACACCTTATTTTCCACACCCAGATTTACTTATTTATTTAGAAGGGTCATTCGATGATATTATCAGTCGAATTAAAGCACGTGGACGTCCAATGGAACAACAAACACCATTAAGCTATTGGGAAGAAATGTATAGTCGGTATGAAAATTGGATTAATGATTTTAATTCTTGTCCAGTTCTTCGCATTAATATTGCAGATTATGATTTGCACGATGATAAACAGTCGATCGAACCTGTTCTTGAAAAAATTGGCCATTTTATTCAACAATCACGTAAATGGAAATCAAGACATATTAAATAAAGTAAAAGGTCAGCCTAATTGTTAGGACTGACCTTTTTTATACATATTTCATCGCAATAAACATAGAACCCGACAAAAGTTTTACGTGAGGTAACCTTCTTCTTTAATCTGAATTAGATGTAATGATAGGTTCAGTAGAATTGGGAGACCGAAAGTGTCGAGAAAGGACTTGTCTCGACACTTTCTACTACTTTTTGAGACCGAATCTGTCGAGAGAGGCACTGTCTCGACACTTTCTACTACTTTTTGAGACCGAATCTGTCGAGAGAGCATGGTGCATTTCCACAACATACTTAGATGCACCAGTCATTTCTTTAGTTACGCCGGAGCCTCTATTAAACACGACTTAGTCACCAAACATTTCTATTATCATGCGTACGAAATCTACTTACTCTCTAAAAAACTTCTCAACTCTTGTGACCTTTCGGCTGCTTTATTTACACATGCAATTAAAGCTTCTTGATAACCATAATTTTGTAAAACTTTTACACCTGCTTCTGTCGTCCCACCAGGACTTGTGATTTTTTCTCTAAGGGTGGAAGGTGTTTCACTGGTTGTCTTTAGCATTTCCGTTACCCCTACTAATGTTTGCAAAATTAACTCTTTCGAAATAGCTTCATCTAATCCAGCTTGTGATGCTGCTTCCTGCATAGATTCAATTGTATAATATAAGTAAGCTGGTCCACTTCCTGCTAAAGCAGTTATAAGATCAAGCTGACTCTCTTCAACAATTGTGGTTGTGCCAATTGCATTAAGTAATGAATCAACTTGTTGAACATGGGTGTTCGTTGCATACTTTCCTGCTGCAATAGATGTTGCCGATTGTCCAATCGTTGCCGATGTATTCGGCATCGCCCGGATAACAGGATTTTTTGTACCTAATTGATTCGAAATAAAATCAGTAGATACGCCTGCTAATACGGATAAAACTAATTGGTTTTCATGTAATAATGGTTTAACCGACTTAAGTGCAGCTGTTACATCTTTCGGTTTCATTGACAACACAATGATATCTGAATGATTGAACAAAATATTTTTATCATACGAGACAGTTACTTGATAGTTTTTTGCTAAATCATTGAGCCGTTCTTGGTTTGTGTTATTGGTTACATAGATACTCTCTGATGGCAAGTACTTTTTAGATGTGATACCTGCAATAATTGCTTCAGCCATTGAACCAGCACCGACAAAAGTTATTTTATTCAAGTTATTCTCCTCCTTACAATAAATATTGAAATAATATTCTGACATTTAATGTATAAAGAAAATCGCCACATTTCTGTAGCGATTTGTGTTCGTATCTCCAAATCTTTTATGCGCATAGGTTATGGCGGAGGAGGAGGGATTCGAACCCCCGCGGGCCGTGAAGCCCCTGGCGGTTTTCAAGACCGCTCCCTTCAGCCAGACTTGGGTACTCCTCCTTAACAACACAAAGATGATAATAGCATCTTTAGAAAAGCTTGTCAAACTCTTCATACATTATGTAATAAAAGTTATATATACATCTAGAAGAAACACTTTTTAAAGTAAACCTGCCTCCTAACTTGGAAGCAGGTATCCTTTCTTGCCTCATTAGTTAATAACGTCTTTGCCACCCATATATGGTCTTAACGCTTTTGGAACAACAACAGACCCATCTTCTTGTTGATAGTTTTCAAGTATAGCTGCGACCGTACGGCCCACTGCTAATCCAGAACCATTTAACGTATGAACATATTCTGGTTTTCCTTTTTCTTCCCTTCTAAAGCGGATGCCAGCTCTTCTTGCTTGGAAATCTTCAAAGTTTGAACAAGAAGAAATTTCACGGTATGTACCATAACTAGGAATCCATACTTCAATGTCGTACTTCTTGGCAGCAGTAAATCCTAAATCACCTGTACACATACTCATCACACGGTATGGTAATTCGAGAAGTTGTAGTATTTTTTCAGCATGACCTGTAAGTTCCTCTAGTACTTGGTAAGAGTCTTCTGGCTTGGTAAACTGAACTAATTCTACTTTGTTAAATTGGTGCTGGCGAATTAATCCTCGTGTATCCCTTCCAGCAGAACCCGCCTCAGAACGGAAGGATGCACTAAATGCAACATACTTCTTAGGTAAATCCTCTACCGATAAAATATCATCACGATAATAGTTGGTAACAGGCACCTCTGCTGTTGGTACTAAGAAATAATCCCAGTCTTCTAATTTAAACGCGTCTTCTTCAAATTTTGGTAGTTGACCAGTTCCAGTCATACTTGTGCGGTTTACTATGTACGGTGGTAGCATTTCTTGATAGCCATGTTCATCTGCATGAAAATCCATCATAAAGTTCATTAAAGCTCTTTCTAATCTTGCGCCTAGGCCTTTATAGAAAACAAAACGACTGCCTGTGACTTTTGAAGCACGTTCAAAATCTAATATATCAAGGTCTGTCGCTATATCCCAGTGGGCTTTAGGTTCAAAATCAAAGTCTGATACACTCCCCCATTTTCGCGCTTCTACATTGTCATCTTCAGATTCACCAATCGGTGTACTTTCATGAGGAATATTCGGAATAGAAAGCAACAATGTTTGCAGTTGCTCTTCCACTTCTTTTAATTCTGTATCAATTGATTTTATGCGTTCTCCAACTTCACGCATTTCAACAATTAAATCATCTGCATCTTTCTTTTCTTTCTTCAATACAGAGATTTGTTTAGATACGTCATTTCTTTTTGCTTTTAATTCCTCTGTTTCGGCAATTAGTTCACGTCTTCTAACATCTAAATCACCAAACTTATCAAGTTCAGAAAGATCCTCCCCTCGATGGGTTAACTTTTCCTTTACCTCGTCAAAATGATTACGTAAATACTTCATATCTAACATTTGTAATTCCTCCTTAATGTTTTATTCTTATCTATACTTTGTATCTTAACCTCTTTAATATGGTGACAAATAAAAGAAAAACTCCCATCCCTAACTTAACATAGGGACGAGAGTTTTTCCCGCGATACCACCCTGATTGAAGACATATACATCTTCCGGCTCAATGTTGGATAACGGCCAACAACCGAGTATACCTACTACATTTCAACATACTAACTCCAGGATGGATTCACAGCATTCTCACACCGATTCTCACCACTGTTATCGGCTCTCTGAAGAAAGAATAAAACTGTTACTATTTCCTATCAACATTTCTCTTTATATATATTATTAAGAAACTACTTCTTGTTTTGATTGTTCCACCATATTAACAAAATATGCAGTAAGTCGATGGTCATCCGTTAATTCTGGATGAAAAGAACTACATAGTAGACTCCCTTGCTTAGCAGCAACAATTGAATCATTATAAGTAGCTAACACTTCAACATCGTTTCCTACTTCAGCAATATATGGTGCTCGAATAAACACTGCTTCAAATTGTTCTGCAACACCTTTTATATCTAATTTAGCTTCAAAACTATCCTTTTGTCGGCCAAAGGCATTACGTTGTACCTTCATATTCATTAGTTTTAAGTGTGCATCATCTTGCCCAACAATGTCATTTGCAAGTAAAATCAAACCAGCACATGTGCCAAAAATAGGCTTTCCTCGCTCTCCAAAGCTAACTAATGCTTCGAAGAAATCATACTGATCGATTAACCGACGCATTGTTGTACTTTCCCCACCAGGTAAAATTAGACCATCCACTTCATCTAGTTGTTCTTTCTTTTTAATAATAATACCTTCTGCACCTGTTGCCTCAATGGATCGAATGTGTTCTTCGATAGCGCCTTGTAATCCTAATACACCTATTTTAAGCATTGTAACTCACTCCTTCTTTCCATTACCAACCGCGATCTTGCATACGTTGTTCTGGAGCGATTGTGCCAATTTCAAGTCCCTTCATAGCCGTTCCCATACCTTTAGAAACTTTTCCAATTAGCTCATAATCTTGATAATGTGTTGTAGCCTCAACAATTGACTTAGCAAAATTAGCTGGATTATCTGATTTAAAGATACCAGAACCAACAAAGACACCGTCTGCTCCTAGTTGCATCATCAATGCTGCATCGGCTGGTGTTGCCACTCCTCCTGCTGCAAAGTTAACAACTGGTAATCTTCCTCTTTCCTTAATATCAAGTAACACTTCATATGGTGCACCATGATCTCTAGCAAATGTCATGACCTCATCTTTGGACATATGAACTAACTGACGAATTTGTGTTTGTACTTCACGCATGTGACGAACTGCTTCCACAATGTTACCAGTTCCAGGTTCACCTTTCGTACGTAGCATGGAAGCACCTTCCCCAATACGACGTGCAGCTTCACCAATATTACGGCAACCACATACAAATGGAACAGTATATTCATTTTTTAGTAAATGATATTCCTCATCTGCTGGTGTTAATACTTCACTTTCATCAATATAGTCCACACCCATTGCTTCTAAAACACGAGCTTCCACAATATGACCAATACGAGCCTTCGCCATTACTGGAATGGAAACTGCATTCATCACTTCTTCTACAATTGTAGGATCAGCCATTCTTGCAACTCCACCTGCTGCACGAATATCAGATGGTACTCTTTCCAATGCCATAACTGCTACCGCACCAGCATCTTCTGCAATTTTTGCCTGTTCTGCATTAACAACGTCCATAATGACGCCGCCTTTTTGCATTTCTGCCATTCCTCTTTTTACTCGATCCGTACCTAAATTAGACATATTTCGCATCCTCCCCTGGTTACACCAAATTTCATATTTTTTTTAGAATAAAACACTATTTATAATTAATCAATATTGTACCTTAAATTCCTTTAAAATCCCAACTATTTCACTCAGATTTAGTCTTGCTTAGCCAAACAGATTTCCAAAGAAGTTCCCAATCGAACTTAAGAACAACATAAACCAATTTTTCTTTTCTACGGCATCAGTTGTGACAACATCTACCGCTTGATTTTCTTGTTCCAAAATATATCCATAATCTTGATCGCCATCATATACAAGTTCCATTGTTCCTACTTTTTGTCCCTTTTCAATTGGAGCTACTAATTGACCATCTTCATCAAGCAAACTCTCATCTATGTTATAGGTAACTTGGTAATTCTCTTCATCTCCTGATTTTATAATCGAAGAAATAGGCTGATCGGAAACAATTTCTACTTCATCCTGCTTCCCTTTCGAAACAGGTAATAATGATTCACCTTCTATTTGATGGCCAGAAGGATAAAGTTCTTTCGTTTCAAATTTACCATACCCATAATCTAATAACTTTTGAGTTTGTTTAAAACGTTTGCCTTCTTTTTCACGTTTACTTTCTATTCCATCTACGTCTGTATTCATTATTACGGAGATAAGACGTTTTCCATTACGTTCTGCAGTACCGGTAAAACAGTAACCAGCGAGTTCAGTATAACCAGTTTTCAACCCATCTACACCTTCAGAATAGTACTGTTTAAAGTTAGCATTATCCCAAGGTAACATCCAATTCCAATTAATCATTAATTGGTCATCCAATTCGCTTGTTAACATACTAGAATAATCTAGAGCTTCAGGGAAATCATTAACTAAACGATATGCTAATAATGCTGTAGATTCTGCTGACATTAAATTCTCTTCATCTGGTTGCGTTCCTTCAGGATAATTTTCTCCTAAGTGTTCATTCGATAAACCAGTTGAATTAACAAACTTATAATTTGTTAGTCCTAGTTCTTCTGCTTTTTGATTCATCATTTGCACAAAATCGCCTTCAGAACCTGCGATTAATTCCGCTAATGCAATTGTAGTTGCATTATCTGAGTAAATCGCCATTGCCTCATAAAGTTCTTTAACAGTATAGTCCTTGTCCTGTATTAACCCAATTCCTGAAAAGGCAGGATCTGCTGAAATACTATATGGAAAATCACTTATTTGTGTTGTTGTATCCCAATCTATTTCGCCTTCATCTATTGCTTCTAAAACTAAATATTCAGTCATCATTTTTGTCATACTTGCAATACCTAGCATTTCGTCTTGATTCTTTCCATATAAAACTTTTCCTGTTTCAGCGTCAACTAATATAGCTGCTTCCGCTTCTACATCAATACTATCTGCTTTAGCCATAACAGGGTTTACTATAATCGACGAAAAAACCAGAAGTGCTGTTATAATACTCCATAAGGATGCCTTTGCTTTCAATTTCTCTACCTCCACCTATATTAGTATGTATCTTTGTTATTTTATCATAGGTTATCTTAAAGTGGAATGACTTGTTAAAGCAAATACAGAAAACCCGCTAAAAGTCACTAACGAACCTACATTACTTGCCTAAGACCTATTTAACAACTTCTTTTGCATGACTATGTGCTAGAAACATTCTTATTACCTGCATATAAGCTGTAATATATGCAGTAACTTTACTTTCTTTTATTCTGATTGAAATGAGTGTTATACTCTCGCTTCGGCAGAATACTCCGCTTTCCATGGGCACGGCCTCAGCTAACTTGGTAAAGGAAACCACTTTACCAAGTGGATCTTCAGCTCGCGCTATTCCCATAGGAGTCTCCGTATTCTGCCTTCGCTGATATAAGTTTTCTGATGAGTAATAGGTGTTAAACTTTATAAATACAAAAGTAACGAATTTACTACAAGGTTATGTTACAACATGCCAATTAACATAAATAATTTATACTATATGTTTTTTTAAGCAAAGCACTATAAAACTTCAGATTACTGGAAAAAGCGAAGGAAATACACGGAGACTCCCGAGGCCCGGCAAGGGTTATGCAGGCGTTGTCCGACAAGGACGGTTTTAGCCTGTGATCCTTAATTTATCATCGGTGAGACCCCGCAGTGAGGGACGAACGAGGAGGCTCACCAGCCCCCCACAGGAAAGCGTAGTGTATTTCCGCAGCGACCTATTAGCACTCATCCTTTAAAGGAAGTTGAAAGTGATTCGTATATTACAGCTTATATGCAGTAGGAAATATTAATTAAAAGGGCTGAATTCTTGTGGAAGAATTCAGCCCGCATAGTTGCTATTAACTTAGATAGAATAGTTTGGTGACTCTTTTGTGATTTGAACATCGTGTGGGTGGCTTTCCCGAAGGCCTGCACCAGTCATACGAATAAATTGTGCATCATTACGTAATGCTTGTATATCTTTTGAACCACAATATCCCATACCAGAACGTAGCCCTCCTAGCAATTGATGAACCGTGTCTTGAAGTGGCCCTTTATAAGCAACTCTTCCTTCAATTCCTTCTGGTACTAACTTTTTGGTCTCCTCTGTTTCTTGGAAGTAACGATCCTTAGAACCTGACTTCATTGCAGTAACAGAACCCATACCACGATATACTTTGTATCGTCTTCCTTGGAAGATTTCCGTTTCACCAGGACTTTCCGAGACCCCTGCAAATAAACTACCAATCATAACCGCATGAGCACCTGCTGCAATTGCTTTTGCTATGTCACCTGAATACTTAATCCCACCATCTGCAATGACAGGGATCCCATGTTTATCTGCTTCGGTTGCGCACTCATTAACTGCTGTTATTTGCGGAACACCAACACCAGCTACGACGCGTGTTGTACAAATAGAACCAGGTCCAATACCAACCTTAATCATATTTGCTCCTGCCTCTATTAAGGCACGCGTAGCCTCCGCAGTCGCTACATTACCTGCGATTATATCAATATCTGGATATTTATCTCTTACACGTTTTACTTGCTCAACAACACCACCTGAGTGACCATGGGCTGTATCAATAACAAGAATATCGGCACCCGCTTCGACAAGTTTATCAATGCGTGTCATCGAATCAGCTGTTACTCCAACAGCAGCACCTGCCAATAACCTGCCTTGACTATCTTTTGCTGAGTGAGGGAATTCAATCACTTTCTCAATATCTTTGATGGTAATTAAACCTTTTAGTACTCCATTATCATTAATTAATGGTAATTTCTCTATACGATGTTTTTGTAGAATTTTGCCAGCCTCTTTTAAGGTTGTCCCTACTGGAGCAGTAACAAGATTTTCACTTGTCATTACCTCAGAAATTTTTATCGAATAGTCTTCAATAAAGCGCAAATCACGGTTTGTAATGATCCCAACAAGTACTTGGTCCTCTTCGTTATTTACAATTGGAACACCAGAAATTCTAAATTTGCCCATTAAGTGTTCTGCATCAAATACTTGGTTGTCTGGTAACAAGAAAAATGGATTTGTAATCACACCACTTTCCGAACGTTTCACTCGATCAACATGTTCTGCTTGTTCTTCAATTGACATATTCTTATGAATAATTCCAACGCCACCTTGACGGGCCATTGAAATAGCCAGTTCAGCTTCGGTAACAGTATCCATTCCTGCACTTATTAAAGGAATATTTAACTTAATTGTTTTAGACAACTCTGTTCCTACCGAAACATCTCTAGGCAATACATCCGATTTAGCTGGTACTAAAAGTACATCATCAAACGTTAGTCCTTCTTTAGCAAACTTATCTTCCCTCACACTTACCCCTCCCAAAATGATTTATAAAATACTAAATTGTTGGCAAAGCTATGATCGTAAACTTTTTTCATTGGCATTCTAATATGTCGACAATTTCTTATTGTTATTTACAATACGATATGATGTAGTGTTTTTCAACCCTTTTACTTAATGAATGCACTTACAATCAACTATTTTTATGGAAAGGGTATAACATATGTTACAACAGCAAGTTTTGAACTTTATGAATTACTTAAAATCAGCACATACATCTCAAAAATATTTAGAACATACATACAAAAAATATGATGTTGTAGATCCTGAGAAGAATAGTTACCAAAATAGTTATCGATTCCTTTATTATTTACAACATGGCCAACACTTTTATCAAACTGGAAATCAAGCAAATTTAATTGTACAGCCGATTCTTTTTTTCTATGGAATGGTTCATTTATTAAAGGCGTGCTTATTAACAAGACGTCCAGACTATCCTGAAAACACATCAATGTTGGCTCATGGTGTATCTACTCGTAAGCGAAAAAAACAACAGTACGAATTTTTGCAAGATGAGGTGAAGCTACAGCACAAAGGACTTTTCCCATACTTCACAAAACATTTATGTGGAGTAGAAAAGTTCCCCTATGAAAAAGTGACGATGAAGCAATTACTTGCTGCCATTCCAGAGGTTAATTCTTTATTTAATTTATACAGTGGTGAATCGGTATTGTTACCAGTAGCTTCAAAAGGTAGTTATACCCTTAGCATTCCTAGGAAAATTCTAGATAACTATCACATGACAGAGAATGCTTTCTTAACTAAGCTATCTTCCTACCAGTTAACAATTGCCGAAAAGCAATTACATAAAGAAACAATAGAACTTTCTGTTGAAAACGAGCTCAGTCCTATATCTAAAGGACCTTTCTTTTACCACTCTGCAGAAGAAACATTTTATTTACCTGCTAGTAGAGAGTATTTTTCTACGAACCATGAAATCATGAACCATTACTTACTACTCTATAATTTAAGCATGATTTGTAGGTATGAAACAGAATGGTGGGGGGACTTGCTTCATACGTTACCAACTGTTGATTATCCGTTTATAGAAACATTCTTACAAGCAACTTCGGAAAAGGTACCATTCTTACTCGGTTACTTTTTATATCAGCAGTATGACACATAAAAGTTTTCTTACCGCTAACTTTGTCTAATGTATATAAGCTGAATTATATGCATTATTTTTATGATGACTTTTCCGTTCTACAAATTGTAACTACTGAACAGCGCTACGGAAATACACCTACGCTTTCCGCGGGTGGCTGATGAGCCTCCTCGTTCGTACCTCACTGCGGGGTCTCATCGAGGCCATTAGTCCCACAGGAGTCTCCGGTGTATTTCCTCCGCTCATTCGTGTGCTCTGAAGTTTTAATAGTGCTTTGCTTAATAAAAATCATATACTATATCTTTTATGTTATTTAGTATGTTGTAACATAACCTTACACTAGGTTATTTATTTTTGAATTTATAAAGTATTACATCTATCACTAATCAGAAAACTTATATCAGTGAAGGCAGAATACGGAGACTCCTATGGGAACAGCACGAGCTGAAGATCCACTTGGTAAAGCGGTTTTCTTTACCAAGTTAGCTGAAGCCGTGCCCATGGAAAGCGGAGTATTCTGCCGGAACGATCGTATAATACATATTAAATTCAGACAGAAAGGAACGTAAATTTATGTCGTATAATACAGCTTATATTCATCTCACAATTACCTTTTACAAACAAAAATACTAACGCCACTACGGAATAGGGCGTTAGTATTTTTATTTAATAATTTCTTCTATATGCAAGTCTGGTCTTGTTTTTAGAGTTATAATCTCACTAGTATTTTCTACTCTCACCATTGGCCTAGTTGGGGATTTGGCATCTATATAAACAATTTCTCCAAATTGATTATTTGATAAGCGAACATTCAACCCATTAACAAGATTAGTCAATGATGTAATAAACTGTTGTAATAGTTGGTGATCATACTTAATAAAGTTATCTTTTAGCATCACATCAATTACTTTAAATGGAGAGAGTTTTGCTTTATACATTCGCTCAGATGTCATGGCATGATAAGTATCACTAATAGCAAGAATACGAGCATATGGATGAATTTTATCTTGAGTAACCCCTAAAGGATAGCCGTTGCCATCGACTCGTTCATGGTGTTGAAGAATCGCTAACTTTGCACCTGTAGAGAGCGATGGTATATGTTCTACAAGTCGATAGGAAAGCGCTGGGTGTTTTTTTATCTCTTGATATTCAGGTAATGTCAACTCACCTTTTTTAAGATACAATTGTCGACTCATTTTGGCCATTCCACTATCGGCAAGCAAACCAGCTAATCCTACTTGTAACCATTCTTTCGTATAGCCAATCTTCTTTGCCATAAATGCTGACAGTATTGCCATGGAAACACTATGATGATAAACATAATCTTCCTTTGTCGAGTAGTTATAAAGTAGGTATATATCAATCCCTACCCGTTCTGTTTGTAGTAATAACGGCATCATAAACTTTCGGACATAGTTAATATCAATAGCATTACCACTCTGCAGTCTTATAAATAGCTTCTTGTATTCTTTTACTGCTTGTTGATATAGAACTTCAAAGGAAGAATCTTGATTGTAAATAAGTGAGTCACTATGATCCTCTTCTGCTTCTAAATCTTTGGGCTCAAAGGGAGTACCATCAGCTAATTTAGGTGCAACTTTTACTTTCTCAACTAAAAAATTTTCTAAGACTGTAATTTCTATATCTTTTAACACAGTATCTTGCGGTACAATCGGACGATTCGTTTTCCCTAGAACGTCTTTTTCAATTACACAACCAGGTTTTAATTGTTTAGGATGTACCCACATTTGTTATCTCATCCTTTATGTGTTCTTCCCTTCTAAATTTAGAGGAACCCCTGTTCACAACAGGGGTTTGGCATTATTCTTCTTCATTCACATCTGGTTCAGATGACTCCTCTATTTCTACAACTTCTTGTTGATCTTCTTCTTTTTCTTCGTTATTGGAATCATCTTCATCAGGTTCAATTCTAGCAACTGTAGCTACCTTTTCTTCATCCTGAACACGAATTAATTTAACACCTTGCGTGTTTCTACCTGTAATCGAAATGCTGTCCACAGGCATCCGAATTAATACTCCAGCAGCAGTAATAATCATAATGTCCTCTTCACCATTTACAGCTTTAACAGCTACAATTTTTCCTGTCTTTTCAGTTACATTGCAAGTGAAGATCCCTTTACCACCACGATTTGTTATGCGGTATTCTTCAGCTGGGGTCCGCTTACCATAACCATTTTCTGTTACATTCAATACATGGTAGCCATCTTCAATTATTTCCATTGATACGACAATATCATCATCACGTAAGGATATTCCTTTCACACCTGCAGCGGTACGGCCCATTGAACGAATTTGTTCTTCTGGAAAACGAATTAAATAGCCATTTCTTGTGCCAATCATGATATGCTTATTCCCATCTGTTAAACGTACAGATATTAGTTCATCCTCATCTCGTAAATTTAAGGCAATTAAGCCACCTTTACGGATATTAGCAAATTGGGAAATTTTTGTACGCTTGGAAATACCGTGTTTCGTCGTAAAGAATAAATACCAATCATCTTCAAAATCATTCACACTAATAACTGCGTTAATCCATTCACCTTTTTCAATTTCTAATAAATTAATAATCGGTATACCTTTAGCCGTTCGACTAAATTCTGGAATTTCATAGCCTTTTGACTTATAGACTTTCCCTTTGTTGGTAAAGAATAGAATGGTATCATGAGTTGAAGTCGATACAAGATGTTCAACAAAATCGTCATCATTTGTGCCCATCCCTTGCACTCCACGCCCACCTCTACGCTGGGTACGATAAGTAGATGAAGGTAATCGTTTCACATATCCTTGATGTGTTAACGTAATTACCACGTTTTCCTCAGGAATGAGGTCTTCATCTTCAATAAAGTCGGCTCCACCTGATACAATTTCTGTTCTTCTTTCATCACTATATCTCTCTTTAATCTCCGTTAATTCTTCTCGAATAATTTCTTTCACTTTTTCTTCATCTGCTAGAATTGCTTTAAGTTCAGCAATTAGCTTGATTAGATCTTGATATTCTTCTTCAATTTTTTCCCTTTCTAAACCGGTTAATCGCTGAAGACGCATATCTAAGATAGCTTGTGCTTGTTTTTCTGAAAGCTCAAAACGGGTCATTAATCCTTCTCTAGCAATGTCTGTCGTTTTAGACTCACGGATAAGTGTAATCACTTCATCCAAATGGTCTAATGCAACACGTAAACCTTCCAGGATATGCGCTCTAGCTTCTGCTTTCCTTAACTCGTAAGCTGTACGTCTTTTAATAACAACTACTTGGTGGTCTAAATAATACTGTAACGTTTGTTTTAAATTCAACACTCTTGGGTGACCATCATGCAATGCAAGCATATTAACACCAAAAGTTGTCTGTAAGGCTGTTTGTTTATATAAATTATTTAATACGACATTTGGATTAGCATCTCTACGTAATTCAATTACAATTCGCATTCCGTTTCGGTCCGATTCATCACGTAAATCGGTGATACCATCAATTTTTTTATCACGAACATAATCGGCGATTTTTTCAATTAGTTTTGCCTTATTCACTTGGTATGGTAATTCGGAAACGAGAATAGTGGACTTGCCATTTGCATGTTCTTCTATATGTACTTTAGCTCGAATCGTAATAGATCCTTTACCAGTTTCATATGCTTTTCTAATCCCACTTCTTCCTAAAATTAACCCTGCGGTAGGGAAGTCAGGACCATGGATATAATCTTCCATTAATTCTTGAATGGTAATATCAGGGTTTTTGCTTAATGCAAGAACAGCATCAATCGTTTCCCCTAAATGGTGTGGTGGGATATTAGTGGCCATACCTACCGCAATACCTGAAGCACCATTTACAAGTAAATTTGGAAAACGAGCAGGAAGTACAACAGGTTCTTTCTCAGAACCATCATAATTTTCCTGATAATCAATCGTATCTTTATTAATATCACGCAATAATTCCATTGCTATCTTAGACATTCGAGCTTCCGTATAACGCATGGCGGCCGCTGAGTCTCCATCAACAGAACCAAAGTTACCATGGCCATCCACTAACATGTAGCGATAGCTAAAATCTTGAGCCATCCGAACCATCGCTTCATATACGGAGGAATCGCCATGTGGATGGTATTTACCTAGTACATCCCCTACAATACGAGCAGACTTTTTGTAAGCTTTATCTGCCTGTATACCTAAATCATTCATGGCATAAAGAATTCGACGGTGTACTGGTTTCATACCGTCCCGAACATCTGGTAATGCTCGTGAAACAATAACACTCATTGCATAGTCTAAAAACGCTGTACGCATTTCGTTACTAATATTTATTTCTTCTACTTGTGGACGTTGTTGATCCACCATGAAATTACCTCCCTATCTAATGAGGAAAAGAGACTGACCTAGTTAGGCCACAGCCTCTTCATTTTATCTATTTACAAAAGTGAAACAGCCATAGATTTAAACATCTAAATTCTTAACATATTGTGCATTTTCTTGAATAAAGTTACGTCTCGGTTCTACTTTATCCCCCATTAACATGTCAAAAATTTGATCCGCTTCAATGGCATCTTCTAGATTAACTTGAAGCAATGTTCTATTTTCTGGGTCCATGGTTGTCTCCCATAATTGTTCTGCATTCATTTCACCTAAACCCTTATAACGCTGTAACCCTGGCTTCGGCGCCTTTGGTATTTCTGCTAGTATCCGTTCCATTTCACTGTCGTTATAGGCATAATAGACTTTTTTACCTTGTTGAATTTTATACAATGGTGGTTGAGCGATATAGATATACCCGTAATCAATTAGTGGACGCATAAAACGATAGAAAAACGTTAATAACAATGTACGAATATGTGCTCCATCAACATCGGCATCTGTCATAATGACAATTTTATGATATCTAGCTTTCGATATATCAAAATCTTCGCCTATACCAGTTCCTAAGCCAGTTATCATCGAGCGTATCTCATTATTAGACAATATTTTATCTAATCTTGCTTTTTCGACATTGAGAATTTTACCTCGAAGTGGAAGAATTGCTTGGAAGTGACGACTCCTTCCTTGTTTAGCAGATCCACCTGCTGAGTCTCCCTCAACGATGTACAATTCACTTATCGATGCATCTTTTGATGAACAATCGGCCAATTTACCAGGAAGATTAGATACTTCTAACGCACCTTTACGTCTTGTTAATTCTCGAGCTTTTTTTGCGGCAATTCTTGCACGTGATGCCATTAACCCTTTTTCCACAATAATCCTTGCCGTATCAGGATTTTCAAATAAAAACTTAGAAAATAGTTCACTAAAAGCTGAATCCGTAATTGTTCTTGCTTCACTATTTCCTAGTTTTGTTTTTGTTTGCCCTTCAAATTGTGGGTCTGGGTGTTTAATTGAAATGATTGCTGTTAACCCTTCTCGAACATCGTCACCTGTTAGATTAGGGTCATTTTCTTTAAACATGTTATTCTTTCTAGCATAATCATTAATCACCCTAGTTAAGCCCGTTTTAAAACCAGACTCATGGGTTCCACCTTCATAAGTGTGAATATTATTTGCAAAAGAGTATATATTACTAGCAAATCCATCATTGTATTGGATGGCAACCTCTACATTAATATTTTGCTCTTCTTTTTCTGCATAAAAAGGTTCATGTAATGATTCACGAGTATGATTTAAGTGCTCTACATATGACTTAATGCCACCCTCATAATAGAAATCTTGACGTTCTGAATCTGTCCGTTTATCTTGAACAGAAATAGTTAATCCTTTGTTTAAAAAAGCCAATTCTCTTAAACGTTGAACAAGTGTATCAAAGTTATAGGTGGTCGTTTCATCAAAAATTTCAGGATCTGGTTTGAAGTGGGTTTTCGTTCCAGTAATTTCGGTCTCTCCGATTATTTTAATATCTTCATTTGGAACTCCCTTACTAAACCCTTGATAATGGATTTTACCGTCGCGATGGACGTAAACATCTAATTCACTTGATAGAGCATTTACAACAGATGCACCAACCCCATGAAGTCCACCTGAAACTTTATAACCACCGCCACCAAATTTACCACCTGCATGTAATACAGTCATAATTACTTCTACAGTAGGTCTGCCGGTCTTTTGATGTGTACCTACAGGAATACCTCTCCCATTATCTATAACAGTGATACTATCATCTTCTTCAACGATTACTTGGATATGATCACAATAACCTGCTAAAGCCTCATCAATACTGTTATCAACAATTTCCCAAACAAGATGGTGTAAACCTTTTTCATTTGTTGAACCAATGTACATTCCAGGCCTTTTCCGTACAGCTTCTAACCCTTCTAATACTTGTATTTGATCTTCATTATACGCTTGATTATTTGTTACGTTTTCTTCCATTCCCAATTCCATCACCTACACTTCTTTTATGGGGTTATTGTCTAATAAGTTAAATCCTCTTCTTCAAAAATATCTGAGTAATCATCTAGCTTACTAATAGTGGAGATCATACTTGCTCGTTTCTTAAGTGTTAAAACAGAAAGTGGACTATAATAAACAAAATCTTTCGTCATCACCAATGCTTTTACGCCCTCTTCTTGTGGGTCAAGAACATTCCCTTTTTTCTTTTGGTTGGTGAGCATCTCTTCATTGATGGTTGACGAGGACACTAAACTATAATCAATGATTGCAACGACATCTTCCGAACGAATCACATTGTCATCTCCAATATGAATAAACACACTATTCCCCCATTTCTATCAAACAATTGTCCCACTTTCTACACGAAATAGTTCTGCCTTATCTAATGTTTCATGCTGTATACCATCAACACTAGTAGTAGAAACAAAGGTTTGAATTTTACCTTGTATGGTATGTAACAAGTGAGATTGTCTATAATCATCTAATTCACTAAGTACATCATCCAATAATAAAATCGGATATTCTCCAACCTCGTGTTTAATTAACTCTATTTCTGCAAGCTTTAGTGATAAAGCTGTTGTTCGTTGTTGTCCTTGTGACCCATATGTTTGGACATCTTTTTCATTCACATAAAATAATAGATCATCACGATGAGGACCTATTAAAGTATTACCACGTTCAACCTCTCGATCTTCTAACTTCGAGAATTTATCATGGTATATATTTACTATTTTTTCCCTATTATCTGCTTCTGATACATCAATAGAAGCATTATATGTTATTTTTAATTGCTCAATTCCTCTACTAATTCCTTGATGTATGGGACCTGCCCATTTTCTTAACAATTCTAAAAAGATGAACCTTTTTTCTATAATGACGGCTGCATGTTCTATCAATTGTTCTGTTAACACTCGTAACATTGTCCGGTCTGCCTGATAATTTCGCTGAAGATTTTTTAAAAGGTAGTTACGTTGCTTTAAAACTTTTTGATATTGACCAAGATGATAGATATAAATGGGCTGAATTTGGCCAATCTCCATGTCAATAAAACGTCTTCTGATCTGAGGACTACCTTTTACCAAATTTAAATCTTCAGGTGCAAACATCACAACATTCAGCGCCCCAATATAGTCACTTAAACGTTTTTGTTCAATATGATTTAATTTAGCCTTTTTACCTTTATTAGAAAACTGTATTTCTAATGGGAACTTTTGATTTCGTTTCATAACACTACCTTTTATTTTAGCATATTCTTGGTCCCAATGGATAAGTTCTTTATCTCTTGGTGTACGATGAGATTTAGAAAACGCTAAAACGTAAATAGATTCCATCAAGTTTGTTTTTCCTTGAGCATTTTCTCCAATAATAACATTTATCTTATCATCAAAATTTAAATGCAATGTCTGGTAATTTCTATAATTTGTAAGGCTTAATTCATGAATATGCATGATAATCCCTTTCTTTGTTCAGGAGGCGGAATACCCCGGTTAGCGATGGTAACTGCGCCTGCACATCGTATGACAACGCCGAACGGACCTACACCTTGTAGGCCGAGGTGAAGGAGGTTGTGTTACGGCTTTAAAGCTTCGCGGACGTGGTTATTTTAGCAAACCATTTAATCACAAGCCGTTTTTTAAATCTTTAACATTTATTTGAAATGTTTTTATTTATGCCTCTTTTTCTGTTGAAACAACGAAAGTCCCAACATCCTCAATTTCAACTTGGTCACCAGGATACAGTTTTTTACCTCGTCTGTTTTCAGCCTCTCCATTCACGTACACGCTATTTTCAGATAAGAATAATTTAACCATACCGCCTGATTCCATAATATTAGCTAATTTTAAAAATTGACCTAGCTGAATATATTCAGTGTTTATTGCTATTTTCTCGTTCATTGTATCACCTTACCTTTTTTAGGCCTTCTATTTATTTTACTAAAATTTTCACAATAAAGAAAGCCGAATTGGATGAAAGTAAAAAACTCTTATCGAACTATTTCAATAAGAGTTTTACTTTTCATTATTGTTTACAAAAAATTTAAAGTTATTACGACATAAAAACTATTATGTGTACAGTACATATAGTCCCTATACATAATTAATAAGTTCTAACCGGTAAAATAAGTTGTAAGATTTGATCGTTATCTATTGGTCGAATTATAAATGGACGCATCGCACCTGTAAATTCAATTCTTACTTGATCATTTTCAACTGCCTTTAGTGCATCCATCATATACTTGGCACTAAAGGAAATTTTCAATTCTTCTCCTTCTATGGAGTTTACATTGATCTCCTCCATAACATTTCCTACCTCTGGGGAGTTACTGCTTATTTCTAACTGGTTATTTTCCTTTGCGGAAAGACGTACAACATTATTTCTACTTTCTTTGGCAAGTAATGAAGCACGATCAATCGATTGTAACAATTCTTTGGTTGGACTATGCACAACCGTTTTACTTTGCTCTGGAATTAAGCGAGATGTTTCTGGATAATTCCCATCTAATAAGCGAGATAAGAAATATAAGTGCCTGGTTCTAAATAAAATTTGATTTTCTGTAACACTTATTTCAATGTTTTCTTGTGTATCTTCTAATATTTTATTCAACTCGTTTAAACTTTTACCAGGAATAACTACACTTGAAAAAGTCATATTGGTAGTATCTACCTCTAACGGTATTTTCCGGGCTGCCAAACGATGGCTATCTGTTGCTACAAAGTTTAAATAATTATCTTCTAACTTCATGTTAACACCTGTCAGAATAGGACGAGTTTCAACTGCAGAAACAGCAAACACAGTTTGTTTAATCAAATTTTTAAGCAAATCTGTCGGGATTTCAAAACTATCTTCTGTATGAAGTTGTGGTAGTTGTGGATATTCTTCAGCATCTTGACCATTTAAATGAAATTCCGCACTGCCTGAGCGAATGGTGACTTGTAATCCTTCAGATTCTATTTCTACTGTTTTTTGAGGTAACTTCTTAACAATATCAGGGAAATATTTTGCTTGTAATACAATACTTCCTGGTTCAATTTGTTCTACATACTCTATGCCATCTTCTTCTTTAGGAATAAAGGATTCAATTGATATATCTGAATCACTACCAGTAAGTTTTATTCCATTCTCATTTGCCTCTATTTTCATTCCAGTCAGAATTGGAATCGTTGTTCTTGAAGAGATAGCCTTCATCACATTTTGGACACTCTCCATTAATTGATCGCGTTGAATGATAAATTTCATAAAAAAATCCTCCTAGTGGAAGTCATTTATATAATTATTATTAATAAAATATAGTAATAATAGTAATAGGGCCTGTGATTATGTGGATAAGTTAATTTTCCTCAAACCAACGAAGTCTACCCGCATGTGGATAGACTGTTAGTAAAATGTAATTTGTATGCACACTATTCACATGTGGATAAAAAATAGCAGTTTAAAAATCGATAAAAATAAACGAAATTATATCGATTTTATACTTTCTTTTAATTCTTCTATATCTTTTTGTAAAACTTGATCATTACTTATCATTTTCGAAATTTTTTCATGGGCATGAATGACAGTTGTATGATCTCTTCCACCAAATTCTTCACCAATTTTGGGTAAGGATAAATCAGTTAACTCCCTTGATAAATACATCGCAATTTGACGAGGGAAAGCAATTGATTTTGTTCGTTTTTTAGCAGCAAATTCTTCTATTTTAATATTATATTTTTCTGCAACAATTTCTTGTATTCCTTGAACTGTAACCACTTTAGGCTTGGAACTAGGTATGATATCTTTTAGTGCTTGTGCAGCAAGTGATGCATCGATATCTTCATTTATTAAAGAAGAGTATGCGACAACTCGTATAAGTGCCCCCTCTAATTCACGAATATTGGTATCTATTTGATTCGCAATATATAACATAACCTCGTTTGGTATATCTAGTCCTTCTGCCTTTGCTTTTTTGCGTAAGATTGCAATTCTAGTTTCTAGATCTGGTGGTGTAATATCTGTGATAAGGCCCCATTCAAAACGTGACCGCAGGCGATCTTCTAAAGTGGGAATTTCTTTAGGAGGACGGTCACTTGAGATGACAATTTGTTTATTTTCTTCATGTAATGCATTAAAGGTATGGAAAAATTCCTCTTGCGTTTGTTCTTTTCCTGCTAAAAATTGAATATCATCAATTAGTAACACATCTACATTTCGGTACTTATTTCGAAAATTATCTGCTTTATTATCACGGATTGAATTAATAAATTCATTTGTGAATTTTTCAGATGTTAAATAGACAACCTTGGCCATTGGGTTATGGTCTAAAACATAATGTCCAATTGCATGCATTAAGTGTGTTTTACCTAATCCAACACCACCATAAATGAAAAGGGGGTTATATGCTTTTGCAGGGGCTTCTGCTACAGCAAGAGAGGCCGCGTGAGCAAAGCGGTTACCAGAACCAATCACAAAGGTATCAAAGGTATACTTAGAATTAAGCATCGTTTTTAGTGAATCATCATTGTTTTCCTGGGTCTTCGTATCTTGGATATTTTTTGTACTTTGTTTCATTTGATCAACTTCACTAACCACTTCCGGTATAACAAATTTGGTGTTTAACTTTGCTCCAGTGACTTCAAATAGGGCCTCAGAAATAAGGTCTGTATAGCGATTTTCTAACCAATCTCTAGCAAATTCATTCGGAGCAGAAATAATTAACGTGTCATTTTCAATCTTATCTGCAGTTGTATTTTTCAACCATGTATCAAAACTAGGTTTACTAATTTTGTCTTGAATGGATTGAAGTGTATTGATCCATAATTCCTGAATGTTTTCCAAAATAGTCACCCCTTTCTCTAATGGACAAATAGGAAACAAAAAACCTCTCGCCATCTTTCAAAAATGCTAAATAAAAAGCCGAAAGATCGAAAGGCAATCATAATCATATACATGTGGATAAATAAAATCGAAAAATGAGAGGTATTAACTAAGTTATTTCCAGTTTCCACAACATTGTTGATAAATACATAAACAACGATGTGAATATCTATCCACATGTTATTCACAATCTGTGGATAGATATATTTTGTGAATAAGTTATTCAAGTATTAAAACACAAATATAATACCAAATAAAAACAGTAAAAGCAATGGTTTTTCGACAGTTATCCACATCAAACACAATTTGTAGATAAATAATATCCACAAATCAAGATTTTGTGGTTATCTTGTCGATAACTGCTGTGGAGAAAAAGGGGAGGGTGCAAAAATTGTCGACAACTGTTGTGGATAGTTGAAAATGGGTTTAAAATAAGAATTTAAAGAGAAAAATGACGAAAAAAATTTTTTCTGTGTTTTTCCTCTGATCTGAGTAGTGAAACTGAATGCATGTAGGAAAAGAAATATGGCAAAAGGGTAAGAGAAATATGAAATAAAGTTGACAGAGTACATATAAATTAATTATAATGTGTGAGACTGTCTTGAAATTATTTGTAATTTTAATTCCTCAGGGAGGTGTAAGATAAATGAAACGCACATTTCAACCAAATAACCGTAAGCGTAAAAAAGTTCACGGCTTTCGTTCACGTATGAGCACTAAAAATGGACGCAAAGTACTTGCACGTCGTCGTAAAAAGGGAAGAAAAGTCTTATCTGCATAGGCCACTGAAAATATGTCAGTGGTCTTTTTTCTAGAAATTGAGGGGAAAAGATCCACTGACATATTTCAAAATGCTGATAGTAAGATGAAGTAATTAAGAATAAGATGAAGTTTGAATGAAAACTTACGATGTTGATATAGTATATGATAGAGTAAATTATCCTCTATTGAGGGTTGATTCGCAGCTTGGAGGGCACTATGCAATGAAAAAGGCATATCGTCTTAAAAAGAATGAAGAGTTTCAGCAAGTATTTAAAAAAGGAAAATCCTTTGCGAATCGGCAATTAGTCTTATATTTTTTGAAAAAAAGTGACCAAGAACATTATCGGGTTGGTTTATCTGTCAGTAAAAAGGTAGGTAACGCGGTTGTACGAAATCGAATTAAGCGTTATTTAAGACAAGCCTTCTTAGAATTAGATGATCAAATTGCTGATCCATATGATTTTATTATTATTGCAAGAAATCCAACCAAAGATATGGATTTCCATCAAATGAAAAAAAGTTTAACCCATGTATTATTTAAAACAAAATTATTAAAAAATAGATAATTATATTCATTATGTAAACGTTTCTATATTTATTTTTATACTTGTAGAAGAGTGGTTAGGTTAAAGGTAATATGTTAATATATTTTTCTACATAGGATGGATATTGGTAAGGAGGAAGGACATTGCGGAAAAAGGTCTTGCTTTTATTGACCTTAGTTGGAGTGTTGGCTCTACTAACTGGATGTACAGAAGTAGACCAAGAAATCACTAGAGAAAGTACTGGGATATGGAATAGTTATTTTGTTTATCCTTTATCCTGGTTAATAACGGAGGTTGCGGAGTTTTTTGGTGAAGATTACGGACTTTCGATTGTATTGGTAACGGTCCTGATTCGTTTGATCTTATTACCACTTAATATTAAGCAGTTAAAAAGTTCAAAAGGGATGCAGGCAATTCAACCTCAATTACAAGAACTGCGAGAAAAGTATAGTTCTAAAGATGCTCAAACACAACAAAAATTGCAGCAAGAAACAATGGAGTTATTCCAAAAAAATGGAGTAAACCCACTTGCAGGTTGTTTACCGATCATTGTACAAATGCCAATATTAATCGCATTTTACCATGCGATTATGCGTACGTTTGAAATAAAAGAACATAGCTTTTTATGGTTCCAATTAGGTGAACCAGATTATATATTACCAATTATTGCAGCGGTAGCTACTTTTGCTCAACAAAAGTTGATGATGGCAGGAATGTCGGGTGCTCAAAATACAGCAATGCCACAAATGCAAATGATGCTTTATATGATGCCGATTATGATTGGTGTTGTAGCATTCTTTTTCCCATCAGCTCTAGCGCTTTATTGGGTTGTTGGTAACATATTTATGGTGGCTCAGACATTACTAGTCAGAAACCCAATGATGAAAGATGCTGAAACGGGAGGAAATAAAAAGTGAAACAAGTGACTGCTACTGGACAAACAGTGGATGAGGCGGTCCAATCAGCATTGAAGCAGTTAAACACCTCGAGGGACCAAGTTGACATTGATATAATTGATGAGGGTAAAAAAGGTTTACTTGGCTTATTTGGTTCGAAGCCAGCAATTGTTAAGGTGTCCATAACTGAAAATGGAATACAGCAAGCAGAAGATTATTTAGTAAATATTGTAAAGCAAATGGGTGTTGACGTAGAAGTAGAAACAATCGTTAAAGATCGAGATGTTTATTTTAATTTAACGGGCGAAAAGATTGCCATTTTAATAGGTAAGAGGGGCCAAACGTTAAATGCTCTTCAGTATTTAGTCCAACTGGCAATCAATCGAAAACCTGATCAGTATTATACAGTCATTATTGATGCAGAAGGATATCGTGAACGTCGTAGACAAACGTTAGAAAATTTAGCAACTCGGTTAGCAGACAAAGCCATTCAAACAAAACGTGATGTGTCACTTGAACCGATGCCTTCATATGAACGTAAAATTATCCATACAGTTTTACAAAAAGATGACCGGATTTCTACCTTTTCAGATGGAAAAGAGCCAAACAGATTTGTCGTGATCCGGCCATAGAACACAAAAGTAAACTCCTACATTATTGTAGGAGTTTATTTTTGTGGATTTTTTTATAATTTGAGGATCATCACTACTAATATCTAACTAGCTAAACTTTCTCTTTCGATAAAAACAAGTACGAAGGGGTATTTTTTTATTTTGCCATCATGAGATTGCTGCATATGACGTAAAAGCTGTTTTATATGACATAACTTCACCCTCCTCTAAAGGATGAATGCTAAAAATCGCTACGGAAATACACTACGCTTTCCATGGGGGGCTGGTGAGCCTCCTCGTTCGTTCCTCACTGCGGGGTCTCACCGATGCCACTAGTCCCATAGGAGTCTCCGTGTATTTCCTCCGCTTTTTTCGGTGATCTGAAGTTTTATAGAGAATTGCTTAAAATATCAAAAATATCAAATATACCTTTTTATTGTTAAAGGCACGTTAACATAATATTGCAGTATAATCGCTATTTTTAAATTATATCGCATTAGATTTACTTCTAATCAGAGAACTTATCTCAGCGAAGGCAGAATACGTAGACTCCTCGAAAATACAAACCGATTTTCTTCGTGCGATGTGTCGCTCCGACGCGTTCCTTGTCCTATGGGAAGAGCGCGAGCCGAAGATCCACTTGGTGAAGTGGGTTTCTTTACCAAGTTAGCTGAGGCCGCGCCCATGGAAAGCGTAGTATTCTGCCGCAGCGTGGTATATCACTTATTTCAATCAGAATGGTAGAGAGCAAAATTAAGAAGGTTATGTCGTATAGTACAGCAAATACGCAATAAAAAGGTTTTGTTCCTTCTATTTAATTAGTTTACTGTGGATAAAAAAACATACTGTTTTGTTTATGTTTTATTCACATGTGGACAAGATAAAAACAAGAGAAAATTTGAGGTGTGGATAGTTTGAATGTGGGGGATTTTGTGGTATTCTAAATTGTTAGTAACTATAAAAAGTAATGACTGTGGATAGATGGTATATGTTTATACTAAATTGCATGAAAAATGTAGGAGTGAAGAAATGGATACAGATACAATAGCTGCAATATCCACTCCAATAGGTGAGGGAGCCATTGCGATCGTTAGGTTGAGTGGAGAAGAAGCGGTGGCAATAACGAGTGAGTTGTTTGATGGAAAAGAGTTAAAAGAGGTAGAGTCCCACACGATTCATTATGGGAAAATAATAGATCCAGAAACAAATGAAGTAGCAGAAGAGGTAATGGTCACTGTAATGAGAGGGCCAAAAACGTTTACTCGAGAAGATGTAGTAGAAATCAATTGTCATGGTGGGTTAGCGTCGGTAAATCGATTGTTGAATATTGTGTTGTCAAAAGGGGCTCGTTTAGCTGAACCTGGTGAGTTTACGAAAAGAGCATTTTTAAATGGAAGAATTGATTTATCCCAAGCGGAAGCGGTAATGGATCTTATTCGCGCTAAAACGGACAAAGCAATGAATGTAGCGTTAAAACAAATGGATGGACGATTATCAAAACTCATTCAAAAGTTACGTCAAGAGCTGCTTGAAACAGTTGCGCATGTAGAAGTGAATATAGACTATCCAGAATATGACGATGTGGAAGAAATGTCACATGACATGATGATGACAAAAACAAAAGAAGTGTATAAGGAAATAGAGCGGTTATTACAAATGGCGCAACAAGGAAAAATATTAAGAGAAGGTTTAGCAACAGCAATTATTGGTAGACCTAATGTTGGTAAGTCTTCCTTATTAAATGCGCTTGTCCATGAGAATAAAGCAATTGTAACCGACATTCCAGGTACAACAAGAGATGTGATTGAAGAATACGTCAATGTTCGTGGTGTACCATTACGTTTAGTAGATACTGCAGGAATCCGAGAAACAGAAGATATTGTTGAAAAAATTGGAGTAGAGAAATCAAGACAAGTTCTCAAAGAGTCGGATTTAGTGCTTTTATTACTTAATTATGGGGAAGAATTAACAGAAGAAGATATTAACTTATTTAAAGCTGTCGAAGGTTTAGAAGTAATTGTTATTGTGAATAAAACAGACTTGGAGCAAAAAATTGATTTAGATCAAGTAAAGGAACTTGCTAAAGACCATGGTTTGGTCACCACAACTTTAGTTGAGGAAAAAGGAATTGATGAATTAGAATCCGCAATTGCTGATACATTTTTTGCAGGAGAACTAGATGCAGGTGATCTTACTTATATATCAAATGTCAGACATATTCAGTTACTAAAACAATCGTTAACGGCTTTAGAAGAGGCAATGAATGGCATGGAACAAGGAATGCCAATTGACTTAGTACAAATTGATGTCACAAGAACATGGGAGCTGTTAGGAGAAATAGTTGGGGACACCGTCCATGAAAGTCTTATTGATCAATTATTCTCACAGTTCTGTTTAGGAAAATAAGTAGCTAGTAGTATTGTTAATTAAAAGGAGAGACATTCTGATGACTTATGATGCAGGAAATTATGATGTTATTGTCATTGGTGCAGGACATGCTGGTTGTGAAGCTGCGATTGCTTCTGCAAAACGTGGTGCCAAAACACTAATGCTAACATTGAATTTAGATATGGTGGCTTTTATGCCATGTAACCCGTCAGTTGGAGGACCAGCCAAAGGTGTAGTAGTAAGAGAAATTGATGCACTTGGTGGGGTAATGGGGAAAGTAATCGATAAAACGTATATCCAAATGCGGATGCTAAATACAGGAAAAGGGCCAGCTGTTCGAGCTTTACGAGCTCAAGCAGATAAACCGTTATACATTCAAGAAATGAAAAATATTTTAGAAAACCAAGAAAACCTTACATTGCGACAAGGAATGGTTGAGAAATTGATCGTTGAAGATGGTGAATGTAAAGGGGTTATAACCGAAACGAAAGCCGCATATCGTGCGAAATCTGTTATTATTACAACCGGTACATTTATGCGAGGACGTGTCATCATTGGTGACCTATCTTATGAAAGTGGACCGAACAACCAACGTGCATCTGTGAAGTTATCTGAGCATTTAGAAGAACTAGGTTTTGATTTAGTTCGTTTTAAAACGGGAACACCTCCAAGAGTGAACAGTCATACCGTTGATTATTCCAAAACAGAAATTCAACCAGGTGACGAAAGGCCAAGCCATTTTTCCTATGAAACAAAGGAAGCAATTCTAGACCAAATCCCGTGCTGGTTGACATACACAAATGAGTTCACACATAAAATTATCGATGATAATTTAGGATTATCTGCGATGTATTCTGGCATGATTAAAGGGACTGGACCTAGATATTGTCCATCAATAGAAGATAAAGTGGTTCGATTTCATGATAAACCACGCCACCAAATTTTCTTAGAACCGGAAGGACGAGATACGGAAGAGGTATATGTCCAAGGTTTGTCTACATCATTACCTGAGTTTGTTCAAAGAGATATGCTTCGTACCATTCCAGGGTTAGAAGAAGCTGAAATTATGCGTGCTGGCTATGCGATTGAGTACGATTCCGTTGTACCAACGCAATTATGGCCAACATTAGAGGTTAAAAATATTCCAGGTCTGTTTACTGCTGGACAAATAAACGGTACGTCAGGTTATGAGGAAGCGGCAGGGCAAGGGTTAATTGCTGGTGTAAATGCTGCTGCCAGTGCTTTAGATATTGAAAAATTAATTCTTGATCGCTCACAAGCGTATATCGGTGTATTAATTGATGACCTAGTAACAAAAGGAACGAATGAGCCATATCGTTTACTAACTTCAAGAGCAGAATACCGTTTGTTACTTCGTCACGATAATGCAGATATTCGACTAACCGATACTGGTTATAAGTTGGGACTTATTTCTGAGGAGCGCTATCAATCCTATACGGAAAAGAATCAACAAGTTGAAAAGGAAAAGAAACGATTAGAAAAGGTTGTTTTAAAGCCAGCTGATGAACTTCAGGAAATGATTACAAACAATGGTGGAACCCCACTAAAGGATGCAGTAAAAGCTGCCGATCTATTAAAACGACCAGAGATGACGTATGAATTGGTTGCACAATTTACTCCTGCGGAAGCAACATTAGATCCAGAGGTAAAAGAACAAGTTGAAATTCAAATAAAGTATCAAGGCTATATTGATAAATCAAATCAACAAGTAGATAAGATGAAAAAAATGGAAGACAAAAAAATTCCAGACAATATTGATTATGACGCAATCGGTGGGCTTGCAACAGAGGCGAGACAGAAACTAAAAGAGGTTCGCCCTTTATCAGTGGGTCAAGCATCCCGTATTTCAGGTGTTAATCCTGCAGATGTATCCATTTTACTTGTGTATATTGAACAAGGAAAAATTGCAAAAGTTGAATAAAAATGCGTGTTCAAAAAGGAGGCTAAAAGGGACCAACAACCTCGAGGTGGCGTAGCTTCGAGAAACGGCGCGATACTTTTTAGAAACGTGGGGCCAGAAAGGTAATCCACACTAAAAATACAAATGTGTCACTGCCATACTTTTTGAACACCTTCTAAAAGATTGGATGATTTTATGGATGAAACAACATTTATTAATCAGTTACATCAGCAAGGCATTGAACTAACAGAAAAGCAAATAAAACAATTTGAAATATATTACCAAACGTTAGTGGAATGGAATCAAAAAATGAATCTAACTGCGATCACTGATAAAGAAGAAGTGTATCTGAAACATTTTTATGATTCCATTACAGCAGCTTTTTACTTTCCATTTTCCAAGGAAGCAAGTATTTGTGACGTAGGAGCGGGAGCAGGATTCCCTAGTATACCATTAAAAATTTGTTTCCCTGAATTAAAGGTGACCATTGTTGACTCCTTACAAAAACGAATTACTTTTCTTAATCACTTGGCAGAGCAATTAGAACTTGACGATGTTACCTTTTATCACGATCGTGCTGAATTGTTTGGGAAGAACCAGCAGTTCCGCGAAAGTTTTGATGTGGTAACTGCTAGAGCTGTTGCTCGTATGTCCGTTCTATCAGAACTATGTTTGCCACTTTGTAAAATAGGGGGAACTTTTATCGCGATGAAGGGACCTAATATGGATGAAGAGTTAAATCATTCCCAAAAGGCATTAAAGACTTTAGGGGGAGAGTTGGAGAAAATCCATACCTTCCAATTACCAGAGGATAATGGGGAACGGAATATTTCAGTTGTAAAAAAAGCAAGTAAGACACCGAAAAAGTATCCAAGAAAACCAGGTGTTCCTAATAAAACACCAATAGCCTAATAAAAAACCAAGTGTGACGCACTTGGTTTTTTATTAGGCTTAATTTCAAAGATTGTTGTTCTCAACACGATAAATTAGAGTGTTGTAAGTGAAGAAGAACATATTGAACAATTATTTCTTCCATTTTGTAAAAATTACTTAATAAGAAAGGACTGTTTATATGGAGTACATACAATACTTACGATCAATGGTAGGAAACGAGAAGGTTATCATGGTTGTTGCATGTGCATTTGTAATTGATCAACATAATCGACTGCTGTTACAAAAACGTTCTGATAATGGCCAATGGGGGCTTCCAGGAGGGTTTATGGATTTAGGAGAGAGTGTCCAAGACACAGCTAGAAGAGAAGTGAATGAAGAGACGGGCCTTAAATTAGGAGAACTTGAGTTATTTGGAATTTATTCAGGGCCTCAGTATGATAAAAAATTTACTAATGGTGACCAAGTATCACTAGTTCAAATATCGTTTATTTGTAAACAGTATAATGGAGAGTTAGTCGAAAGGAATGACGAGTCAATACAAAATAAATTTTATCCACTAAAAGCATTACCAGAAGATATATTCATTGATCATAAAATGCTGATTGATGATTTACTTTCAAAAAAACAACTACCGATTATTGGGTGAATTGTTCAAGTGAGGAAAGCAATTAGTGTATAAAAGTAATATTTGTTGTGAATTTATGGATAAGTGGCGGTAGACTCGTGCTATTCTTTGAATGTGACAAAAGTATATCTAGTATAGGTGTGGGCATAGAATAAACAAATTCTTTTAAAATATGACAATAACAGGAAAAGGCATAAGCCAAGGAATAAACCTATAAATTGAAAGAACTATTTTCTATCTTAATTCTTACAAGAATAAGAATCATAACCATATTTTTTCTAAACAATCTGTGATAGAATAATAGAAGGATAAATAACGTTTTATTAGAATGTTTCACGTGAAACATTGATAAATGAAATAAAACATAGATAATAGATTATTAAAGGAATGTAAAAAGGTGGTGTCAGTAGATGTTACACCCTTTTAGCCGACTGTTTGGCATAGGTGAGAAGTCGTCGGACCAAAATTCAGAACAAGAATATTTACCTGATGAAGTAATTCAAATTCCTGTTGAGCAAATTGAACCAAATAGGTATCAGCCACGTTCTATCTTTAACCAAGAAAAAATAGAAGAGCTTTCGCAAACTTTACATACTCATGGCATGATTCAACCTATTGTTGTTCGGAAATTAGAACAAGAAGATCATTATGAAATCATAGCCGGAGAACGTCGATGGAGAGCTGTACAACATCTTGGATGGGAAACTATACCCGCTATTATTCGTGAGATGTCTGAGGCAGAGACAGCTTCTGTAGCGCTTATTGAAAACCTACAAAGAGAAGAATTATCGGTAATTGAAGAAGCTATGGCATATAAACGTTTATTGGAAATTCATGGTTTAACTCAAGAAGCTTTAGCGCAGAGGTTAGGAAAAAGTCAATCAACAATTGCCAATAAATTAAGGTTGTTAAAACTACCTGATCAAGTACAACAAGCTGTCTTGGAGAAAAAAATCACAGAAAGACATGCTCGAGCTTTAATTTTGTTAAAAGACCCTGAAAAACAAGTTAAAATACTTCAAGAAATTATTGAAAAAGATTTAAATGTGAAGCAGACAGAGGATAGAATCGCGAAAACATTTAATAATAAACCAAAAAAGAAGCCAAAATTAAAGGGAATAAACAAGGATATGCGAATTGCGATGAATACAATTAAGCAATCTCTTAATATGGTTAGTGATACAGGTATTGACTTAGAAACAGAAGAGCATGATTATGATGATCACTACCAAATAACAATTAAAATACCAAAGAAAAAAACATAAATTCTTCCGTTCCCATCTTTATGCGTATTAAGATGGGTATTTTTTGCGAAAAAGATTCAGTTTCTACATCATTATTATATGATTACAGTTATATTAAGCTTTAGCAAAATAAACAGGTTAATATAGTTAGGCTATACAAAAAATGATAGAATATAAATTAAAGAGTTTTAAAGGTAGGTAGGTGACATCATGGGAAAAGTAATCTCCATTGCAAATCAAAAAGGTGGAGTAGGAAAAACAACATCAGCAGTCAATCTAAGTGCGTGTTTAGCATATACAAACAATAAGGTATTACTAGTAGATATAGATCCACAAGGGAATGCTACTAGTGGTGTAGGGATTGATAAGGCGGATATGGAACAATGTGTGTATAATGTTTTAGTAGAAGATTTAGAAGCCTCAGCAGTTTGTGTTCCGACTTCTGTAGAAAATTTAGATATTATTCCAGCAACAATCCAATTAGCTGGTGCAGAAATTGAACTTGTACCTACTATCTCAAGAGAAGTTAGGTTAAAAAAGGCAATCGACGAAGTAAAAGATAATTATGATTATGTCATTATTGATTGTCCGCCTTCTCTTGGACTTTTAACACTTAACTCATTGACAGCTTCAGATAGTGTATTGATTCCAGTGCAGTGTGAGTATTATGCACTAGAAGGGTTAAGTCAGCTATTAAATACAATTCGGTTAGTGCAAAAACATCTTAATAAACAACTAATGATTGAAGGCGTTTTGTTAACGATGCTAGATGCGAGAACAAATTTAGGTTTGCAAGTAATAGAGGAAGTTAAAAAATATTTTCAAGATAAAGTGTATAACTCAGTTATTCCAAGAAACATAAGGCTTGGTGAAGCGCCTAGTCATGGCCAACCTATCATTATTTATGATCCAAAATCTAGGGGCGCAGAAGTTTATCTAGACTTAGCAAAGGAAGTGATCGCAAATGGCGAAAGGGTTAGGGAAAGGAATTAATGCTTTTTTTCCTGAGTTAGATACTAAAAATGATGAGTTGGTTCAAGAAATCGCTGTAAAAGAATGTCGACCAAATCCTTATCAACCAAGAAAAACTTTTCATGCAGATGCGATAGAGGAATTAAAGGAATCCATTATACAGCATGGTATATTACAACCTTTAATTGTTCGCAAAAGTATCAAAGGCTTTGAAATTGTTGTAGGTGAAAGACGTTATCGCGCCGCTAAAGAAGCAGGGTTGAAGACAATTCCCGTTATCGTTAAAGACTTAACAGATGATAAAATGATGGAACTTGCACTACTAGAGAATTTGCAACGTGAAGATTTAACTCCAATTGAAGAAGCGTATGCTTATGCGAATTTGATGAAAGAGTTAAACGTAACACAAGAAGAATTATCTAGTAGACTAGGAAAAAGTAGATCACATATTGCAAATTTAGTGAGACTTCTGTCATTACCAGAACAAGTTGGTGCTCTGATTAATAATGGAGAGTTATCAATGGGGCATGGTAGAGCGTTACTAGGGTTAAAAGATAAAGAAAAAATAATTCCTGTTGTTGAAAAAATTCGAAAAGAGGAATTAAATGTAAGACAAGTGGAAAAGTTAATTACTGCTATTAACGAAAAAACACCACAAAAGAAGAAAAAAGAAAAACAACAAAAAGATGTTTTTATTAAAGAAAGAGAAAGTCAATTGCGTGATTACTTCGGAACGGGAGTAAACATACAAAAAGGGAAAAGAAAAGGGAAAATTGAGATCGAATTTTTCTCTGATGAGGATTTAGAACGAATTATTGAAATGTTTCATTCTACAAAGTAATTTACATTGACATTTTTAATCATTAGCGTGGTTGGTTTATTAAAAATAGAATAATATGGTCGGTTAAACTAGAATGTTCCACGTGAAACATTCTAGTAATTTTTTGTCATTTAGTAGTTTTTAACATTTAGTAGCTTACTTAAAACATTGAATTATGGTAAGTTTTTATGTGTTTACAATATGAGGTGTAGCAATTTTTTCTAGATTGATAAAGGTGTGAACATAATTAATTTTATATTCAAGAATGAACAATGTTTAGGGAATCGGCCTATTATAAACTTTTCTAAATGGAGAGAGAGTAATGGTATTAACAGGAACGATAGTAAATGGAGTTTGTATTATAGTTGGATCAATTATAGGTTTGTCTTTCACTAAAATCCCCGAACATTATAAAGATACGATAATGAATGGTATTGGGTTAGCGGTAATATTGATTGGATTGCAAATGGCTATGCAGACAGAAAATATTGTGGTTGTTTTACTTAGTCTGCTATCTGGGGCTATTATTGGAGAGTTTTTGAAATTAGAGAGTATGTTAAACAGAGTAGGCGGATGGCTGGAACAAAAGATGGGGACGAATCATGAATCAACAATTGCACAGGGTTTTATCACAGCAACGTTAATTTTTGTAATAGGAGCGATGTCAGTGATCGGTGCCTTAGATAGCGGATTAAGAGGTGACCATGAAGTATTAATTACAAAATCATTTTTAGATGGTTTTATGGCATTAGTGTTGACGACTTCATTAGGGTTTGGAGTTATTCTGTCTGTTATTCCTGTTGTGGTTTATCAAGGAACGATTGCAATTCTAGCAACGCAAATAGAGATGTTGTTTCCAACCAGTTTTTTTAATGACTTTATTACAGAAATGACAGCTTCGGGTGGTTTGATGATCGTTGCAATTGGATTTAATTTATTGAAATTGACAAATATAAGAGTAGCAAATCTTTTACCCGCTTTAATAACAGTTGCGTTTATTTTATTAGGATACCAATTCTTGAATTAAATGCATTGGTTTGTAGTATCAATTGATTACTCATTAAAACACATGGTGGTTTTATGATAGTCTATATAAAGAAATAGAACATAGCTTGGACTTACAATTTTGTCCAAGCTTTTTTGTTTGTTTTTTTCTAGGAAGACTGGGGTCAAAAATTCTCCTTCTACTAATATGGTAGTTTTTTATACCTTGAAATTGCATTAGTGCAAAGGGCTGCGTTTTCTTGGCTAGGAGGAATACCTCGTTTTATCAATAAATTCTGTTTGATTATTAGCTAGAGCGAAATCAAGTTGTTGAAGAGAATTTGAAATACTTTGTGCTATTTGCATAACAATATGTAACCGAGTGTTTTGCAGAACAAAATACTCCATGTATCCACTAATATTGACAATACCACTTATATGAATATCTCCAACCTCTGGTAATTTTTTGTTGAGAGCAGCGCCAGGTTTAAGTGGTTCTAACTTTGTTAAAATCGTACCAATAGATTTAGGTTTTCCTAAACAAGCATCAACTGCAATGATATATGGGTTAGGGTGCTTAGAAGTGATGTCAGTTAGCTTTTCTTCAAGATTAACGGCATGAATTGGTTCATCTAATGTTCCATAAACAGATAGGGAATGTAAAGGATTATTATGGAGTAGTGTACCAGTTAAGGGACCTAATGAATCACCAGTTGATCGATCAGTGCCTACACAAACAACAATAATCTCCTTTTGTGTTCTTGGTACCCAAGAAAGAAGTGCGTCACTTAGTTGTTCAACTGTTGAAGGGTCTTGGAAATAAAATTGCCTTTCTTTTGAAAATCTTCCTTTTAGATTCATAGCTTATCCTCCATCAACATATTGGTATTAGTATACGAATAAAATTAGAGTTCTATACATCAAAGCAATAATGAATGTGGAGGAAATGCTATGTTTAAATCGGGGTTAAAGTGGATGTTTTTAATTATTGGTACAACCATTGGTGCAGGATATGCCTCTGGAAGAGAATTATGGCAATTTTTTGGTAACGAAAGTGGACTGGCTATATTACTTTTTACTATTTTGTTTACTTTAAGTTGTTATGTAATCTTAACAATTAGTCACAAGCATAAAACGAATCATTATTTACCAGTATTAAGAATTGTAGTGGGAGAAAAATTATCCTATCTTTATGATGGGATGATTATATTGTATTTATTTTCGACAACGGTCATTATGATAGCTGGAAGTGGCGCAACATTAGAGGCCTTTCACTTTTCAAATTGGTGGGGGATTGTAGTCATTGCTATTCCATTAGTATTAGTTTTTGTATGGGATATTAAAGGAGTGCTCTCATTAAATAGCTTTATCCTTCCATTGCTTATTGTAGGGTTATTAAGTGTGTTACTAAGTTTTTCTGTACAACAAGAGTTAACATTTATACCGGATTTATCCCAACAAAGAAATTGGACAGCGGCTCTACCGTTTACTGCACTTAACATTCTTCCACTTATTGCTGTATTAGGTGCAATTGGTAATCAAACAAAGGGAAAAGGAGAAATATGGATTGCTAGCTTAGGAAGTGGTTTAACATTAGGTAGTATCTCGTATATTTACAACAATAGTCTTATTCAAATTTCTGACCAAGTATTGTTATATGAGATTCCTTTATTTGCTATTCTAAGACATTATCCGTATAGTATGTTTTTGTTTATTAGTATTCTCTTATGGCTAGCTATCTTTACGACAGCAGTATCGGGAACATTAGGTATCATCACAAGAATTCGGAATATGGTAAACATGCCATTATGGATGTTAGCAGCAATTACAGTACTGATTATGTTGCCGCTAACAAGTATAGGCTTTTCTACATTAATAGAATATCTTTACCCACTATATGGACTATTAAATTTGTATGTTCTTTCATCACTAATTTTATACCCTATTACAAACCGATTTAGTAAGGATCATTAATTTTTTAAAAAGATTGTTATTACACAAAACTTTAATTAAATTGCAGGTGTCTTTAATAGGTGCTAGACAGTCGTATGTTAGGATATTTCTCTTTCCACGGCACGAACGCGGTACAAAATAATGTTGGTAACGTAGGTGTTGCCATAAGAAGTGGTTCCTTAATGCACTGCAGGATCTTCAGATGCATGCTGTTTCTATAGGACACGGAGGGGTGCACCAGTGGATATCACACGAAGAAAAATTGGTTTATTTTCGAGGAGTCTCCGTATTCTCCTCTGTTGTGTTAGTATTTTACAAAATAGCTAATATTTCGAGGCTTTCTTGTGCCCTAAACTAAAAGACTATCTAGCAACAAAGTATTTTTCTTCGTGCATTACGAGCTATAATTATAATCAAGCAATAGATCCAAAAAGTCCAAAGCACCCATTTGCGAAGGGAATTTTCGGATATTTCTGAGGCAAAGGGGATGTAGGCGTTCGATGGACGGTTTTGCCTGTGATCCATAACCCTAGATTCTGCAGTAAGTGAGGGGATTCAACTTGCACCTTAGGGAGCGCTAGTGTAGTTCTGGTAACTTATTAGCACGCATCCTATAGAGAGAGTTGAAAGTTATGTCGTATATTATACGAGTGTCAATAACATAAGTGGCGGCGTTGATATAAAAGTAATGCAACAAAATAAAATTTATGTATTAGAACTTTTAAGGTAACATGTTACAATATCAGAAAGATATTCTCGAGTGAAGATTAATGTAGAAGGAGCGGTAGGAATGAGTAGTAAAGATTATCAACTGAATGATATTGTTGAAATGAAGAAACCTCATCCTTGTGGTGAAAATCGTTGGAGAATTATTCGTCTAGGAATGGATATTCGAATAAAATGTGAAGGTTGTTCACACAGTGTACTTATTCCTCGTAAGAAATTTGAGAAAAAGATGAAAAGGTTAGTTGAACGAGCAGAAGAAGATTAAAGAGGATGTTAAAGAATTATGTTTCACGTGGAACATAATTTTTTACATATAGTATAAAACTTATAAAACACTAATAATTTGATGTTAGGATTTTAAAATTCTATAAAGAGTTATCAAAAAACAAGGGTAAAAGTTATCCTTGTTTTTTCATTTGGATAGCTTGTCATTTTGATAAAGTGTATCTATAATTGAGTATGACTCAAACGTTCATATGAGCGGTATCCTTAAGGAGTGGAAGTTTTTATGGCTTTAACAGCAGGAATTGTTGGTTTACCCAATGTTGGGAAGTCAACATTATTTAACGCAATTACACAAGCAGGTGCTGAATCTGCAAACTATCCGTTTTGTACAATAGATCCTAATGTAGGAATTGTAGAAGTACCTGATTATCGATTGGGGAAATTAACAGAGTTAGTAAAACCAAAGAAAACAATTCCAACAGCATTTGAATTTACAGATATTGCAGGAATTGTTAAAGGGGCAAGTAAGGGTGAAGGCTTAGGAAATCAGTTTCTTTCCCACATTAGACAAGTAGATGCTATTTGCCATGTTGTTCGTTGTTTTGAGAATGAAAATATTACACACGTTTCCGGGTCTGTTGATCCTATTGCTGATATTGAAACCATTAATTTGGAGTTGATTTTAGCTGACTTGGAGTCAGTAACGAAACGAATTCAACGTGTTGAAAAAATGGCTAGACAAAAAGATAAAGAAGCAGTCGCAGAATTTGAAGTGTTATCTAAGATTAAGGAAGCATTGGAAAATGAAAAACCAGCTAGAGCAGTTGAATTCTCTGATGAACAATCGAAATTGGTGAAAGGACTTCATCTATTAACAAGTAAACCAATTTTATATGTTGCAAATGTAGGAGAAGATGAACTGTTAGAAGCTGACGCAAACCCCAATGTAATTAAGGTGAAAGAATTTGCTGAAAATGAAGGTGCGGAAGTCATTGTCATTAGCGCAAAAGTTGAATCTGAAATTGCGGAACTTGAAGGGGAAGAAAGAGAGATGTTCCTTGAAGAGTTAGGAATTGAAGAATCAGGGTTAGACCAACTGGTGAAGGCAACTTATCAATTGTTAGGGTTGGCTACTTATTTCACAGCTGGTGAACAAGAAGTACGTGCGTGGACATTTACGTTAGGGATGAAGGCCCCTCAAGCTGCTGGTATTATCCATTCTGATTTTGAAAGAGGTTTTATTAGAGCTGAAACAGTCTCTTATGATGATTTGGTTGCTGCTGGTTCAATGAATGGTGCAAAAGAAAATGGTAAAGTTCGGTTAGAAGGTAAAGATTATTTGGTGAAAGACGGCGATGTTATTCATTTCCGTTTTAATGTGTAAACTGGATAGAAAATAAACTAATTTAAACAAGGCTTGCACTTTATGTGTGAGTTTGGTACAATCTTTAATTGTGAGTAATTAAATTATTACTCCTTGCTTCTTTGAAATAGAGAAGCCGTTAAGACCAAAAGGAGGTGCAACTTAAATGAGAGATTATGAAATCATGTACATCATCCGCCCAAACATTGAAGAAGAAGCTCAAACAACACTTGTTGAGCGTTTCAACACAATTCTAACTGACAATGGTGCGGAAATTGAAAAAGTTGATGAGAAAGGCAAGCGTCGTCTTGCATATGAAATCAATGATTTTCGTGATGGTTACTATGTAGTAATTAACTTTAAAGGCGATGAAAATGCTATTAATGAATTCGATCGTCAAGCGAAGTTCTCTGACGATATTATTCGTCATATGGCCATTCGTACTGACGACCAATAAGGAGAGGATCTGATGTTGAATCGTGTCGTACTCGTCGGCAGGTTAACGAGGGATCCAGATTTACGCTATACACCAAATGGCGTGGCAGTAGCCAACTTTACCATAGCAGTCAATCGACCATTTTCAAGTCAAAATGGAAATAGAGAAGCAGACTTTATTAATTGTGTTGTTTGGAGACGTGCAGCTGAAAACTTGGCTAACTTCATGAAAAAAGGAAGTCAAGTTGGTGTGGATGGGCGTTTGCAATCGCGCAGTTTTGAAGGACAAGATGGAAAAAGAGTGTTTGTTACGGAAGTAGTAGCAGATAGTGTTCAATTCCTAGAGTCTAAAAATGCTTCTTCATCCCAAGGTGGTGGTGGGGGACAACCTTCACCAGGATTCCAACCAAATCAGAACCAACAAAACAATAACAATAACAACAACTATGCAAATCAGAACGAACAGGATCCATTTAAAGATAATGGAGAACCTATTGATATATCAGATGATGATTTACCATTCTAATATAAAAGGAGGTCATTTCAATGGCAGCTCGTCGCGGTCGTGCAAAGCGTCGTAAGGTGTGTTTCTTCACATCGAACGGTATTACACACATCGATTATAAAGACGTTGATTTGCTAAGACGTTTCGTTTCTGAGCGTGGGAAAATTCTTCCTCGTCGTGTAACTGGAACTTCTGCAAAATACCAACGTAAATTAACAAAAGCTATTAAGCGTGCTCGTCAAATGGCACTATTGCCATACGTGAACGATTAATAAGAAAAGCTCTATTAGTATTATTCAGTCTGAACTGTTTAATCTAATAGAGCTTTTTTATATTGCTATAGTTGGTGCAGAAGATTCTATTGCTAGGGAAAAGCAATACACTTTCCTTTAGGGCAGAAGCTTCGAAGATATTCGAAAGTAGAAAACTATTTTCTTCACACAATGTAACGTAGATGATTGCTAGTGAGCTATTTGACACTTGAACGTGGCAGTTTATAGTCTCAGTTACTGAAGAGTAGATGTATACATATACATGAAGCGTATATAAAAGACCACTCCACAACAATCTTTTGTGGAGTGGTACTTTTCTAGTGATTTAGTTTGTCCAAAATAGGAAAAATCTTTTGTAAGTGATCAATTTCGTATGTAGGTATAACATCATTTTTAGGTTTGGATTCACGGTTAATCCAAATATTTTTAATACCTGCGCGATTAGATCCTAATATATCTGTCATTAAGTTGTCCCCGACCATTATCACCTCATCTTTACTAATTTTTGCTTTTTCTACTGCATAATCGAATATATCTGGGTCGGGTTTGCCTCGACCAAAGTCACCGGATATAATGATATGATCAAAATACTCAGCCAGTTCTGGTGTAATTGACAATTTTTTGTTTTGTAAGCTAGGAGCTCCGTTTGTAAGTAATAATAAATGGTAACCTTGCTTTTTTAATTGATCTAACACATCAAATGTTTCTTCATAAACAAATGGATGCTTTTGTCGTTCAATTGGAAATTGCTTTGCTAGGTATTCAGCAAATGTTGTGTCATCTATTTCAAATGATTTTAATCCTCGAGTCCAGGCTTCTTTTTGATAAAAGGGTGCAATTTCTCCTAGTGCTTGAAAAGTTTTATGGTCATCTGTAAAATCCCCCCATAAGCCCTCAAATGGGTTTATACCAATCATTTGCGTAAAGGGATACGTTTCATAGGAAGCATATAATTCTCTAGCTTCATTTCTAACCGCCTCTTCAAATTGTTCTGCATCTATTGCATATTTTTCTTCAACTAACTGACAAGTACGCACAAATGCTTGTTTAATGCTTTTTTTATCCCAAAGTAGTGTATCATCTAAGTCAAAAAACAAATAGCTAATCATAATTTGATCCCCCAAATAATAAGTTACTCCTATTATAGTATTTTCTACTAAAATGTACATCTGATTAAGTGTCATTTTCGAAAAATTCCCCCAATAGTTACTTGTGGCTTCAACTAATCTTATTACGTAAAATATAATATTTTTCAAACAAAACTACATACTATGGTTATGCTTCTGTTAACCTCAACTAAGTAAGGTAGATACATACTTGGAATAAGAAGGATTTGTAATAGGTACAATATATCGTTTATAATAGGTAAGTAAACAATCACCAGATTATTTTAAGCACAGCGGACGAGCTGTGCTTTTTCTAACCATATAAGCATTCCTTATGATACAGTTATATTAAAATGAGGAGTCAATTTAAATGAATAATACAAAAAAAGTAAGAGAAGGAGTTATTGCGAGTGTCCTTTTTCTTTTAATTTTATTAGTAACGATCTTTATACCCTTTTTAAGCATTTTTTCTCTTTTTGTTTTACCATTACCATTTCTTGTCTATACAGCTAGATATGGTTGGAAACCAGCAAGCATACTATTTTTGATATTACTGTTGGTTAGTACTTTCTTTGTAGCTGTTCCTATCGCATTTTTAACTGGATTGACTGGACTTATGATAGGAAGTGCAATTAATCAACAAGTGTCCCCATATGAAACATGGGCAAGGGGAACAGTTGGTTATGCAGTTGGGATTGTAGCTTTATTTTTATTTGTACAAGTTTTTTTAAATATTAATATCATCGCAGAAATGAATCAAACAGTAGAACAATCGATGGAGACCAGTGAGGCATTCCTTTCATCATTTGGGCTAGAGTCGACGCAAGAAGATTTAACGATTGTGATCGAACAGATAGAGCAGTTAATACACTTGTTACCTGTAATTATTGTTGTGATTGCGGTCATATGTGCTTTTATCATACAATATATTGGTTATAAAGTGCTTAATTGGTTGGATCGTTACCAACTGTACTTTCCTCCATTTAGGAATTTTCAGTTACCTAAAGCAATGATTTGGCTCTACCTTATAGCTATAGTAACTAGTTGGCTGAATCAAGATCAGAGTAGTATGATGTATATAGTTGCTTGGAATGTCACGAGTTTAGCTGGATTAATAATCGCTATGCAAGGTTTATCGTTTGTTTTTTACTATACGGATAAAAAGAAGTTATCAAAAGCAATACCAATAATTACTATTGTTATGATTGTTCTTTTTCCACCATTAGGACTGTATATGGTTAGAATCTTAGGTATAATAGATTTAGGGTTCTCGCTAAGAGAACGATTAGCAGAAAAATAATCATAGCTCGCATTTTTTAACTAGGAGCTGACTTTCATGTCTGATTTATTTAAAAAGCCAATCATGAGTAATCATCTATGGGTAATTTATATATTGTCCTTAATATTGGTCGGGTTCATTTGGTATTACCAGTGGATTTTGGGATTACTTATGACTGTGTTATTAGTAGCATCGGTTTATTACAGTGTAAAAACCGAGAAGCATTTAATGAATGAAACAGAAGAATATATTTCCACTTTGTCACATCGAGTTAAAAAGGTTGGAGAAGAAGCTTTATTGGAAATGCCATTCGGAATTATTCTCTACAATGAAGAGTTTATGGTCGAATGGACAAATCCATATATGAGTAAGTTTTTTGAAGAAGATACACTGGCAGGGAAGTCATTGAGTGTCATTTCTGATGATTTAATTCCTAATATTAAAGAAAATAAGTCAGAGGTTTGGATACCACTCCATGATTATGAGTTTCAAATAGTGATTAAAAAAGATGAACGCTTACTTTATTTGTTTGATAAGACCCAACAAATGGAAATTAATAAACGTTTCTACAATGACCAAACCGTATTAGGGATTATCTTTTTGGACAATTATGAAGAGATCACACAAGCAATGGATGATACAGCTAAAAGCCATATTAATTCAAGAGTTACCTCTATTTTAAATGAATGGTCCACTGAATTTGGCATTTATTTAAAGCGGACATCCCAAGAAAGATTTCTTGCTGTGATGAATCAGAGGATACTAAATCAATTGGAAAAAACGAAATTTGAAATATTAGATGAAGTACGTGAATTAATTTCAGATAATAAAAATGTTCCTTTAACACTTAGTATTGGTGTTGGTTATGGGGAATTTTCTCTTCCAGCACTTGGTGAATTAGCACAATCTAGTCTCGACCTTGCTTTAGGACGTGGCGGTGACCAAGTTGTAATTAAAGAAGAGTCAGGTAAAGTACGATTTTATGGTGGGAAGACAAACCCAATGGAAAAAAGAACTAGGGTTCGTGCAAGAGTGATTTCCCATGCGTTAAAAGAACTTGTACAAGACAGTGACCAAGTGTTCATTATGGGGCATAAATCACCTGATATGGACTCTGTAGGGGCGGCCATTGGTATCTTGAAAATTGCTGAGGCAAATGGCGTGGACGGTCATATTGTTCTTGATCCAGATGACATTGACACAGGTGTGCAACGGTTAATTGAAGAATTAAAAGAAAGTCAGGAATTGTGGTCTCACTTTATTGAACCAGAAGACGCAAATGATAGAATTACAAAAGATAGCTTGCTTGTCGTTGTGGATACACATAAACCATCACTAGTAGCTGAGGAAAAACTTCTTAGCAAAACCGACCGTGTTGTGGTGATTGACCATCATCGTCGTGCAGAAGAATTTATTGACCATCCAACACTTGTTTATATGGAACCATATGCTTCTTCAACTGCTGAATTGGTGACAGAGTTACTTGAATATCAACCTAAAAATTTGAAATTAAATATGTTAGAGTCCACCACACTACTTGCGGGTATTATTGTAGATACGAAAAGTTTTACACTTCGAACTGGTTCACGTACATTCGATGCAGCATCCTATTTAAGATCAAAAGGTGCAGATACTGTTCTTGTACAAAAGTTTATGAAGGAAGACCTTGATATTTATGTGAAACGAAGTAAGTTGATTGAAAACACGGAGACCTTTGAACATGGCATTGCAATTTCAAAAGGAAATGAAGGGGAAACATTTGGACCTGTTGTTATTGCTCAAGCTGCTGATACATTACTTACAATGAGTGGGATTGTAGCTTCATTTGTTATTTCCGAACGAAAAGATGGTCGAATAGGAATTAGTGCAAGATCTTTAGGTGATGTAAATGTCCAAATCATTATGGAAAAAATGAATGGTGGAGGACATTTAACAAATGCTGCAACCCAATTAGAAGACACAACGATCGATGAAGTTTATAATCAATTAAAAGAGATAATTGCTGAATACTTTGAAGGGAGAGAAGAAGAATGAAAGTGATTTTCACAAAGGATGTAAAAGGAAAAGGAAAAAAAGGTGAAGTAAAAAATGTTTCCGATGGTTATGCTCGAAATTACTTGTTAAAAAATAACTTGGCTCAAGAAGCTACTAGTGGAAACTTAAAAGCCTTAGAGGCAAAGCAACAGAAAGAGAAGCAACTAGAACAAGAAGAAGTGGAAGAAGCGAAACGTTTGAAAGAAAAGTTAGCGACGTTGACAGTGGAACTGAAGGCGAAATCTGGTGATGGTGGCCGTTTATTTGGTTCCATTACTAGTAAACAGATTGCCGAACAGCTAAACAAAGATCATAAAATTAAAATTGATAAACGAAAAATTGAGTTAGATCAACCAATTAAAGCGATGGGTTACACAAATGTACCTGTAAAGATTCACCCAGAAGTTACAGGTACCATTAAAGTTCATGTATCTGAAAAGTAAGCATTAGAGGATGTTCAAAAAGTCCGGTGAAAATGACACATCGTTGTTTCTAGTTTGGCTTGCTTATGCGGTCCTCACGTATCGAAAAGCATACGCTCCGGTCCTCTAAGCTACGCCATCTCGAACTTCTCGGTCCTTTTTATCCTCCTTTTGAACACGCACCATTAGTAGTAAAATGAAAGGAGCAGAGGCATGAGTGAATTATGGAATGATCGAACCCCTCCACATAATATTGAAGCCGAACAAGCTGTCCTAGGTGCTGTTTTCTTGGAACCTGAATCACTATCGAAAGCTTCTGAACTATTAATGCCCGATGATTTTTATCGGGCTAGTCATCAAAGAATTTTTGGGGTCATGATGAAACTATCCGATCGAGGTGAACCAATTGACCTTGTAACGGTAACAACAGAGCTTTCCAATGAAAGAGTTCTGGATGAAATCGGTGGCGTTTCATACCTTAGTGATCTTGCAAACTCTGTTCCTACTGCTGCTAATATTGAGTATTATAGTAGAATTGTAGAGGAGAAAGCACTGCTTCGAAATTTAATCCGCACCGCTACAGATATTGTGACAACAAGTTACTCCCAAGAAGATGATGTACCAGGCGTGTTAAATGAAGCTGAAAAAAGTATCCTTGAAGTGTCACATCGTAATAATTCAGGTTCCTTCAAAAACATTAAAGATGTATTAATTGAAGTTTACGATAATATTGAGCAGTTACATCATAATGATGGTGGTGTGACAGGTATTGCTACTGGTTTCCACGATCTTGATCATATTACATCAGGATTCCAACGAAACGATTTAATTATAATTGCTGCCCGTCCATCAGTAGGTAAGACAGCCTTTGCCTTAAATATAGCCCAAAATGTTGCAATAAAAACAGAAGAAAATGTCGCTATTTTTAGTCTTGAGATGGGTGCGGATCAGTTAGTTTCACGTATGCTTTGTGCAGAAGGAAATATTGATGCACAACGATTGCGTACAGGTAACTTTGAAGCGGAAGACTGGGGTAAGCTAACCATGGCAATGGGGAGCCTGTCCAACGCAGGTATTTTTATTGACGATACTCCGGGAATTCGTGTTAATGAAATAAGGTCGAAGTGTAGACGTCTGAAACAGGAACATGGTTTAGGGATGATCCTAATTGATTATCTTCAATTGATTCAAGGTAGTGGAAATTCAAAGGAGAACCGTCAGCAAGAGGTATCCGAAATATCGCGTTCCTTGAAGGGGTTAGCAAGAGAACTAAATGTTCCTTTAATTGCTTTGTCACAGCTTTCACGTGGTGTGGAATCACGTCAAGATAAACGCCCGATGATGTCCGACTTACGTGAGTCTGGAAGTATTGAGCAAGATGCTGACATTGTTGGTTTCTTATACCGTGATGATTACTATGATCAGGAATCGGAGAAACAAAACATTATTGAAATTATTCTCGCAAAGCAACGTAATGGTCCAGTCGGAACTGTCGAGCTGGCGTTTGTCAAAGAGTATAATAAATTCGTAGATTTAGATCATCGTTATCAAGAAAGTGATATTCCACCTCCTGTTGGGGCTGGATCCTGAATATAGAGGATACCTGTCATTACTCCATATGTATGACAGGTATCCTCTTTTTTAATGAGCTATTTTCAATATGAAGATAGTTGTTGCATATAAGCTCTATTATACGACATAACCTTGTAGTTTGATTTCTACTGTTCTGATTGGAATAAGTGTTATACCATCGCTACGGCAGAATACTCCGCTTTCCATGGGCACGGCCTCAGCTAACTTGGTAAAGAAAACCGCTTTACCAAGTGGATCTTCAGCTCGTGCTGTTCCCATAGGAGTCTACGTACTCTGCCTTCGCTGGGATAAGTTTTCTGATTGGTAATAGATGAAATACTTTATAAATTAAAGAATAACGAACTTACTGCAAGACTGTGTTTTAACATGTCAATTAACATAAAAGCATTATTATTTTGATTTGTTTTAAGCAATGCAATATAAAACTTCAAAGCACTTGAAAAAGCGGAGGAAATACACGGAGACTCCCGTGGGACTAGTGGCATCGGTGAGACCCCGCAGTGCGTCAGCATGAGGAGGCTCACCAGCCCCCCACAGGAAAGCGTAGTGTATTTCCGCAGTGCCGTTCACCACTAGTCTTATTATAGTGGACAGAAGTCATATGCAGTTATGTCGTATTATATAGCTACTATGACATAAGCTACTTATGCATTTGCTGCTTTATGGCGGATAAAACGAACGAATTTATTACCAAATGCCAAAAACGTTCGTGAATTAATTGACATTATGGGTGTCGGTTGATAAACTTAATATGGTTGTACCAAATATAAGTGGAGGTGCGTTTCATGTCCTCAGTAGTAGTTGTTGGAACCCAGTGGGGAGACGAAGGGAAAGGGAAAATAACAGATTTTCTTTCACAAAATGCAGAAGTAGTAGCACGTTATCAAGGTGGTAATAATGCAGGACATACCATTAAATTTGATGATATTACATATAAATTACACTTGATTCCTTCAGGGATATTTTTTAGTGATAAAACATGTGTACTCGGAAATGGAATGGTTATCGATCCAAAAGCACTGGTAGAAGAGTTAGAATATTTACATAATAAAGGTGTTGGTACAGATAACCTGCGAATAAGTAACAGAGCGCATGTTATTCTTCCTTATCATATAAAGTTAGATATGCTTCAGGAAGAAGCGAAGGGTGCAAATAAAATAGGAACAACCAAAAAGGGAATTGGCCCTGCATACATGGATAAAGCAGCACGTGTAGGAATTCGTATTGCTGATTTAATGGATAAACAAGCATTTAAGGAAAAATTAGAACAAAATTTACAAGATAAAAATAGATTATTTGAAAAGGTTTATGAAACAGAATCATTACATGTTGAAGATATTCTTGATGAGTATTATGAATACGGGCAGCAGATAGCTAAATATGTAACAGATACATCTGTTGTATTAAACGATGCATTGGATGATGGAAGACGTGTATTATTTGAAGGTGCACAAGGCGTCATGCTAGACATTGACCAAGGAACATACCCATTTGTTACCTCTTCTAATCCAATTGCGGGCGGTGTTACGATAGGATCGGGTGTAGGTCCGTCAAAAATAGATCATGTTGTTGGGGTATCCAAAGCTTATACTACCCGCGTAGGAGATGGTCCGTTTCCAACAGAATTACATGATGAGATAGGTGATCAAATAAGAGAAGTGGGCAATGAATATGGAACCACTACTGGCAGGGCTCGTCGTGTTGGCTGGTTCGACAGCGTAGTTGTTCGTCATGCTCGCCGAGTAAGTGGTATTACGGACCTGTCATTAAACTCTATTGACGTATTAACAGGAATAGAAACATTAAAAATTTGTACAGCCTATCGTTACAAAGGGGAAATCATGGAGGAATTCCCAGCCAGCTTGAAGGTTTTAGCTGAATGTGAACCAGTCTATGAAGAGATGCCAGGCTGGAAAGAAGACATTACTGGTGTTAAAAGTTTACATGAGCTTCCTGCAAACGCAAGACATTATATAGAACGTGTTTCCCAACTGACTGGAATACCTCTTTCTGTATTCTCCGTTGGGCCGGATAGAACACAGACTAATGTTGTAAGAAGCGTATATAGCTAAACATAAGAACCTGTTGAGTTAATTAACTCAACAGGTTTTTTTTGTTGCGTAATCCAGTTATTATTTTGAATGCTAGTATGTCTTTTGATTTAGAAGTTACAGATACTCTGTTTAGGAACTTGAACATTTAGCGGAGTTAGAGTCTGTTTCCGCAAGTATGTTAACCGCTTTATAAGCATTAATCGGAACTAGGAACGGAAAGTCCGATTTTCTATAGATATGAACGAATCATAAACTTAAACAATAAAACTGCCTATCTTCTTAAGAAACATGTGCAATACATTAAAGTATAAAAAGTTACAATAAAGGCCACTTTGCAACAAAAGTTATCATAATAAAGTCTTAATATAGCAGTTATTATACATTTATGTTACATTTTCTTAAATCTACTTAATTTTGTTCCTATTTTATGATAGATTTAAATAGTGATTTGCAAGTTGATAGAATTAATTGATAAATTCTAAAATTATCTATAAAAAATTGAACTACTTCGTTGATATAAATTGGAGGACAAAAAGATGTGGAAGAAGCAAGTTGATGAATATACATCAGAAACACATCGTGAACTTAATAAAAAGCCTATGCAACTTTTTAAAAAGTTAACGATACCAACTATGTTAAGTTTAGGACTAATGGTAAGTGTTGTACAAGCTGATAGTAATAAAGAACTCTCTACTATTTATCATGTATATATTGATGATAACCATATAGGGACTGTTGATGACAAAGACATAGTTAGAGCGAATGTTGATCAAATGATACAAGATTATGAAAAAGAAAATCAAGATAAATCTTATTCTTATACAATAGGTGAAGAAATTACATATGTATCTGAGAAAGTTTTTGAACCATCGGCAATGAACCAAGAGGTTGTTGACCTATTAGAAGATGAACTTTCTGTACAAGTTGATGCGTATGGATTGAAAATTGGTGATCAAACAGTAGGTTACTTTAAAGATAAGGAAACGGCAGAAAAAACCTTAGATCGTTTTAAAGCAAAATACGTTGATCTACAAGAAATAGAAAATATCGAACAACAAGGACGATCAATCGCAAGTCAATCGTTGTCTGTTGGTGAATCTAATATAATAGACGTTGAACTATCGGAAAAAGTTACAGTTTCTAAGGAAAAAGCTCCTGAAAAAGATTTATTAACCGAAGAAGACGGAATGGAATTGTTAGAAAAAGGGACACTAACAGATCAAATCCATGAGGTAGAAAAGGGAGAAGTACTGGGAAGAATAGCGTCAGATTACGATTTAGATATGGATACGATATTAGAACTAAATCCTTCTCTTGAAGAAGACTCCGTTTTACAAATAGATCAAGAAATAAATGTAACAGACTATGCTTCTTATTTAGATGTAATTGTTACAATTGAAAAATTGGAAGAAGAAGAGATTGATTATGAAAAAGAAGTAGAGTATTCAGATGAACTATATAAAGGCGATACAAAGGTGAAACAACAAGGACAAAAGGGAAGTAAAAAGGTTCATTATTCGATTGAAGAGGTTAATGGTAATGTAGAATCCAAAGAAGTGGTTGATTCAGAAGTAACAAAACAACCTGTAAAAGAAATTGTTGTTCATGGTACCAAGGTAATTTCATCTCGAGGAACTGGTGAATTTAGATGGCCAACTGTTGGCGGTAGAGTAACTAGTCATGTTGGTCCAAGATGGGGACGAATGCATAAAGGAATAGATATTGCTGGTGTAAGTGATCCAACTATTATGGCTGCAGATAATGGTGTAGTTGTGTCGGCTGGTCATGACGGATCCTATGGAAATAAAGTCGTTGTAGACCATAATAATGGTTATAAATCAATCTATGCTCATCTTTCTTCCATTAGTGTGAATGTAGGTCAAACGGTTCAAAAAGGTAAAAAGCTTGGTGTTATGGGATCAACAGGGAGATCAACAGGTACGCATTTACATTTTGAAGTATATAAGAATGGAGGATTATTAAATCCGCTAGATTTGTATTAAAGAAACGATTAGATTTATGATATAAATAAGATTGAAAAACCCTTGTTGTTGACCCTAGCAACAAGGGTTTTTCTTAAAGGCTCTTTCTATAAGAATGTAGTTGCATAAAAGCTGTATTATGCGACATAACTCGCCACTTCCTCTAAAAGATGAGTGCTAAAAAGTCGCTACGGCAATACACTACGCTTTCCGTGGGGGGCTGGTGAGCTTCCTCGTTCGTGCCTCACTGCGGGGTCTCACCGATGGTTCTTAAGGATTACAGGCTAAAACCGTCCTTGTCGGACAACGCCTGCATAACCCTTGTCGGGCCTCAGGAGTCTCCGTGTATTGCCTCCGCTAATTCGTGTGCTCTGAACTTTTGTAGAAATTGACCTAAAAAATTTTATATATTAGAAACTGTTGGATTAAGAATAGTGTATCAAATGAATGTCTTTATATGGTGCAATTACTTATCTCAATCAGAAAACTAGTCCAAGTGGAGGCAGAATACGGAGACTCCTCGAAAATAAAAATCAATTTTCTTCGTGCGATGTAACGCTGCCGCAGCCTTCCTTGTCCTATTGGAACAGCACGAGTCGAAGATCCACTTGGTAAAGGGCTTTTCTTTACCAAGTTAGCTGAGGCCGTGCCCATGGAAAGCGTAGTATTCTGCCGGAACGATATATTCGCACTTATTTCAATCAGAATGTAAGAGAGAAAATTGAGATTAGTTATGTCGCATAATACAGCAAATGCGCAATAAAAAAACATTAAAAGGACTTTTTTTAGAGGCTTTTTGGAATTAGAAATGAAAAACTGGTAAATAATACGTTTCTTAAAAAACAGACATTTGTTTCAAAATGCGATAAGATGAAGATAATAGAAAATGATAGGATGTGAATGGTATGAGTCAAAAAATATTAGTAGTTGATGATGAAAAACCAATTGCAGATATATTAAAATTTAACCTTGAAAAAGAAGGTTATCAGGTGGTTTGTGCTTATGATGGGGAAATGGCAATTGAACTGACAGACCAAGAAAATCCTGATCTACTTCTTTTAGATATTATGTTACCTGAAAAAGACGGAAATGAAGTATGTAAAGAAATTCGAAAAAATCATACAATGCCGATTATTATGCTGACGGCAAAGGATTCCGAAATTGATAAAGTGCTAGGCCTTGAGTTAGGTGCTGATGATTATGTGACAAAGCCATTTAGTAATCGAGAAGTGATTGCACGAGTAAAGGCTAATTTAAGAAGACAACAAATTTCACCTGGCGATAATCAAAGGGCAAATAAAGATATTACTATTGGCACGCTTGTAATTCATCCAGATGCATATACAGTGACAAGAGCAGGAGAACAAGTAGAATTAACACACCGTGAATTTGAATTGCTACACTATTTAGCTCGCCATATTGGACAAGTGATGACAAGGGAACACTTGTTAGAGACCGTTTGGGGTTATGATTATTATGGTGATGTTCGAACGGTAGACGTAACCGTAAGGAGATTGCGAGAGAAGATAGAAGATAACCCTAGTAATCCCGTTTGGATTGTGACTCGAAGGGGAGTAGGTTATTATTTACGAAAACCTGATCAGGAGTAATAAAATATGAAAAAAGTAAGCTTTTTTCAATCAATTCAATTAAAGTTTATTGTCATTCTTATTTTACTCTTACTTTTAACGATCCAAGTAATTGGAGCTTATTTTGCTCAAGGGTTAAAAGAAAGTTTAGAGGATAATTTTATTACGAATGTTGAGGAGCGACTTCAAGTACTAACCTATAATTTAGAAGATGTGTTTAACAAGGAACGGTCTGGTGATGATGAGGAACCTACATTGCAACAGGAAGTACAGAGTATTCTGACGTTGTATGACAGTGATTTTTACTCTGATTTATTGGTTATTAACAAACAATATCGCGTTATTGGTGCTAATAGTGGACAATCTCATTTAGTTGGAAAGAGAGTGACCGGAGAAAATGGGATCACTCTAGCGATTCGTTATGGACAGGCGAAGCAACCCGTTATCCAGGTTGACCGCAATACGGGAAAACGAATGTTAGTGAGAATTGTTCCACTTTATGATGGAGAAGATGTGGAAGGTGCTGTTTATTTAGAAGCGTCAATGGAAGATGTTTATTCCCAACTTCAGAGTATTAATACGGTTTTTCTAAATGGTACAGTATTAGCTATTATTGTATCGGCATTACTTGGTGTGATTGTTGCAAGAACGATCACAAAGCCAATAACTGAAATGCGAAAACAGGCCAAAATCATGTCAACTGGTGATTTCTCTCAGAAGGTAAATGTTTATGGAACTGATGAAATTGGACAATTAGCCATTACATTTAATGATATGAATGACAAACTAAAGCAAGCACATCTTACAACAGAAGGCGAGCGGAGGAAATTAAGTTCCGTGTTATCAAATATGTCTGATGGTGTCATTGCGACAGACCATGTTGGAAGAATATCATTAATGAATAAACCGGCAGAACATTTAATAGGGAAAAGCTTTGATGAAGTAGAAGGACAACAATTAATAGATGTATTGCAATTAGAAGACAAAATTGTCGATATAGTGGATGTTCAAGAGACAGGTTCCATTACAATTGATTTAAGTGATGAAGATGTATTTTTCTTGTTAAAGGCGAATTTCTCAGTCGTTCAAGATGAAACAGACCAGTTAACCGGTTTTATAACCGTACTTAGTGATGTAACAGAACAGGAACAAGTGGAAAGAGAAAGAAGAGAATTTGTTTCAAATGTTTCACATGAATTAAGAACACCGTTGACAACGATGCGTAGTTATCTAGAGGCGTTATCTGATGGAGCATGGAAAGATCAAGATATTGCCCCACAATTTTTACAAGTAACACAAAAAGAAACGGAGCGAATGATTCGTTTAGTAAATGACCTCCTTCAATTATCTAAAATGGATAGTAAAGCACACTCGCTTTATAAAGAAAGGGTAAACTTTGCACCATTTTTACATCATATCATTGATCGGTTTGAGATGAATAAGTCGGAAGATATTAGTATTAGTCGTCATTTTGCAAAAGAAAACATTTTTGTTTGGGTGGATAAAGATAAACTCACCCAAGTGATCGATAATATTATTTCAAATGCGATTAAATATTCACCAGAGGGTGGTAAAATTACCATTCGTGTTATGAAAGAGCAAAATCATCTCAAAGTAATGATCTCTGACCAAGGTCTTGGAATTGCTAGAGAGAAGTTAGATAAGATTTTTGAGCGGTTTTATCGTGCTGATAAAGCAAGGTCTCGAAATTTAGGTGGAACAGGATTAGGTCTAGCTATTGCTAAAGAAATAATTGAAGCACACCATGGACAGATTTGGGCAGAAAGTAAAGAAGGTAAAGGGACGACCATCCTCTTTACACTTCCGCTTATGAAAAAAAGGCGGGGTGGAAAATAGATGAAATTGGAAACAATAAAGTCATCCGTATTAGTTTTCTTAATTTTATTAAGTTTGCTGTTAACATTGCGAATATGGAATTATCAACCACAGTATGAAGAAGTCGATAGTGACCAGAGTACAATTGAAGCAAAGTTAGATGGTAAAGAAGAAACAAAAAAAAGTATCATACAACCTTCTCAGATTATTTTTCATGATAGTCATGAACTAAAAGGGTTTAAGGATAAAAGCGAAGAAAAGAATCTTTATAATAATATGCAAGATTGGTTATTATATGGGTTTGATCGAATACAGGCAGACAGTACTCAGTTTTTCGAAAATCAGCATCAATTAGTAGAGGTTATATTTCCAACATTGATTCCAATGGAAATATTGCCAGATTTATTTGCAGTTGATAGTGATACTGTCATTCCTTCGACATCTTTTGATCGTATCTCTATCATGTTAGATGAAGAGCACGATAGTAACCCAATTTATTTTGTAAATACAGAAAATAAATTAATGGTATCTGCTAATATACAGAATATCAGTGAAATAAGAGAACAGCTGATAAATATAAATGAGGATAATAAGTTTATTCCATATGTTGAATATGTAACAACTGAGGACAAGTCCATCTATTTACCAAATGAAATAGAAATGTATGAACGTCCATTCCAGGCAAATGCTTCATCCGCTACATTGTTAAGAAATGCTTTATTTGATAATCCTTCTGCAGTAAGGAATTCAAAGAATGCCGCAGGGGCAAATATTTTCACAGATGGAATCAGGACAATGGTTGAATATGATTATCATATTGAGTATACCAATCCTATTTTCTCTGATCAAAGTAATATAGAAGGTAGGCAGTTAATAAATGAAACATTAGATTTTATTAATGCCCACGAAGGCTGGACAACAGGGGTTCGAGATGATTATCAACTAGCTGAATTGGATACTCAAGATAATTCTGTGCTGTACCGTTTAAATTATGATGGATATCCAGTTATAGAGGATAGTAATTATTCCACGATAGATATTACTTTACGTAATCAAAAAGTAAACCAATATAATCGTCCATTAATTCATTTGAAAAGTTCTTTTGCCGGTCAGAAAGTTGATATGAGGACGGGGGAAGAAGTGGTTGACTTTTTAAACAGCAGCGATTATTTCTCTGATCGATTAATCGAAGATATTACCCTAGGATATAAAATGGAAGAACAACAAGGGTATATTATTGACTTAACTCCAGCATGGTTTTTTAAGAGTTACTTAGGTTGGAGAGAAATTGATTTTGAGCAAGATTCTAGCAAAGGAGGCGACGTTTAATTGCAATGGGGTCAAATTAAGACACTATTTATCCTTTGCTTTCTTGTGCTGGATATTTTTTTATTACGTCAGTTTATTGAAACTAGAGAACCTGATTTATCCTTTATCCCTGAGACATCCATTGAAGAAGGGCTGAAGACAGATATTGAAGGGTTGGATTTGTTAACTGATGAAGCGATGCAAGGATCCTATTTGTATGGTTCACGTAAGGAACTTAATGATGAGGAAAAAGAAGAATTAGAACAATTTGAAAATCAAGAAATCGAAGTATTGCCAGGCGACTTGATTGTTTCGAAACTTACAGAACCAGTTTCATATGATGAGGATAACCTTCAATCCTTCTTAGAATCTAATGTATTAAATGGAGAAAATTATGTGTTTTGGGGAAAAAATGACGAAACAAATACACTGATTTATTTTCAAAAAATTAAAGGTAACCCAATTTACTACAATCAGAGTGGTTTATTACTTATTCTTCTTAACGACCAGGATGAAATGGTGCAATATACACAAACCATTTTAAAAAATGAAGACGATCAACAAGAGGATTATGATTTATTTACCGATACAGAAGCGATTATGCATCTGTATAACAATACAAACGAATTGAACCAAGGAGATGAGTTAACAGATATTAAAATAGGTTATCATAACTTAACTCCTTTACCGAATGGTGGACAAGTGTTGGCACCAACTTGGAAGATAACAATTAATGAGAATAGAAATTATTTTATTCATGCAATAGAAGGAAACTCTTTTCCAAGGGATGACAAAAGCTTTCTAGAAGATACAATAATCGAAATACGTGGATTAATTCAAGATTCTAATAACGGTAGTGATGTAACAAAAGAAATACAAGAAAACTTTTCAGAAATGATAGAATCAACAAATTGGAGTGGAGATTAATGGCATTACGTTTTAGTGTACTTGCTTCAGGGAGTACGGGAAATGCATTTTATATAGAAACAGATAAAGAAAATGTATTAGTAGATGCTGGCTTAAGTGGCAAAGAAATGGAACGATTGTTAACAGAAGTTCATATTGATCCAAATACACTGTCTAAAATTTTAGTAACGCATGAACATAGTGATCATATTAAAGGGTTAGGAGTATTAGCTAGGAGATACAATTTACCCATTTATGCAAATGAAAAGACATGGAAAGCAATGGATTCTTCCATTGGAAAAATTAGCCTAGATCAAAAGTTCGTCTTTAATATGGAAGAAACAAAGACATTCGGGGACCTAGATATTGAATCTTTTGGTGTCTCACATGATGCTGCTGAACCAATGTTTTACACTTTTCATCATCAAAATAAGAAGGTAGCGTTGGTAACAGATTTAGGATATGTATCAGAAAGAATAAAAAAAACAGTAGAAGATGCCGATGTACTAATTTTTGAAGCAAATCATGATGTTTCCATGCTTCGGATGGGGAGATATCCCTGGAATGTAAAACGTAGAATATTAGGTGATACTGGTCACGTTTCAAATGAAGATTGTGCATTAGCATTAACAGATATTATTGGTAATCATACTAAACGGATTTATTTAGCTCACTTGAGTAAGGATAATAACATGAAGGAGTTAGCACGACTGTCTGTAGAGAACTATTTAAATGATAATGGATATACAATTGGTAGTGAATTGGAAATACATGATACGGATCCGAAAACGCCAACTCCTTTATATGAAGTCGTTTAAATTCTAAAAAAAAGTGCAAACTAATAACAGCCATATTTACCATTTACCTGTTTTAAGAAGGGAGGATATAATGGGATATTATGATGGGCATCATAAACCTCCTAAAAAAAATAGTTGGGTATATTCGACTGTTTTAGGGGTGGTGATTGGTGCGTGTTTGTTTATGTTTGCACTGCCAACATTATCTGATCTTAATTTATTGCCTTATAATGTGAATAGCCAGGATCAAGAAATTGCTAACCAAAGCACGGATCGTGACGTAGATTTTAATAATAATTTACAAAATCTAAATGTGAATATAACAACTCAAATAACGGATGTGGTGGAAAAAGTGGCCCCTTCCGTCGTTGGCGTTGTCAATATTCAATCACAATCAGATCTATGGGAACAAGCGGATAGTGAGGCTGGAACAGGTTCTGGTGTTATTTATAAAGTAGAGGATGGGCGTGCATTTGTCGTTAGTAATCACCATGTCATACAAGGGGCAGACCAAATCGAAGTTGTATTATCAGATGAAACACGAGTTGATGCAGAGTTAAAAGGCAGCGATTTATTTACCGATCTTGCTGTTTTAGAAATGGATAGTACCTATGTCGATCATGTTATTGATATTGGCCATTCTGAAAATATTAGGGTCGGTGAACCTGCAATAGCGATTGGAAGTCCATTAGGATTACATCTATCAGGCTCTGTAACACAAGGAATTATTAGTGGAAAGCAACGAGCGATTCCACAAGACTTTGATCAAGATGGACGTGCAGATTGGCAAGCAGAAGTCATTCAAACCGATGCTGCGATTAATCCTGGAAATAGTGGTGGTGCTCTTATAAATATGAGTGGACAGTTAATTGGTATTAATTCTATGAAGATTGCGCAAGATGCTGTAGAAGGCATAGGTTTTGCTATTCCAATTGATGATGCACTGCCAGTAATTAACCAACTTGAAACAAAGGGACAGATGACACGTGCTTACCTAGGTGTGGAAGCTTATTCATTGGAGGATATTTCTCAAGTGGAATGGCGTCAGAGTTTACAATTGCCAAGGGATATTGAAGAAGGTATCTATGTTCGTAGTATCGAACCAGGTTCACCAGCAGCGGAAGCTAATTTAGAACCTTATGATGTCATAACACACTTAGATGGAGAAAAAATGAATAATATTGTAGATTTACGAAAGCACTTGTATCAAGTGAAACAAGTAGGGGAAGATATGGTTATTACATTTTATCGAGAAGGAAGTAAACAGGAAGTAACAGTTAATTTAGCTTCGCAACAATATTAGAAGGTAAAATAAAGATTGAAGTCTGTGTTAGTGAACAAGACTTCAATCTTTTTAATGTGGAAAAAAACTAGTATTTATCCAAAATTATACACATGCTGTGGATAAAACTGAGGATAACTAACTGTATTTTGTAGCGAACAAATATTCTTATACAAAATGCAGAATCTGGATTGTTAATATGTGGATAAAATTGTGGAAAAGTTGTTTGTATGTAATAAGATAGTGTGGATATTGCTTTTATATGACATTTGTGGAAGGGTATGTGGATAAGTGTTAAAAGACGTGTTTGTTATCTCAAGGGGAGATCACTTTATGATATTTACAACAGTAAAAACTCAAGATATTTCAGGAAATGCTGCATTTATTATTTCACATACAAGAAATGGAGTTAGGTAAAGACTGTCCTAACAGTAATAAGGTGGACAGCCTTTTGCTTTTAACGACAACTTTGAGAAGGGTAATTGGGATAGTTGTTAGTATATATAGAATAATACGTAGACAATTTTAATAGTGGTAAATATGAAAACAAGGTTGTTTATGCACGTTGTTTTAAGGTAACTAGTAGTAAAGTTAACATAACAATATCTAATCTTGCTTCAAAAGCAAATGTCAATATGCCTTGGTTAAACAGTATTGGCATCTTGGAAAGTAATATTGCAACGATCATGATAATGACTAAACTTATCGCAGCCTGCTTGACATATAGGTTAAATAAAATGAGACTTGCAGCGATTATTTCAACAGTAGCAACAATTAGGACAGTAACTTGTGGAAAAGGAAGCCCTAGATTTGCAAAAATGGTAACAAAGTTAGGCGATACCCACTTTAAAATACCTGCAGCAAGAAAAACATAGGCAATTAAATAGTGAATAATGGGAAAAACACGGTTAGTAACCAAAATATAACTCCTCCTATCGATCTGTTTTATCCCGGTGACACCCACTTCAAAACACCAAATGAGACTCAGATGCTGAAGTGGGAGTTAACCTTCGCTAACCCCGATTGATCAAGGGCTTGCGGGTCTCACCTTGTGGAACTAACACTCAATGGAGCAAGTGCAAAAACCCCCACTGAGTGAAGTTTCATTTATATATACCTATGCTTGTAACAGGACAACCTATTCCATAAGCTTCTAAAAAAATGGTAAAAAGACTAATTTAATTTAGTAGCCAACTTCAACGGAAGCATTGACTATATACATTAAATCATTTTTATCTTGTTTGTCTTCAAGTACGATGCCGCTGGATGTTGCCATTCCACCATCCATAATTTCAAGTGTCACTGTTCCATAAGGAATTTCCTTTTTTACTTCTTCATGGTTGAGTTTATCTTTATCTGCCGGTACAGCTAATTTCACATGTACTTTCATATTATGCAAGGACTGTTCAGGCAATATGTCCTTAATACCGGGCATTGAGTTGTAATGAATCGCATTTTCTACAGCTCGTACGGCAGCCTTGGTAATATTTTGACCATGAACATCAATTCCAGTTCCTGTTTCAACAAAGATAATATTATTCAAATGGATCACTCCTTTTACATATACTCCAATTCTAGATTAGAGGAAATAGGTGTCGAAATCAATTAGGAGAAAAAAAGCTTTTTTGATACACTATAAAAAAACGAATAGAAAGGATAAACTATGAAAATCACAGTCATTGCAGTCGGAAAATTGAAGGAGAAATATTTAAAACAAGGGATACAAGAGTATTTAAAACGGTTAGGAGCTTATGCAAAGGTGAACGTTGTTGAAGTTCCAGATGAAAAAGCACCTGAAAATATTAGTGAAGCAGAGATGGAAGAGGTAAAACGAAAAGAAGGGGACAAGATTTTGACAAAAATCGATCCAGATAGCTATGTTATTTCCTTGGAAATAACTGGAGAGCAACTAACTTCTGAAAAGTTTGCCGAAAAATTAGATGATTTGACGACACATGGAAAAAGTAAGTTTGTTTTTGTTATTGGTGGATCACTTGGATTAAGTAAAGAAGTCGAGCGTCGTAGTAATTATGCATTATCCTTCTCTAAAATGACTTTCCCTCACCAGGTAATGCGGTTAGTTTTATTAGAACAAATTTATCGAGCATTTCGGATTAATCGAGGGGAACCGTATCATAAATAATGGGCAATATATAAATAACCAGTATAGATTAAGAAAGCATGGTAAGTTGACGATGCTTTCTTTTGTTATATTTAAGTAAATTCACTTGAATTATAAAGGAAAGAAACTTCGCTGGGGCACTAACTTAGTTTACTTTGCAGCAACCGCGTACACCTGATGTAGTCATGCAGATAAAACTAGTTAAAAAGTTACTGAATAAAATCAGATAACAATAACTGTAGTGCTTACGTTTAATCCAAATACTCTTTAGGTTTCTGTTTATGTTTCCTATTTTTAATTTCATTAAATATGTCATCTGAACCAGTTGTTTGATTTTTTGTGGCTTCAGTTTCCGTAGGGAGATTAGATAGATTTAATTCAATTAATGATTTCAACATATTAATATCTTCTTTAGTTGCGTAATTTTTGTCGGGTTTTAGCATATACCCTAACTGACCGTTTGATTCTATTGTAGCCCATTGTAAATCACTAATACTTTGAATGTTTTGTTGTCTTAACCTTACCTCAAGCATATCGACTGTTAACCGAAGCTTTTTTAAATTACTTTCAATAATTTGGCCATCCTCGACCACTAAAAGTGATTTTCCATAAATAAGAGTTTCAATAGTATCTGATTTTATAACGATATACTCAATAAAAAGAAGTGTAATTACCATTAAAAATGTAATTGCCATAGTAATCCAAATGTTTCTGTCGCCAACAGGTTGAATGATTAATGAACCAACAGCTATCATCATAACCGTTTGAGCAACTGTAAGCTGTGAAATTGACTTTCTTCCAGCTAGACGCAAAATAAGTACTCCTCCAAGAACAACAATGATAGCTTTCCATATGAAGTGTAAATCCAAAAACATTCACCCCTTTATACATATACTTATGTTGACACTTTCACATTTTATTATTTTAGCCATGTAAAAGATGTGGCATATCTACTTGTTATTGTGAATAAAAACCTTCACTTTATTCTCTATATTATGAAAAGACTTATTCATTTGTTTGATAGGGAGTGAGTCTGTAAAAGCGGCATTAAGGTTTTTATGGTAATATAAGGGAATTTTGCTTTTATGATAGAAAATGATAAACTTATTTTTATTAATATATAAGAATAAAAATTAATTAAAGGGTGATCATGAATGTCCTTCTCTTATAAAAGTAACGATAATGTTGTTCAATCTATTGATACAGAAGACAATTTTCCAATTAGTTTTGAGAAAATAGAAACTGCAGCAAAACAGGCTATGTCTAAATCTGCTTTTAGCTATATCGCTTCTGGTGCAGGTGGTGAGGAGACGGCAAAAAAAAATACGGATGCGTTTAAGAACTATTCCATTGTTCCGAGATTATTAAATGATGTGTCCAATTTGAATACTAGTATCACTATGTTTGGACACACATATCCCACGCCACTATTGCTGGCACCAGTTGGAGTTTTAAAGTTAGCTGACGAACAGGGAGATTTAGCTGTTGCTCGAGCGGCAGCAAAATATGATGTGCCGTATATACAAAGTACTGTTTCGAGTTATTCTATTGAAGATGTAGCCCAAGCTACAAGTGGTAGTTCGAAATGGTTTCAATTATATTGGTGCAACCATGAGGAAATTTCTTTTAACATGGTGAAACGAGCAGAAGAAGCAGGTTATGAAGCAATTGTATTAACAATCGATACGATTACACTAGGTTACAGAGAAAAAGACTTGCATCATCGTTTTTCGCCTTTAGCACTAGGCTATGGTCAGGGAAACTTTGAGTCAGATCGTGAATTCCTATCATCATTATCTGAAATTAATTCACACACTATCCTTCAAGGTATTATCGATAATATTAATTATCCAGCTTTAAATTGGAAGCACGTTAAAAAGTTGAAAGAGAGTACGTCATTGCCAATCATCCTAAAAGGGGTGTTACATCCGGAAGATGCTCTTCAAGCTATTGAATATGGGATTGATGGAGTGATCGTCTCCAATCACGGTGGGAGGCAATTAGATGGTGTTATTTCTAGCATCGATGCCCTACCTGATATTGTAAAGGTTGTCGATAGCCAAGTTCCTGTACTATTTGATAGTGGGATTCGGAGGGGGATTGATGCCATAAAGGCGCTAGCTCTTGGGGCTGATGCTGTCTTGATTGGCCGACCATACGTTTATAGCCTAGCTGTAGGTGGCGAAGAAGGGGTAGAACAATTTTTAGCTAACTTTCTTCAAGACCTCCAAACCTCTATGATGTTGTCCGGTGTTAAGAATGTAAAAGAATTGTGTCAATTGAATATGGTAGGTGTGTAGGATGGATCATTCTTTGATAAAAACCATAAATGACCATGTACATGGATTCTAATTCTAGCAAATGCTTCATAAAATTTAGCTATAGGCAATGCTATTCCCGTTCCAATTTAGCTTAGTTCAAGTGAAAGAATATAGGTGCTTACATGTTTTTATATGCTTAAATTCAGACTAAATCTTTAATTTTGTTTAGTGAACTCAATATTAGGAATTTATATAGAGATATGTTGGTAAAGGTGTATTGTTTAAAAGGGAATAAGTGTAGTGTATTGGCTGAATTGCACTAGTAGATATTTAAACTCCCACTTTCATATATTAGTAATTTATAAAAAATTCTGATAAACTGTATTTAGATAATTAATTAGAAAATGGTGAATACAATTAGACCGCTCCCTTTAGAAATGAGATTAAGTGGGAGTGACAATGTTCATTTGAAATCTTAGGAGATAAGGATGGGGAAAAATGAGCAACAGACATACTGAAACAGACGTTATCTTAATTGGTGCTGGAATCATGAGCGCAACTTTAGGATCACTTCTAAAGGAATTGGCGCCTGATTGGGAAATTACAGTGTTTGATAAGCTCGAAAAACCAGGGGAAGAAAGTTCAAACGAGTGGAACAATGCGGGTACTGGACATGCTGCATTGTGTGAGCTTAATTACACAACTGAAAAGCCAGATGGTTCGATTGATATAAGTAAAGCAATAAAAATTAATGAGCAATTCCAAGTTTCAAAGCAATTTTGGTCCTATCTCGTCAATAAAAATTTACTTCCTGACCCTCAAAATTTCATTATGCCACTACCTCATATGAGCTTAGTGCAAGGGGAACAAAACGTTAACTTTTTAAAAAAACGGTTTGAAGCGCTTTCAGATAATCCCCTTTTTAAAGGTATGCAATTTTCTGATGATTCAACAAAACTAAAGGAATGGATACCGCTTATTATGAATGATCGCAATTCAAATGAACCTATTGCGGCAACGAAAATAGATTCTGGTACGGATGTGAATTTTGGTGCCTTAACACGTATGTTATTTGATCACCTTTCCAATCAAAATGTTAATATTAACTATCGACATAATGTAAATGATATTAATCGTACAAGTGATGGTGCTTGGGAAGTAAAAGTGCATGATATAGAAAGTGGAAAAATTGAATACCATACTGCGAAGTTTGTCTTTATCGGAGGTGGAGGTGGAAGCCTACACTTATTACAAAAGTCAGGTATCCCTGAAGGAAAACATATAGGTGGGTTTCCTGTAAGCGGATTATTTATGGTTTGTAATAATCCAGATGTTGTCAAGCAACATCACGCAAAGGTATACGGTAAAGCCAAGGTTGGTGCACCACCAATGTCTGTTCCGCATCTTGATACAAGATTTATAGATAATAAAAGATCACTATTATTTGGACCGTTTGCTGGTTTTTCACCTAAATTTTTAAAAACAGGTTCTATGTTTGACTTGGTTACTTCAGTAAAATCGGATAATTTACTTACCATGTTGGCGGCAGGTGCAAAGAATATGCCGTTGACCAAATATTTAATCCAGCAAGTATTGCAGTCAAAAGAAAAACGTATGGAAGAATTACGTGAATTTATTCCAAATGCAAAAAGTGAGGACTGGGATTTAGTTGTTGCTGGTCAACGTGTACAGGTGATCAAAGATACGGAATCTGGTGGAAAAGGAACACTTCAATTTGGTACAGAAGTGGTTAGTGCTGAGGATGGTTCGATTGCAGCGTTACTTGGTGCATCCCCAGGTGCGTCAACCGCTGTCAATGTTATGCTCGAAGTCTTTTCAAAATGTTTCCCAGAATATCTTGAAGAATGGGAACCGAAGTTAAAAGAAATGATTCCATCCTATGGTAAGTCACTAATGGAACATCCAAATCTTATTAAGGAAATTCACGCTTCAACAGCACAAGCACTTCGTTTAAACGAGGAACAGCAACTAACTGTTTCCTAAAATATATTTTATAATAAAGCAGTGACAACATATTGTCACTGCTTTTGTATTTTTTATACGTAAAGGGAAGGATATGGCTTGTCTTTATTAGTAGGTAAGACTACTATGAGAATAGAAAGGTAGTGATCTATGTATGAATCCACGAAAAAAATCCTCGGAATTGGTTACCCTAGAAATGCTAAACCATCGAATGCCGCTCTCCCCTGATGAAAAGAAACGCTTGGCAAAGTTAGAAAAAGGCTACCAAGGAGAAAAGAAGTTTGATGGAATGCTAGAAACGCTAGGTCAACAAGCTATTATATTAACTGATTTATTACTAGAAACAAACAACACCAAGTTTCAAATTGATTCAATAGTAATCTTGCAAAATATGCTTTATCTTTTTGAGGTTAAGAATTACGAAGGTGACTTTTATGTAGAAGAAGACAGATGGTTCACGATGTCAAAAAGAGAAATTAGTTCCCCTATAGAACAAGTGAACCGAAGTAACCTCCTCCTACGACAATTACTCCAACAACACGGTCTTCATTTTCAAATTAAACCTTACCTATTATTTGTTAACGATGCTTTCACACTGTATCAAGCACCCAAAGACCCTACTATCGTTTTTCCAACCCAACTCAGTCGTTTCTTAGAAAATATGCGTCATGAACCAGCGACTTTAGGCGCAAGGCATAAAAAGGTTGCCAACAAATTATTATCACTCCGAACTAAAGAAAACCCTTGTAATATTGAGTATACGTATGATCAGTTGAAAAAGGGAATTGTGTGCGCGGAGTGTGGTGGGTTTATAACTCATACCTATTTCAATACATTGATGTGTAGTGAATGTAACCATGTAGAACTTATGGATAAAGCCATTAGTCGCAGTGTAGAAGAGTTTTTGCACCTTTTTCCTATGAAAAAAATAACGTTACCAACTGTATATGAATGGTGCGGACAGCTGTTATCAAAAAAGAAAATTAGAGAGGTATTAGGTAAACATTATTATTTAATTAGAGAGGGACGAGCTTCACACTATGTAAGAAAAGAATAAAAGCTTAACTAACATGCCTGAATTAAGGTGAAAAGTCAAAACCGGTAAACGAAAAGGGAGGAAAAGTGCCCTGGATTAAGGTGAAGAGTTAAAACCGGTAAACGAAAAGGGAGGAAACGTGCCTTGGATTAAGTTGAATAGTCAAAACCGGTAAACGAAAAAGGAAGAAACGTGCCCTGGATTAAGGTGAAGAGTTAAAACCGGTAAACGAAAAGGGAGGAAACGTACCCTGGATTAGGTAGAATAGTCAAAACCGGTAAACGAAAAGGGAGGAAACGTGCCTTGGATTAAGTTGAATAGTCAAAACCAGTAAACGAAAATGGATGCTCGCCCTTTACTTTTACCAATAAGGTAGAGTGATATCCAATTACCTGAGTATTAACCACCAGATTAGCCACAATCAGTTAATTAAGAAGATATTACAAATGAAAAATATACTCTCAAAACCTACTAAAGTAAGTAAAAATTTTTAACAATATTAACACTATATTACGCTTTGATTAAAAATTTCTAAATTTATAGACATCTTCCTTAAACATGGTAAAATTTAAAGTAAGCATACAACATGGGCATTTATTGTTAAGTAATGGATAAAGGGAGATCTATATGAAAATTTGGATTAGAAAAATATTTGTTGTTCTGATCGCATGTATGACCTTGGGACTTTATATTCCATCCATTCCAATTGAAACAGATGCAGATAGCAAAGAAGTAGATACATCAAAAGCAGATGCGAATAATGATTTCCTTAATAAAGATCAGCAGATACATGCGAAACAGTTTGAAGTAAGTGAACCAGAAATTGATAACGATTACTTAGTGAATGCATTATCGGAAAAGGCCAAAGAACAGGCATATTCAAAATTAGGTCCAAGAATAGCGGAGAGAGTGGAAGTTGATTTTATGAATGATATTCTCCCTAATTTAGAAGAAGCATTACAAATAGTTTTAAAGGATGCTGGAGAAGAAAAAGTACCTTATTTTGAAATTACGGAGGAACCACAACAAGGTTATGGAGAGAGAATTTTCAATATTTACGATTACCGAACAAATGAAGATATTGCTAGATTTCATGTAAGAAGAGATAATCGCCCATTAGAGGGATATTGGTTTAATTTCCACTATCATCTAAGTAAAGATCAGTTTGAAGAGCATCATGAAATTGGAGAAATTTATTGGGATAAAAACACCCCCCCAAAATGGATGTCTTAATTACATAAAAAGCCACGATGTTTGTATAACATCGTGGCTTTTTAATTTTAAAGTGCTTGGGCTTCTGTAGGTCTTATATCTTCTTTAGGTCGACGCGACTGAATAAACCAGAGAGTCCCAATTAGTATAATACCAATAACATCAATCATTTTGTTAGGGGTAATTAACATGATACCAGAGAAAAAGAATACGAGTCTTTCCCATACCAGTGATGTTCTAGAGAAGTACCCCATTAACGAACTACTAATTGCCATCATTCCTAATAAAGCTGTCACAATTGCAATAGCAAGTGTAAGAATTGTATAATCCCCTGTTAATACTAGGATTGGATTGAAGACAAATGTATAAGGAATAATGAACGCTGCAATGGCAAGTTTAATCGCTGTTAACCCTGCTTTAAATGGGTTCGCTCCTGCTATACCTGCACCAGCATAAGCTGCTAAACAAACAGGTGGTGTGATATCTGCGACAATACCAAAGTAAAAAACAAATAAATGTACAGGGATTATTTCTAAACCAAATCCATTTATTAAGGCAGGTGCAGCAACGGTTGCTGTTACAACATAGTTAGCAGTTGTTGGTAATCCCATGCCGAGTATAATACATGCAATCATAGTTAAAAATAATGCTAATGGTAGGATGTTATTTGATAAAGCGATAATACCAGAAGCAAATTTTCCACCAAGGCCTGTCATGCCCACAACCCCAACAATAATACCAGCAGTTGATACTGCTGCAATTACTGGTAAAGCAGTTCTTGCCCCTTGTTCTAATACAAATAAGATTTTTTTGAACGACATTCTTGTTTCTTTATTAATCATAGTAATGACAAATGCAACAACAATACCATAAATGGCAGCCCGTTGAGCGGTTAATCCTGAGAATAACGTCACGATAATGACTAATAAAGGAAGTAACATGTATCCTCTTTTTTTCAATAACTCTTTTGCATTGGGTAGTAAGTGTTTTGCAACACCGTGGATCCCTTGTTTCTTTGCTTCAAAGTGTGTACCCATAAAAATCCCAGCAAAATATAAGATAGATGGAATTAAGGCTGCTAACATAATCGTTTGATAGGTTGTACCTGTATATTCAATCATAATGAAGGCTGCTGCACCCATAATTGGAGGCATTAACTGTCCCCCTGTAGAGGCGGAGGCTTCTGCTGCAGCAGCAAATTCTGGTCTGAATCGTGCTTTTTTCATCATTGGGATCGTAAAAGACCCTGATGCAACGGTATTGGCAATGGAACTACCTGATACCATCCCTTGAAGCGCACTTGCGGTTACAGCTGCTTTAGCTGTTCCACCAGTAAAACGACCGGTAAGTCCGTAGGCTAAATCATTAAAAAACTTACCGATCCCAGAATGTACTAACAACACTCCAAATAATAAGAAGAGATAAATAAACTTAGAGGAAACTTGAACTGGTATACCAAATACACTATTTTCTCTAAACCATAAATCTGTAAATACTTTTTCAAATGAAAAACCTGCATGAGATAAAATTTGTGAAGGAATTAAATTTCCATATAGTGCGTAGCCAATAGCAACGGCTCCAACGATAACAATAGGTACACCCACACATCTCCTTGTAGCCTCTAGTAGGAGAAGCACGCCTAGGATGGAAACGATAATATCCAAGGATTCATAACCGTGGATACGTGCTTGTAATATTTCGTCAAACTGAAAAATTTTGTAGTAGCCGACAAAAATAGCAGTAAAGGCAAGGATGACATCATACCAAGGTACGCCGTTAACGTGAAGTCCTTTCTTGGCTGGATATAATAGATAGATCAGCCCTAATGCAGTACCAACATGGACCGCCCCTTGAATTTGGGATTGCATGGTGCCGAAATAACCGGTATATAAATGAAATAGTGTTAAATAAATACCGATAAAAGAAACAATCCATGTCCATTTACCGAGCTTCTTTCGATACGAACTTTCTTTATCATATTTTTCTAATAGTTCTTCTTTGTTTGATTTGTGTATGTCTTCACGTTCAATCTTTGAATGAGTAGTTGACTTTGTTTGCTTAGTCAATCCATTCACCACCTTCAATCTAAATTATTTTAAAAAGAGGAGGCCATCCCATTATGTGCTGGTTGAAAGTAAAACCATAGCTTAAGGGATAGCCTCCCATCAATGAATATCTTTATTAAAAATATGGCCAAGGTTTAATGGTTTATCGCTTCAGCCACATTCAGCTCTAGCGCTAAAGATGTAGCGGAACTTCCCTCACCTTTTTATGATAAGTCAACTATTTGTTCCCAGACAGTCTTCTCATCTAGCTCAGTCCAACTCGTACGTCCAACCTTAGCGCCCCAAGCCTTTGTTCGTTACTTTAAGTCTGCTAAGCTATCAATCTCAGTTGATTCACGTGTAATGATTTGCATTACTTCAGGATAAATATGACCAATGAAGGCAAAGTTCTCAACAGGAGAACCGTCAAAATCAGCTTCTCCATTGTAAGCATTCTGTGCTGGTACGTGTACAGACATGCCTAAATCATAATTTCCCGCACCTATTTCAGCTAGGTTTTCAACGGAAGCACCAGTTTCTGTAGCAGTTACACTAACACCATCGATATACTCAGACCATAGATTGGCCATTTCTCCACCTAGTGGATAGTAAGTACCACCAGCACTACCTGTTCCAAGAACAAAGTCACTATCGCGGTCATCTTCGGTTGCACTCACATCTGCAACTTCATTATCGACTGTTAATCCCTGTTCTTCATAGTATTTTTTTGCACCTGGGTGGATCGGTAGTCCCTCTGAACCACTAAGTGCATTCTCAAGAGTCATATGATCGGATTGTGCATGAGTATTTTCTTCTGCATATTCTACTGATACTCGAGCAAGCTCATATGCGAGAGCTTCATCTATTGTATCGGTATTACCAACAAGAACTGCATACGCTGTTACGGTTTGAACATCTTCCTCTTGGAAATCATAGGTTCCAGCTGGAATTGTGTATTCCATGTAACCAGAATTTTGTTCTACGTAAGCAACTTCCTCATCTGTAAGACTAACAAGCTCTGCATCTCCTGATGTTGCTTGTAAGTCATTAACACTACCTGATGGTAATCCTAATAATCCAAAGGAAACATCGATGTTTCCATCCTGTAATTTATCTTTAGCATCTCCAAAACCTTCTTGATAAGCTTGATAGTCCTCGTCTGTAAGATCTGCAGCATCAAGTATAATTTGAGTGGCAGCTTGTGTTCCACTACCAGCAGGCCCAATCGCAACTTTAGCATTGTCCCCACCACATGCACTTAATACAAGCGCTATAATGGTAATAAAAAGCAATGTAACAAGTTTCTTCATAAAACCATTCTCCCCTCTTATTGTTAAAATATGGTTAGTGGCTATGTACGATGACAATAACCATGGAAAATAAAGCTGAATGTACAAGAAAATTTTGTCCACTACCCCACGATGGATATATTATCACAAAAAATAAACATAGGGAACTGGTTTGGATAAAAAAATAAATTTTGGAATTATTTTCAAAATCTAATGCTGGGGAAAATTATAGTAAGTCAATGTATATATACAATAACTGAAGAAAAAACAGTTTTTATTGTTGGAGTAACTATCCATTGAGGAGCAAGTGAATGGTATAATCATCATATATGTCCATACAATAAAAATAAGTAAATATATATAATCAATGTCCTTCATTAATGTTGCAAATATCCTTGTTTTTATGTCAATATCTATATATATGTAAGTTTTAATTTGTGCAAGATAAATAAGGAGATACAAAATGGATAACAAGGCAGTTATTTTAGGTAGTAATTATTATATAGGATTAAGTGCAATTCGTTGCTTAGGGGCTCATGGTATTCATACGGTGGCGGTGGATTATTCTGCAGAAAATACGTATGGAGCTAAGTCTAAGTATTGCTCTGAACGAGCCATTGCACCACATTACAGTGAAGAGACAGAAGAATTCATACAATTTTTAAAGAATTATGCAAGAAGTCAAGCGGTTCCTCCTGTTCTTATACCTTGTCATGATTCATATGTGGAAGTAATGGATCAGTATTTAGATGAATTGAAAGAATATTATTTAATTCCGCAGATGGAACAGGGTTTATATACAAAATTAATGAATAAAGATACTCTACATCAATTGGCAACAGAGATGGGGGTAGCAGTTCCTGAAACAGTTAGGGTAGGCGAAGACAATTTCATGGAGAAAATTGAAACAAATATTAAGTATCCGTGTATTGTAAAGCCAGTGGATTCTCCATCGTTTGTAGCCACTTTTAGAAAGAAAATATTTAAAGTATATAATCAAAAGGAATTAGAGGAAGCACTCGAAAAGGCTAAGAATGCGAACTTAGAGGTGTTTGTACAACGAATCATTCCTGGTTTTGATGATCATATGTATACCTTTGATGCTTATTTGAACCAAGATTCAAAAGTGACGCATTGGACTACTTGTCAGAAGTATCGCCAATACCCAATTAATTTTGGCGCTTCAGTATATACAGTTCAGAAATATGTACCTGAATTATATGAAATTGGTGCAACTTTTCTAGAGAAACTTCAGTATAAAGGGTTTGCTGAAATTGAATTTAAAAAAGATGCCGAAACTGGGCAGTTTTACTTAATTGAAATAAATGTAAGGATTACGAACTTTAATAGTATGTTACAGAAACTAGGGTTAAATTTCCCTTATATTACATACCAAGAGCTAACTGGATCTGCTGTTGAACCGAAGGCGATCGCAGAGGATAGAAATTTGGCTTTTTGGTACGGTTATGAAGACCTACTGGCAATTAAGGATTATAAGAGAACCAAACAGTTGTCCTTAAGGAAGGTTATTGTTTCCTTGTTTAAACCAAAAGCATATGCAATTTGGAGTGCACAGGACCCCAAGCCCGCATTTTCCTTTGTTAAAATGCTTATAAGTAAATTGTTTAAGAAAGTCCACCATTCATAAAGGGGGAAAAGTGATGAAGTTAAGTGACCTCTTACAATCAATTGAAGTTCTAGAAAGTATTAATGAAATAGACCATTTAGCAGTTAACGGTGTTTCTTATCATTCACAAAAAGTGTCGGAAGGAGACATTTTTGTATGTATTAAAGGTTATAAAACAGATGGGCATAAGTATTTATTAAATGCAGTTGGAAATGGCGCGAAGGTAGCTGTCGTGGAAGAGTTCCAAAAGGAAATTGATATACCACAGTATCGAGTGGAAAACAGCAGGATTGCATTGGCTCAGTTAGGTGCAACAATATATAATCATCCATCTAGTAAACTTAATATGATAGGGATTACTGCTACAAATGGTAAAACAACAACTTCCTATATGACGAATGCTATCTTGGAAAATCAAGGGCTTAAAACGGGGTTAATTGGAACGGTGAATATTAAAATTGGTGAAATGGCTATTCCATCAGAGCTTACAACACCTGAATCTTTAGATTTACAGTACTATTTGAAACAAATGGTGGACCAAGATATAACCCATGTCAGTATGGAAGTATCATCAGCGGCACTAGAAACACATCGAGTTGAAAGTGTGAACTATGATATTGTTACGTTTAATAATATAAGCAGAGAACATATCGATTCTCACGGTACATTTGAACAATACTTTGAAGCGAAGTCTAGATTGATTCGCCATGCTAGTCCGACTAGTCTAGCTGTTCTAAACTTGGATGATGAATATTCCGCTTCACTCGTTGACCAGACACAAGCACAGGTTATTACTTTTGGTGTTAAAAGCAAGCAAGGACATATTCATTGTAAGAATTTAGACTTATCCTCGGGTAGGGGGAAATTTACAGTTGAAATCTTAAAACCTTTTAAAGCAAATGGAATTGAATTTTCACCAAGTGAATTTGATGTGCAATTAAATGTCCCTGGCTTACACTCTGTTTATAATTCAATGGTCGCGATTACTGTTGCATTGTTAAGTGGTGTTTCCATCGGTACGATTCAAGAAACACTTAAAACATTCGCTGGTGTAGAAAGACGGTTTGAATTTATATTTGAAGATGATATTAAGATCATTGATGATCATTTTGCTAACCCCGGAAACATTAATGTGACACTAGAAACACTAAAGTTTATGGATTTTGAACAGTTGCATCTAGTCTATGCGATTAGAGGTGAAAGAGGCCCTACAGTGAATCGAGAAAATGCAGAAGCTATAGCGGAGTGGGCATCTAAACTAAATGTAAAGGAAATTACAGCTACTAAGAGTGTTTCACATGTAACAGAAAAGGATAAGGTGACAGACGAAGAGGCAAACGTTTTTATGGAAGTGATGTCTAAAGCAAATATAAAAGTTCATTTATATGATGAACTACCTGAAGCTACTTCCTATGCATTAGACCATGCAAAAGACGGTGACCTTGTGTTATTGGCCGGTTGTCAAGGAATGGATCACGGTGCAAAAGTAACAATCAACCAGTTAATTGAACGTAAGCCAGAGCTTCTTAACTCGAAGCTAACTCCTATAAGGTAAGTGGGTATTTTCTTTCAAGGCAGGATTTACGAAACCATAATTTTTAGTAAAAGTAGGTAGAAAAATGGAAAAGAATAGTTTAGGTGTAATTGGTGGAATGGGACCTAAAGCTACGTCTGTTTTTTTTGACAAGGTAATCGATTATACCGATGCAGACAAAGACCAAGATCATATTAATATGGTCATTCTTAATCACGCAACATTACCTGATCGAACGAAGGTGATATTGAATGGGGAAGAAACACAATTTTTAGATGAGATTAAAAGTGATATAAACTTATTAGAGTCAGCAGGTGTAGCGAATATCGCAATTCCGTGCAATACATCCCATTACTTCTATGATCAAATGCAAACACTAACGACAATCCCCATAATAAATATGGTTGATGAAACAGTGCGATATATTGCAGAAACATTTGGGATTAATAGCAAAGTTGGTATTTTAGCTACGAATGGAACAATTCGGACGAGGATTTATGAACGAGCTTGTAACAACCACCAACTAAACTTACATGTACCTGATGATCAGTTACAAAACCAAATAATGGGCATTATTTATAATGATATAAAAAGCGGTACCGGTGTTAATATTACAGTTATTGAGGAAATTATTAATCATCTTATTTCAAAAGAAGCATGTGATTGTGTGATTTTAGCATGTACGGAGTTTTCGGTGGTTTCGTTAAGCGAACAAGTAAATAAATATTGTGTGGATGCGATGAACATTCTTGTACAAGAGTCGATCCGTCGTTCTGTTTAGAAAAAAGGATCATTTTTTTCGAAGTAATAATGGATAAGCCTTATGAATAAAGTGTAAGGCAAGGAGGGATAGGATGACTTCTAATAAAATGGAAAAGTTTGAGACTTTTTTATTAGACTCATTTGCAGATGGGATCCAGTATAGAGAGTTGCGCTTATCTAAACAAGAAGTCCATTATGTAAAAGGACTATTCCCAGACGCCAAAGTGGAACCTAGTCAAACTAGTACATCTGCTGATGGGAAGAAATGGTACGAGGTCAGGTTAACTCGGTTTAAGGAAAACAGTGATGATCTAGTGATTTCCAGTCATATTAAAGCGATCCAGAAAGAAAATTTGAAATTAAAACAAGAGCTTAGTGATTTGAGAAAGGCTATGTCTTTATCATCATCTAATAACTGATCTACGTATTCATACCCCTCTTGAAAATCCGGTTACTTAAAAAGACAGAAAGACTGATGGTGTAAACTCTCTAAAGTGGCTTGTGCTCCCACATGTGTGTAGAGATGTTTATATCAACCAGTCTTTTTTTTCTTTTTACGGACTTTGTCTCTTAGACCTTACTTCAATATAGGCTTGAGCATGTGAAACTAGCCTTTTCTGAGCATACGTTATGTTATTCCCTAATCGTGTACATTACAGTCAGAACATTCCGCTCTGTGCATATGATTAAATCTAAATCGGATGCTAGTCAGAAACCCCCTACGTGTATTTTTTTGTATGATCTTATGAGCAGTGTATTTATCATTTAATTGAATTATAGTAACATAGGGATAGTTATGAATTTAAATAATGAAGTTATATTAAACGCGAAATTATATAAAGTAGGTGGAGAAATGGATCAAAAAGAGATTGAAGTTTTGCAATTGTTGGAAAATAACGGGCGATTAGAGACGGATGCAATTGCTAAGATGATAAATTTAAGTGTCGAGGAGACGGAGAAACTCATTTATAAATTAGAAGAAGAAGGTGCAATTCTTGGTTACTCCACTGTCATTAACTGGTCAAAGGTGCTTGAATATGAAGGTGTGACGGCAATGATTGATGTCAAAGTAACCCCTGTAAGAGGATTAGGTTTTGATAAATTAGCAGAAAGAATGTACCGCTTTCCAGAGGTGAAAGCAGTTTATTTAATGTCTGGTGCCTATGATTTATCTGTATCTGTAGAAGGAAAAACAATGATGGAAATTAGTCGGTTTGTTTCGGAGAAGCTTTCTACATTGGATAATGTCCTTTCAACTACAACCCATTTTGTTTTGAAAAAATATAAACATGATGGTGTAATTTTTGATGACGATGACGATGATAAAAGAATTGTGGTGTCACCATGATCGATCAATCAACTAGTTTCTTATCAGATAATGTTGTCAATCTAAAGCCATCTGGAATTAGACGTTTTTTTGATTTAGCTTCTGCTATGGATAATGTTATTTCATTAGGTGTTGGGGAACCAGATTTTGTCACACCTTGGAATGTGATAGAAGCAAGCTTCCACTCATTGGAGCAGGGGTATACAGCATATACAGCAAATGCTGGTTTGTATGAATTGCGTCAGAAGATTCATGAGTATTTGAAAACAAATTTCACACTTGATTATCAACCAGAAGATCAGATCCTTGTTACGGTTGGTGCGAGCCAAGCGATTGATCTAGCTTTACGATCTGTTGTGAATCCTGGTGATGAGGTAATTGTGGTGGAACCAAGTTTTGTTGCTTATGCGCCAATTGTTTCATTAGCTGGTGGTGTACCGGTTACGATTGATACAAATCCCGATGATGAATTCAAGTTACAGCCTCAACAAATTGAAGCGGCTATCACACCAAAAACAAAGGCTATTATTCTGTGTAGCCCGAATAATCCTACTGGTACAGTTTTAAATAAACAAGAGCTAGCAGAAATTGCCACGGTGATTGAGAAATATAATCTACTTGCTATTTCAGATGAAATTTATGCTGAGTTAACGTATGATGAGCCATTCACTAGTTTTGCCTCGATGGAAGGTATGAAAGAAAGAACAATCTTAATCTCTGGGTTCTCTAAGGCTTTTGCAATGACAGGCTGGCGTTTAGGCTATGCAGCTGGTCCTTCATCGATTATTAGTGCTATGACCAAAATTCATCAATACGCGATGATGAGTGCGCCAACGATGGCGCAGCATGGTGCGTTAGAGGCATTAACCAATGGACAGAAAAGCGTAGAAAAAATGAAAACAAGTTATCGTCAACGGAGAAACTTTGTTGTTCATGCACTTACTGAAATGGGGCTTGATTGTCATCTGCCTGGTGGAGCATTTTATGTATTTCCTTCGATTAAAAAGACAGGGTTAACGTCAGAGGAATTTGCTGAGCAACTTCTAAAGAAACAACATGTTGCGGTCGTTCCAGGGAATGTTTTTGGTGAAAGTGGGGAAGGGTATATTCGTTGTTCTTATGCATCCTCTTTAAAGCAATTAGACGAAGCAATGAAACGAATGAAACGGTTTATCGCAGATTTGGATTAACGGTTTAATTGCTGAGCATGTGCCAATTTAATAAATATTTCCCAAGCAATTGAAGGATAAGTATGATCGTCTAGTTCTAAATTACTGAAAAATGAAAAGAGAAAGTAAGTTTCGAGCTTTGTAGCAACTTTAAAAGCAGGAAGTCTTTTCATTATTGGACAAAAGAATGTGGTGCTGACACTCAGTGTGGAAAAGCAAATCCCCACACTGAGTAAAAATTCATTTTAGAAGGATTTAGAAAAAACTTATATAAAAAAAGCCGCCAAAAGGCGGTTTTTAAGTAAATTGATAGTTCACTTCATCGTATTTTCTACTGTACTTAATATGAAAATTGTAGCCATCAAAATACCATTGATCGGAGTTTTCAACAAAAAAGGTAACACCTGATGCTTCCGTTTGTAAGGACGGATCTTGAGGCTTGCTTATTGCAATTCCTAATGAAAATCCTTTATGAATTCCACCGAATCCACCGTAACGAACGAAAAAGCGAACGCAATCTCCTTGTTGTAAATCCAATTCATCTATATACCATTTGGCTGCAGGTTGTGTGATGGACATGTTCATTTTACAAACCCCCCTTGTTACTATACCAAAAAAGGGGAGTTATAACATAGCATGCTCTAAAATTTAAAAGACTTAATGGTAAAGTTTCGGTATGTATATGCCTTCCGTCTGTTTCTGTGATACATGTAGTTGATGCTGATCATTAATGGAGGCGAAAAATACATCATTCAAGTTTTTAATTCCTTTATCAGCTAGTTGTTGGTGTAACCATGTTTCATTAATAGCCAAATCATTCATGACATCGCGATATAATTTTCCTTCCACAATGATTGGTAGCGCAATGCTGGAGGGTTGTTTCCTTATTGCCATATCTTCTCTAGTAATCGCGTTTTTCTCTGTTTTTTTATAAACACTAATCGATCCATTTGCTTCAATAATAGCAATATCAACATCGTTCAGATCAAACACATCTTTTTGTCGTAGCATTTGAAGGACATTATCAATGGAGTACCGTATTTTTTTTAAATTATGATTAAGTATTTTTCCGTCTTTCACCACAATGGTTGGCTCGAATGTAATTAGTCGACCAATTTTTCTGTTTGATATTTTCCATTTAGCCATTAAACGTTGAAAGATACCCAGTGCAACAATGGTAGTTGCTGTTGGAATATGTTTGATATTAGGATCGGCAATATCAGCGCCAACAACTGCTCCAATTGTCAATACAATTAAAAAGTCAAACACAGGTAATTCCCCGATAGCTCGTTTTCCCATAAAAAGTGTCACAAATAATAGTAACGGAATAATTGTAGCAATTCTGCCCATAACCAACAGGCAATCTTTAACAGTTTCTAACATTGGAGTTCACCCTAGTATTTTTTCAATTCATAATTAGCTATACTTATGTATTTGCTTATCATCCTCATCCAACTGTTCTAAGGAAACATTTACTTCATTGTGTGGTTGATCAATTGGAAAAACTGTTGCAGTTTGGTTGTACTCATCAATATGTTGAATGTAGATTGGCTGCCCATCATAAGTAACATTGACCATAATTGGAAAATCAACAATTTCCCTAGCGCGCTGTGGATCCATGTCAACTGCCCCCTATATAGAAAAATGTAACCATAGTATTTACTAAAGAGGGAAAACTTATTCAAAAAGAAGACTCCCCTTTATAATTGGGAAGCCTGCATACATTTTATTTCAGTGATAACGTATTGAACGTTTCCTCGGTTTGATACATGCCAACATACTTGTATAAATGGTTTTTCACTTTATTGTTATCCAGTGTAAATAACCCAATATTATTATCTGTAATCACATTTGCATGACTAGATGTCATTAGAAATTGAATCGTTTCTCGCCATTGAAAATCTGAAGGACATGGGTTGGATGCATTTTCAATTACTAGGTTACCGGGACGGTCACAATAACGATCGATGGTTTCGCCTTTTAAAGAATTAATTCGTGCAATTTGTTTAATTAGAAAACCCCAAACACCTGTGAAACTCGTGTTATTCATTGGACTACTGGTAAATTGATAAATGTCCATTTGTTTTCCACTTGGAAATTCAACCGTTGAAGTGGCAGAAGATGCATAGTGTACATCACCAGATAAAATAAAACAGTGACTCGGATCCCATTTTGCTATCCATTGGTGAAACTCATTAAATGCTTCACCGTTATATTTCCAAGCCTCAAAATCTAGTAAAGTCTCTACAGAAACCCCAACCGTTCGTAGTGGATAAACATAATCGTGTAAACTGGATTCAATTAAGTCAATACCGTATAAAGGTGTGGGGGATACAACGATTAGAGGGTGGCCACTTTGCCAATCACTTTTCATTAAGTGTTCTGATAGTCGTTGCCAGCCATTACTACTTATTAATTTAGGGCTATGGACATTTTCTTTAATGAACGTACCAATTGTGGTCGGTTTTGGTAAGGCTATATATTGCCTCATCGTACGTGTATCAAGAAACATGGCCTTTGGTTCTGTTGGTGCGATAAAAAACCATGCATCGTAATCCCATAACAAGTTCACCATTTGCTGATAATTCGTTGATTTAATCTGCCAGAATTCAAAGTAAGAGGAAAGGCTGTTTTTAAACCCAAGAGAAAAACGATCGGGATCATTGCCCCAACCTTGAAATGCCCAATAAGCAGCTAACCCATTGGCAACGACATGCCTACCTAATGGAGAATTCCAAACATCTCTTTTCCATTCAGCAGTAAGATTCCAATCATCTGTGATATCATGGTCGTCAAAAATCATATAGGTTGGTGTGTTCGCCAGCGCACGACGCACATGGAATAATGTTTGTTGAAATGCATGTAAACGTTGAAGTTGGTCAATATAGCGATTTCGGTATTGTTCAAACTCTTTTTCTCGCTCCTTGGCAAAACAAGGTTGGTCAGGATAAACAAAATAATACTCATTATTTTTAATTCGTTGTTCAAACGGGTCAAATACACCATATGCTTTTGCTAAATCCCATAATTGTGGCCCTAAAACAAGTAAATACATGACGGCATATTCGCCAAATTGTATTAAGTGGTTATTAGGATTTGTTGAAGTGAATTTCGCGAAATGTCGCATGATAAATTGCCGACCATTGATCTGTTGAAGGGATGTATGAAAAGGATCTAGCTCAAGTCGTGAATCTAATTTCTCTAATGCCTCTGTTTCTCCCATTAATTCTTTACTTAAGTCCTGAATGAAACGGATTAATGGGTCTGCAACATCATCTGCATAAATTTGATCCCCAACTAGAAATAGTGCACTAGGCCTCTTCGTCAAATCTGTATGATGGTCTTCGCTTACTAAGTCTGCATTAACTAAAGCGTCATTTCCTTTACTGTGAGGTTTTCGGCAGGAGCCATACATAATGTTGGCGCAATCGCTATTATTTATATAAAAAGTAGGATATTTTAAATCACCATAAACAATCGCGTGTGGGTTTTGGACGGACAGTAACCCAAAGCTCTCTAAATCAAGTGTTTGACGTCCGTTATCAAAAGTTAAGTTATAACCGAGCAGTTCATTTATAGGAAAACTGTTTTGGTTAGGTGTTAGTTTGATTAAGTGAATAAATAACTTTTTTCCTAATTTCATTGTTTCTGTGTTTGTCTGTATGGAAATAGGCTCATAAATTGATTCATGGGCGGAAGATTGTTTTACTTGGAATAATTCAGCATTAACATCAAATTGTTGGCTAGTTGCTATCCAAATATAGATCTGTGAAGTTTCCACCCGTCGTAAAATTGGTCCAGACAAAATGGTAGGGACATGCATGTGCAAAACACCCCCAGATAAATGAGTTCTTTATACTATATTCTTTGCCTAGAGTTTGTGTGAGGACTTGGTTAGCGGGGGATATGGAGTAGAGGATTTTTTTCCGTCAGTCTGCATCGATCATTCTCTATGACTACCTTATCTGAGCAGGGTAGCATTTTAATTCATTTGTAAACTATTTTTTACTAAAAAAGCGCTTGGGTTCAACCAAGCGCTAATGGTATTTAGTTCTCTTGATATGGCTTATAAGTGAAGTAGTCAAAATCGGCATAATTATTTTGGCCTGATGTATCTTGACAGCGCATACCAACGAATGCACCAGTGAAGAAACCGCCACCTTGGATATAGTCATCAGAAAGCTTGTATGATTCAAACTGAACTGGAACCGTATGCCAAGTCTCTCCACCATCAAAGGAATAGGAGTATTCATAGGTATTTGTTTTTACATCTACACGTAAGTTTACATATTCCACATTGTCTGGTATTTCAATTTCAGACCCATGAAGTGGTTGGCTAAATGTAAAGTTATCACACGCCATAATCTCAAGTATACGCCCTTTGTCTTCATGCCAAGAAATATGGAAAGACGTCCAATTTTGCGTATTATAATAGTTTACAAGCCCAGCTGATTGCTGGAACGTTGTTGGATTAAACGAAACCTTTGTTTCAGCTGAGAAATTAAAATGTTGCCAACGTCTAGCTACAAACGATTGCGTGAATTTAGATGTTAAAGATTCTCGGCCATAAAGTCTTAAATGACCCGGACGATCTGTAAGCGAAACAATATCTTCTCCCAAAGGAATTCGTAGGGTTTGGAAATTAAGGTTTAGTGTTTCGTTATCAAAATCATCTTTTTCGGGTGCCTCTTCCCATTTCACTTCATCTATGGCAGGCCCTTCAATTTCAAGGGATGGCTGATTGCCGCCAACTACATATGGCCAATCATTTTTCCATTCTAATCGTTGGATCGCGGTTTCACGTCCTAGTGGACAAAATCCGCGCGGGTCAAGTAACGGTTGACCTTCTTTTGGTAATGGGCGTCCAGTTAAATGTACTAAAAACCACTCATTTGTATGCGTTTGGACAATCGAAGCATGTCCTGCTTTTTGCAATCGGTTTCTAGGATATGGCATGGACGTAATTAATGGATTTTCTGGATGTACTTCATAGTCACCCCATAAGTCTTTAGAACGTGCAATGGTTGCTTGGTGGTCATATTTCGTACCACCTTCAGCAGTTAGCAAATAATAGTAGCCATTTATTTTATAAAGGTGTGGTGCCTCTGTTAATTTGATGTCTGTCCCTTTAAAGATCACCTTAGCATCACCAATTAATTTTTGTTCTTCGTGACTATACTCTTGGAGGACAATGCCGTAAAAGTTGTGATGTCCTACACGATGGTCCCACATCATGTTCACGAAGTATTTTCTTCCATCATCATCATGGAATAAAGATGGATCAAAACCAGAACTATTCATATAAATAGGCTCAGACCATTCTCCATCAATTGTATCGCAAGTGACTAAATAGTTATGGCTATCCTTCCATTGTCCTTCTGTAACTTTAACGTCTGTATAGATTAACCAAAACTTTCCATCGCTGTAGGAAAGTGCAGGTGCCCAAATCCCACCAGAGTCAGGATTTCCCATCATATTTAGTTGACTTAGACGATTTAAAGGTCTTGCGACTAAACGCCAGTTCTTTAAATCTTTTGAATGATAGATTCCAACACCAGGAAACCATTCAAAAGTAGATACTGCGATATAATAGTCTTCTCCTGCTCGACAAATACTAGGATCTGGATTAAAACCAGTAAGGATTGGATTTTGAATTGTTGCCATGTTTGTCCACCTCTTTATAATTTTGTTTTAAGAAAAAGCAGTAAAGGTCATTATTATAAGTGTACATAACGTGTAAAAGACAGTTTGTTTAACACTTATATAAAGAATACGTTATATGGATAGATTACAGGAAAAAGAGAGAGAAGTAAATTATTTTTAAAAAATATTTATCTAAAAGAAAAGGTTATTTCAAAAAAGGTCCTTAACTTTACTAAATCAATCATGTAAATGGTTACAAAAACCTTGAAGGAGTAATCGATTATGAAGAATATTTACACTACTTAAAGTCAGAGTAATAGTGTAATGAACTCATAAATGAAAAAAATTAAAAAAAGTTTGTTTAATCGTTGGACAAACGGAGTTTTATGTGTTACTCTATCGTTGTACCTGTTAAACAACAGTGCGAATCTTATAAAAAAAGGGGAGTTAATTTTTATGAGCAAAAAGAAAGCGATTACATTGTTGATGGTAATTTTTGCTTCAGTGTTTTTGATCGTTGGATGTTCGGGTTCTGGTGAAGATACCGAATCTAATGGAGAAGGCAATAACAATTCCGACTCAAATTCAAATGATACATCTAGTTCTGAAGAAACGAAGACAATAGAATTTATGCACCTATGGCCCGAAGGTAGTTCTGCAATGCACAATCAGATTGTAGATGAAATTGCGGCTGATTTTGAAGCGGAAAATCCAGGTGTTGAAGTAGATCTTGAAGTATTAAGTAACGAACAATATAAAGACAAAATAAAAGTTTTATCAACATCTAACGAGTTACCAGACGTCGGAATGACTTGGGCGGCAGGTTACTTAAATCCATACGTTGAAGGGAATAAATTTGCACAATTAGATGATCTTCTTGAAGGAGATTTAAATGACGAATTTGTTGCAGGAACAGCTGAAGCTTATGCAATTGATGGTAACACATATGGACTTCCATTAGAGTTAAACATTACGAATGTATTCTATAATAAAGCAATGTTTGAAGAAAACGGTGTTGAAGTTCCAGAAACATACGAAGAATTATTAGAGGTTACAAATACACTTAGTGAAAATGGTGTTAATCCAATTGCTTTAGGTAATAAAGACCGTTGGACTGGTTCGATGTGGTATATGTACTTTGCTGACCGCCTTGGCGGAACTGTATTAACAGAAGCTATTGAAAGAGAAACTTCATTTGAGGATCCTGCTCTTACAGAAGCTGCTGCAAAAGTACAAGATCTAGTTAATAACGATGCGTTTATTAGTGGTTTCAATGGTTTGTCTGATGAAGAAGCAAAAAGTATGTTTATGAATGATCAAGCAGCAATGTATATGATTGCAACATGGGATTTACCAAACTTTACAACAAATGAAGATGTGCCACAAGAATTCAGAGATAACGTAGGTTACTTCCCATTCCCAACTGTAGATGGTGAGGGCGATACAAATAGTTATGTTGGTGGCCCTGGTGTAGGTCTATTTGTTGCTGAGGACTCTGAAGTTAAAGAAGAAGCTAAAGACTTTGTTTCATTCTTCGTTCAAGAGTGGGGAGATAAGTCTGTAACTCAAGCAGGTGTAATTCCAGCTACGAAACTTGATACAGATTCATTAGATCTTCCACAAATGTATATTGACGTGTTAGATGACTTAAATAAGTCAACAAATCTTACACTTTATGCTGATGTACAAATGAGTTCAGATACAGCCCAAACACACTTAGACTTAATTCAAGCTCTATTTGGTGGTCAGGTAACACCAGAAGAGTTTGTTGAACAACATGAAGAAGCACTATCTGAAGAAGAATAATAAATAACCTTTTAAAGCAACGAAATAACTTGATTATGAGTGAAGAGCCATAGTAAAGGAACTATGGCTCTTTATGTTTATGAAGTTTAGAGGAAAATTGTATAAAACAACTATAATAATTGGTGTGCGCTGTGTATGAAAGTGAGAGAATAGATGATCTATTATCCAACCCAATGTTAGATTACAAAATACAAGAGTGAATTGTAAGGGATAAAAGAATAGATGTAAAAAATATTACTTAAACTTTGTTTATCCACTGGACAAACAAGATAATGTTTGATATTCTTTATGTAAGCTTAAAAGTGAGTAAGATACTAAACTCTAAAAATCAAATTTTGTGGGAGGTATGGAATACGAAAATGGAAAGCGCTAACAAATGATGGCATTGTCGTTAGTGATCTGATAGAACATCACCAGACAAAAGTTGCTATTATTTTTTCTAATCGCAAGAAAGCGTTGTCAATCTGGTCCGTCTTATATTCTCATTAGGAGAGTAAATACAAACCACTTACTGTTAGTGTCCTTTTCTAATTTAAAACGACATGAGGTGAAAATCTATGAATAAAGTAATGTCAAACAAACTAATGATCGCAATATATGTGCTACCGGCACTTTTATTGATTGGTGTATTAATTTTTATCCCGCTTGCTTTAACTGGTTATTATGGTCTGATGGACTGGGATGGAATCGGAGAAATGACTTTTATAGGTTTGGACAATTATGTTAATGCAATTCAAGATTCATTGTTTTGGGATAGTGCATGGCATTCCTTCCTATTAGCTTTCTTTTCAACGTTAAGCTTAGCTATCTATTTAGTTATTTCTCTTATTCTAGCTTCGAAAATAAAGGGAGCAGATTTCTTAAGAAAGATTTACTTAGTCCCAATGCTTTTGTCTTCCGTGGCAATCGCGCAACTTTGGATTAAGATCTATAATCCATCCAATGGTATGTTAAACAGTATCTTACGTGGATTTGGAATTGATAACCCTCCAGCGTGGTTAGCTGAACCAGATATTGTTCTTTATGCGATCTTCATTCCAATTTTGTGGCAATATGCTGGATTTTATATCTTGATCTACTATGCAGCTTTGAAAAATATACCTAACTCATTAATTGAAGCTGCAAAAATTGATGGAGCTAATGCCATTCAAATTGCTTATAAAATTAAAGTGCCATTAATTATGGGTGTCATTAAAGTAACAATTGTACTAGCGATTGTTGGTTCACTGAAATACTTTGACTTAATTTATGTAATGACTGGTGGTGGACCGAATGGAGCTAGTGAAGTTATGGCATCGTACATGTATAAGTTAGCATTCACAAGCAATGACTTCGGTTATGGTAGTGCAATTGGTTTCTTGCTATTAATCATCACACTAATTGTAACTGTTATCGTTCGAAAACTAACAGCTGATAAAGAAGAAATTCAATATTAAGGGGGCTAACTCATGGGACGTATAGGTTACTTTATTCTGTATGTATGTCTAGCATTTGTTGCGGTATTCCAAATCTTTCCACTCATATGGTTATTCATGTTTTCACTTAAGAGTAATAGAGAGATCTTTGCTGAATCACCATTTGCCTTACCCACAGAGTTTAGATGGGAAAACTATCAAAAAGTATGGGATGGAGGTATTGGCCTTTATTTCTTTAACAGTGTTTGGATCACTGGTTTAGCTATTGTTTTAACCATTTTGTTAGCAAGTATGGCAACATTCGCCATCACAAGGATGCAGTGGAAACTAAGTTCACTAGTGCTGGGGTTATTCATGGTTGGTTTAATGATTCCAATCCACTCAGCGTTAATTCCGTTATTCAGTATGTTTTTATCGGTTGATTTAATTGATAATCCAATCTCAATCGTAATCACATACACGGCCTACAATTTGCCGATCACGATGATGATTTTACTTGGATTCTATTACACCTTACCGCGTGAAATTGAAGAAGCAGCAATTATTGATGGTTGTTCAATTCACCGTCTGTTTTTCAGAATTATATTACCAATGACAATGCCAGTAATGTCTACGACGGTAATTATTAATATGATTTACAACTGGAATGAATTTGTATTCGTTAACACGTTTATTAGTTCAGATAAATATAAAACATTAACAGTCGGGATCCAAAACTTCATTGGACAGTACATGACGGATTGGGGAGCGATTGGTGCAACATTAATCATTAGTGTGCTACCAATTTTACTAGCATTTATATTCTTTAGTAATAAAGTTGTCGAAGGGATTTCCTCAAGTGCTGTAAAAGGATAATAAAAAAGTGTCACCACATTTAACTGTATGTTTAGTGAGGTGACACCCAGGTTGCTTTAGTAACTTAACCTTGCTGTTTCTTGGCAACTCGATTGAACGTATGCATGGCCAACCACATCGTGATGAAGGCATAAGTACTACCACCAAAGATGAAAAATAAAGCAGGTAATGCACGCATGACAAAATAGATAGAGCCAAGAGATAAAATAATGAAAAAGCTTTGTATAGGACTAATGAGCATAATTAAAAATGCATTTTTAATTATTTGGGTTAACTTTACGTCATAATGTACAAACGTAGGAAAAATATAAAATAGGAATAATATAAAGAACAACATGAAAGCGAATAAAGGAATATATGTCCAGGTCAACTGTTGGTCTATATTAACTTGAATATAAAAGATATCAATAGCAAGTAAAACGATAATGAAGGTTATAAAAAGTCCTAAAAGGTTACTTTTAAAAAAGTCTCTTTTAAAGTAGTTTGAAAATGTTTTAAAGACAGGTACATCTTTGTTTCCTTGTAACCATGTACGTACTATTGAAAACATGGCTGTTGTTGAGGGATAAAACCCTAGTATTCCTGCACCTAGAATGGTGAATAAGATCCATAACAAGTTGATATAGGCAAACCTGTTAATCCATTCTAATATGTTATAAATGACGTTGTTTGTATTATTCAAAACGGAACCTCCTTTTGTTGCTAGAAAAGCTAAGTAATAAACTGAGCAAGACAAACTTAATTATACGCTATATTTGTCTATTTTACACGAAAATGAATAAATATAAAACTTTGTTTATTTAATAGACAAACAATGAATTGATTGCTATAATATAATCATAAACACGAACAAAATGAATTATCCATTTTAATAATAAATTGTCTGGAGGAATTGACATGGCTTACTTTGAAAACATTGGCAAAATCAATTATGAAGGTGCAAGATCAACTAACCCTTACGCATTTAAATTTTACAACCCTGAAGAGAAAATTGGCGGCAAAACAATGGAAGAAATGTTACGTTTCGGTGTTGCTTACTGGCACACATTCACAGAGGACCTTTCTGATCCATTTGGTGTAGGAACTGCTATCCGTCCATGGGACAAATTTAAAGGAATGGATTTAGCTAAAGCGCGTGTTGAAGCTGCATTCGAATTCTTTGAAAAACTAGGAGTGCCATACTTCTGTTTCCACGACATCGATATCGCACCAGAAGGAGATACACTAAGAGAATCGAACCAAAACCTAGATACAATTGTTGCAATGATTAAAGATTACATGAAAGATAGTAAAACAAAACTTCTTTGGAATACAGCTAATAACTTTACTAATCCACGTTTTGTTCACGGTGCAGCATCATCAAGCAGTGCAGATGTATTTGCTTATGCAGCAGCTAAAGTGAAAAAACAACTAGAAATTGGTAAAGAGCTTGGTGGAGAAAACTATGTATTCTGGGGTGGACGTGAAGGTTACGAAACACTTCTAAATACAGATATGAAATTAGAGATGGATAACCTTGGTCGTTTCTTCCATATGGCTGTTGATTATGCAAAAGAAATTGGCTTTGATGCACAATTCCTAATTGAGCCAAAACCAAAAGAGCCAACTTCACACCAGTACGACTTTGATGTAGCTAGTGGATATGCATTCTTACAACATTATGATCTACAAGATCACTTCAAATTCAACATTGAAGCAAACCATGCAACACTTGCAGGACACACATTTGAACATGAATTACATTATGCACGTGTTAACAATATGCTAGGTTCTGTTGATGCTAACCAAGGTCATCCTTTACTTGGATGGGATACAGATGAATTCCCAGCAGACTTGTATTCTACAACTCTAGCAATGTATGAGATTCTAAAGAATGGTGGACTTGGTAAAGGTGGACTAAACTTTGACGCAAAAGTACGTCGTGGTTCATTCGAGCCAGAAGATCTATTCCACGCTCATATTGCCGGTATGGATAGTTTCGCTGTCGGACTAAAAATTGCACAAAAATTACTTGATGATAACGTACTAGAAGGAATTGTGGACAACCGTTATAGCAGTTACCAACAAGGTATTGGAAAAGACATCGTTGAAGGAAAAACTGATTTCCACAAACTTGAAGATCATGCATATGGCTTAACAACAATTGCTCAACCATCTGGTCGCCTAGAACAAATTAGAGCAACAATTAATCAGTATCTATTAACAGCGTATGCTGGTGAGTAATTGAAATAACTATCTTAAAAGGACCGCCTTAACAAATTGTTGAGGTGGTTTTTTTATTTCATAATACTTCCATAGTGTATGTTTAATTACGAAAAAGTACTGATATAACAGGAAAGTTTATTTACACTTTACGCTTCATACGCGGTTGAGTTGCTATTTTGTTCAACCACGTATATTTAGTTCTTTTTCTAACGCGGTAGAGCTTCTTTTTTTGTAGGCTCTTTTTGCAAGGTTTGTTGCTTTTTAATGTCGTAGTTGATAGAAGCTCCGACGTAACTTTGATGAAATTGCCCTATGTCACTGAATTTGATTGAGTGTTATACCATCGCTTCGGCAGAATAGTCCGCTTTCCATGGGCACGGCCTCGGGCCAACAGGATGTTGGTCACGCAGGCGTTGCCACAGGACGTGGCGATCTTAGCCTACGTTCCTTAATTTACCAAGTGGATCTTCACCTCGTGCTGTTCCCATAGGACAAGGAAGGCTACGGTAGCGATACATCGCACGCAGAAAATGGCTCTTTATTTTCAAGGAGTCTCCGTATTCTACCTACGCTGTTAGTGGTTTTCTGATTTAAGTTAGATAAAACACCTAATTCATTAACGAGTCTGAGTGCAATGTTATCTAGGATAAAAAGTGAATTTGATGCACGTATAATCAAGTAAATATACTATAAAATTACGATCCTCATAAAAAGCGAAGGAAATATACCGGAGACTCCTGTGGGACTAATGGCCTTTGGGAGACCCCGCAGTGAGGTACGAACGAGGAGGCTCATCAGCCACCCGCGGAAAGCGTAGGTGTATTTCCGCAGCGCTAGATCACCACTCATTGTATAAAGAATGAGCGAGATAATTATCATTTACGTCGGAGTTTATATTTATTGTGACAAAACAATATTTTTTTAGAAAACAGCCCTTTTGAAAAACTCCGTATATTTAGCTCCTTCTGTTACACGATTGATTTTTCTTTCAATGTCGCACTATGAAGCCTAAGGTACCATCTATTTGATAGTAAACTAACATTACATTTAGAAATAGTATTGTAAGATTTTCTTACATATAAATGTAATTAACAAAATTTTCAGTGTATAATGGGTTAAAAGTAAGAATTTATAGTAATTCTTAAAATGGCGGTGAGAATATGAGTGAAAACCCTTCTTATAAAGAAAGAAAAGTTATTACAATTGGTGTAGTTAGTGAATTAACTGGACTCTCTGAGCGTCAAATTCGTTATTATGAAGAAAGAAAGTTGGTTTTTCCAGAAAGGACCGAACGAGGGAATCGTAAGTATTCATTTGCAGATGTTGAACAGTTAATTGATATAGCTGATCAACGAGAAGAAGGTGTTCAAACCTATGAAATTCGACAAGAAATGTTAAAAAGGGAACGTAAAAGGGAAGAGAAAAAGAGACAAAGGCAATTATTTAAAGGGGAAATTAATGCTAGATTTGGTATCCAAAAAAGATAGTCTAAGACAAGTATAGGGAACATATTGTTTATATATGAGAAATGGTATGTGTCAGAAGGCTAAATCTAGGGGCATTACAAGTTAACAGGAAAATCGAATATATATTAAGGAAGGAACTGAATCATTTTCCATTCACTATCCATTAATTTGTGATCAGGACTGAGGTGAGAGTGATGGGGTTAACAGTACATGATATCGTTAGATTACCTATAATGAAAACTTCTAAAGTTAAGTCTGGTAAACAATTGTTAAATGAGAAATCAATTGAATGGATATCTGTAATGGAATTACCTGTTGAAAACTTTGTAAGGATGAATGAATTTGTTTTAAGTACTGGAATCGGCTGCGAGAATAATCCCGATTTACTTGAGCAATTTGTTCGAGATGTTATTCAGTCTGGTGCTTCTGCATTAGCAATTGCCACCGGTAGGTACATTTTTGATATTCCAGATCGAATTCTACAATATGCAGAAGAGCATAACTTTATTATTATTGATATTCCATGGGAAATACGGTTTGCTGATGTCTTGCAAACAGTTATGCACGAAATAACGGTTGATAAACAAGGCGAACGGCAAAAGGCAGAAAATGTACGAAAAGAATTAACGAATTGTGTACTCGAAGATAAGGGGCTTACAGACATTTGTCGAATCCTTTATAAACATATCCGCATGCCGGTAGCGATAATGGATAGGTCAACAGAAGTGCGAGCTAATAAATACTTTGATAAAACGATCTTTGATATGTACCACGATGAAACCAACCCTCTACAACCAATCCCACCTACAGAAATTCATTATACAGATCATCCACTGTACTATCATTTACAGGAGTACCAGCTGTCAGATAAGATGTGGTTTCAATTAAATATTTTAAATAATCATAAGAGCCAAGGCTATATTGTTTTTCAACCTAAGCGACGAGAGGATTTGTCGTGGTTTGTCATGAGTGTTTTAGAACATGCATTAACTGCCTGTGCTCTATTTTTTGTAAAAGAAAATGCGATTGAAATAACGGAAATTCGCCTAAAAGACAATTTCGTATTGAATTTAGCTAAACATAAAATGCCAATTGATGATCAATTATTATCAAAGGCTAGATTACTAGGATATGATTTACAAAATAACTATACCTGTATACTAGGCGATATTTCAAATAAATCATCCATGCAGGAAAAAAATAAAAATGATAATCCAGAAAGTTCATCCTTACAAAGCTTAAACTATTACATTCAAAAGGAAATAAATTATGCTGGAAAACTTCTTGGGAGAAAAACAATGACGACGTTTGATGAAGGGGAAGTTATTGTTTTCTTAGAAGCTGACCACCATCCGCATACGGAAAGTTCAAACCAATTCATTGATACAATTGAAAGGCGTTTAAGTGAATTACTTGTAGGGGTGGAACTATCTTGGGGAATTGCTCCCCAACAAGAAGGTAAATATCGTTTTTACCAAAGTTATCAGCAGGCAAAGACGGCCCTTAATATCGGGAAGCAACAAAATGGCCTTGGGGAGCGGACTTTCTTTAGTGATACGAAGATTAATCGATTATTGATGGCATTATCAAAAGAAAGTGAGATTGCTTCCATAGTAAAAGAAACCCTTGACCCTTTGCTTGAATATGATCGAAAAAGGAAGACGGATTTAATCCATACCTTTCAAATTTATAATAAGTATAAAGGGAATGTGAGTCAGACAGCGAGAGCATTGAATTTGCATAGGCAATCCTTGCTACATCGCTTAAGAAATATCGAATCTCTAACCAAATTATCTTTAGTTGATTCAGATGATGCCTTTTTGTTGGAGTTAAGTGTACGTTTATGGACATTGAAGAAGATTGAGTGAAAACGGTGCTGTACCTATGAGACAGCACCGTTTTTTTAGTTCAAATTTATTTGTTATACAGATGTTTATTCTGTAAGTTTCGCAGTTTCCTAGTGTATATAAGCTGTACCATGTGCATTAACTCAGCGCATTTTCTCAAGATCATGCGCATTTACATGTTTTTCTTACATCATCCAGCGCATTTTCCCGAGATCATGCGCATTTACATGTTTTACGTACATCATCCAGCGCATTTTCCCAAGATCATGCGTACTTACATGTTTTTCTTACATCATCCAGCGCATTTTCCCGAGATCATGCGCATTTACATGTTTTACGTACATCATCCAGCGCATTTTCCCAAGATCATGCGTATTTACATGTTTTTCTTACATCATCTAGCGCATTTTCCCAAGATCATGCGTATTTACATGTTTTTCTTACATCATCCAGCGCATTTTCCATTGGTTCCGTGTAATTTGGAGATCACTGTACTTCACCTTAATAATTTGTTGCACATCATAAAGCTTTTATGCACTAACTCCAATCTACAAGTTCCCTCAATTGATTCCAACCATGTTTAAAAAATGATTTTAACGGAAAATGGACTATATGGGCGTAAAGTAAACAAATTCTAAAATATATGGTTCAGAATGAATTTAATAAGCTTAAACAACCAAATATTAACCAAAATTGTATAAAGGGCATCTGAAAAACTTCATACAGATTGAGCATTACAAAGTTGACACCGTTTTAATAGTATGTAAGTAAGAAATAGTAATACTATTCAGTCAATAAGAGGAAAGGGGGAAGATGTGATGCTTCCTTTTGATATTATCGAATATCAAAACCGTATAAGTAAGACGAAGCAACGAATGGCGGAAAGTGGAATTGAAGTTTTACTTGTAACGGACCCTGCAAATATGAATTATTTATCTGGGTATGATGCGTGGTCTTTTTATGTACACCAAATGTTAATCATTGTCATTGATGAGCCACAACCAATTTGGATCGGTCGTTACATGGATGCCAATGGTGCCAAGGCAACGACGTGGATTTATGATGAAAATATCATTCCATATCCTGATTATTATGTTCAATCATCCGTTTATCACCCAATGGATTTTATTGCAGAAATACTCAAGCAAATTGGTCAAGGAAATCGATATATTGGGGTAGAGATGGATAACTATTATTTTTCGGCAAAAGCCTATCAGCGTTTAACGCAAAACTTGCCTAATGCAACATTTAAGAGTGCCGATTCACTTGTGAATTATGTCAGACTGATTAAATCAGATCAAGAAATTGAATATATGAAACGTGCAGCAAAGATTGCTGATCAAGCAATGTATAAAGGGATTGATACCATTCGACCAGGACTTAGAGAATGTGATGCCGCAGCTCAAATTTATTATCAGATGATCTCCGGAACAGATGAATATGGAGGGGATTATCCAGCAATTGTTCCATTTTTACCTTCTGGTGAAAACACTGGTGCACCACATTTAACTTGGACGGAAAGAAAGTTTAAACAAGGGGAATCCGTTATTGTTGAACTTGCTGGTTGTTATAAAAGGTATCACGTTCCTTTAGCAAGAACCGTATCAATTGGAAAGCCGGCTAAAGAGCTTAAGAAGATTACTCCAATTGTGATCGATGGATTAAATGAACTATTAGATTCGATTAAACCTGGTATGACATGTGGTGATATTGAGGCAATTTGGCGAAAAAACTTAAAACGATATGGAATAGAAAAAGAATCAAGGTTAGGTTATTCAGTTGGCTTAAACTATCCACCAGACTGGGGAGAGCATACCGCAAGTATTCGTACAGGAGATCCTACTGTCTTGCAACCGAATATGACATTCCACTTAATTCCTGCACTGTGGTTTGATGACTACGGAATCGAAATTAGTGAATCTTTTAGAGTGACAGAAAAAGGCTGCGAAACGTTCTGTGAGTATCCTCGAGAACTTATTATTCAAGATCCCATTGATGTGAATCATCATGGTGGCATTATTAGTTAATAGATACCATTCAATACGATTTATTTAAGAGATAAGGACAAATGTGTCCAATAAATACAGGGGAGGAATAGTCATGAAGGAAATTAACAAGTCTACTCAATCCATTTGGGCAGGAGAAAGAGACCAACTTGCATTTGGAGCTACTCAAGTACCAGTTGTTCACAGTGTTTCGTTTGGCTATGATGACATGGATGAATGGTATAAAGTAGCAACAGGACAAAAAGATGGGCACATTTATGGTCGAAATACCAATCCAACTGTTCAGGCCTTTGAGGATAAAATTCGAATTTTAGAAGGGGCAGAGGCTGCGACAAGTTTTTCTACGGGAATGGCTGCCATAAGCAATACGTTAGCAACGTTTTTATTTCCAGGTGATCGAGTTGTATCTATTAAAGATACGTATGGTGGAACCAATAAAATTTTCACAGAATTTTTGCCAAAGCAACAAGTAGAAGTGGTGCTGTGTGAAACAGGGGACCATGAAGCAATTGAAAAAGAGGTAGCAAAAGGTTGCAAAGTATTATATTTGGAAAGTCCTACTAATCCAACCGTAAAAATTACCGATATTGCAAGAATGGCAAAGGCAGGAAAAGACGCTGGAGCATTGGTGATTGTTGATAATACGTTTGCTACACCAATTAATCAACAGCCACTAGATTTAGGTGCAGATTTGGTCATTCATAGTGCAACGAAATTCCTTGGCGGCCATGCCGATGCGCTAGGTGGTGCGGTGTGTGGTAGCAAGGATTTAGTAGAGAAAATCTATCATTACCGTGAAATCAATGGTGCAACGTTAGATCCAATGGCGGCCTATTTATTACTTCGCGGTATGAAAACATTAAAATTACGCATTGATAAACAGTGTGAGAATGCCCTTACCATTGCGAAGTATTTGAAATCTGTAGATGTTGTCGAATCTGTTTTTTATCCAGGTCTTGAAGATCATCCAAACCATGATATTGCGAAGCAGCAGATGAGTAATTATGGTGGTATGTTAAGCTTTGCTGTTAAAGGTGGGGTGGATACAGTAAGGCATTTGCTTCCTAAATTACAATACGCAAATAAAGCTGCAAACCTAGGTTCAGTGGAAACGGTTGTTGGTCCATCACGTACGACAAGTCACGTCGAGTGTACACCAGAAGAACGTGCGGCAATGGGGATTCCAGAAGGGTTAATTCGTTATTCAGCAGGGATAGAGGATGTTGATGATCTTATTAATGACTTAGAACAGGCATTCCAATCTCTTCCAAAACATTTGTTTGCAAATAGTTAAGCGAAGGGGGGATTCCCTTGAAAACGGAAAATTGGGAGATAACAAAACGGACAGAATTTATTAAATCAGAACTAGTTAATTGGCGAAGACATTTGCACCGTTATCCTGAACTAAGTTTTGAAGAGAAAAAAACGAGTCAATTTATTCAAGAAATATTAGAACAAGAAGAAGTTTTTGATATTAAAACAGGGATAGCGGGGTATGGCATTGTCGCAACGCTTTCATCGGGAAAAGGACCTGTCATCGGAGTTCGAGCGGATATGGATGCACTACCAATACAGGAACGAACAGATGTGGAATATGCATCTGTTCATCCCGGTATCATGCATGCGTGTGGACATGATGCACATATTACCATGTTATTAGGAACTGCAAAACTATTAGCTGAAGATTATCGGGAAGGTAGAATAAAAGGAACGATTAAACTCATTTTTCAACCAGCAGAAGAAGCTACTGATGAAAATGGATTAACCGGTGCCCCTTATATGCTTAGGTCTGGCATGATTAACGATTTAGACGCTGTGATTGCATTGCATGTATGTCCATGGCGGAATACCGGTGAACTACAAATTCATAAAGGACCGAGTATGGCGAACATTGATAATTTTTCCTTAAAAATCAAAGGAACCGGTGGCCACGGAGGCTATCCACACCAAGGAACGGATCCAATTTGGATGGCAAGTTACGTGTTACAAGGATTGTATAGCACCATTAGTAGAAAGATCAATCCTTTGGATGTTGGAACAATAAGTGTTGGTGAGATTTATGGTGGCCATACAGCTAATGTCATCCCCAATTGTGTACAAATCAATGGTACGATGCGTTCTTATACACCTGAGATTCGTGAGCAATTGGTAGAAGAATTGAATGGAATTGCTCAAATTGCAGAAACCTTAGGAGGAGAATACGAGTTAGAGATCGAGAACGGTGAACCAGCTTTACAGAATGATACTGAGATAACGGAATTGTTTAGACAAACGGCACAAGAGTTGTATCCAGAAATGCCAATCTATGATGAAGCATTTGGTATGGGTGGGGAAGACTTCGGACATATTACACAAAAAGTACCAGGGGCCATGTTTTTCTTAGGTTGTGCGATGAATGGAGATACAACAGGAAGTTTGCATACGTCGGATTTCCAAATTAATGAGGATGCACTACCAATTGGGGTGGCTCTGTTGACAGAGTGTACCCATCGTTTGTTAAAGAGATAATTCTCATGCGGAGGTGAGGTTGTGACGACAAAGATAGCATTTATCGGGTTCGGAGGGGTAGGTCAGGCGCTAGCAAAACTTTTTATTCAACAACAGGAGGATTTGAAGAAAAAGTATGACCTTGATCCAGTTGTTGTTGCGGTATCAGATGTCATGAAAGGGTCAATTTATCATCCGGATGGTTTAAATATGGAACAAGTACTAGATGTATTGGAGGAGACAGGAAATCTCGAAAACTATTCACAAGAAGGTTTAACAACGGGTTGGAATAGTATTGAAACCATTAAACATTCTAACGCCGATATGATTGTGGAAGTAACCTTTACAGATGTTAAAACAGGTCAACCAGCAATAGACCACTGTCGAACTGCCTTTGAAAACAATAAAAGTGTCGTAACTACGAATAAGGGGCCTGTAGCACTTGCTTATAATGAATTAGCTTCCTTAGCAAAGGAAAAAGGTGTATTTTGGGGGTTTGAGGGAACGGTGATGAGTGGAACACCAGCACTTCGAATGCCTGTTACCACCCTGGCTGGCAACGACATAAAAGAAATAAAAGGAATTTTGAATGGCACAACGAATTACATTTTGACCGAAATGGAAAAAGGGCAAACATACCAAGCTGCCCTTGAAAAAGCGCAAGCACTTGGGTATGCAGAAGCAGATCCTACCAGTGATGTCGAAGGTTATGATGCTAGGTATAAAGCTGCCATCCTATCAAACTATTTAATGGATACTCCGATTGCCGCAGAAGATATTTATTGTAAAGGAATTCGGGATATGACAGTTGATATGGTAAAGGATGCATTAGCAGAAAATAAGAAATGGCGCTTATTAGCACGAATAACGAAAACAAATGGCATAGTAGAAGCGTCTGTCAAACCTGAATTGTTGGATGCAGATGATCCATTGGCAGGTGTTAGCGGAGCAACAAATGCAATATTGTACGAATGTGATATGTCTGGACCGATCATGTTAACGGGAGCTGGAGCAGGACTAATCGAAACAGGGTACTCTTTATTGATAGATATAATTACTTTTAGAAGGCAACATGCCCTAACAAAATCCTAAGGGGGGGCTAACAGATGCAATTACAAGCAAGGTCAGAACGTATGTTACTTGCAGGACAATGGATTCGAGCGGACAAAACGTTTGAGGTGCATAACCCGCAAGACAATCAGTTGATCGCTACCGTTCCTTTAGCATCTAAAAGTGATATGCTATTTGCCATTGAAAAAGCGGAAGAGGCGTTTCAACGTTCAAGAGCATGGCCAACACATGAACGAATAAGCGTACTTCAACGAGCGGCAGATTATATGGAGGATAACAAAGAAGATTATGCAAAAACAATTGCGCTAGAAGGTAGCAAAACAATTAATGAAGCACGAGGTGAAGTAAAGCGAGCGATACAGACACTTCGTATTAGTGCTGAAGAAGCAAGAAGAATTAATGGGGAAACGATTCAATTTGACCAAAATGAAGGCAGTGAAAATCGAGTCGGCTACAATTATCGTTTTCCAATTGGAGTAGTTGGGGCAATAACCCCATTTAATGATCCACTTAATCTTGTCGCTCATAAAGTAGGGCCTGCGATTGCATCAGGCAATGCAATTGTTGTGAAACCAGCATCCGTTACACCGCTGAGTGCACTAATGCTTGCAGAAGCGTTCATGAATGCGGGCTTACCAGCTGGTATGCTATCAGTTATAACAGGATCTGGCAGGGAAGTTGGAAAAACGCTAGTAAAACATCCAGCCGTTAAGATGATTTCTTTTACAGGGGGCTTAGAGGCTGGAGAAAAAATCGCAAGTCAAGCAGGTTTAAAGAAAGTTAGTATGGAGTTAGGGTCCAATTCACCAGTTATTGTGTTAAATGATGCTAACATGCAAGATGCTGTTCAGTCCTGTGTGTCTGGTGCATTCTCAGCTGTTGGTCAAAATTGTATTGGTGTCCAACGTATTTATATTGAACGTGAGCGCTACGAAGAATTTTTAGAGGATTTTAAGAAATATACGAAAGAATTGCAGGTGGGAGACAAACTGAATGAATCTACTGATGTTGGTCCGATGATCAATGAGCAAGAGGCAAAACGTGTAGAGAGCTGGGTGAATGAGACACTAAAAGATGGTGCCACCTTACAAGCGGGAGGCGTACGAGACGGATCCTACTATTATCCAACTGTTTTAACAGATGTTCCAGAAACGGCTAAACTTGCGCAAGAAGAGATATTTGGCCCTGTAGTCTTACTCTATGCTGTAAATGATATAAATGAAGCTGTCCAAAAATCGAATGATGTGAATTATGGCCTGCAGGCGGGAATCTTTACCTCAAATATCGACAAGGCCTATTATTCCATTCACAACCTAGAAGTAGGTGGTGTCATGGTCAATGATAGTAGTGATTATCGAATTGATGCGATGCCATTCGGAGGAGTGAAAGGATCTGGTCTTGGAAGAGAAGGGGTCAGGTCAACAATTGAAACGATGACGGAACCAAAGGTCGTATGTTTCAAATTGCAAAATAGGTTGTTATAAAAGAAAAACGCTCATTTATAAGAGATTGTTGTGCAATAAACGATAAGGGCGTAAAAAAATAAGGCTGATCTAATGCAAATGGTCAGCCTTATTTTTGTGTTGGGCTATATGTATGGAGCGAGTGAAACGTAATGCATTATTGTTACTCTTTTTCGTTTTTAGATGAAAGTGATCATATTCGTTAATAAGTTCTGTTAATGTTTTTTTGTGTACTTTTTCCGTGTTAATTCCTTCTTGTATTAGAGAGTTAATTAGTAGTTGTTTCTGCTGTTCTACTGCTTCTCTTAAAAATGCCATAAAACCCCTTCCTTCCATTATTAAGTAGTAAAATTCACATTTGAAAATGCTTACATTTAGATTGTTTCCAAAAATGGTAAATTCAAACATAAAGAAGGCACCAATTTTTAAAAAGGTGCCTATTCTAACTTATAGGAGTAAAGTCAATGAAAGGTTAGAGGGAATATGAAGAAGTTATTTACTTAGAGATTTGTTGCTTTTTATTATTTCTTAGTTGTTGGTATTCATCGATTAATTCATTGGTACTTTTCCTGTATAGTTTCTTGTTATGAACCGGATAAATCCCCTCTTGAATTAAACGAGCTATTAAATATTTTCGTTGTAGATTCACAGCTTTCCTTAAATAAGACATAAAAGTCCTCCTTTCTTTTATAAGTAAATTGTAAACAATTAAAGTGGAAATATCTGCAATACTGTTAGTTTATTTAACATGTTTTTTATAGTAGGTAAAGATTTATTCAATGTTTAAAAAAAGAACACGTGGTATGATGATTTTTAGAGGAAAGATTTCTAGATAAGGAGACAATAGTGTATGAAAAGGCAACAGGATTTCACGGAAGGTAATATATTAAAACAACTATTTATATTTTCTGGCCCAATCATGTTTACACAATTGTTGCAAGTCTCTTATCAATTTGCAGATAGTTTATGGGTGGGTAATTTATTAGGAGCAAATGCACTAGGCTCTGTAGCGGTATCGAGCACCGTTATTTTTACCATGTTATCTTTTATAATAGGTATAAATAATACAACTTTAACTGTTTTGTCTCAACAAAAAGGAAGAGATAATGAACAAGGATTGAAAAGGTATTTAAATGCATTTGTTGTGACCTTAACGGTAATGGCAATTGTGATGGGGCTGGTTGGATTCTTTGCCGCCACTCCTTTATTACATTTGCTAGGTACACCAGAGGCAATGTTAGCCGATGCTCGTACCTATTTAAGGATCAATGCGCTAGGTATTGTTTTCTTATTAGGTTATAACTTTATTGGTACTGTCTTAAGGGCGTTAGGTGATAGTCGAACACCAATGCAATTTGTCTTGCTTGCAGTTCTTTTGAATATACTATTAGATCCGATATTCATTGCCGTTTTTGACTTAGGGATTTATGGTGCGGCACTTGCAACGATTAGTTCACAGGGAGTTGCATTTTTATATGGTGTGATCTTTGTGTTAAAAAACGATATGGTACCTTTTACGGTTCCGCGGCTTCCAAAGTGGAAAGAGGTCAAATTAATTTTAAATTTAGGGATACCGGCTGGTTTACAGATGGCATCTATATCAGCAGGTTCTGCTGCAATTATGAGTGTCGTTACTTCTCATGGGGAAGGAGTAGTTGCTGGATTTAGTGCAGCCCAGCGTTTAGATAGCTTATTTATGCTTCCAGCTCACGCCTTAGGTACAGCAGTAAATAGTATGGCTGGTCAAAACATAGGGGTAAATAAGTGGGAGCGAGTGCATAAAATATCATACTATGGTGTGCTCTACAATTTGTCCGTTATGATTTTATTTGCATTACTCATCATTCTGTTTGCAGAGTTTGGTATTCGTTTATTTATTGATGAAGAGCATGCCGTGCAATTTGGTTCAGAGTACTTAATGATTGTTGCATTCTTTTACCCATTCTTAGGCATTAATTTTGTCTTAAATGGAATTGTTCGGGCATCTGGTGCCATGTATCAAGTGCTTGTTTTAAATATTATTTCATTTTGGGTATTACGTTATCCACTGACGTATTTATTGTCACAACTTTTAGGTGAAAAAGGTATTGGATATGGAATGGGGATTAGTTTTGTTATAAGTAGTATGTTTGCATTTTTATATTTCAGATATGGAAACTGGCGCAAAAAGGATATTTTTAACCAAACTGAGAAGGGATAGAGGCTGTTGGTGCAGTCTCTTTTTTAAATGTACTGGTTGCATGTGATTGAGCCAATTCGGTTAATGCAATAAATTCAGCTGTAGGAATAGTAAAGACTATCTCGATTGTGTTTGCTTTTGATTTGTGCTATCGTATCAACACAATTTAACGGCAATACATGTAATAAGAAAAGTACATTTAAAAATAACAAAACTACATGACAAGGAGAAAAGCTATGCAACTTAATAAGTTTGATACGATCCTAGACATTCAACAAGCCTTTTACCAGCAACAAATATCTGCTCTACAATTAACTAAATATTATCTTGAAAGAATTGCAAATTTTGATAAACAGGGACCAACAATAAATGCCATTACAGAATTAAATCCTGATGCACTACATATTGCTGAGGCATTAGACATAGAACGAGAGCAAAAAGGAATTCGCGGTCCACTTCATGGTATTCCCATTTTATTAAAAGACAATATTGATACAGGTGACCATATGCATACTAGTGCCGGTTCGATTGCATTAGCAAACAACTATGCAAAAGAAGATGCTTTTGTAGTAGAAAAACTACGAGAAGCTGGGGCAATTATAATTGGAAAAGCCAATCTTACTGAGTGGGCTAACTTTATGACAATGGGAATGCCGAATGGCTATAGTTCAAGAGGAGGACAAGTTCTGAACCCATACGGACCAGGGATATTTGACGTTGGTGGTTCTAGCTCTGGACCAGGCGCAGCAGTTGCAGCAAGTTTTGCGACAGCAAGCATTGGTACAGAAACGAGCGGATCGATCTTGAGTCCAGCAAGTAGTAATACATTAGTTGGTATAAAACCAACTGTCGGTTTAATTAGTCGTAGTGGAATTATTCCCATTTCCCATAGTCAAGATACTGCAGGACCATTAGCCAAAACTGTAACAGATGCAGCGATTGTATTAGGCGCATTGACTGGACAAGATGATAAAGATCCTGCCACATGTCTAAGTAGTAAACAATCACAAACGAATTATCGTTACTCTTTAAACAAAGATGGATTAAAAGGAGCTACCTTAGGTGTTGACCGAAACTATTTTGCTGGACTTTCTGAGGAAGAGGCGGAACTGATTGATATGGCATTGGAGGACCTTGCCTATCAAGGAGCTACAATCCTTGACCCTGTAGAAATACAGGCAGATCCTAATGATATTAATGTAATGATTCACGAATTCAAAACAGGATTAAATGCATACCTAGCCAATGTTTCGAACCAGGTTCCTGTCCAATCCTTAGCGGAGGTTATTGAGTATAATGAACAACATGCTGAAAGAGCGTTGAAGTATGGTCAAACGTTACTCACTGCTTCAGAAAAAACGAGTGGAACTCTAACGGAACCAAGTTATATTCAGGCAAGGTTAAACGATATTCGCCAGGCACAATCAGAGGGAATAGACGCCGTAATGGATAAACATGAGTTAGATGCACTTGTTTTTGTTAACAACCATGGTGCAGGAATTGCTGCTAAAGCGGGTTATCCTTCCATTACCATTCCAGCTGGGTATACTTCAAGCGGAAAACCAGTCGGCCTTACATTTGCAGGAAAAGCTTTTACAGAAGAAAAACTAATTGAATTAGCTTATGCTTACGAACAAGCAACGAAACACCGTAGGAATCCTGTACTTGATTAACAACTCGGCCTAAGTGAATCTATTTGTTGATGTTTACTTAGGCTTTTTTCTAACAGTGGTTTACACGTGAAACTATTCACAATATAATGAACATAAATATTACAAAATGGAGTGAGTTTATGTGAAAAAGTTTTTATTAACCTTCTTAATAATTCTTTTGGTAAGTATTTTTGCTATCGCGTGCAACAATAGCTCCACATTAAGTGAAATGAATGAATTTCCACAAATCAACTTCCAAGACACCTTTACACAAGAGCAAACCGAATATATCGTATATTTTTGGCAACAATCCTGTTCCTATTGCCAACAAGTTGAGCCAGATATGATTGATTTTACACTGAATCACGATATTCCTATTTATCTTGTAGATATGGAAATAGCAAGCAATCAAGATGCTTGGTATGACTGGGAATCTCATCATAAAGAATATGATATCATGATCGGAAAAGAAGAGAATGGTATAGATAGTTTAGATCATGATGTGAAGTTAGCTAGATTTGAAGAGGATAAAACTGTTAATTGGACCTTCCATAAAAACCGTGCTGGAGAGATTATCGCCGCGCACAATACCCCCTATGCAAACACACAACCAAATGATGCAAATGAGTTAGAAATAACAGGAACACCAACGATCATACATATAAAAAATGGTAAAATTTTGAACTATGCTGTAGGTGTTGACCCCATACAGCGTTTGCTCAATGGTCGCTAAAATACTATCCCAAAACTAGTTAATAGAAAAATGCTATGTATTGCGCATAAGCTATATTATATGCAGTAAAATTTATAATAGTTTTTTAATTGTTGTATTGACATGACAACGTGTATTTAGATTTTTCTCGATAGCACGTATTTAGGGATTTTTCATACATCATCCAGCGCATTTTCTCTAGATTCTGCGCATTTAGGGATTTTTCATACATCATCTAGCGCATTTTCTCTAGATTCTGCGTATTTAGGGATTTTTCATACATCATCCAGCGCATTTTCTCTAGATTCTGCGCATTTAGGGATTTTTCATACATCATCTAGCGCATTTTCTCTAGATTCTGCGTATTTAGGGATTTTTCATACATC
>NZ_SZNM01000010.1 GCF_005870085.1 Aquibacillus sediminis | reverse complement strand
GGCCGATCACCCTCTCAGGTCGGCTACGCATCGTTGCCTTGGTAGGCCATTACCCTACCAACTAGCTAATGCGCCGCGGGCCCATCTGTAAGTGATAGCAGAAGCCATCTTTCAACTTTCATTCATGTGAACAAAAGTATTATCTGGTATTAGCTCACGTTTCCGCGAGTTATCCCAATCTTACAGGCAGGTTGCCCACGTGTTACTCACCCGTCCGCCGCTCGTTCCACAAGCTCACACCCCGGAGGGTGAAGGCTTGCTTCCCGCGCTCGACTTGCATGTATTAGGCACGCCGCCAGCGTTCGTCCTGAGCCAAGATCAAACTCTCCATAAAATAATGAGCTTGCTTGCTCGTTTCAAAAACTAGCTTTTAAAAATTGATTCAAGGTTAATCGTTTCAATTAAATGAAACGTCTTACCTGATCTGTTTCATACTGGTTGTTTTGTTCAGTTTTCAAAGATCAATGGTGGGCCTGAGTGGACTTGAACCACCGACCTCACGCTTATCAGGCGTGCGCTCTAACCAACTGAGCTACAGGCCCATTATATAATGGAGCGGGTGAAGGGAATCGAACCCTCGACATCAGCTTGGAAGGCTGAGGTTTTACCACTAAACTACACCCGCATATTCATTAAAATATTAATGGTCGGGAAGACAGGATTCGAACCTGCGACCCCTTGGTCCCAAACCAAGTGCTCTACCAAGCTGAGCTACTTCCCGTAATTGGCGCGCCCGAGAGGAGTCGAACCCCTAACCTCTTGATCCGTAGTCAAACGCTCTATCCAATTGAGCTACGGGCGCTCATCAAAGCGACATCTATTAATGTAACACATAACAATCACTTCGTCAATACTTTTTTGGTGCGGTCGAGAGGACTTGAACCTCCACGGGATAAACTCCCACTAGGCCCTCAACCTAGCGCGTCTGCCATTCCGCCACGACCGCATTCTTATGGTGCGGGTGGAGGGAGTTGAACCCCCACGTCCGAAGACACTAGATCCTAAGTCTAGCGCGTCTGCCAATTCCGCCACACCCGCTAAAGTGATGATGAGCCATGGAGGATTCGAACCTCCGACCCTCTGATTAAAAGTCAGATGCTCTACCAACTGAGCTAATGGCTCATGTTATAGTTCAACCATCTTCGCTTTCAAAAAGCATAAATAAAACTAGGTTTTCCTCTGTTTCATTTCACGAAAGAGGTTCCTAGTCATCATTATACTATCATACAGTTGTAATAGATAGTATAAAAGTGGCTGGGCTAGCTGGATTCGAACCAGCGCATGACGGTACCAAAAACCGTTGCCTTACCGCTTGGCTATAGCCCAATGAAAATGGCGGTCCGGACGGGACTCGAACCCGCGACCTCCTGCGTGACAGGCAGGCATTCTAACCAACTGAACTACCGGACCAACTTTTTTAACGATAGTTATATAACTAACATTAATGTCTTTCATTTTTGCAAAGCGGAAACTTTTCTTTAAAATTTAAAATGGTGACCCGTACGGGATTCGAACCCGTGTTACCGCCGTGAAAGGGCGGTGTCTTAACCACTTGACCAACGGGCCATTTAATAATGGCGGAGAAGGAGGGATTTGAACCCTCGCGCCGCTTACGCGACCTACACCCTTAGCAGGGGCGCCCCTTCAGCCACTTGGGTACTTCTCCAATGGCTCCACCGGTAGGATTCGAACCTACGACCAATCGGTTAACAGCCGATTGCTCTACCACTGAGCTACGGTGGATCAATATGAATTATCAACGACGATTAATATCTTACAACATCTAATGAATTATGTCAAATGTTTTTTTCGTGTTTTTATATCATATTTAATTCTTTATTAACATAATTTAATAATGTGTTTTTCAAACGCTTATATAACTTAACATGGATTTTTTACTTCGTCAACACTTTTTTACTTTTTCATTCCCTATTTTAACATTAAGGTTTACGGTTTTATTTTCTTTAGTTTACCTCTACATTTACCACAGCGGTATTTTTGCGTATTAACAATTCGCACTCTATGATAGACATGACCACAGTCTAAACATTTATATTGATATTTCACCTGCTTTTCCATGGATGGTAATGGACTACAAAATCTTGGTGAACCTGTCTTTCGTAAGAGTTCTCTAAAATCTTTGTCTCGATGGTTGTAGCCTTTCCCTTCTATATGCAGATGATAATGACATAATTCATGTTTAATAATACCACAAAATTCATCATAATCTAATTCATCAAGATATTTAGGATTTAACTCAATTTTTCTTTGATTTGGAATATACCTTCCACCTGTTGTTCTTAAACGAAAGTTAAAAGCAACATCATCAACAAATGGTTTATTAAAAAATGACAAGGAAAGCTGATTGACTAATTCTTCTAATTCCGCTTGTGTCATGATCGACATAAAGCTTCACACCTCCACAACTAGTCGCATATACTACATATATAAAGTAAAACTTCACTCAAAGGGGATCTTCCACTACGTATTAGCCTGATCTGATTGGGCGTAAGTGAATGTTCACTCCCACTTAAACATCTACGTTTCATTTCAAGTTTTGACGCGGGAGTCTTACAGGCGGTTGTACCGGGAGAAAACTAACAGATATACATTTTATACAATAACCATGATAGAAAATAATACTATTTTTAGTTTAACCATTTGTCAAGGAGGTTCAGACAATGCCTTCATGGTTTAAAAAGCAAATGGCTGAGGCGTTCCATACAAAAGATTTATATCAAATCAAACTACTAAATCAATGTTGGTTTTTTTATTGTAGTAAATAAATAGACACGCACTAATCACTCATTTCCTATAAGCATTCCTTAAACATTATTATCTTGAAGCTGTAAAGAAGTTTCTTTTACAAGTTTAACTAACGTTAATTCAATAACGCCTACTTTCAAATCATGACCAAACAAAAATACCAGACAACAGCTGGTATTTTTGTTTGTTTTATTACTGTTGGACCATCGTTAACGCGATTCGTTGTTTTTGGATGTCGACATCATCCACCCACACGGTTACAACATCCCCCACAGATGCAATGTCCATTGGGTGTTTCACAAAGTTATTCGACATCTTTGAAATATGAACCAAACCATCTTGCTTAACTCCTATGTCAACAAACACTCCAAAATCAACTACATTACGCACCGTTCCTTGTAATTCCATTCCTTGCTGCAAATCTTCCATCGCTAGTACATTTTGTTTTAACAAAGGCTTTGGTAAATCGTCACGCGGATCACGTTCGGGACTAACTAATGCTTTCATGATATCCTCCAAAGTCAGTTCACCTATATCTAGTTCTGCAGCTGTATCTTTAATCGATATACTGTTGATTTTTTGTTGTAATGTTTCCGTACCCAAATCATCTGTAGTACAATCAATCATTTTCAACAGCGCTTTCGTCGCCTTGTAACTTTCAGGGTGAATTGGAGTACGATCCAATGGTTCATTACCATCTAGCACTCTTAAGAACCCAATACTTTGTTCATACGTTTTGTTTCCTAATCGAGGTATCTTCTTTAACTGGGTACGTGTTGTAAATTTACCTTCTTCATTTCTTTGTTTAATAACGTTATTTGCTACCGTCTTACTTAGACCTGATACATACTGAAGCAAGGATGCTGAAGCAGTATTTACATTTACCCCTACTTGGTTAACCGCTGTTTCAACCACAAATGTTAGGGATTCATTTAACTTTTTCTGCGTGACATCGTGTTGATACTGCCCAACACCGATGGATTTCGGATCAATTTTAACCAACTCAGCCAATGGATCTTGAACACGGCGAGCAATCGAAACCGCACTTCTTTCCTCTACTTGTAAATCCGGAAATTCCTCTCTCGCTAATTTGGACGCAGAATAGACACTTGCCCCCGCTTCATTCACAATCATATAGGAAACATTAAGATTGTGATTGTTAATCATATCCGCGATAAATTGCTCCGTCTCTCTTGAAGCTGTACCATTACCGATTGCGATTAATTCAATTGGAAAATCCTTCATTAACTGCAGGATGACCTTTTCTGCACCTTTGACATCATGTTTGGGTGCAGTTGGGTAGATAACATTAATCGCATGGACCTTCCCTGTTTCATCAATGACAGCTAGCTTACACCCAGTACGGAAAGCAGGATCAACACCTAAAACAGTCCGACCTTTCAATGGTGGCTGTAAAAGTAGATTCTTAAGGTTTTTAGAAAATACATCAATCGCTTGCTCCTCAGCTGTATCTGACAGTTCACTTCTTATTTCTCTTTCAACTGAGGGTTGGATGAGGCGTTTATAACTATCCTCAATTGCTTGTTCCAATAATTCCTTCACTTTTACAGATGCGTTTGCAATGATGACCTTTTTGTTTAAATAAGACAAAATCTGTTCAGCAGGTGGTACTAAACCCACTTTTATAATTCCTTCTTTTTCGCCCCGATTCAAAGCCAACACTCGGTGCGACACAATCGTCCTTACTGGTTCTTGATAGTCATAATACATTTCATAAACGCCTTTTTCATCGGCTTCTTTTTTCTTTACCTCTGATTGAATCGATCCCTGCTTAAATGTTTTATCTCTTATGTAATCTCGATAAGTTGGATCATCTGAAATCCACTCCGCAATAATGTCATTGACACCAGCTAGCACATCTTCAATCGTCGTTAATTCTTGTTCCTCCGACAGATAGCTTTTTGCTTCTTGGTCAAGTTCTTGAATTTCTTGTTCCCAAACTAACTGAGCTAAAGGCTCTAGACCTTTTTCTTTGGCAATCGTTGCTCGAGTTCTTCTTTTTTGCTTATATGGACGATACAAATCCTCCACTTTTTGCAGCTTTTTGGCTTGTTCAATTTCTAATTTTAATTCTGGTGTTAACTTTCCTTGTTCTTCAATTAATCGGATAACTTCTTGTTTTCTGTCTGATAAATGTTGGGCATACTCCCATTTTTCTTGAATGGTTTTAATTTGTACTTCATCAAGACCACCCGTTTGCTCCTTACGATACCTAGCTATAAATGGAACTGTATTACCTTCTTCTAATAATGTAATGACTTGTTTTATAGGAGACTCTGCTAATTTCGTTTCTTTTGTTACCCAGGTTATTAACTCTTGTTTTTGTGTAGCTACACTCACGTATTTATCCTCCTTACGACTTCTCTACTCTATTTTATCAAACTATATCATTTTTTCCTAAAATGTTAGCAAAATAAAAAGCCCTATTCCTCAGAATAAGAGCTTTCGGTGTTTTTATACCACGTTCGAATTATTCTTCATTTCTTGTATTTCATTGCAATCAATGTAGTGTCATCTGTAGGCCGATCGTCTTGGATGGGAAATTTACTCGTAATCGTTTGAACATCTTTTCCATAAAGATATGTAGAAGATAAATCACTCGACCGAACACCGTCGGAAAACATAAGGAACATCATGCCATCAGAAATAGCACCTTCTAAAACCTTAACGGGACGTTCATACCCCCCAAGATAACCAGCATTAGGTATATTCCGCTGTTTTTTACAGTTGGATGTGATCGTCATCAGACCGATATTTCCTACCGAAGAGAAAGAGAAGTTGTTCGCATGAAAGTTAATTTTCAGAATACCGAGAACTACGCCCCTTTTTCCAATTAATACTTTTTGCGCTTGTTTCATTAACTGTTTAACAGACATTTCAGGATTTTGCTCAATCATTTCCATTACGGCTTCTGAAGATTCTTTCGCATATTCACCACTACCTAGTCCGTCTGCTAGCGCACAAATAAATTCATCTTCTTTCTCTTTAAAGAAGTAACTATCACCACAATAATAATTTCCCTCTTTTGCCTTTTGATAGACAGAAACGTCCATACAATTGTCTGTTCCCATCAATTTATGACCCCCGAGCTATCTGTTTGCAGGGCTTCTCGCAGTTTCCTTAGCGCTCGTCTTTGTAGCCTTGAAACATGCATTTGCGAAATTCCTAACAATTCCCCTGTTTCCTTTTGACTCCTATTGTCGTAATAGGTACACATCAAAATTTGCCGTTCACGTTCCGTTAGAATAGGGAATACTTTTTCTAATACCAATTGTTTATCAATATTTTCAAATCCTTCATCATGATTACCGATTAGATCTAAAATAGAAACGGTACTACCGTCTGCATCAGCTTCCACTTTTTTATCAACGGACAATGCTTTATAGCTTTTACTCATTTCCATTGTTTCTAGAACATCTTCTTCTGAAACATCTAAATAATCGGCGATTTCTTGAATCGATGGGGATCTTTGTTGTTCCAATGTGAGTTCTTCTACCGCTTTCTTAATTTTAGGTCCCAACTCTTTAATTCTTCGTGGTACATGGACACTCCATGTCTTATCACGAATAAATCGCTTAATTTCACCAATGATGGTTGGAATCGCAAATGATTCAAACGATTTACCTAGGCTAGGATCATATCTTCTAATTGCCGCTAATAATCCTAACATACCTACTTGGATTAAATCCTCATGAATCATACGATTTTTCGCATACTTCTTGGCAACAGACTTAACTAGCTCATGATAAGCTAACACGATTTTCTCTTGGACAACTTTATCATCAGGATTTGTTTGAAGATGTCTTATCCATTGATAAACCTCATCCTCACGTCTATTGTGTGGTTGAGATTTGGTCGTCATCTAATCCCACCTCTGATCCGTGAAGGAACTTTGTCATTAACACAATTACTCCTGAATCATTTTTTATTTCTAACTTATCCATTAGAGCATCAATTAGAAAAAGACCAAAACCACCTTCACGTAAATTTTCAATGGATTCTGACTGTTGATATGGTCCGATCTCATCCTTTACTTCATTTAAATCAAAACTATCCCCGTGATCTGCAACCATAATTTCTAAGCGATCCTCATAAATCCCAAAGCCAATCGTTACTTCCCCTTCTCCTTTTCCCTCGTAGGCATGCGTAACGGTATTTGTCATTGCCTCTGATACAGCAACCTTAAGATCCTCCAAGTCATCATATGCAAACCCCATTCGATTAGCAATTCCAGACGTGCTTAATCGAACAACACCAACATAATCTGGTTTTGCAGGGACCTTCATTTCAATAAAGTCAAACGATTTCATAATTAATTGCCACCCCGTACCGTCGAATCTATTGTGATCACACTATCCAGTCCAGTTATTGTAAACAAGCGCCTCACTCTTTCTTGCAAATGAATCAAACGTACCTCTCCACCATTTTCCTTCGTTGATTTTAATGCACTTATAAACACACCTAAACCCGTGCTATCCATGTAGTTTACTTGTTGCAAATCAACCTCTATAAGCTGCCCCTGTTTTTCTATCAATGATAATAAAGTATCTTTTAACTGTGGAGCTGTATAGGCATCAATTTCACCGAAAAGGGAAACAATATAATGTGACGCACCAATTTCAGTCGTTTTTATATCTAGGTTCATATTACATTTTCCCCTCCATCAAAGTTTGTCATATGTACATTACATCTACCCGTTTATCTTAATCATCAAACCTGTTTACGAATCATTATCAGGGTAAAATCATCTCGTAATTGAAACTCCTGTAAACGTTCAAAATGTTTATAAACTTTCTCTACTAAAGTTTGTGCTGGTAAGTGCATATAATGTTTAATCACTTCTAACACTTCTTGACGTTCAATAAAACGATCCCCAATCCGACATTCTGTAACACCATCTGTTAACAGAAAAATGATGTCGCCATCTTGTAATGCAAGCTCATACTCTTGATAAGTCGTATCGTCAGACACACCTAAAACAAGCCCTCTACCTTCAATTTCTGTAAATTCATTTTTGGTTGCATCATAGAAAAACCCTGGTTCATGCCCTGCTGTTGCATACATGAATTTTTCCGTAATTGGATTGTATAATCCATACAACATCGTAATGAACATACCCGGTTCCACATTATTCTCTACAACTCGGTTCAATTTTTCTAACAATGAACTTGGCTTAGGATGATGATCGGAAAAACTATCAACCGAGTACTTAATCATCGACATAGCAAGCGCAGCTGGCATCCCTTTCCCAATTACATCCGCAATCGCCACCCCAAACCGACCATTTTTATCTGTAGAAAAATGATAATAATCACCATTTAACTGTTTTGCCGGAACACTAACGGCACCAATATCTAATCCCTTTATATTTGGTGTTTCCGTTAATAACAGCGTTTGTTGCATATTAGCTGCTAATTCCATCTCTGAGCGCAACGACAATTGTTGCTTTCGCATCGATTGGTGTTCTTGATAAGCTAATCCATAAGAAATCATCGTTTCTAATAAAAAGTTCATCGATAAGTCAATTTCCTTCGGTAGGTGTGGAAATAAATCTTTTAATGCCTGAATATGTTTATTAATAATTTCTTCTGGGGAAATTTTATTTTGAATGTACAATTTACTAAGTTGTTCTGCTTGATAAAGTGCTGATTCATCTTGTGTATCGATATAGCGCTTTAAATAGTAACGATAATTTTCCATTCAATCTAAAACCTCCTCTGAGGGACCCACTTTACTGTTCGGATTTTTGTTCCTTGTTCCTGGTCTGATACGATATCAAACTGATCCATCAATCGTTTCACACCAGGCAAACCTGCACCTAATCCTCCAGATGTGGAAAAACCATCTTCCATCACTTTACTTATATCATGAATCCCTGGCCCATTATCTTCCGCTATAATACAAATACCTTTACGATCGATTTCGTCAATCGTTTCGAAACAAATAACACCACTACCAGCATATAAATAAATATTACGAGCCAGCTCGGAAATTGCTGTAGCAATTCTCGCTTGATCTACGGTACCAAACCCTATCGCTTTGGCACGTTCTCTACCAAGTTGCCTTGCCCCTACAATATCCCATTCTTTTTTTATATCAACACAGGATTGGAAGTTCATCATTTAATCCTCCAATTCCTGGCGTAGTTTAATTAATCCTTGCTCTAAATCTAACGCTGTTGGTACATCCTGCAAATGAATGCCTAAGTCAATTAGTGTCATTGCAACTGCAGGCTGAATACCCGTTAGAACAACCTTCGCCCCCATTAAATCCGACATGGACACAACATCTCCGAGAACCTTTGCGATAAATGAATCAATAATATCGACAGAAGTTAGATCAATCACAACCCCTGTAGCCCCACTGCTATGAATTTTGTTAAGTAGATCCTCTTGAAATTGGATTGCTGTTTTATCATCTAAATCAATTTGAATCGAGATAAGAAGATAATTGTGTAGTTTTAAAATAGGTATTCGCAAGTCCTCACTCCCCATCTAGAGAATCTAATAAGTTTTCAATATCATCATCTTTCTTTGTGTAAACAATTTTTCGATTTGTTAATTCTAGTGCCGTTTGGAACCCTTTTTGCAAGGAACTCTTGGTAGGGAATTTTCTTAAATCAATTCCTAAATTCACAATGGTTTGAGCAATTTCAGGGCGAATTCCAACCAAGATACACTGAGAACCTATTAATCTAACAGCTTCAGCTGCTTGAATAATATGATGAGCCACCATGGTATCCACAACAGGTACACCTGTGATATCCATTAGAACAACCTCGGCATTATGTTTAATAACCCCATCTAATAAGTTTTCCATGATTAATTTAGCTCTTTCCGTATCAATCGTTCCCACTAATGGCATAATAGTAATATTGTCCATTACCGGGATTAATGGGGCTGACAGTTCCTTTAATGCAGTTTGCTGCATGGAAAGCGTATGCTCCCAATTACCAGAGTATTCATTTACAAGCTGATTAATAATTGGGTCAACCCAGCTATCGACCATATCCAATACGGATGCAAACTGATCCGTGTCTACTTTTTCTGAACGGGTTAAAAGAAAGTCAATCGTAACCCTTCTAAACGCTTGCAATCCATCTGTTAAATAGCTTAACGGCCACCCTAATTTAATTAACCGTTCAGAAAAGTCACCTAATTCAGAAGTGATTTCTTGTTGGTCAACACTAGTAAAAATGACATTTACAAATTCTCGATTCGTACTTTCAAATAATTCATTTGAAATTGCGGAAGGATAGTCATTCATTCGTTCACTTGAAACTTCCACCAACCACTTTTTTACAATTGTATCGCTATGCTCTAAGACAATTTCTCTTAGCTTTTCATCCATATCGTCCACCACCAACTGATAGTTTCTATCTATTGTCACATTTTTCCGAATGACAAGCAAATAATTAAACTAAAAAAGCCCTGTCACGACTGATGACAAGGGCTTTTTTAGCATTTTTATTTATGAACCGTACGTTGTTATGTAAAGCATTAAAAATCAGTTAAACCTAAACTAATTTCTAATGCTTTATTAATGTTTTCCATCTTATAGTTATCTAATTGTGTGATTTTATCTGTTAATCGTTGTTTGTCGATCGTTCTAATTTGTTCTAACAGAATGACAGAATCTCTTTCAAAACCATATTTTTGCGCATCAATTTCAACATGTGTTGGCAATTTTGCCTTTTGTATTTGCGCGGTAATGGCTGCAACAATAACCGTTGGGCTAAAACGATTACCAATATCATTTTGCAAAACCAATACTGGACGAACGCCCCCCTGTTCAGAACCGACGACAGGGGAAAGATCGGCGAAATAAACCTCGCCACGTTTAACAATCAATAGTTACACCCCGCTCACTAATCGCTCTAGGGTGTTTTCTGCCTCCTCTTCAGCTTGAAAAGCTTCTGAAGCAATGTTGAGATTTATTTTAGCCATTTCCATATAGCCTCTTTGCATCGATTCACGAATATGTCTTTTTTTCTTCTCGCGCAAATATGATTTTGTTGCTTGACAAATAAAGTCGCTCAGATCACTGTTCTCTTTTTGCATTAAACCGTCCACCTCATTTAGTAGGTTTTTTGGTAGCCTAACAACTATCTCTTGTAAGCTCTCTGACACAACCATACACCTCCACCATCTAACAACTATAAAACAAGCCCTTTTAAATATCCACTAATATCATACCATTCCCAACCATGCATTGCAAAGGCTATCGCTAAGTTTTTGTTAGAAAAACTTGGCTTTAGCAATTTTTCATTTCACACCTGTATGAATTAACTAATAATAAGAAAAAATTCCTTTATCATTCTTTACAACAACATCCATTTTATGCAAAAAACACATCATACATGCGTGTTTTTTTCGTTTACAGCAGGGATATAATATCTTGGCACACGATCACTAATCATGCAAGCTATTTCGTAATTAATGGTGTCTAGGTGACTGGCTAGTTCATCCATAGTGATCTCTTGATCAGCTTGAGTACCTATCACTGTAACCTTCGTACCTACAGGGTAAGGTTTGCTCAATCGAATCATAAATTGGTCCATACAAATCTTACCAACAATTTCTGCCCGCTGGCCCCCAATTAATACATCAGTACCTTGCAACTTCCTTCTGATTCCATCTGCGTAACCTAGTGGAACGGTTCCGGTCCACTCATCCTCTTGTGTTGTATAGGTTGCACCATAACTAATCGATTCTCCTTTAGGGAGTTTCTTCACATGTATTAACCTACTATGAAGCGAAAAAGCCGGTTTTAAATCAATTGGCTTTTCCTGTTTGACTATTTGGGACGGATATAAACCATACATACTTATACCAAACCGAACATAATGCTGCATTACATCCGGAAAACGCATGCTTGCCGCACTATTACCAGTGTGAAAAATGACCGGTTGATTCCAATTAGCCCGAAACACTTGGTACAGCTGTTCAAAACGAGCTTGTTGGTCACGAAAGTAGTTTAAATCCGTTTCATCAGCAGTCGCAAAATGGGTAAAAATTCCTTCTAGGTAAAATCGTGGTTCATTCAAAAGTTGTAGAAGCTCTGTTAACTCCTTCTCATCTCTCAATCCAATTCTCCCCATGCCAGTATCCCATTTCATGTGCAATTTTAACCGGCCACTAAACTCCAATTGCATTACCTGCTCCAGCCATTCTTTTTGAAAAAAAGTAATAGTGATATCATTATCTGCGGCAACAGACACATCTTCTGGGTGAACCCATCCCATTACTAATATTGGAACAGTTATGCCATGATCACGAAGTTTAACAGCTTCATCTAGTAAAGCAACGGCTAACCTTGAAGCCCCTGCCTGTATTGCCGCTTTCGCTACTTCAACATCGCCATGACCATAGGCATTTGCTTTAACCACAGCATAAATGTTCGTATGATGAGAGAGGCGATGTCGTAATTGTTCAATGTTATATTGTATGTTGTTCAAATCAATCTCTACCCATGAATCCCGATAAGACTTTTTCAAGCGAATCACCTCCCAGTGTTTTCTCAGGTGTTGTTATGAATTTTTAATCCTTTTATTTTAATAGATAAGTGCAGGTTAAGGCAAGATTTGTTGTGATTTGCTTTACTAGTGCAACATGGACCTCTTTCTTACGTTATCTGGGCGGTCTTTCTCTTACCAGCTAGTTTACTGGATCCCTATACCAGCCTGGTAATGACCGACTATTAGGCACTGTATAGTTTTTGTGACAAAATAGTAAATTTTAAAAAAAAATAAAAGCAGACCCTATGGCGGAGCCTGCTCAAATTATACTATTTAGCTGCCTGTGCCTCAACAGAACCAGCTACTTCAAGCATTTCTTCTTTTGTTAGCTCTTCACTTGCTAAATAATAATTCACACCATCCATCGTCCACTCAAGTGATTTGTCTGTTAACGCACCCATCGTACCATCTATACTTACTGGTTCCGCCTCTGCAACTGTTTTTGGACTAGCAGCAGTAGTAGGGTACGCATCCACCCGCTCTTGAACAAGTGTGAAATGTCTTTCCCCTTCATAAGTCAATGTTACACGTTTCCCATTTTCTAAATTTACCTCTTTAGATTCTGCTAGCTCCGCACCCATTTTTTCGGTTGGGTATAAAACAGAGAAGTCTTGATTCGATTCAGTTTCCTCTTCTTCGGCCATAACTGGAATACCAAACAGACTACTTGTCATGTTGTTTTCAATTTCGAACGTATCCTCTGCAAACTCAGGATCTAATTCAAATTGAGAAAAGTCAACTTCTACTAAAGGATTTTTATCTTTATCTAAAACTTTTACCATCACTGGCGCATAGGATTTCTTATCAAAATACAGTTCTTGATATGGTAAATTATTGTTGTTCTGATAATTTGTCTTCGTTTCAAAGACATAATGATTTTCGGTTGTATTAAAGCTGGATTCTGAATCACTAATCACATCATTAACTAACGACTGATACAAATATGGTTGGCTACTGTTTTGTGGCCATTCACTTTGGAACTTAAAGCTTTTGTTTAATGCTGGTGTTAACACAAATACACCCTCATCATTTCGAAGAATGATTTGACTTCCTTCTTCATCATTTTCATTCTTCAATAACACGCGATAATAGTCTTCCTTCTGATGTGCGATGTCAATCGTGAATGTTTGACTCTCCTCGCCAGTTTGCAAACTCATTGTTGCTTGAGCCTGATAGCCACTCATGTTCTCCACATTTTCTTGTAACTTATTCACTACATCTTCTTTTGATTTTTCCCCACATGCAGCTAAGACAAGAACCAATAGGGTAATGATTCCTAAGCTGAAATATTTTCTCATGGTCACAACTCCTTTGTCTCGTTTCAAAGGACAAAGGGAACGCATGCACGATGAATCTACGAAAATGTACGAAACACAGAAGTTAACCCCTGAACGACATCTGTCGCAAGCAAATCACGTTGGGAATGGTGGTTTTCTACCAAATGATCAGCAGATGCCCCATGAAGATAGCAACCGTTTGACAATGCAACTTGTACCTTTGTTCCTTGCATCATCATTGCCAATAGTATTCCTGACAATACATCTCCACTTCCACCTTTAGCTAAACCTGCATTTCCAGTTGTATTCACCCATTGCTGTCCTGATGGGTCTGTAACAATGGTGAAAGCACCTTTAAGCACAAGGTAGATTTGATGTTGACAGGCAAACTGTTTGGCAATTGCAAACGGACGATTCATAATCTCCTTAACCGATCTCTCTGTTAACATTGCCATTTCTCCAAGGTGTGGAGTTAATACGGTTGGATAACTTCGATCTGTGAGAATTGATAAATCTTCTTTGATATGATGAAGACCATCTGCATCGATCAGAACAGGCATTTCCGCTTCTGCTACGACCTTCTTTGTAAATATAGCTGTATTCGGATCACGCCCCATTCCCATGCCTATTGCGATCGCATCAAACCCAAAAAGATCAACTTCTTGATTAACTACTGCACCTTGTTGACTTTTCAAGGGACGATAAGTAGCTTCCGCACAACGCATAGCAATGGATGGTATATTTCCCTTAACCGAAGCAACCGTTAGTAGACCAGAACCTGAACGTAAGGCCGCTGATGCTGTCATTGCGATGGAACCTGGCATTTCTATTGATCCGCCAACGATCAAACCTTTTCCATGATTTCCCTTATGTGCATATTTATTACGTTTTGGAAGAGTTGCTTGCACATCAGCCTTCATCCACGTCTTAACAGTGGATGATATACTAGGAGGTAAACCAATGTCTACAACCTTCCACTCGCCATAATATTTAGCACAATGTGTTAGAAACGCGCTTATTTTTGGCCTATCCACAACAATCGTGTAATCAGCCTTCACACCATCAAACACTTCAACTCCTTCATCAGCTGGTACACCACTTGGAATATCAACTGAAATGGTCCGTTTCTCAGAGTCATTAATGGCTTGTACGACTTGATCAATTGGTGATCGTAAATTACCAGTAACCCCAATACCTAAGATAGCATCCACAATAACATCGGCATTTGTTATATACCTATGAATCTCATCTACATTTTGGAGTATCTCGACACTTCCACCAAAATTGCAAAACAATTGTTTATGGTAAGCAGCATCGCCTTTAATTTTTTCATTTGTTACAAGTTGCAAAACAAACGGGTGATACCCAAGATTTCGTAAGGTTCTAGCAACAACAAAACCATCTCCACCATTATTGCCGCTACCAACGAGTATCAGGATCCGATCTCGATCGCTAACTAGTGGTATTATTTCTTTCGTAATCTCCCTACCTGCATTCTCCATTAGGATTTTTCCATCCATTCCTAATTGTTCGATCGTATATCGATCAATTTCGTACATTTCGTTTGCGGTGACAATGTGCATTCTGTTCCCTCCTACCCGCACTAGAATATATGAGACAAACTATCTGATTATGCAGACTAGCCATGACAAGCTATAAAATTAATCATTTTTTAGATAAAAAAGGATTGTATTAACATTATTTTCTTTTAATTGTATATTAGCTATTTATGCGCAATAACTTTAACTTCTTGTTTACGCTAATTGAAAAAAGCTATGAGGTCGCTTTAGCAGAATAATCCGTCTCGTATGGGCCACGTCTCAGCCTTTGATCTGGGCTAAAGTTTGAAACCAGTTCACGATTACGAGCTAAATGTGCACCGAATCGGCTCTAAACCATGAAACCAGTTTAATATTACTGCGTAGTATATAGCTATTGCGCAATAACTAGCAACATTCAAGTTACCTACTACTCTCAATCACAACTTGAGCAACGGCATATGCTTCACTATGGGAAATAGATACGAAAACGTGCTGGTCTTGTTGCTCACTCACGAATATTTTTGGTGCACCTTGGTCATCATTCGACACTTCAATATCTTTAAAACTTAACTTCCCAATCCCTGTACCATTTGCTTTCGCATAGGCTTCTTTAGCCGCAAACCTGCCTGCTACAAATTCTAACTTTCTCACTTCTGTCTTTATACTTGTATATATTTCTTTCTCTTTATCTGTTAAAATTCTATTGATAAAACGAGTATTTTTTTTTATCGAATTTTTTATTCTATCAATTTCTACAATATCAATTCCTATTCCTTTTATCATTGATTAACCAACCTTTTTAACTTTTCTATCTATAGTATAGCCTAATACAAAAGCACTTTTCTAACATAAGCTATTCCTATTTGAGAATATACAGATAGGTAGCGTATTATAATTTATAAGAAATTACTTTAAAGGAGATCACTATGTTTATACGAACGGAGAATTTTAGAGATTTCACTCGATTTTACCCTGTAGTTACAACCATTATAGCGATTCAACTCAGTATTTGGTTACTCGTCTTTTTGTTCCCCGCTATAGGCGGTCCTTTATTCCAGTGGGGTGTTGGGGTTAACTTTTGGATTAGTCAGGGTGAGTATTGGCGACTTGTCACACCAATTTTCATACACGATCCTAACGGTGTGATGCATGTACTGTTTAATTCGTTTTCCCTTGTTTTATTTGGACCTGCTTTAGAACAAATGCTAGGAAAAACTAAATTTATTTTCGCCTACCTTTTCACGGGTGTATTCGCTAATTTGTTAACATATTTCACGGAATCAACGATGTACTCCCACGTTGGCGCATCCGGGGCTATTTTCGGCATATTTGGTATTTATATCTTCATGGTCGTGTTTCGAAAACACCTCATCGATCAAGCCAATGCACAAGTCATTTCAACGATCGTCATTATTGGGCTTGTCATGACATTCTTGCGTTCTGGTGTGAACATCTTTGGACACTTATTTGGTTTTATTGGTGGCGTAGCATTAGGACCAATTATACTAAGGAATGTACAGCCCTTTTCAATTTGGCGTAACCGAAGGGCTCCAAGAAATGATGATTCGATTCAATTTGACCCAAACCGGTGGAATAAAAAAAGATTTTCCATTAAAAAATACGCTCGTCCAGCTATTTGGACTATTATTATACTATTAGTCGTATTAGGTTTAATTGCACGTTTATTTTAAAAAATACGAAACGAGCATGGTGATGGCCTCACCATGCTCGTTTCTCTTCACCTCTAAAGATCATTCAATTTACTAAAATAAGATTTAATACTACCTTCCGCTTCTCCCTCTAACCATTGGTCTAGCTGGTGCTGGTTTCCTTTCACATATAGCTCTAATCCTTGTTCAACTTGTTTCTTCTTCTGCGGGTCTGCTAGCACTTGTTTTTCCATTGATTGAATCAGTTGCGACCAATCTGCGTTGTCTTGATAGCCTAATCTTCGGTATTCGCTGGCCAACTGTTGTGCCTGCTGAAAATCATTTGTTTGGTATAGACGAAGTGCTGTCCATGGTGGCATATATCGATTGCTTCCATCCGCTTCCATTATTTCTTCAAATAACTGATCAACCTTCTGCAACTGACCATTTTTCATTAAAGCTATTGCATAATTACTTTTACTATAGGAATCCACTGGCCCGTCTAGGAGGTTTACCCCTTTTTGATAATAGTCAAAGTAAGGCTCCCAATCTTCTTGTTCAAATGCTGTTGTAGCCAAATCAAACCAATAATCAGGGGTTGATGTATCATTATTTTCCGTCATCTCGGCTAATTTTTTTGTGTATGGCATCGCTTGCTTACGCGCATATTGGTGGGATGTATTTTCTCGATCTCCATATAGCAAAATCCGTTCCACCATTCGCAATGCGTGAAGATTATCTGGGTTATTCTTAAGATTCTCTTGGTATGTTTCCAACGCTTCTTCCAGATTACCTTCGAGCAAAATTTGATCCGCTTCGATCAGCTGTCTATGTTGTAACTGAAAATATGGTACATTACCCATCGATTGTTCGGACAACCTGAAACCATTACTTGCTGTAAGTAGATCTCCTTCTTCATCAAAAGCCTCTACATACCAAAAGTAGTCTCCATTTGGATTAGCATATGCCAGCAATGATTCAGGAATAACCACTAACTCTCCTTCATCATTCTCGTCATATCTCACCCCTGTTCCATGCGAATAAATCTGCTCCACTGGCAATGTCACTTGATTATCTTCAAACCGTTGCATCATTGGACTTGATGTAGAACCATTTTCATATTCCACTCCAAACCCTAACCGATAATAAGCAGCACCTTCTACAGGTTCCCAAGAAAACGTTACTTGATCTTCAGTCAGTTTCTGATAATTACTTGGCTCATTTATTTTAATCAGCGGCTGAAAAGTAATCGCATTTGTCATATCCCCGTCAACTTTTATCCAATCATCTGTTTCCACCGGCCACTGGTAGCCATCGATTTGTTGGATATCAATGCCGATATAGGTTTGATAGTAACCTTTTGGCACCCCTGCAATCGTAAAATTACCATCTTGATCTGTCTCGGTATAATGCCTTTCCTGACGCTCGATCACACTATGGTTAATCGTATTTGGCAACCGCAAGTATACTTTCGCAAACGGGACAGGAGTACCATCAGAAGTTGTAATGCTGCCTTGCACTTGATGCAGTTCTTCCCCCTCTTGCCACTCAGCCAAAATCCTTTCCTGCGCCGATATTTGATCTGAGCTTACATCTGTTTGCTTGATCGCCTCGAGGGCATCGGCATATTTTTCCTGATTAATTAAAAGGTTTACTTTTATTTCAGTGAAATCTGCAGCCAACTGGTTATATTCTAGTGCCTTATCGATCATTTGTATGGCTTGATCTGGATTGAGATTCGCTAACAGCTCAACCTCTGTTTTATATAACTGCCAATAGTCATCGTGTGTCACGTTCAATTTCTCCGCAGTATCTGATAATAATTGGATTCCCTGGTTCCTATCACCTTGTTTCGCATAAGCATACGCCAATTGATTCACTGCTCGGTAATAGTGCGAGTCTTTCCCTGCATTATTGTCAACATACCACTCTAAATGATGGGTGCGTTCACTATTCAATGGTAACGTTGGGCCCTGCCTTGACGCCGGTCCTGCCATCACATCATAGTTATTGTCATATCCAAAATTAATGATTTGTTCCTCGATGATTTGTTTTCGTTTATAAGCGGGTAATTCCTTATTTTGTAATAAATCGATAAAGTTTTCCGTTTCTTCAATTGGACTTTCTGCACTTTTTTCAGCCTCTATGATTTTTAATGTTGGGAGAACCCATTGCGAAATTCCAATTGCTAAACCAACTACAACCACTATGATCATGATAATATGTTTAATTTTCAATTTAACTTTCATACTTTTTCACCTCATTAAACCACGATTCCCAATAGAAACTACCACCTTTTTCAATAATTTTATCTTGACGAGGTGCTTGTCGATCTGGCATCGGTGTTTGCTGATTGGTTTCCATCATTGGATACAATGAAATAACAGTAATCAATGCAATCGTAATACCAGTGAAAGGAAGGAGAGGGATTTCAACTTCTTTGTTTAACAAGTGTCTCCCTCGTTCAAACAACGATTTCTTTTTTACTTTTTGAAGTACCTGTTGCTTTGAAGAAAATTGAATTTGTTCTAATTCTTTATCTATTTTTTGTTTCACTTTATCCATCCCATACTTCCTCCTCAACAAGTAACCCATATAATTGTTTTCTTGCACGTGCTAATCTACTTTTCACCGTATTTTCTTTCGTTTTTGTCATTCGAGAGATCTCGGTAATGCTATATTCATTAAAATAATGAAGGGTTACTACTTCACGATATTTATACTCTAAGGTCATAATTGCCGCTGTGAGATTTTCAAATTTACTAAGGATTAAAACATGTTGTTCAGGGGTTTGTTCCCGCTCATCCATCCATTGCCCATCACTCTCATCGATCGTCAACAGCTTCAGTTGCTTGCGTCTTAACCTCGACCGGCATAAATTAATGGCGATCGTCATAAGCCAACTCTTCAGCTTTTCCTTTTCTTGTAGTTGATTAATTTTTTGATAGGCTTTAACAAATGCGTCTTGAACAATTTCCTCCGCTAGTTGCCTATCTTTCACCATTAAAAAGATGGTGCGCACTAAATATGAACCATACTCCTCCATCACTTCCATTAATGCTGTTTCATCTTTTTTCTTTAGTCGTTCGATAATATCCAATAGTCTCTCTCCCCAACCCCGCTACCTATATAGATGCATGCAAACAGAAAATGGTTGCATGTTTTGATTAAAAAACATTTATTTTATAAGCTTAAAAAATTTTTTGCTAAGCAAAAAAAATGTTGAGTTATCGTAATAAATATAGAACCCAACATAAACCTTAAGTAAATTGCTCATATTCACGAAAATTAAAGCGAGATGTACACATTTCTTTAGTTTTCGTGTACTTTTGGAGCAATTTGTAGGCTAGATGTGCACGTTTAATCCCTTTTCGTCTATATTAGAGGTGAAATCCACTTTTAATGTGCACGTTTCTTTAGTTTGAGATTTCTATCTAGGAACCATGTCTTCGGACCGCGCTCACATTTGGTCTATACAAAGTTCATGTTGTTTGGAAAAAAATCATAACCCATTTACAAAATGCCACAACGTTTAATTATACTATCTATTCATTTCTTGTAATGTTGAAGTGGATTTCTATCCTGGGGGCGTTCCTGTGATAGGATGAAGCTAATAATGAACAAATGGCCAATGGAGTGAAAGGGAAATGAATGATAAATTGTGGAAGTTTATAATGAACATGCGTCCAAACACAACGAGGATCCACCAATCTACTTGGTGGATCCTCTCTGCTTGTTCTATCTTTATCCTTGCTGTCTATTCCCTTTGTTATTAGAAGGGCGTTTATTTTGGAATTTGCGATTTCTTCCACCAGATTTTCCTTTGCGATTAAAGTTATTGCGTTTATCATTACGATGAAACTTCTTACCGCCTTTTCCACCTTTGGACCCCTTTACACTAACAGGAGCAACAGATGTCAAAGTTACTGGTGCATTTCGACGTTCTTTCGTTAACATTTTCAATGCTGCCGCAACGATTGTAACGGAATCATAGTCATTCAATAGTTCTGATGCTGTCTCTCGATAATCTTGCAGGTCTTTTTTATTAATGGTAGAGACTAATTTTTCAACGGTAATTTGCTGTTGACCACGTCTCGCCTCATCAATAGAAGGTGCTTGCATTCGTTGAACCTTACTTTTGGTAGTCTTTTCAATCAAGTGAAGATGCGGCATCTCTCTTGGTGTAATAAAGGAAATAGCTTCCCCTGCTTTTCCAGCCCTACCTGTACGGCCAATTCGGTGCACATAACTTTCTGGGTCTTGTGGCACATCGAAATTATAAACATGTGTCACACCAGAAATATCCAACCCTCTTGCCGCAACATCTGTCGCAACAAGTACTTCAATGCGTCCGTGCTTGAATTTATTTAACACAGACATACGTTTACCCTGTGTTAAGTCACCATGAATCCCTTCAGCACGAAAGCCTCTGGCATGTAAACCTTCTGTTACTTCATCGACTCTCTTCTTGGTACGTCCAAAGACAATCGCAAGTTCCGGTGCATGAATGTCTAATAAGTTTGTAAGTGTATCAAACTTTTGTTTTTCATGTACTTCAACGAAAAACTGATCAATGTTTGAAACCGTCATTTCTTTAGACTTCACTTTTACTTCTTCTGGCTTTTTCATAAGGGTTTCGGCAATATTTCTGATTTCTTTAGGCATAGTTGCTGAGAACAGCAATGTCTGTCTTTGTTCAGGAATTGCCTTTAGAATATCACGGATATCATCAATGAACCCCATGTTAAGCATTTCATCCGCTTCATCTAATACTGCTGTATGCACACCACTAATATTAATTGTCTTTCTACGGATATGGTCTAGGAGACGACCAGGTGTTGCGACAACAATATGTGGACCGTCTTTTAACGCTCGAATTTGTCGATCCATATGTTGACCACCGTATACAGGCAGTGTACGCACACCTTTAAACTTACCTAAACGATGAATTTCTTCCGATACTTGAATTGCAAGTTCTCTTGTCGGCGCAACAACTAGGCCTTGAATTCTTTTTTGATCTTGGTCAATTTTTTCAAGCATTGGAATACCGAACGCTGCTGTTTTACCGGTCCCAGTTTGCGCTTGTCCAATAACGTCTTTTCCTTGCATCCCTAATGGAATGGTTTGTTCTTGAATCGGAGTTGCTTCTTCAAACCCCATTTTTTCTAAAGCTTTCATAATTGATTTGGATATACCTAATGCACTAAATGTAGTCAATTTTACATTCTACTCCTTTTATTTAGATCTCATATTCAGCACGTTTATACTAACACGTTAAACGAACGTGTATAACACAATCTAGGATTGATTTTTAAGTAAGGTTGATCGATCTTTTAAACCGAGCATGTCGAATCTTAGAATATTTCTTTTAACGTGAAAAAAGCCTTGCTTCACACTCGAAGAGGCCAATTAGCGAGCACTCAATGGATTATTACATCTTATCACACTCTTCTTCCTAATTCTACCTGTGTGAAGAATGATTTTCAAACATATGAGTGTTAGAATAAGAAAAAAACAAGATTACAGGAGGACTTTTCATGGATAAACCTCCCTTTCATCCAGCTATCGCTATTATCATTGGCGTCTTTGCTGTATCTACTGCTGCTGTACTTGTTAAATTGGCAGAGGGTGCACCAGCGTCCATTATTGCAAATTACCGTCTACTATTAGCCGTTATTATTATGGCACCATATGTGTTTTTCAAACATAGAAAAGAGCTTCTTTCCATTTCAAAAAAGGATTGGTCGTTATCGATTTGTGCTGGTGTATTTCTAGCATTTCACTTTATTTTTTGGTTTGAATCTCTAAATTATACATCTGTTGCAAGTTCTGTTGTCTTAGTTACACTCCAGCCAATTTTTGCATTTATTGGTACGTTTCTATTTTTTAAAGAACGATTTTCACACGCAACCATCATTAGTATGATCATTGCTCTAACAGGTAGTGTCATAATAAGCTGGGGTGACTTTAAAATAAGTGGCTTGGCTTTATTCGGTGATATCCTAGCCTTAGTTGGAGCGATTATGATCACGGTATACTTTTTAATGGGTCAAAATGTTCGGAAACGCTTATCATTAATGACTTATACATTTATTGTATATGGATTCAGCTCTTTAACTCTAATTGTATACAACTTAATTTATCAGCATTCTTTTTTAGGTTACTCTTCTTATCAGTGGTGGATCTTTTTAGCTTTAGCTATTATCCCAACCTTCTTTGGACATACGTTATTCAATTGGGCATTAAAATGGGTGAGTACCTCTACCATATCCATGAGTATTATTTTCGAACCTATTGGTGCTTCCCTACTTGCCTATTGGATACTTGGCGAGCAAATATCTTGGTCACAATGGCTCGGTGGCACAATTGTTCTATTCGGACTATTTTTGTTTGTGGTTAGTACTTCCCAACAAACCCAGATCACCATTTCACGTAGAAAAAGGAACTAGCATTAATACTAATATGATATAATTTATATAATTATTATGATTGGGGTGAAGCAATCCAATGCATATCCAACTCATGACAGATGGAAGCGCTGACCTTCCAACTAATTTAAAAAGAGACTTACAAATTAAAGTAATCCCACTATACGTAAATTTTGGAGAAGAACAGTATAACGATGCGAGTTTAGATTTAAATACGTTTTATCAAAAACTTAGAAATAACGAAACATTCCCACGTTCCGCTGCACCTGCTCCTCATGAATTCTATCAAGCATTTAAAGAGGTAGACCCATCAATACCAATTATTATGTTATGTCTATCTAGTGGTATAAGCAGTACATATAACCATGCGCGGATGGGAATGGATATGCTGCTTGAACAAGAACCAAACAGAAAGATTGAAGTAATCAATAGCAAAACAGCCTCTAGTGGCTTAATTCTTCTACTGGATGAAGCTAGCCAAAAGTTACAAGCTGGATATGATTTTGAACAACTTGTTGAACACCTTTATGACCGAGTTGAGCACACAACCACACTTTTTATATTAAAAACATTGGAAAATTTAGTACGTGGTGGAAGACTTGATAAAGTAAAAGGGGCTATTGCAAAATCATTAAACATAAAGCTATTGATGCGAGCAAGTCATGAAGGGACAATTGAAGTGACAGAAAAAGTACGCGGAAATAAAAAATCAATCCGTAGATTTATTGAACAAATTGGGGATTATACGAAAACTGCTGAGGAAAAAGTCATCGCTATGACACACTGCAATGCAGAAGATCGTGCCAAAACTGTCCTCGATGAGATTACACAAGCCCATCCATTTAAAAAAACGATTCTTTCAGAAATGGGACCAACCATCTCCACACACGCTGGAGAAGGTGGACTAGTGATCGCCTTCTTTAGTGATCAATAAAGGTACTAAGTGTCCGCCAATTAAACATCAAATAAAAAACACTCAGAACAAATCTGAGTGTTTTTTATTGCTACTTCATTCGATTTTCCCCTATGCTTGAACCCATTACTTCTAGCCATCCTGTTTTTTATCCTTTCTGATGATATGCTTGATACGACGGTTGTGGAGATAACAGCGCTAAAATACCAGCCGTTATCGGTAAAATCATTGATACCACAATAATCTCTTGATAGCCACCAAACAAATCAAAAAATAAACCAAACGGAAGCGGCCCCAAAGCAGACGACAAGACCATAAATGTTTGCGCCATCCCTTTAATACTTCCTAAATGCTTCTTACCAAAGTAGTTGGGCCAGACAATGTTTAAAACAATCCGTTCAAATCCATTCACAATTCCCCAACTCACCCCAAATACAATCGCACCTAATGCGGTATTCGTCATCAGTAAAATCACAAGCGTAATGAAATGACCTAAAAACGTAATAGCTAAAATGTAGTGCACGGAAATACGATCAACTAAATAACCAACAACAAAACTAACAGGAAAACCAAATATTGCCATCATTGAAAGAACTAATGCACCTGTTTCCGCTGTTAAACCTTTTCCTTCAGCAATAGAAGTAATATGAAAAGTGACACCTGTGTTAACTAATGACGGAACACAAATACAAAACAATACAAACCAAAACGTTCTTGTTTTCATTGCTTCGGATAAAGTCCAACTCACTTCATTTTCGGAGACATTCGGATTTGTCGGATTTGACTGTTTTTTTCTATTAATCTTAATTAACATGCGTACAATTGGTATGACAATTAGCAGTAACCCACCCCAAAAGAGTGTTACTACCTGCCACTGGTAACTAGTGACTAACCATATTGTCACAATCACAGATACGAGAGCTAACAGTATCCAAAAAATCTTCATCCGGGTAACATCTTTTATGTTCCAACGTTTTTGAGAAGGAATTGTTTCACGTAATGTTCCATCTGGTTCTTCTCCTATGTCTTTGGGTTGATTTCGAACTAGCAATAATGCCAGTGGCACAAATAAAAGTAACAATAAACAACCTAATATTAACCATGTGCTTCTCCAGCCAAAACTACTGATCAACCAATTATTCAAAGGGGGAAACAAGGCTGCACTAGCAAAACTACCTACCGTCATCACACTTAGTGCTCTCCCCCTTTTCTTCATGAACCATTGGGGCACTAGTGTATTTGGTAACAATGTCATCGAACCTTGACCAAATAGTCGAAGCATAAAGATCCCAATAAACATCATCACCGCACCAGTTATAAACGCGTTCCAAAAAGCTGCCACCGCTAATAATGTTCCTATTATGGTCATCATCACACGCTGACCATATCGATCGACTAAACGACCAACTAGAAACAAAGTAAATCCTGCACATAATGTGGCGGTTGAATAAATACCAGATACAAATGACCTTGAATAATCGAAATCCGCTATGTAATGATCGATAAATATGGATATTGAATAAGTTTGCCCTGGACCAGAGAAGAAAACACTAAATCCAGCGATAAAAACAATAATCCACCCATAGAAAAACGGTGGATTTACTAGCGTTTTGTCACTTTTTAACTTCAACAATAAACCCTCCAATACTAACACAGGTATTCCAAACGAAGGTATACATCTAAGAAGCAGATAAAAATGCATATACCTTTTCGAATACGATCTCTTTATCAGCACCTAAACAAATATGATGTTTGGAATCATAAAAAAATACAACTTCTGTTTTTGCAGGTATCTCCTCATCTAACTCACGAGCTGCTTGATAAGGCACCATCCCATCTTGAATCCCTTGCGCTATAAACACTGGACAGGTAACCCCATGTAATGATGATTTAGTAAATCGCATACACTTGATAAATTCAACCATGGATCGTAACGGAACAGAACCTTTTTTATGTACATAACGCTGAAACACTTCGTCATCTTTTAGTTCGCCCGTTATTCCTTCTCTGAAAATGGTTGTGATATCCATTGCCATTTGCTTCACACTAATATATTTTCTTGAGGGCGATAAAAGCACAAGCTTACTCACATTATACTTTGCAGCTAAATAAGCTGCGATCATTCCTCCCATTGAAAATCCAATAAGGTATAGTTGATCACAACTACGACTTAATCGTTCAAGTTCTTCTTCACAAGTAGCAATCCATTCCTCATATGTAACCGATTTTAATTGAAGCTCCTCTCCATGACCTGGTAGAGAAGGGGCAACAATGTTCCAATCTGTTTTCTCCTTTAAATACATTGCTAATGGCTCCACTTCATAGCTACCACCTGTAAAGCCATGAATACACAGACACCCTATCATTTTTTAACTCCTTTATGTTGATCTATGCTAAATGAATAGCAAATAACAATCTTAGCATCAACAACGTTTGATAAAAAATAATACTCAAAAAATACTATATCTTTATTTATATCTAATTCCAAATAAATAACCTCATTTAATACAGAATAAACTAGGTCTCTTCTAATAAAGTTATTATTTTGCCACAATACATACAAAATCCTTGTCGACTTTATCGACAAGGATTTTTAAGATTATTTAAAACCTTTCATAAAGGAACCAAGTCCTTTCACCAATGGGGATACCTGTTGAAATGTAGCTGCCGCCTGACCAACAGTGTTCAACATTTTATCAATATCGACCTGACCATCTTTATCTTGGAAGTAACTCATCACCCCATTTGGCTTTTGATTCCATAACGGAGGTTGTGCCTCCCCTTGCATTGGCGGAGGGTGACCGGCCCATGTCGATGGTTGTTGCGGCTTAGCAAAATAATCAAAAGGTGTAATTGGTTGCTGTGGCATATTAGGTTGACTAGACTGGTTTGGTTGATTAGGTAACATAGGATTTGCAAATTGATTATCATAGACAGGATTCATTTCTTGCTGTTGTGCATATGGTGGCGGCATATACGGTGGTCTCCACTGATTCATGTGAACACCCCTTTTATTTAAGTCATTTCATTACAGTCTATGTGATAGGTGGTTAAATCGTTCCAGTTTTCATCTTTAGGTTAGATTTACCAAGAAGAAATACCTATTAATCTTTGCAATTGATTTTTTTGAAATCCTAATACTTTTTGATCATCAACAAATATTGCAGGTGTACTGAAGACATTCAATCGTTGTAGCTCCTTCATATTTGCTTTATACTCTGATACATTTTTCTTTTCAAAACTTATATTATTCTCAACCAGAAAATGAAGCAACTTATCACTCTGCTCGCATTGATTACTTATATACACGACGACATTTTGTGCTCGCAATGATGTTACCTCCCACGATTGCTTATAATTCTTCATCATGACCAACACTCTATCTTTACCCTTATAGGTCACAAGCAAAACTTACTATATCTTATGATTAGGCTCTTTTTGTATGGATTGTTGTGCTAGTCTAGTGCTGCGAAAATACACCTACGCTTTCCGTGGGTGGCTGATGAGGCTCGTTCGTCCCTCACTTGCGAGGTCTCCCAAAGAGGCCATTCCTCCCACAGGAGTCTCCGGTGTATTTTCTCCGCTCTTTCTGTGTTATCGAATTCTTTAAGGAAAATTACTAGAGTATACGTACAACAAAAGCTCCCTATCCCGTAGATAATAGTGCACTCAGACTCGGTTATTTGGTTCAAGTGTTTTATCTAGCTTAGATCAGAAAATTACTATAGCGTAGGCAGAATACGGAGACTCGAAAATAAAGTTCAATTTTCTTCGTGCGATGCATCGCTGCCTTAGCGTTCCTTGTCCTGCGGGAACAGCACGAGTCCGAAGACCCCGCAGTGTGGTCTTCACGAGGAGGCTGAGGCCGTGCCCGCGGAAAGCGGAGTATTCTGCCGAAGCGATGGTATAACACTCAATCAGATTCAGTGTCATAAAGAAATTTTATCATAATTACTTCGGAGGCTATGTTTATTGTGACAAAACAACAATCTTTTAGAAAACAGCCTATAATTACAACATAATAATATAGAAAAATAGCGCTCACCAATGGTGAACGCTATCCTTCCTGAGAACGATCCCGTACAATCAAGTTCTCAAGGATACAGTGCTAGGCACTATATCGTTATTATTTATAGAGCAGAGACATCCCAATCTCAATTTCATCATAAACCAATAGGTATTTCCTCGCAGTGATAAATATCACATTTTAACACTTTTTTAAGACTTAAGTTCATCGGCATACATACCTAATTTTTTCAGTAATGCAATTGCCTGTTGTTTCTCATCTTGATCTAATCCATTTGTTATCGATTCAATTTGCTCCCAATGTTTAGGGAAAATGTCATTTAATAAATTCATTCCACTATCTGTAATTGCCGCATACGTAATACGTCGATCATTATCACACGGCTTTCTTTTTACATAGCCTTTTTGTTCTAATTTATCTACAACATACGTAATACTACCACTAGCTAATAATATTTTATCTCCAATTTTTTGCAATGGTTGTTCCCCTTGGTGAAACAACAACTCCAATACACCAAACTCTGTAGGGTTCAATCCTTGTTTACGTATATCTACCATAACTTGATCCGTAATCGACCGATACGCCTTCGAGAGAACGACAAATAATTTCAACGAGGGATCTTGCTTTTTCTGCTGATACAATTTTTGCTCGTCCACATCTTCACCCCGCTCTCCGCTTTAATTACACGTAATTATATAAAAAGCTTATTTTGTATGTCAAACTACCTCAATTCGTAAAAACCCGTCTAAAATATCGTTCGGCAATAATTACACTAATAACCCCTACTATTACTACCAAAAAATGGAGAAGACTTTGTTCTTTAAAAACGATATATATTCCAAAACCAGCCATCAACCAAGCTAAGATTAAGTAGACTATACTGACTATTTTTTTAAGCATAGAGCACCTCGATATCCAATCTATGTACACACTTTTTCATAATAATACAATGAATCACGATCTCCGTCATGTTTACGCTCTTCAACAAAACGATAGCCGTTTCTTAAAAATAATTGCTGGGCATATATATTTTTAGAAAAAGTGTCTGTCTTTAAATAATGAATGCCTTTTTCTTTAGCAACTAATTCAGCAAATTGAAAAAAGTTATCTGCTATACTTTTACCACGGGCGGCTGGATCCACTGCTAGCCGCTTGACTGTCAATGCATGATCTGGATAACTCCACCGAATAAGTGGGTATTCACTATGAGGCTTTTCACTAATTGCCACAACACCCAAAATTGCATCGTCTTGTTGATAGACATATAATTCTTCGTTGTCCAAATCTGTTTGATAGTTTGCTACGGTTGGATATGTATGATCCCATTGATAGTTTCCTTGTTCATTCATCACTTCAACTGAAGCAGCCACGATTTCCATAATACGTTGTAAATCCTCTTGATTTGCCGATCTTATCATTACTACCTACCCCCATACTCGGATGGACTACCACCTTATAATGACGAACAACAAACACGGGCAAAAAAATCCCAACTCATCTTTGAGTCGGGATCTCCCTTTAACCTAGCTGTTGTTGTAAAAATTCAGTTACTTCTTCTGGTGTTTTCGTATAGGCACTATGTTGATGCGCAAGCTTTTCACCGTTTTGGAAAATTAAAAGACTTGGAATTCCCATCACATCATGTTCCTGGGCAAGCCCTTCTACTTCATCACTATTAACCTCATACCACTCATACTGTTTATATTCTTCAAGGATATCCCCAATGAACATATCCATACGTTTACAATCGGGGCACCAATCAGCAAAAAACTTTACAATAACGGGTTTATCAGAGTTAATCACTTCATTAAATTCTTCCCTTGTTTTAATTGCCTTCATGAAAACTCAACTCCTTTCTTTAGCAAAAAAGTACCATCTCGAACCTTAACATTCAAGTAATCTGTTTATTGCTGGTACTCCACTCTTCCCAACATATAAGCAACTGACAAGCCAAAAGCAAACGTAACGACACTAATAAGCATAGCCATAACTGTCGTTGGCCAACCAGGAAAAATAACAAACACCGAACCAATCACTAAACCAATCACAACGGCATATGTACCTGTCGTATAACGCTCTAAGAAAAAGTGGATAATCTTACTCATAATGATAATTCCAAAAGCAACTCCTACTATCACAACTGCAAGTACACTTAGATTTAATTCCGATACAGCACTAAGGATAGTTGTATACGACCCAATGATCAACAATAAAAACGATCCACTAATGCCCGGTAATATCATTGCACCACTTGCAACAAACCCCGATAGAAATAACCATAAATAAGTTGTAGTGGTAAATTGTTTTACTGGCTCTGTTTCACCAGCACCGAAAAATAGCATGGAGGCAACAACAGCAGCCCCTATGAATAGTAATAATAAATGGTGTCCCTTAAATGTAGTTCGAGCCTCTGATTTGTGAAAAAGATATGGCAACACCCCAATAATAAGGCCTAAAAATGCAAACTGTGTCGGTCCAGGATAATGTTCAAATAACCATTCAATAAGATCTGCTAAAAGTAAGATGGCAGTGACAACACCAACACCAAGTGGAAGCAAGAAACTAAGATGTTTCCTCCAATCTTTACTAAAGAATCCATTTATCGCATCGATAAGGCGATCATAGATGCCAAGTACGACAGCAATCGTTCCACCACTTACACCTGGAACAACATCACTCGCCCCCATCAACATGCCACGATATATATTTTTCCATTCCATTTCATATTCCCCTTCTATACTAATATAGCAACGCCAACACATACTTACACAGTATACCAAATATTAGTTGTATTTAACATATGACAAGCCTGCTCCTAATAGAAGCAGACTTGATGAACTTTACTCACTCTCTATAAATTCAAGTTCAGGAACCCACTGTGCCATATGCTTCTTTATATCTTGATAATATTTCGATGCATTTGCTAATTCATTTTCTGACAACTGATACATGGGGATTACCTTGAAATCCCTTCGATTTGAATTAGTTACAAAAGTTGGTAAAAATTTAGGATCCTTAATGTTAATGGATTCCTCTTCTCCTTTTGTTACTTTTTCGATCGTAAAATTAACCATCCCACCTATTTGTCGGTAAATTTCATCTTGTCCCGATAAGAAGTTACCCAAAGAATAGGCGACAAACGTACGGTTTCCATCTTTCCCTTCGACCCAATCAACCGGTTGAAGCACATGTGGATGATGCCCAATCACTGCATGAACGCCTTGATCCGCGGCAAATTGCACTAAATCCTTTTGCTCGTCATTTGGTAACCGTTGATATTCCGTACCAAAGTGAAGGCTTAATATAATGACATCTGCTAATTCCTTAGACGTCTCAATATCAGCTGCTATTTTGTCTTTATCAATAAGATTTACTAAATAGTTTTTGCCTTCTGGTATTGGAATTCCATTTGTTCCATATGTATAACTTAAAAAAGCGACATCAATATTTTCATCTGTATGCAGGACACGGATTGAATCTCGATCATCCTCATCTTTATACGCACCCGCATACATCATATCAAGCGTTTCCCAATGTTTAATTGCGCTTTCGATAGCGGGTTCTCCTCCATCTAACGTATGGTTATTCGCTAACGTCACAACATCTACCCCTACCTCTTTTAGTGCATCCCCTACTTCGTGCGGACTGTTAAACCTTGGATAGGTTGATAAACCTAACTCTTCACCACCTATCATCGTTTCTTGGTTTGCCATTGTAATCGTTGGCTTTTGTAAAAATGGCTTTACCTGTTCAAACATTGGCGTAAAATCGTAGCCTTCCGTAGTGCGAGCATCTTGATAGAGTATACCGTGTATTAATAAATCCCCTATCGCTGCAACCGTAATTTCATTTGTAACCTCTTTGGGTTCTTCAGGAAGTTGTTGCTCGTCGCTCTTCCCCTCCGTCTCTTGTGCTTGATTATTTATTTGTTCAACCGAATCATCTTCATTGTTTTCTGTTCCTTCGTTACCAGTACAAGCAACGAGCACTAATAGAGACAATACGATGAACAACATCGATTGACCCCTTACTATTTTCAGCATATTTTACTCCTTTCCTGTAAAGATTTGTCGACATCTGTTTATCCATGATGGCATTTTATAACAATTATTGCCAAAAAATCCAATCCTAGTATAAATCAATAATAAATTCATTAAACAATGAATAAGATGAAATGATACTAGCATAAAGGGGTGGAATGACTTGCCTAGTTTTTTACAGAGTGCTACATTTGAACATCAATTTTGGCTCCAAGTTTTAGGTGATCATGCTCGATTTATTAGAGATTCTTTGTTCCCAAAAGAAACAGATGACATCCAGAAGGCAACAGGCTTCGTCAGTCAATTTGACGAATTGCTTAACCGATCTAGAGCTTTAAGTGAATCGAATGCCATTTCGTTCACGAAAGAAGCAGAAGCAGCGGCAGAAAAATTCAAAACATTAAAACTTTCTATTATAAAGCGACATTTAGTAGGGAAGATTGGTATTCACCTCTCCCCTACGTTTATTAATCACATGGTGAATGAACTTGAAGAGTATCAACTTATCCTAGATTATTTAAAACAAGGAGAGGCACCCCCCATATTCCACGAACTCCACCATCACCTCGTCTGGTTAGTTGATGCTTCCGGTCATGCCGGTGCAATTAACGACCAATTGGATGGTGTTGAAAAAAGACTAAAGAAAAAGAGCCACCAATTTTCCAAACACTTCGATACATTCTATTTAAAAGCAATTGAGTTAACAGGATACTTACGCTCTAACATTGATTCTTTCCCTGCACTAAATAAATTCAATAAAGACGTGGAAGTGGAATTAAATTTATTCCGTACATTTCTTCATGAATTGGAAGAAATGGAACTTTCCGAGCAAGTACTGGGCACGTTCTCTGGATTAATGGCCGATCATATGGCAAGAGAAGAATGTTACTATTTAATGAAACTGGCCCAATCCAAAAATAGTCCCCCACCCAACTGCGATCCTACCAAGCCAAGAACATCAGACCCGCATTGATTGAAAGGTGGCTATACGGCTACCTTTTCTTTTTTTATTTTGTAGGATTATAATGGTAGCGAGGTGAAATCATGAAAATAATGGATGCAATTTCTTATGCAACAATCAAACATGATGGTCAAAAAAGAAAGATGGATCACGCACCCTACATTTCCCACCCTTATCGAGTGGCCATGCTACTCATGCAACAAAATTATCCAGAGCATGTTGTCATTGCAGGATTGCTTCATGACGTCGTCGAGGATACGGATAGTACATTAACAGAAATAGAAGAACGATTCGGAGTAGATGTGGCCCGGTTAGTCAGCTATGCGTCTGAACCTGATAAATCCTTATCTTGGCAGGAGCGAAAACAACATACCATTGAAGCAATCAAAACAGCACCACTTGAAGCGAAACTTGTCGTTTGTGCAGACAAAATCGATAATTTATCATCCATTTTGGAAAATGAACAACAGATCGGTTCAACCATTTGGGATTCCTTTAAACGCGGGAAGCAAGATCAACAATGGTATTACTCTACTATTTATGAAAGTCTAACTACCAACATCGATGAATCACCTGCTTTGTTTTCTACTTACCAGAAACTACTCGAGCAATTTGTGTAAAAGCTTGAGTAGTTTTTTGGTACAAATTATGACTTTAAAAACCTCGTATTGAGTGGAAACGCCGACGTAACTAAAGAAATGGATCGGCAACTAAGACCGCTTCGGTAATTCACCAAACTCTCTCGACAGATTTGTGCTTATAATGTTGCTGAATCAGTCATGACAAAAGCTCTCTCGACACTTTCAGGGGCAAATCGTCGCTATAACTGCCGTGACTGGGGCTCTCTCGACACTTCCGACCGCTAAACGGCACTGGAACTGCCGTGACAAGAGCTCTCTCGACACTTCCGAGGGCTAAATGTCACTGTAACTGTCGTGACAAAGGCTCTCTCGACACTTCCGACCGCTAAATATCACTGGAACTGCCGTGACAAAGGCTCTCTCGACACTTCCGACCGCTAAACGGCACTGTAACTGTCGTGACAAAGGCTCTCTCGACACTTCCGACCGCTAAACGGCACTGGAACTGCCGTGACAAGGACTCTCTCGACACTTCCGACCGCTAAACGGCACTGGAACTGCCGTGACAAGGACTCTCTCGGCACCGAGGCTAAAGGTCGTCAAGCGGGATGCGGGATATTCTACCGAAGCGATAGTAAATCACTCAATTCAAACCAGGAAATTAATACTTACATATAATTTACGTCGGGTTCTATATTTATTGCGGCAAAAACTATCTCAATCTCATTCTACAGCCAATGTTTTATTCATGTTTTATAAGGGTAAACTAGTAGTATCCATATTCAGCTAATACACAAAGAAGGGATGATTTTTAATGGCAAGAAAATCACAATATCAACCAACAAAAAAGGAAGGCGTGGAGTTATCTGCGGCCCAAGAAATTCATTATAACAAAGAATTTAAAAAGGCCGATATCGCTGGCGGATATAGAGAGCAAGCTTTAAATCATAACGATCAATAAAATATTTTATTGGCTATAATTTTTCATGCGATTGTCACCAAAAGTGGGCAATCGCATTTTTTATAGACTTTATTAGTCTTCATCCGTTTGTATAAGACCGTGCTCCCTTTTTAAGGAATCAGGCGCCATTTTAATCATTTGTTGTAAAATTAAACTGGCTACTGTTAGGTCATCAAAGATCCCTAATACGACTAAGAAATCTGGAATAATGTCAAAAGGAAACACCGCATACCCAATAATTAATAGAAGCGATATTATTTTTGTTGATACCTTAACTTGCTTTGAGATAAATAAGTCTTTTAAGAAAGGCAATGATTTTTTAAAGTTAAACAAGAATTTAATCCTACGCCAAAAACGGAGCATGCTATTCCTTCCTTTTTATAAAAATTTAAATCTTTTGATTGTTGTTGACTACATAAAAGCTATATATCACGACATAAGCAGCCAATTGCTAGAGATGCAGTGCAAAAATACGTATTTGAAGAGAGAGAAAGAAACTTAACAACGTACGAAAAACCCCAAATCCTTCTTTTTCCATGATGATATAAGCACTTTTGTTAAAACCACTTTTATATAGCTCTGAACAACATATAGCTAGCTATTTCGTATTAAATGTATTAGCCCAATTATATAGTATCATACAAAAAGCAGTGACCCTTAACAAGTCACTGCTTCATTACTTTTTAGACATTCTTTTTCTTAGATGCTTTTTCACGTTCGTTCTTATTTAAAATTTTCTTACGAAGTCTAATTGTTTCTGGTGTTACCTCGCAATACTCATCATCATTTAAATATTCAATTGCTTCTTCTAACGTTAGTGTACGTGTCTTTCTGATCGTTGTTGTTTGGTCTTTCGTTGCAGAACGTACGTTAGTAAGATGTTTTTCTTTTGTAATATTAACGGTTAGGTCGTTATCACGGTTGTGTTCACCGACAATCATACCTGCATAAACTTCTGTACCTGGTTCAACAAAAATCGTACCACGGTCTTCAAGGTTCATGATCCCGTACGTTGAGGCTTTACCATTTTCTAATGCAACTAGCACACCTTGACGTCTACCGCCAACTTGACCTGTTGCAACAGGTTGATAACTGTCAAAGGTATGGTTAATGATACCAAAACCTCTTGTTTGTGTCATAAATTCAGTTGAATAACCAATTAAACCACGAGAAGGTACTTTATATTCCATACGAACTTGTCCATTCCCTTGGTTCACCATATCAACCATTTCACCTTTTCGAGCACCTAATGATTCCATGACAGCACCTTGATGTTCTTCAGGTACATCAACTTGCACATGCTCGACTGGTTCACATTTCTGGCCATCAATTTCTTTAATGATTACCTGTGGTTTTGATAATTGTAATTCGTACCCTTCACGGCGCATGTTTTCTACTAGGATCGAAAGGTGTAACTCTCCACGCCCCGAAACTGTCCACGCATCCGGTGAATCAGTTGGATCCACACGTAAACTTACATCTGTTTCTAATTGCGTTAACAAACGCTCCTCAATTCTTCTTGATGTAATATATTTTCCTTCTTTACCCGCAAATGGACTGTTATTAACAACAAACGTCATTTGCAAGGTTGGTTCATCAATTCTTGGAATAGGCATTGCTTCTTGGTGATCAGTTGGACATACCGTCTCACCAACGTTAACATCTTCAAGTCCTGCTAACGCAATAATGTCGCCTGCTTTCGCTTCTTTTATCTCAATGCGTTTTAGGCCAATAAAACCGAATAATTTTGAAATACGGAAATTTTTCACGGAGCCATCTTTTTTCATTAATGACACTTGTTGCCCAACTTGTATTGTTCCACGGAAAATACGTCCAACCGCAATACGTCCAAGGAAGTCATTATAGTCCAATAAAGTAACTTGGAACTGTAATGGATCAGTTGTATTATCAACAGGTGCAGGAATATTTTCCAAGATTGTTTGGAAAACAGGATCCATTGTTTCTTCTTGCTCTTCCGGTTCATTACCAGAAGTACCATTTAATGCAGAAGCATACACAACAGGGAATTCCAACTGTTCATCATCTGCACCAAGTTCGATAAATAGATCAAGTACTTCATCAATTACTTCATTTGGACGTGCGTTCGGACGGTCAATTTTGTTTAGCACCACAACAGGATTTAGCTTCTGCTCTAATGCTTTTTTAAGCACAAAACGAGTTTGTGGCATAACTCCTTCGTATGCATCAACAACTAGAAGGACACCATCCACCATTTTCATGATTCGTTCTACTTCACCACCAAAGTCAGCGTGACCTGGTGTGTCCAAAATATTGATATGTTTGTCTTTATATTCAATTGCTGTATTTTTAGCTAAGATGGTAATTCCACGTTCTTTTTCAAGATCATTGGAGTCCATCGCACGTTCATCAACTTGTTCATTCTCTCTAAACGTACCAGCATACTTTAATAACTGATCCACAAGCGTGGTTTTACCATGGTCAACGTGCGCAATAATTGCGATGTTACGAATATCTTCTCTTAATTGCATTTGTAAATTCTCTCCTCTTTTACCGAGTCAGTCCGATTATAACTTACCTAGTATAGCACATAACCTTAGGATAAGTATAGTTTTTATTCCACTTTAAACACTATAGTAAATTGAGCACCACCTATTTCTGAATTTGCAACAGAAATAGAACCTTCAGATCGTTCCACTATCGCACGAGAAATTGCTAGTCCTAGCCCTGTTTCGCCACCTTCTCCTTTGACAAAGCGATGAAAAAGTTGTGGCATTATATCTTCATCTATCCCTTCTCCATCATCCTCAACCGTAATCGTTACAGCCCCACGGGAATGATACGCTTTAATGACAACTTGCGATTCTGCGTGCCGAATACCATTTAACACAATGTTCATCATTGCCCGTAATAATTTCTCTTTATCACCATAAAGTGTCATATCCGGTGAAACATAGTCCGTTATACTTATCTTTTTTTCATTCGCTAGCGGGAGTGCTCGCTCTATTGTTAGTTTGATTAATTCTTCAACTTTTATCAGTTCTTGTTGATAAATATTTTCTTCACTATCTAACTTTGCTAGCAAAATCATTTCATTAATAATTTTTTTCAAGCGATTAATCTCTTCAACCATCACACTTAACCCTCGATCAGAGTCCTCTTTCACGAAGATGCCGTCCCTTATTCCCTCTGCATATCCTTGAATGGTCATTAAAGGCGTCTTTAATTCATGACTGGCATTTTGGAAAAAATGTCGTTGCGACTGGATATATCGTTGCAATTCTTTTGCCATATCAAGCACGCTATTTTCCACTTCTTTAATTTCACCAGTTGCTTTTATTTCTTCAACCTCATCAAATTGTCTTTTTTCAATCTTTTTCAATTGATATTTTAACCTAGTTAACGGGGTAACCAAACGCTTTGTCAAATAATGACTCAAAATAATAGCAACAGCCAACCCTATTAGTAACACAAGTGAAAGTCGTATAAAAAAAGTTTGCTGTACCGCTTGTAGATCGTCCAATGGTGTGACTAACACAAGTTCAATGTTTGCTTGTTGTTTTTTGGATACAACGTAACTTTCGTCTCCAGCTTTCCACAAACGATCTTTATCACTATTCAAATCATACGTCTCCGCCCAATAATTCACCACTGAAACTGGTACAGTGGTAAACAATAACCGATTATCACTTCGGTCATAGGCAAAAACTTGAAAATCATAATCTCCTAACAATTGTGACAATCGTTGCATATTTTCAAAATTGTAATCGTTGAGCAAATGAACTAATAAATCCCCGTTGTCCTCTAATTGCCTTTGTTCATCTTGAATAAGTAAATTAAGGATTAAAGAATAAATCGTAATACCAGCAAACGTCATAACAACAACAATTAACGTAGTAAAAGCTGCGGTTAACTGATATTGTAATTTCATTTAGATTCCTCACCATCAGTGCGTAATCGATATCCGTAACCCCAAACCGTTTCAACCGGTAAACCATCTAACTTTTTCCGCAATCGTTTAATAAGGTCATCAACAGCACGGTCACTACCAAAATAATCTTCTCCCCATATTAATGCTAGTAATTCTTCCCTAGAAAAAGCACGATTTTGATGACGTACTAGGATACTTAACATATCAAACTCCTTAGCCGTTACCTCTACCTCTTGTTCATACCAAAATACTCGACGACCAGACGTATCTAAAATCAAATGGCCTTGTTGCATCTCCCCAGTCGCACTGGGTTCAATTTGTAACAGCTTATCCACTCGCTTAAACAATCGCTTTACACGTGCTACTAACTCACGCGGACTAAACGGTTTTGTTAAATAATCATCACTGCCCAGTTCTAAACCTAGAATTTTATCCACTTCATCATCTTTGGCTGAGATAATGATAATTGGAACCTCACTTGTCTGCCGAATTTTTTTACATAATTCATATCCATCCATTCCAGGTAACATAATATCTAATATCCACATATCTGGAGGGTCATTTTGTGACAATTCCCAAGCATCCTCTGCATTATTAGCCAATGATAGCTGATACCCTTCCTTACTCAAATAGGCGGATACAATATCGCGTATATTCGGGTCATCTTCCACAACATAAATATGATAAGACATAGCTTCATCCCTTCCCTTTGATTGGCACATATTCTAACAAAAAATCTTTGTTTATTTAATTCCACACTTTTTACACATTTTTACCGAAGACTTGCCAAATCTGTTTCATATACTAAAATTGTAAACATAAACAACTTGTTTAGAAAGGTGTGATTCATAATGACATTTCATGATGATCGCTACCATCATAACGATAAACCTTTTAACAATGATCATAGTACTTATTCAGGCTATGAAGGACCACAACATGACGACGCACACCAAACTTCCGAAACTAAAAACACAGGGTTTGAATCAGGAAGCACAACACCACCTTCATCAAACAAAAACAAAAAGTCTCGTAGTAGTTTATGGGCTATACTGTTAAGCGGTGTGACTGGCGGGATTGTTGTCGCCTTAGTTGGATTTTTTCTCCTTAACACTGGTTTGATTCAATTAGACTCGCATACGTCTAATACAACCGCAACAGAATCAACAGAAACAACAAATTCACAACCCAATAATCAAAATTATAATACGGAAAATGATGTAATACCAACGATTGCAAACGAACGTAGTAATTCCTTAACCAATGCAATCGAACAAGTTTCCGATGCTGTTGTAGGCGTATCAAACATTCAACAAGCAGGACTTTGGACACCAACACAAGAGAATGGAATTGGTTCAGGGGTTATCTATAAAAAGGAAAACGATAACGCTTATGTTGTCACAAACAACCATGTTGTCGAAGGGGCAAGTGACATTGAAGTTATCCTAACCAATGGGGATCACGTGAATGCGAAGCTTCTAGGTGCCGATCAATTAACAGATCTAGCCGTACTTGAAATTGATGGAAGTAACGTCTCACAAGTGGCTACACTTGGCACTTCTGAAAATTTAATTGTTGGTGATACGGCCATTGCAATTGGTAATCCATTAGGCACAGAATTTGCCGGTACCGTTACAAAAGGTATTATTAGTGGTCTTGATAGATCTGTTGAGATGGACCTAAATGGGGACCGCAGACCTGATTGGACGACAGAAGTGCTTCAAACGGATGCTGCCATTAACCCTGGTAATAGTGGTGGGGCCTTAATCAATAGTAACGGTGAAGTCATAGGTATTAATTCAATGAAAATTGCGCAAGAATCTGTGGAGGGTATTGGTTTTGCCATTCCAATTGATGAAGCCAAACCAGTTATTGAACAGTTAGAAACAGATGGTAAAATAGCCCGTCCGTTTATTGGTATAAGCGCTGTATCCTTATCCACTGTTCCGTCAATGAATAAACAACAAACATTAAAGTTAGACGAAGAAGTAACAGATGGCGTGGTACTTGCTGAAGTGGAAACAGGTTCTCCAGCTGATAATGCAGGATTGCAACGTTATGATGTAATCACCCAAATCGATGATCATTCGATTGATAACATGATGAACTTAAAGCAATATTTATATTCCGAAAGAGAAATTGGTGACCAAGTAACCATCACTTATTATCGGGAAGGTAATGAACAAACAACTACCTTAACCTTAAGCGACAATTAAAAAATACTCACCTCCTCCTAAATTTATATAGATAAAGCGAGGCTATCTCAATGTCGGGATAGCCTCGCTTGTTTTAATCTTATCCAAAAAAGAAATCAAAAATATTACTTCCTGCCGAGCTTTGCTTGTTATAAAATTCCGAATACCCACAGTTTTTACAGTACACAACAATAAATTGATTATTTTGCACATCAAACATCTTAGATAAGCCTGTACCAGTCATCGCTACCTCTTTCTTATCTGCATCTGTACTTCCGCATTTTATACACCCTTGATTTGACAATTAAATCGCCTCCTTTATTTATCTTATCCATATATACGGTAAAAAGCTCTGTTTTGTTTCATCATTCTAGTCACTTTATTTTTAAAGGCCCTTATTTCGTATTTGCTGTATTATGTGCATTAACTTTTATAATAGTTTTTTTATTTGAGTACTTTTTCTTTAGATAATGAGCATATAGTACTTTTCACACATCATCCTGCGCTTTTTCTCAAGATCCTGCGTATTTACGACTTTTTCATACATCATCTAGCGTTTTTTCTCAAAATCCTGCGTATTTACGTTTTTTTCATACATCATCTAGCGCTTTTTCAAAGATCCTGCGTGATTACGGCTTTTTTATACATCATCCAGCGCTTTTTCCAAAGATCCTGCGTATTTACGTTATAGTTAATAATTTGATGCACATAATACAGCTTATACGTAACAAAGTCCTAAAAAATCACACTGCTATTTTTAATCAACAGCAAAGGCCGTCCATTTAAGGACAGCCTTTACTTATTTATTCATACAATATGGAGCCCACTTCATTTTCATCCAAGTAGGATTCATAATCTTCATGGTTGCCATTAACCCCAATGTAATTCCCTTCCATGTCAGTTAGTAAGAAGCCTTCAATTTCTTCGGCACTCCCTACAAGTTCATCGGAATTAGAATACATATCTTGGTAATCTTTTTCTGTATCATAAAAATCAGATGGCCCATCAGAAGAACCAAATTTCTCGACCCTCTGCCATGAATCTTCCGGATCAAAAATAGTCGATTCTTCCTCATCTGCTTCTGTTTCCATTTCCGTTATACTGGAATGAATGACATCTTCTTCTACTGGACGCACTTTATCTATATCATGCTCCACATGGTTTATACAACGACGTGTGGTTGGCATTGCCATTAACCTTTCCGCTGGAATCTCTGCACCACACACCTCGCATTTTCCATACATGCCATTTTCAATAGCTTGTAAAGCATTCTCAATATCTTTCTTTTCTTGCTCCGCATGTTCATTTAACGCAATGTCTTTTTCTCGTTCATACAACTCTGTACCGTGGTCGGCGGGATGATTATCATAATTAGATAATTCACCGACTGATTCTTTAATTAACTCACCTTCTAAGCCATAATGGTCTTGTAAATGCGCTTCGACTTGCTGCTTCCGCTCCACTAACTGTTGTTTACAAGTCCTTAATTGTTGTTGAGTGATCACTAATAATCGCCTCCTGACTTCTTGTCTTGGCGGGGCATTATTAGTATATGCGTTATTTCAACTACAACCAAAATAGTTGTTGGAAGTAGAGGAAATACATTTATTACGATTCCATTAATTTATTTGCATGTAAAATCATATCGACATGGGGAATATTATCCTCCAAATAGACGTCACTAACTTCTTCAAAACCTAACGATCCATAGAAGTTTCGTAAATATTCTTGACCATGAATTTTTATTTCCTTTTCTTGCCATTCATCCATAATAAAAGCAATCGATTTTTCCATTAAAGCTTTTGCCAGGCCTTTTTGTCGATAATTTTTATGTACCAATACTCGTCCGATCGATGCTTGAGCATACATCGTATTCGCAGGAATGAGACGGGAGTATGCAACAATAATCCCATCTTGTTCGATAAATAAATGAGTACACACTTGGTCAAAATTATCAATTTCCGGATATGGACAGGCTTGTTCGACAACAAACACATCCACTCTTGCTTTAAGAATTTTATAAAGTTGATCCGAAGTCAAATCTCTAAACGCTTTTAATTGCCACTCCACTATTATCATCCCTTTTTTATGTCATTTTATTGTTATTTTACACATTTGCATAACTGGTTAATAGTGAGACGTTTTGATATCCTTAGTTTAGGAATAAATTGCTAAAGAGATGGGGGATTGAATTGAGTCAACTAACGAAGCAAACTCCGATAGGTTTCATTGGAACAGGTGTAATGGGAAAAAGTATGGCACGGAACTTAATCCAACAAGGTTATGATGTGCACGTCTATACTCGAACAAAATCGAAGGCTCAAGAATTGCTTGATCTAGGTGCGACTTGGCAAGAAACGATCGCACAATTAGCTAGCCAAACAGGAGTGATTCTATCCATTGTCGGTTATCCTAGTGATGTAGAAGAAGTGTACATGGGAGAAGGTGGCATACTAAATCATGCCAAACCCGGTTCATACGTCATTGATATGACAACATCCAGTCCACTACTAGCAAAAAAAATTAGTGAAGAAGCCAAAAACAAAAACATCCATGCATTAGACGCACCAGTTTCTGGTGGAGATATTGGTGCCAAAAGTGGCAAACTTGCCATCATGGTTGGAGGTGACGAGCAGGCCTTTAATGATCTGTTGCCAATCTTCGAAGTGATGGGGGAAAACATCATCTTACAAGGAGAAGCAGGTGCTGGCCAGCACACAAAGATGTGTAATCAAATTGCCATTGCAACTAATATGATTGGGGTCTGTGAAGCTATTGCCTATGCACAGAAAGCAGGACTAGATCCTAATCGAGTGTTAGATAGTATAACAACTGGAGCAGCTGGAAGCTTTTCATTAAGTAAATTGGCACCACGCATGATTAACAACGATTACGATCCTGGCTTTTATGTAAAACATTTTATTAAAGATATGACGATTGCCTTAGAGGCTGCCCAACAAATGGGATTAACGACACCAGGTCTTGAATTATCCTTATCACTGTATAAAAAGTTAGCAGAAGAAGGCGAAGAAAATAGCGGTACGCAAGCATTGATTAAACTATTTAGTTAAAACTAACGTTTCATTTTTTCGATTTCCTTGGTAACCATATAAGCTAAATCATCATTACCAAAAAATTGTAGTACGTTCAAAACCGTTTGTGCTGGGATATGTTCTGATTCATTTTTAGGGACAGTTAATTCCAGCACTTTTTTCAAGGCAAGGTTTTCTTTTTGATCTGGATATGCTTGTACATATAGTGTTTCTGGATCTAAATCATTGTTGACACACCACTGAGCAAACACTAGAATCATCATGTTTTCATCTTGCTGGTACCTTTCAATAATTTTTTGTTCCACTTCTTTTTGACTCATCTTATGCCCTCCCTTAATCTGTTATATAAAAAAGGGCGTACCCATTGAGTACACCCTTGTTTAGGATTAGTATATATAATTACAAACGCACAACGTTTGCAGCTTGTGGTCCACGGTCACCTTCAACGATTTCAAATTCAACTTCTTGACCTTCATCAAGTGTTTTGAAACCTTCTGCTTGAATCGCTGAGAAGTGTACGAATACATCGTCTCCATCTTCGCGTTCGATGAAACCGAAACCTTTGTCTGCATTAAACCATTTTACTTTTCCTGTCATTTAAAATGACCTCCTTACAATAAAGTACAAAAGTAATTGAAGTGAAATCCCTATTACTTTACACCACTTATTGTTCAGAGATCGTAAAGAAATATTCACGTTTCAATTGAATTTGCACCTTCACTCTACTATTAATTTATGGAAAACGCAAGTATTTAGCAAAGGTCCCTTTTGTATGGTTTGTTGCTTTTTTCTCCGTAGTTGTTAGAAAGTCCGACGAAAATTCAAACAAAATTTTAAGAAACGTGCACATTTACATGAGTTTTCGCCACGGATATAAACGAAAATGAGTTAATTGTACACATTTAGCTTGAAAATCACACCTAATGTACACGAAAATTTAAGAAACGTGCACATTTGTATGCGATTTCGCCTCAGATATAGACGAAAACGAGTTAAATCGTGCACGTCCAACGGGTAATTTCCAATATAAGATAAATACTAAAGTTACGTCGGAGTTTATATGTATTGCGACAAAACAACAACTTTTGGAAAACAGCCTTAGTAAATGATTACCAAATAAATATTTCCATTTAACTTTTTATACTTTTTTTGATAAAATGTATGTTTGCAAGAGACAATGTTCATCAACATCCAACCTAGACACATTTATATCTTGCAAATATGAATTGATAGGTGGTAATAAAAATGGAAAATGAAAAGTATCAAGTATTATTGTACTACAATTATGTGACAATTGAAGACCCTGAGACCTTTGCTGCAGAGCATTTAGATTTTTGTAAAGAGCTAGGGTTGAAAGGTCGTATTTTAGTAGCAACAGAAGGTATTAACGGCACAGTATCCGGAACTGTCGAACAAACAAACAAGTACATGGAAACGATGCACAACAACCCTTTATTTAAAGACATGGTATTTAAAGTGGATGAGCATGATGGTCATGCGTTCAAGAAAATGCATGTACGTCCACGCCCTGAGCTTGTTACCCTTCGCTTAGAAGATGATATTAATCCAAATCAAACAACAGGTCAGTACTTGTCTCCGAAAGAATTTTACGAAGCAATGCAAGATGAGGACACAGTTGTATTGGATGCAAGAAATGATTACGAATATGATTTAGGCCATTTCCGAGGTGCGATTCGCCCTGATATTGAAGCATTCCGCGAATTGCCTGAATGGGTCGAAGAAAACAAAGATAAATTAGAAGGTAAGCGAGTGTTAACCTACTGTACTGGTGGTATTCGTTGTGAGAAATTCTCAGGCTGGTTAAAGGAAAAAGGCTTCGACGATGTCGGTCAATTACACGGTGGAATTACAACTTATGGGAAAGACCCAGAAGTACAAGGTGAACTTTGGGATGGACAGCTTTACGTATTTGATGAGCGAATTGCTGTACCCGTTAACCAAAAAGAACATGTTGTCGTTGGGGAAGATTATTTCGATGGACAACCATGTGAACGCTATGTAAACTGTGCCAACCCTGAATGTAATAAACAAATTCTTTGCTCAGAAGAAAATGAACATAAATATATGCGCGGATGTACTTACGAATGTCGTGTACACCCAAGAAATATGTATGTAAAAGAACAAGAATTAACACAAGAAGAAATTGACGAAAGACTAAAAAGAATTGAAGAAGAAGACGGCGTAACAGCCAAATAACACTAGAATTTCACCTAAAAGTCTGCCCTCCCTATATTGGAGGCAGACTTTTTTTAATGTAAGAACAAGCACTTTGGCTACGTACCAGTTCAATTTTTTAACATTTACTGTTATTTTACAGAAAGCTTGACCATATACCTAATGGTACGAGTAAATAGAAAAGGTGAATGCTATGGTCAGCTTTATTATGGAATATAAATGGCACCTATTAATATCCTCCGAGATTGTTTTTTGGTTAACATTTTGTATTTTTTTACTGTTACGATACTGGTTCCATTCAAGAGGGCAACTGTTCTTTTTGTACATATCTATTGTTAACCAATTCCTTAATATCCCTCTAGCCTGTCTAGATTTCGTTCATACAGGACATGTTTCATTATTTCAGATGGTTATTTTAGGTTTATATATCTATGCAATCATACGAGGCCCCATCGATATGGTACGGTTAGACCACTACATCCAATTGAAAGTGGCTAAATGGAAAAGTAATCGCAGCTACACAAGGTCGATCACTGTACAATATGAATTCATTTCAAACTATCCCAGCGTTTTACGTAATAAGTTTTATTTACACTGTGGTTTATTTATCATTGCTCAAGTAATTTTAGTTATCGATATTCATTTTCACACCTTTTGGTTGATATTTCTAATTATTGATGGAATATGGGCTCTTTCATTTCACTTCGCTAAATAATTTGCGAAATCTTACATAGTGATTGACAAGCCTTTAGCACCGGATTTTTTCTATATTGAACCATCCACCATTGCTAACACAAAAAAACCCCACCTAAACAGCTACTTTAGGTGAAGGGTTTGTATCCGTTACGCTGAAATATTTATAAGGTGCCATCATTTTTATACTTTTTATACTTTTCATTAACCATTTGATTAAAGAGGTGATTAATACCAACCGTTTTCTCAACTTCTAATACAAACGCAATTCCTTTGCCTGGTTTCTTTAACTCCGCATCCTCATTTATAGCATCTAAGACATCACTTGTTTTATCCCGACTAATAAGTGTCAGCACCACTTCTTTTTCAGGCTCAATTAAAATATTAAATAACTTCGCCTTTTCGTGTATTCCCGTCCCACGACCAGTTAGGATGGTGCCACCTTCTGCTCCTGCTTTTCTAGTCGCATCAACTACATCTTCCGAATCACCTTTATTTACAATTGTAACGATTAAATCATACAAGACGTTTTGCTCTGTCATTGGTTGGTTGTCACCTCCATATTCATTCTCTTCAACTTCTTCCTCTAATCCAAGCATATGACATATCCCTGTAACCTGTTTCGTATCGATAATGAAACCAATTCCTTGTCTTGGTTCATTTAACTTTACTGCATCTGTAATCGCATTCATTACTTCTGAAATCCTACTTGTTGGGACAAGTGTTAAAATCACTTCTCTTTCGCGCTCCAATGGAATACCTAGGAATCTTTTTTTATCATTAAGGCGATAGCCATTTCCGATCAATGTTGTGCCACCACGTGCACCAGCAGCTTTTGATGCCTTTATCACTTTTTTTGCTTTCTCTCGTCTAACGATCGTAACTATTAACTTTTGTCCCTTGATTAGATTTGACATCTTGGCTCTTCTCCTTTCTACCGAATAGTATTCCCAGTGTTAATACGGATAGTATTGGAGCCAAAGCTACTAGCGCCACCATTCCAAACCCATCTAAAAGAGGATCACGTCCGTCCGTCACTGAAGCAATACCAACAAACATTGCCAAAATAAAGGTAGCTGTCATAGGTCCAGTAGACACACCACCAGAATCAAAGGCTATTGCTGTAAATGTTTTCGATGAATATTTTACCATAATTAAAGCAACTAAGTAGCCCGGTAAAATGAAATACCATAAGGAAAAACCAAATATAATTCTAACCATTGATAATGCTATTGATATGCCCACTCCGATAGAAAGTGTATAAAGAAGAACTTTTTGAGGAATATACCCACCTGAAACCTTTTCAACTTGTCGATTCAAAACTGCAACCGCGGGCTCTGCGTAGGTAGCAAAAAAGCCTAGAATGAACCCAATCGGAATTAAAAGCCACTGGTTCGTTATCGAGCCTAATTTCTGACCCATTAATTCCCCTATTGGCATAAATCCTACATGTACTCCTTGTAGAAAAAAGGATAAACCTAAAAACGTTAAGAAGAACCCTACACCTATATCTTTCAGTCTTCTTATTGGCAAACGCAGAAATAAGAATTGGAATAGCAAGAAAAAGATAATTAAAGGCGTAAGCGCAAATGCAACCTCTGCTAACACAGAGCCAAATCCTTCAAACACTTGTATATTCATCCATAAATCACCCCTAAAATGAGCACGGAAAGAATCGGGCCTATGGATGCAAGTGCCACTAGTCCAAAGCCATCCTTTGAGGCAGATTTACCTCTCAAAACAGAAGCCACCCCTACACCTAAGGCTAAAATAAAAGGTACCGTTAATGGCCCTGTTGTCACACCGCCAGCATCAAAGGAAATCGGAACAAATGTTGATGGAGTATAAGCAGCTAACAAAAAGATCGCACCATACCCTATTGTTAATAAATAAACAATACTGAAATTAAAGATAATCCGAATCATAGCTAGTCCTACGAATATCCCAACCCCTAAAGCTACCGCAAGAATTAACACACTACTCGGAATTTCTCCATTTGATACTTGACCGATTTGGCCTGTTAACACTCTCACATCAGGTTCTGCTACTGTTGCAACAAGACCTAGTAAAAAACCAAAAAAGACGATCAGCCAAGCTTTTTTAGTTTTTGACAATGCAGAACCAATCATTTCCCCAACTGGTGATAAACCAACATGAACACCAAGTAAAAATAAGATTAAGCCAATGCATACCATGACCACCCCCACTAAAAACTGATAAAATGTTTCTATTGGGAGCCAAATTAGCGTGAATTGCAAGATTGTGACAACTAACGTAATAGGTAAAACAGATAAAATTACTTCTAAAATCGTTTCTTTTATATTATCCATTCAAAACCCCCTAAAACTCTTATTTCGAACTTTTATAGACAGAGAGGTGACATTTCTTTTAACAGATATAGGTAGTAATGAATAAAGGAGGGAAAATTCAGAAAAAACAAAACACAGTTAATGGCTTCACACTTTTCCTATTAGGGTTAAACTTTTAAAAGCATTATTACTACCCTATGCTAAGCGATTCATATGAAGAAGTTTTTTACCATATTATTAGTATATCATTTGTAGTTGGATTAAGGTTAAGATTTGAATGAGAGAGTAATGCAGAATTAAGCAAATGTTATTTGAGGCTTGTATGGAAGATTATTATGTAAAATAAAAACACTCAACTTTGAGTGTTTTTATTTCTTGATCGCGTTAATTTAACTACTTTTTAGCAGACTAATTAAGAAAGTTCCTTCATAAGATTTGCCATTTCAACTGCAGACACTGCTGCTTCAGCACCTTTATTGCCTGCTTTTGTCCCTGCACGTTCAATAGCTTGCTCGATTGTCTCCGTTGTAATAACACCAAAAATTACTGGTAGGTTCTCTTGCATCGATACATTGGACACACCTTTGGATACTTCACTACATACATAATCAAAATGCGGTGTCGAACCGCGAATAACGGTACCTAACGTAATGACTGCATCGTACTTACCAGAAGCCGCCATTTTCTTCGCTACTAATGGAATTTCATAAGCTCCTGGTACCCAAGCAACCGCTACATCTTCCTCTTTCACACCATGCCTACGAAGTGTATCTTCCGCTCCTGCTAACAATTTACTTGTAATAAATTCATTAAATCTTCCAACTACAATACCTATTTTCAACCCTGTACCTACTAAATTTCCTTCAAATATTGTTGACATCGCTTATTCCCCCTAAAATTTAAGTAAATGATTTAATTTTGCTACTTTTGTTTTTAGATATACTTCATTACTTTTGTTCGCCGGTATTTGAATTGATTTTCTTTCAACTACTTCTAATCCATAATCACTCATACTCGCTAGCTTACGTGGATTATTTGTTAATAGTTGTAATTTTTTAATCCCTAAATCTTTTAATATTTGCGCACTAACTGCATAATCACGTAAATCATCCTCAAATCCAAGTTGGTGGTTCGCTTCAACCGTATCAAACCCTTGTTCTTGAAGCTTATAGGCTTTTAGTTTATTTAATAAGCCAATCCCTCTACCTTCTTGTCTCATATAAACTAGTACACCTTCGCCGGCCTCTTCAATCTCTTTTAACGCTTGTTCTAATTGCGGACCACAATCACATCGATGTGATCCAAATACATCACCAGTCAAACACTCTGAATGAATGCGAACTAACACGGGATCGTCGTGATTGAACTCACCTTTATATAAAGCTAAATGCTCTTTGCCAGTAAATTCCTCCGTATATGCCGCAAGTTTGAATTGTCCATACTCTGTAGGTAAATTGATTTCCACTTCTTTTTCTACTAATTTATCGTGTTTCTTGCGATAAGCAATGAGGTCTTTTATCGTGATGAGCATCATATCATGCTTTTCTGCCATTTGTTCTAACTGTGGCAGGCGTGCCATCGTTCCATCCGCATTCATAATTTCACAAATAACCCCTGCCGGTTCAGCTCCGGCTAATTTCGCTAAATCTACAGATGCTTCAGTATGACCTGGTCTTTCTAACACTCCTGCTTCTTTTGCAACCAAAGGAAATACGTGTCCTGGTCGTTTAAAATCCATTGCTACTGTTTCTTTGTCTAGAAGCTTTTGAATTGTTAATGCACGTTCATAGGCACTAATACCAGTATGTGTCGATTTATGATCAATACTAACCGTAAAAGCTGTACCATGCGCATCCGTATTGTTCGTAACCATCGCATTTAATTCAAACTTTTGAGCTAGAGAAGGGGCCATTGGTGTACAAATTAAGCCGCGACCTTCTGTAGCCATAAAGTTAATTGCTTCTGGCGTCGCATGTTCTGCCAACATGACGAAATCACCTTCATTTTCACGATCCTCATCGTCAACTACAATGACCATTTTTCCTTCTTGTAAAGCTTTAATGGCATTTTCAATTGTTTCAAACATAATGATGCCCCCCTCTAATCTATAAAACCATATTGTTCTAACTTACTTTTTGTTACCGAACGCTCATTAGTTTGCTTTGAGTTATGTTGAACAGTTAACATACGTTCCATGTATTTAGCTAACATGTCATATTCAACATTGACAATATCGCCTTGTTGCTTCTGACCTAGAATCGTTGCTGATTGTGTTTCTGGTATTAAAGAAATGATAAAGCCGTTTTCTTTTAAACCAAAAACCGTTAATGACGTACCATCAACCGTAATCGACCCTTTTAATGCGATATAATGGAGTCCGTCTTGGTCAATCGAAATGTGGATATACTTTGCGTTATCCTCTGTCCAAATATTTTCTATCTTACCTATAACATCAACATGGCCTGAAACAAAATGGCCACCAAATCTTCCGCCTGCACTCATCGCTCGTTCTAAATTCACTTCAGAGCCGATTTCCGTATTTGCTAATGAGGTACCTCTATACGTTTCTGGAATCACATCAACGGTGAACCACCCGTCACTATAAGAGGTTACTGTAAGACAAACACCATTGACTGAAATACTATCTCCTATATTTACATCAGAAGTAACGGTCTTCGCTTCAATCATCAATGTTAAGGAACTTTTGTTTCGCTTAATTTGTTTAATTTTCCCTTTTTCTTCTACGATACCTGTAAACATTATTCGCCATCCTCCTTCATCGGTTGTGCGATCAGTTTTATATCAGGACCTAATTGTTCCACCGATGTGAATGTTAAGGATGCTGCATCTTTCATCCACTCTGGTGATGAACCACCTACTGTCTGAATGGCATTATGACCGCCAAGTAATTTTGGTGCAATGTACCAATGGCATTCATCAAACAGATTATTTGCTATGAAGGATGCATGGACTGTACTCCCGCCCTCCACGTAAAGCGATTGAACCTCTTGCTCACCTAAGATGTGTAATACATTATCCAACTCAATCGATGTTGTACTTAATTGGATTACCTTCACATGCGGGAATAATTCCTGAAATGTGCCCGTTTTTGCATCAACACCACAAATGATCCATGTTTCCGCATCGTGGTTTAGCACATTGGCATCGTGATCTATTTGTAGTTTAGTATCTAATATAATTCGAATGGGATTCTTTCCACCTTGGGGCAACCTGGTGGTAAGATGGGGATTATCATGTTTGACCGTATTTATACCAACTAAGATAGCATCGTGAATATGGCGTTGCTTGTGGACGTCAAGACGTGCTTGTTCTGATGTTACCCAACGGCTATCACCAGTGGACGTAGCAGTCTTACCGTCTAACGTCATCGCTGCCTTTAATGTTACATACGGTCTTTGGGTATTCATGAAATGGAAAAAATTTCGATTCAGCGCTAATGCTCTTGCTTCTCTTAGGCCAATTTCAACTTCAATTCCTGCTTGTTGTAACTTTTCAACACCTTTTCCTGCAACCTCAGGGTTTGGGTCCAAACAAGCAATATAAACCTTTTTCAAGTTTTGCTCAATGATCAAGTCTGCACACGGTGGCGTTTTTCCATGATGTGCACAAGGTTCTAATGTCACGTAAATATCAGCACCTTCTGCTTGATCACCAGCCTGTGTTAGCGCGTGAACTTCTGCATGCTCCTTACCTGCTTGGAGATGTGATCCAATTCCGATGATCCTACCATCCTTCACCACAACAGCTCCGACTGATGGATTAGGACTCGTTTGGCCAATGGTACTCTCCGCTACAGACAAAGCTAAATCCATATATTCTTCCTTTGTCATTTCTTCCCACAACCTTTCCAACTTATTTTGGAAAGAGAAGCAAGAAAGCCCCAGGCAGATAGACCTGGGGCTTATACATACGGCTAAATAAACGTACATAGTACGCGTCTTTTTCCTTTTCCCATCCAGACTTTAACTGTCGGTTTTGGTTTCTCACCAAATCCACCTTCACACATTGACTGTGTTCCGGGTCACGGACTGAGGGTTCTTCACGTACACCCATCACCGTCGGTCGGGAATTACACCCTGCCCCAAAGGAATTCCTATTCAATTACTTATACTATAACATCTTTTTAATTAAAATGCATGAAAAAAACTTGAATTATTTGTGAATTATTGAACATTTAAACCAAAAAACTTATTCCTTACTCATTTTGTATATGTTGTTGCTATCACGTTCATATGTGTAGCAAGATTTTAAGAAAAAAGCTATCTTATTCACTTACATCGTTATTAAATAAACGACTGTCGTTTATGTATATACCATTCCTCCATATACACTATTTGCAGCAGTCCTAGTTATCAATTTGCTTAATCACTTGAGCTGGATTACCACCAACGACAACGTTATTTGGTACATCTTTCGTAACGACAGCACCTGAAGCAATAACAACATTGTTTCCTACTGTTACACCAGGGTTTACGATTGCATTTCCTCCAATCCATACGTTATTACCAATCGTAATTGGTTTTGCATATTCTTTACCAGAGTTACGTTCAGTTGGATGAAGAGGATGTGTTGCCGTATAGATTTGTACACCTGGTGCCAGCATACAATTATCGCCAATTCTTACTTCACCAACATCTAATATGGTACAGTCAAAGTTTGCATAGAAGTTCTCTCCAACATATGTATTGTAGCCATAATCAAATCTTATATTAGGCTCCATGGATACATTTTCTCCAGTTGAACCTAGTAATTCTTTTAATAATAGGGAACGTTTTTCTCCTTCTGTTTCTAATGTTTGATTGTAAATCCTAACCTTTCGTCTTGCTTCCTTACGATCGTTTACTAATACCGGATCTTCAGGGTCATACATATTTCCTGCCAACATTTTTTCTTTTTCTGTTTTCATTTCCAGCCTACTTTCCGAATATGTACCGTTACCTTTATTTTAGTGGGAGGTTATTTACCTCCCATCCGTCTTCGCGATAACTATTATTCTGTTCTTACTACGCAAGAGAAACTGACTCACACTCTATTACTGTTATAGATCTTCACCTAATATTTTCACTTCTCGCTCTAATTCGACTCCAAACTTTTCTTTCACTGTTTTCTGTACCATTTCAATCACAGATATATAGTCAGAAGCAGTCGCATTGTCTTTATTTACAATAAAACCGGCGTGCTTCGTGGATACTTCTGCTCCACCAACCCCTTTACCTTGCAACTCACTATCTTGTATTAACTTTCCAGCAAAGTAACCTGGTGGTCGTTTGAATACACTTCCACAAGAAGGATATTCTAATGGTTGTTTTGACTCTCTTTTATGTGTTAGATCATCCATGACTGCTTTTATTTCCTCATAATTTCCTGGCTGTAAATCAAAACGAGCTTCCAACACAATATAACCTTTTTCAGGAATGTTACTCGTTCGATAATCTAAATCTAGTTGGTCAGCAGTAAGTGTTAATAATTCACCTTCTCGAGTAGCAACAACAGTGTCACGCAAACAATCTTTCACTTCGCCACCATAGGCTCCTGCATTCATAAATAACGCTCCACCTACAGTACCAGGTATACCACAGGCAAATTCAAGACCTGTTAGTTGTTCATCTAACGCCTTTCTAGAAGCGTCAATAATCCTTGCACCACTTTCAGCAATAATACTATTGCCTTCTCTTTTAATCGTAGTAAATCGCTTCAAACTCATAACAATTCCACGAATACCGCCATCTTTCACAATTAAGTTGGAACCATTCCCAAGCAAAGTAAATGGCACTAGTTCTTGATTAGCTAGCTTAATTACTTCTTGCACCTCTCGCCTATTAGCTGGGGTAACAAAAAAATCAGCATTACCACCCAATCGAGTATACGTATGTTTTTTTAATGGTTCGTCTACCATCACATTTTCTTCCGCAGTAACATCGAGTAACTTATTATATAAATCATGGTTCGTAACCACTTCGATCATCCTCTACAGTTTACTTCATACCAATCAAATTATAGCAGTTGGATGAGCCTTACATCAATTAAATTTAGCCCTCGGTTATAAATATGTAGGGTGTTGTTTCGGTGTTCCCATTCGTTTATTGAAATGAAATAGAGTTAGCTAATGGTTCATATTTTAACTCATTTTCTTATCTTATTCCGATATTGTAATAAAACAGATATCCGCTCAATACTTATTTTTTCCTTTTTTGGCTATTTAACGAATAAATATCCTCCTCCCACCTTAAAGCGGACATCTATTCCTCTATTTCGCGCAAAAGCATCCGCTTAGTCGGCAAAACAACCCTAAAAAAGAGAATAACGGAATGAGGAACCAGCTCACACCTTCAACTGGTCCCTCATTCCGTTATTTTAGCTAGTTTCACGATTAACTTTTGAACGTTACCCCATTAACGCAGTCATTAAAGCCTTTTGCGCATGTAGGCGGTTCTCTGCCTCTTGGAAAACAGCTGATTGTTCTCCATCAATTACTTCAGCAGTCACTTCTTCTCCTCTATGTGCAGGTAGACAGTGCAGAAAGCTGACATCCGGTTTTGCATAAGCAAGTAAATCCGTGTTCACTTGAAAACCTGCAAATGCTTTTTCCCGTTGTTGTTGTTCACTTTCTTGCCCCATACTAGCCCAAACATCCGTATAAACGATGTCGGCATCTTTCACTGCTTCCACTGGGGATTCTGTGACCACAATGTTATTTCCACTAGCAAATGATTTTGCTTGTTCGGTGATCGCTGGGTCTGGCTGATAGCCTGCTGGTGCAGCAATACGAATATCCATCCCCATTTTAGCCGCACCAATCATTAAGGAGTGAGCCATGTTGTTTCCATCCCCAATATATGCAACTTTAACCCCTTGTAATGTCCCTTTTAATTCGATAATCGTTTGCATATCTGCTAGTACCTGACAAGGGTGATAGGAGTCTGTTAAACCATTAATGACTGGTATGCTTGCATATTTTGCTAACTCTTCTACCTCAGACTGTGAAAAAGTACGGATCATAATCCCATCAAGATAGCCTGACAATACTTGAGCAGTATCAGAAATCGGTTCCCCTCTGCCTAACTGAATATCAGATGTACTTAAGAATAATCCTGTTCCACCTAACTGATAAACACCTGATTCAAAGGAGACGCGTGTACGGGTAGAGGACTTCTCAAAAATCATACCTAAAGTTTTGCCTTGTAACGGTTGTTCAGGGTTCCCTTGTTTACGTTGTTCTTTTAATTGAGCAGCCAGTTCTAATAAATAAGCGATCTCATCTGCTGAATAGTCCGCTAATGTTAAAAAATCACGACCTTTTAATTGCTGTTTGATAGTAATCGATTCTGTATTCACTGTCATCGTAACACACGCTCCTTTGTATTAAGATTCTTGCCAGCCTGCATATATTCGTTGATGGAAACAGGTTCCTCTTGGTCTTGGTTTGTTGCCTTTAAATAAGCGACAAGTGTCTCTACTGAACTCATACATAACAGGTCTAACTTAATCGCACTTTCTCGCAACTTTACATGACCATCCATATTCCCAGTCCGTTTTGTGCTACACACAAACTTAAATTTATTTCCTAGACACTGATCGATCGCCTCATCCATTTCTATAACACTAGCAACTTCGACACCGCTATCTTTTAATAGTGTTGCTGTCGAAGCATCAACAACAATATTCGCTTTCACATTAGAAAGCAATGCTTGCAACTCTTTATTTTCAACATCGGTTTCTGATAAAGAAAGAAAGATGGAATCGTTACTTTCGATCGGTTTTAAAGTCTTTTCTTTCCAGCCAAACGCTTTGGCAATTGCCGCTTCAACCGTTGACCCAATACCAATCGCCTCGCCTGTTGATTTCATCTCTGGTCCAAGAACAGGATCAAGACCAGGTAATTTCGTTGTCGAGAACACAGGCATTTTCACAGCATAGAATGGAACCTCTTCATGTAAGCCTAACTTCCATCCTTGCTCTGACAAGCTCTCTCCCATCTGTACTCGTGTTGCCAAATCGATCATCGGCACACCAGTAACCTTGCTTGCAATCGGCACTGTTCTTGAGGCTCTTGGATTCACTTCTAGCACATAGATATCTTTTCGATCTTCACTAATAACGAATTGGATATTAATAATACCTTTTGCATCAATTTGTTTTGAAATTTTTTGCGTATAGTTTGCAATTAACTGTTTTTGCACATCCGTTAAATCTGGTGCAGGAAATACTGCAACACTGTCACCCGAATGCACTCCTGCACGCTCTATATGTTGAAAAATGCCAGGGATAATCACATTGCCTCCATCACAAATCGCATCGACTTCAGCCTCAAATCCGGAAATAAATCGATCAATTAGTAGTGGAAACACACGATTACCTGGTGCATTCGCTTTTAATCCTTCAATATACTCTAGTAACTGTTCCTGATTATGAACAACAACCATCCCTCTACCACCAATAACATACGATGGTCGCATTAATACTGGATACCCAATTTGCTTAGCCACAGCTTTGGCATCCTGTACATCTGTCACAGTATCCCCAGGAATATGAGGGATATCTAATCCTTGCAACAGTTGATAAAATTGATCACGGTCCTCTGCTGCTTCAATGGAAGCTAATGAGGTACCAAACAATTTAACGCCCGAGTCCTGCAATCCATCTGCTAGATTAATTGCTGTTTGCCCACCAAATTGAACGAGGACACCATCTGCTCCTTCTTTTTCGACAACATGGAGCACATCTTCTTCTGTTAATGGTTCAAAATAAAGGTGATCTGCCGTGTTAAAATCGGTACTAACCGTTTCTGGATTATTATTAATAACAATGGAATCTATCCCTTGGTCATTTAAAGACATGGCGGCGTGAACGGAACAGTAATCAAATTCGACACCTTGCCCAATTCGGATAGGACCCGACCCAAGAACAGCAACCTTTTTCTTTCCTGTTAATGCTTCCACTTCATCAAATTCATTCCACGAACTATAATAGTACGGCGTATCTGCAGAAAATTCTGCCGCACAAGTATCAACCATTTTATAAGAAGGTCGAATATTTAACGCTTTGATACGAGCTTGAATGTCACTTACATCAACACTCATGATTTCGGACAATGCATTATTTGATAAACCAAGCACTTTTGCTTTTTTCAACTGGCTTTCTGTTAATTGCTCCCAACCTGTTTGTTGCAGTTCTTGCTCGATCCGAATCATGTAATCTAATTCATTTAAAAAATACTTATTAATCGCTGTTAGTTCATGAATATCTTCCACCGTATATCCACGTCTTAAAGCCTCGCCAACAAAGAATAGTCTTTCATCGGTTGCCTCAACTAATTGTTGATTCAAATCCTGATTAGAATATGCTTCGAGTCCTGGTAGTGCAAGATGTTCCAATCCTATTTCTAACGAGCGAATTGCCTTATTTAGTGCGGATGGGAAGTTCCTCGCTAATGCCATAACCTCACCAGTTGCCTTCATCGCCGTACCTAGTAACCGATCCGCTGAAGCAAATTTGTCAAATGGCCAGCGTGGAATTTTTAATGCAATATAATCGATGGCAGGTTCAAAACTAGCGTACGTGTCCCCAGTAATAGGATTTAACACTTCATCAAGGTGGTAACCAAGGGCTAATTTAGCCGCGATTCGAGCAATTGGATAACCCGTTGCTTTGGAGGCTAAGGCACTAGAGCGACTTACCCGTGGATTTACTTCAATAATGACATACTCATTACTTTCAGGGTTCAAGGCAAATTGAATGTTACAACCACCAACAACACCAAGCTCACGAATAACCTTACATGATACAGAACGTAACATTTGGTATTGTCGATCATTTAATGTTTGCGATGGAGCGACAACGATACTGTCACCAGTGTGAACACCGACAGGGTCAAAATTCTCCATATTACATACGATGATGCACGTATCATTGGCGTCTCGCATCACTTCATATTCTATTTCCTTCCAACCTTTAACACTTTGATCAATCAATACTTGGTTAATCGGACTAGCATGGATACCGCTTTTGACAACTGTTATAAGCTGTTCCTCATCTTTGGCAATCCCCCCACCAGCGCCACCAAGTGTGTAGGCAGGTCGAATAATTAACGGAAAACCTACTGACTGACCAAATTGAATAGCTTCATCAACAGAACTTGTTGAAATACTTTCTGGAACTGGCTCATCAATCTCTTTCATCATGGCTTTAAACTTCTCACGGTCTTCTCCATTTTGGATCGTATCTAATGGTGTACCAAGTAATTCAACATTGTATTTTGCTAATACACCAGAATCTGTTAATGTAACAGCTAGGTTCAAACCAGTTTGACCTCCTAGTGTTGGCAACAATCCATCTGGCTTTTCTTTTTCAATAATTTTAGCTACAGACTCACCAGTTAACGGCTCCATATAAACCTTATCTGCAATATTTTCATCCGTCATAATGGTTGCTGGATTATTGTTAACAAGTATAACTTCAATTCCTTCTTCTTTTAGTGCTAGACATGCTTGGGTTCCGGCATAATCAAATTCTGCAGCCTGACCAATCACAATTGGCCCTGACCCAATCACGAGTACTTTTTTTATGTGCTGCAATTTAGGCATGTTGTTTCTCTCCCTTTGTTGATAACTGGTTGATAAATGTAGTAAAAATATTGAACGTGTCAATTGGGCCTGGGTGTGCTTCAGGGTGAAACTGCACCGTCATTAAATTTTTCGTACGATGCTTTAACCCTTCCACTGAGCGGTCATTGACATTGATATGGGATACAGTCCAATCCCCGCTATTTACCGAGTCATGATCCACAACATACCCATGGTTTTGTGACGTAATCACGACCTTTCCAGTAATTAAATCTTTCACTGGATGGTTACTCCCGCGATGTCCATAAGGTAGACGCTTCGTCTGTGCACCATAAGCTAATGCAACAAGCTGATGGCCAAGGCAAATGCCTAGAGTAGGGTAATAATCAGTTACTTGCTTAATCGTATTTGTTATATGATTTAAATCTTCAGGATTCCCTGGTCCATTAGACAATACAACTCCGTCTGGATCTATCTCCTTTATTGTTTCAAAAGATGTATCATATGGAACAACCGTGACATGGCAACCTAATTCCATTAACGAATGTGTAATCGAGTGTTTATAACCAAAATCAAAAACAACGACATGTGGATAGACTTGATCAGTCAGTTTATTTGCTTTAAATTGGGTGATTTTTGAAATGGATACTTGTTTTACGATATCAGCATCAACCGTTCGCTTTTTGGGTATATCTTTTTCATCTGTTGTTATTTTTCCATACACTTCACCATGCTCACGAATAATTCTCGTTAATGCTCTTGTATCAATATCATATAAAGTAGGAATTTGGTATTTCTCGATAATATCTACAATCGTATGATTCGATTGATAATGTTCAGGTGTATGGCACGGGGAAGAAATAATCCAACCAGCTAAAGAAGGTTTAATACTTTCATAGTCGATATCATTCATTCCATAATTCCCAATCAGCGGATAGGTCATGGTAACAATCTGTCCAGCATACGATGGATCTGTCATAACCTCTTGATACCCTGTCATTGCTGTGTTAAATACCATTTCACCTTCTACTTCTTTTACTGATCCTAACCATTTCCCTTCTAAAACGTCCCCAGTACTTAATACAAGATAGCCAATTTGTTCCTTCATGATTTCATTCCTCCCAAACCCCAAACAAATATTTATACTCAATAACTAATAATTATGCATATATAGGAAAAAATAAGAACTAAGAACCTTCACAAGATCGGAAACTTAGTTCTTACATTCATTTTATCTAGTTCACATTTAACTTCTTTTCATGTTCATGGATCCAATTTGAACTTTGTTGCAATAATTGATCTGCAGTTTCAAATTGTTCCTTCACCCGTTGTTTTGCTGTTCCACCTGCAACATCACGAGCATTAACGACAGCTTCTGGTGCAAGCACATCATAAATGTCACGATCAATAGACTCAGAAAATTGCTGGAACTCTTCAAATTCAAGATCTAATAAATATTTATTATGCTGTATACAGTAGAGCACCACTTGCCCAACAACTGCATGCGCTTCTCTAAACGGCAAATCTTTGCCAACTAAGTAATCCGCTAAATCCGTTGCATTTGAGTAATCCTTCGCAACCGCTTGGTACATCGTCTCTTTATTGACATGCATGGACTCGATCATCGGTGCAAATAATGCTAATGCTCCTTTTAATGTTTCAACTGTATCAAACATACCTTCTTTATCTTCTTGCATATCCTTGTTATATGCTAGCGGAAGCCCTTTTAATGTCGTTAACATTCCCATTAAATGCCCATAGACACGACCTGTTTTTCCTCGTACTAACTCCGCTACATCTGGGTTTTTCTTTTGTGGCATCATGCTACTGCCCGTACAGAATTCATCATCCAATTCAATAAAATTAAATTCTGCACTAGACCATTGTACAAGCTCCTCACATAGGCGTGATAGATGGGTAGAGATTAACGATGCATTAGATAGAAACTCGACAACAAAATCGCGATCACTTACGGAATCTAGACTGTTTTCGGTAATCCCGTCAAAGTTTAGTTTGTCTGCAACATATTGACGGTCAATTGGAAAACTCGTTCCAGCAAGCGCCCCCGCACCTAATGGCGATTTATTCACTCTTTTAAAACTGTCTACCAATCGTTCCACATCACGTTGAAACATAAACACATACGCCATCATGTGGTGGGCAAACAATACTGGTTGCGCTCTTTGCAGGTGTGTATAGCCAGGCAATACCGTATCTAAGTTGTTTTTGGCCTGGTTATACAAAGCGTTTTGTACATCTACTACTAGCTGACTCAGCATCACCAAAGCTTCACGAAGATATAATCGCATATCTAAAGCAACTTGGTCATTTCGGCTCCTGCCAGTGTGTAACTTTCCACCGACAGGACCGACTTCATCAATTAATAGTTTCTCGACATTCATATGAATGTCTTCATTATCTTCCGTTAACTCCGCTTCACCTGTTTCAATTTTTTCAGCAACTGCTTCTAATCCCTTTGCAATTGTCGTGGCATCACTTTCTGCTATAATGCCACACTTTGCTAACATCTCTACATGGGCGAGACTTCCCTGGATATCATACTTTGCTAGTTTTTGATCAAACTGAATCGATGCCGTATATTCATCCATTAATTGACTAGTTGGTTTCGTAAAACGTCCGCCCCATAGTTTCATTGCTTGACAGCTTCCTTTACATCAACTTTTGTTTTTTCCATTGATGTGTCCTTTTCCTCATGTACTTTGTTTACAGTAGAATGTACTTGCGTTGGTAAGCCCCATAACTTAATAAAACCTAGTGCTGCATCATGATCAAATGCATCCCCTTTGTTGTATGTTGCAAGATCTAAATCATATAGAGAATGACTTGATTCACGTCCTACCACTTGTGCGTGACCTTTATATAGTTTCACTTTCACTGTTCCAGAAACATAAGTTTGTGTTTGTTCAATAAATGCTTTTAAGCCATCTGTTAATTGAGAATACCAAAGTCCATCATAGATCGTTTGTGCTAACTTTTGCTCAATTGTTGGTTTGAACGCTGCAACTTCTCTTGGAAGTGTGAGTGCTTCTAATTCTTGGTGCGCCTCAATCAATGTAATAGCTGCTGGGCTTTCATAAATCTCACGTGATTTAATCCCAACTAAACGATTTTCGACATGATCAATTCTGCCGACACCATGTTTTCCAGCAACTTCATTTAACTTCAAGATCAACTCTTCTAACGGTAGGTGTTCGCCATCAAGTGATACTGGCTTCCCTTGTTCAAAACCAATATACACAGTTTGTGGCTCATCTGGCGCATCTACAGGATCTACTGTTAGATCAAAGGCATCTGCAGGTGCTTCTGCCCACGGATCCTCTAAAATTCCACATTCATTACTACGTCCCCATAAGTTTTGGTCGACACTATATGGACTATCTAATTTTACTGGTACTGGAATACCATGTTCTTTTGCATAGGCAATCTCTTCATCTCTTGTCATTTTCCATTCACGAACAGGTGCTACAATCTTTAAGTTTGGATTTAATGCAGTAAATGCTACATCAAAACGAACTTGGTCATTTCCTTTTCCAGTACAACCATGTGCAACTGCAACTGCTCCTTCTTTTTCAGCAATATCAACCAATACTTTTGCAATTAACGGACGGGATAATGCCGATACTAACGGATATTTCCCTTCATATAGAAGATTTGCTTGTAACGCTGGTAATACATATTCATTAGCAAATAATGCTTTTGCATTGACACTATAGGATTTAATCGCACCTACGTCTAATGCTTTATTTTTTACAAATTCAAGATCTTTCCCTTCTCCTACATCAAGACCAACAGCGATCACATCATAGTTATATTTATCTTGTAACCACTTAATTGCTACTGATGTATCAAGTCCTCCAGAATACGCTAAAACGATTTTCTCCTTACCCATTTGCGATCTCCCCTTAAAATATTTATATTAGATACAATTTTTTAATTATTTTGATGTTATGAATTATTATGCACTATAAAGTATATTAATTCAACCATTTAGTCCCATTTTTTTAAAAAAGTTTTCTCACGATAACTTATGTGGTTTTAGGCATATCGTTCATTGTTTTTTGGGTGAAATTTTATGGGGAATGTTTGTTTTTAAAAACCATCTCAGAAGTAATTGAAGGAAAGGCGGAATGAACCTCGAAATGTGGAATGGAATGAGGAACCGCAAGTTGGATTAACTGGTTCCTCGTTCCACTAATTCAAGAAAATAACCCCACATTTAGAGGGAAGCGGTTTGTGATTACGCTATTGGGCCCTATAGTGGTTAAAATCTTGTAGAAAATAGCAAATAGCGGAATGAGAAACTATTTCACGCCTCAAAATGGGCAGATTTTACAATATAACGGACTCAGGAACCACATCGTTGGATTAACCGGTTCCTCGTTCCATCCTATACGGGAAGCTTTTTAAACCACTTGCAGCTATTATTAACAAAGTTGAAAATTACTGTAACAGATCGTTGTCAAAAAACGACTATATAGAAAAGGAATAAGGTGGGGGACATTATGTATAAAAGATGGTTAATCATTGTCGGTCTTTGTATAATCTCTTTATTAACAGCTTGTAGTAGCAATGAATCAACTGAATCTAATGAAGCTATCTCAGACGATAGTAATGCTGCAGCAGATGGTGCTACAGAAGAAAGTTATGATAGGGTCAGTATGACAGATGACGCACCAGATCGTGACCAGTCCCGGTCTAATCAAATAGAAAGCACAGAATCAGAGCAGCAGGCAACAGATCAAGAACGAAAGGTGATTTATACCGCAAATCTGCAAATTGAGGTAGAAGATTATACGCAAGCCGTTCAAGATATTCAATCACAAGTAACTGATAACAATGGCTATGTGGTAGAATCAACAACCTATGGTGGCGCCGATGATGATCGACAAGAAGGAATGTTGAAGGTTCGGATCCCTCAACAACACTTTGATGCATTCATTCAAGTCATTGAAGAGGGTAGCATGAAGGTAATGGAAAAAAATGTATCAGGGCAAGATGTAACCGAAGAATTTGTTGATTTAGAGTCTCGTTTACAATCAAAACAAGTGGTCGAAGAAAGATTGCTCACATTTATGGAACAAGCCGAAGAAACAGAGGATTTATTACAGATCTCTAATGACTTAGCCGACGTACAAGAAGAAATTGAACAGATTACAGGAAGACTTCAATACTTACAAAATAAAACAGATTTAGCGACGGTCACGATTCACCTTCATGAAAATCGAGTAAACATCCCAAACGTCCATGATGAAGACTTGAACACATGGGAAAAAACAAAGCAACAATTTATGAACAGCATCAACTTTCTCCTTTCTGCTGGTTCCGCTCTTGTTGTCTTTATAGTGGGGAACTTGCCAACGATCCTATTGTTAGGAATCATAGGTCTGATTGTGTACTCGATCTATAAAAAACAAAAACAACGACAGAAAGAATAACTTAAAAGGGTCGGAACTACAAATAGTCCGACCCTTTTCTTTATTACTGTTGATTATTATTTTCTAAACTTTGCTCCGCTACTTTGATCATTCGTTTGACCATTTCGCCCCCCACTGATCCGTTTGCACGTGCAGTGGTGTCTGCTCCAAGCTTTACACCAAACTCATTTGCGATTTCTTCTTTCATATTGTCCATCGCTCGTTCTGCACCAGGCACTAGTAATTTATTACGAGATGCCATAACCGAATCACTCCTTGTGGGATGATGGAATAGCCTATTTGCTATTCATACTTACTATATGTTTTTATTTCCATCATACACCCGGTACTTTCTGTTAATTAATCTTCCCAAACTGCATTTTTCAGTGTTTCATTTCGTTTATAACGGGCAATTGCTAGTTCAATCAGTTGGTTAATTAATTCTGGGTATGAAACTCCGCTTATTTCCCAAAGCTTAGGGTACATGCTGATTTTTGTAAAACCTGGTAAGGTATTGACTTCATTAACGACTAATTCACCATTTTCCTTCAAGAAAAAGTCTACCCGTGCCATCCCTTCACAATTGAGTGTTTCAAACACACGAACTGCTTCTTGTTGGACGTTTTGGCTTACTTCGTCCGTTAGTTCAGCAGGGATTGCCAGATCGGCACCTTTTTCATCAATATACTTGGATTCGTATGAATAAAAATCTGTTTGCGGCAAAATTTCACCCGGTAAAGATGCTTTTGGATGCTCATTTCCAAGAACGGCACACTCTATTTCACGACCTTCCACCGTTTCCTCAATCAACAGTTTGTGGTCATAACAGAAAGCTTCTTCTATAGCACCTTCAAACTCTTGTTTACTTCTCACTTTACTGACCCCAACCGAAGACCCCTGATTGGCTGGCTTAATAAACATTGGTAAACCTAATTGTTTTTTTACTTGTTCATAGTTAATGGCATCCATTTTAGCAGCCGTAAATGTTACGGAGTCCGCTACTTGGATCCCAGCTTCTTTTAACAATCGCTTAGCAATGTCTTTGTCCATACTAACTGCTGAACCTAATACATCTGTACCAACAAATGGAATATTTGCAATCCTGAACATCCCTTGAACACTACCATCTTCTCCTAACGTGCCATGCACAATTGGAAAAACAACGTCAAGTTCTAACTTATCTGTTTCTCCATCATCAGATAAATAGACGAGTTGATTTGTCGTCTCTCCAGGTCTAATGGCTACGGGATGATTGGTTTTGTTCAACTGAATTCGCTTTGGATCATCTTCATTAACAAGATAAGATGATGGATCGTGTAAATGCCATTTTCCTTGTTTATCTATTCCTAGCAGTGTAATTTCATATTTATCTTTATCAATTGCATCTACAATATTTTTGGCTGACTGTAACGAAACTTCATGCTCGGCAGACTTACCACCAAAAATAATACCAACTTTAATTTTAGACATGCAGTTTTCCCTCACTTTGACAATTTTAGTCTTACATAAAGATACCATATCAAGGCTTGTTTTGAGTAATTTTTCAAGCAAGTATTTTTGTCTCTTATATGTTTATGTAATATCATGAACCCTTATATTCTAGCACAGCAAATTTTTGATAAAAAACTCAATGTTGAAAACTCTACATTATATTGAAGACGAATACGACGGGAGGGGGGAATGAATCCTACATAATGGTGCACAGATTGTCGGAAAATTACATTCCATTCCTGTTACTATATGGTTAACGGAGGGATATTAGATGGACTCACTTAAAAGGATGAATGATGCAATGAATTACATCGAGGATAACCTTACAAATGAAATAGACTATAAAGCGGTAGCAAGGATCGCCCATTGTTCCGAATATCATTTCAAAAGGATGTTTTCTTTCCTTGCTGGTATTACCTTGTCAGAATACATCCGCCGCAGACGACTTAGTTTAGCAGCCTTTGAACTTCAAAATCGCAACAAAAAAATTATTGAAATCGCGGTGAAATACGGCTATAACTCACCAGACTCATTCACTAGAGCTTTTCAACACTTACACGGTGTTACACCATCAGAAGCAAGAAACAGTGGCAAGCAATTAAAGGCCTATCCATTAATGTCCTTTCAATTATCGATTAGAGGGGGAAACGAAATGAACTATCGAATTGAACAAAAGCAAGCATTTAACCTAGTTGGAATTATGAAACGAGTACCGATTGTTTTTGAAGGGGAAAATCCGGAAATTACAGAGATGTGGCAATCATTGACAATGGACAAAATAGAACAATTAAAAAAACTGTCTACAATCGAACCTTAAGGAATCATTCAAGCATCTACTAACTTCTCGGAAGGACGTATGGAAGAAACAGGAGAACTAGATCAGTATATTGGAGTGGCAACGACACAAGAATGCCCCGAAAACTTTACTAAACTTGAAGTTCCTGCCCTAACATGGGCGGTATTCGAATCAATAGGACCTTTTCCTAGTACATTACAGGAAACTTGGGGAAGAATCTATTCCGAGTGGTTCCCATCATCCAACTATCAAGTAACAGAAGGGCCCGAAATCTTATCAATCAAAAGTAAAGATTTAACTTCTCCATCTGTAAAAAGTGAAATTTGGATTCCCGTTTCTAAGAAATAATTAATTAGTTTATATTCAAAGGGCTGTTTCGGCAGCTCTTTTTTATGATGTTTTTAATTAAAACGGAGCACAGTTTCATCAACTGAGGCATAGTTATGCTACCCAGCTGTTAAATAATGGTGCTCCAATTGATGTGATTCAGAGCTTACTCCGACACGAAAAAAAGTGAAACAACCCGAATATATGATCAATTAAGCGGGAAGATCAGACAGCGTTTTACAACAAATACTTTTGATAATTAAAAGTTAACGGTAAATCTAACAGGTAGAGTTTGTGGAGAAAAATGCAACTTAAATTAAAAACAACACAACCATTAGTAAACATCCCCCCTTTCATTAGTAAAAGACAGAAAAATACGCTTGGAATTTACTGTCCAAGCGTTCTCTTTTTTATATTTTCTTGTTAAACTAAAAATTTCACTTTAAGTATAGCATTTCACTTACCAATTGACTTTTTTCTAGCTCTTTTTATAGGTTATAATCGTTATAACAGTTATAATAAGGATGTGATCTTTTGGAACAATTTGAAAGAAAGATTACAAAAGTTAGAAATAGTTTTGGAATCACTCTTCCTAACGAGTTACTTAAACAAGTCGGTTTAACACATGGTGATGATGTTCAAGTTGAAGTTAAAGATGGAAAGATTGTTTTAAGAAAAAAAGAGCAGATGACACTTCCCGAAGGCGTTGATGCAGAGTTCATGGATATATTAAATGATGTCATTAATGAGCATGATAAAGCGTTTAGAGGGTTAGTAAACAGATAATGGATGAAGTCATCTATCTTACAACAAACCAAATCATTGCTATTAATACTGTACAAATTCGTCTATATTCTCCTGATGAACCTTTAGGACAAAGATCCAAGCCTACTTGATTCAGCTATTAACCGACCAAAGCAATCCGAATTTGGCAGTGATGCTTATCCAACTATTTTTGAAAAAGGTGCCGCACTTTTTGAATCTATAGCTATGAACCATGCCTTCCACAATGCGAATAAGCGAACAGCTCTTGCTTCCCTAATTGTCTTTTTGAAAGTAAACCATTTTCGTTGGACGATGGGTATTGAAGAAGAACAAGACTTTACAGTTGATGTTGTAAATCATAAATACACGTTTGAGGAAATTGTTTTAACAATTGAAAGTCATACAGAAAAACTATAAATATATTCTCTATTCGATTTGAGAATGGATTTTTGTTCTTATTCTGCAAAAAATTATTAAAGATAAGTTTAAGTGCATTATTTCACAAAGATGAAAATTTTACTCTTCCCATTTATCAGAAATTACAGCTTTAATAAACTTTCCTTTCTTAACTTCGATAGCTATTGCTTCTTTTTGGCTAATATCTGTGATTTCATAATACTTTGTCCCAACTTCATATTCATTAGAGAAGTTTCCACTTGTGTTAGAACTTTCAAGGTCTGAATATGAAGTAACTTTACCGATTTCTTGACCTAATTTATCTTCTTTAACTTCCTCTTCTGATACAACATAGGTTTCATTTTCCCATTTAACGAAAGGATATGCCCAGCTTGCACTGGCATCATTTTGTATTTCATTCTCTGATTCACCATCATTTAAAGAACAACCAGATAATAATAAAAGAATTCCAGAAATTATCACTAATAATTTCTTTTGCATATAAACACCTCCCATATATTAGACGGTTCCATTACCAAAAAAAGATTCATCAAATTTTTATTAACCTGCTCCTTTAGCACAATAGGAGCTGCCGCATCGACAACTCCTTATTCAATATTTGCTTCCTATAGTTGAAGATTATTTTTTATTTAATACGAGTCTAATTATAATAAGGATAAACAAAAGTAATTGTGATTGTGCCATCCTTAAATGGTAATCTGCAAATAACTGAACTTCTTCTTTTGTAAGTTCATGTTTACTCGGATTTACACCATCAGCTTTGAAATAATAGTAAAAAACGCTTATAGCCCCTAATATAATTAAAGTATTCAATATCTTTTTCCATGTTTTCTTCTGTTTAATATTAACACCTCACTTATCTCTTAAAGAAACGCACTCGTTAGCTGAACTGTTCTTCTGGAGATTTCTGACAAGCATTCTTTGTCACATAAGTACCAGCAATAAAGTCATGAATAGCACGTTTATCTTCCCTGATACTAACCATAAAAGCACTTATAATAATACCAATCCCTAACGTAAGAGCATAAACAATCGAAGCCACTATCTCTCTTAATAGCATTGTTCTAAATCCTACATTACCACCATCAATACCGACAATCCGATTTCTTACCACTCGCCTCCCTAAAGTGTATCCACACCAAATAATAGGTAATATAATGCCATACAAGAATCCTGATAAATCAATAAGACGATAATTATAAACATCTGTAAACAAATACAAGTCTCCGTATAGAGGTATTGAAATGAGAGCTGTCGACACAGATATAATAATAATATCTAAAATTCGTGCAGTTACCCTATTCCAAAAACCAGCTGGATTATTAAATCTGATAAAAAACTCCCCCTCTCTTTAGAATTGCTTTGAATGTATTTTTTCAACAAACCTGCCCTTTAGCACAATAGGAGCTGCCGCATCGACAACTCCTTATTCAATATTTGCCACCCTTTAGTGGAATACCGTTTTCTTATTTTATAAGAATATCGATATTGTCTTGATATTTAGTTAAAAGATTATCGTACATTTTATTCAATTTATCATGATACTCAATATCCTCTGATTGGGCTGGTTTACCTATCTCATTTTCTATATATTTTTTCGTGTATTCTCGTCTTTCGGTTGACTTTTCAATATAAAATTCGCCATATTCCTCTGGTGACATATCAAGTTTGTCTGCCTGTTTTTTATAAAAATCGAGAATTGGGTTTTCTTTACCTTGTGGTGGTTCAGCAGGTAAACTATACCCCTTTAACTCCTCTTCTACCTTGTGTGATACATCTACCCCCATTTTCATGGCTTCTTGAACCATAATTTCTTCCTTAACATAACTTCTTACGAGTTGTTCTAAACTTTCATCTTCTAAACTATGTAGCCACCTAATCTCCTCTACCGTGACTTCCTTATCATTTACAATTGCAGCAACATCATTGTTATCATATTTATCTTGTTTACATCCCGTTAAAAATAAAATAACTATGATAAAACTTACTATTGAAAACTTTTTCATCCCCCCACCTACCAATCATAATTTCTCCTCTTCAACTACACTGCCTCGTTTAAGATCATCACTTCACAATCTTACATTATTTTAACAGGAATATTCAGAATTCATCACAAAATCGAAATTAAACAAAAAAGAAACCCTTAACATTATTAGGAATAACAAACAACTTAATCGTTTGACAATTATGATCAAAATCCCCCTTAACAGTCTCACATTGAAAAAAAGGGCCAAATCATATGTATGATTTGGCCCGCTAATTAGTACGCTATTTCCTATGTCTCGCCACTGAAATGGTACTACTTATATTTCAATGTTCTACTCTTCTAACATCCATTGTGGTTTACCAAAACCTTGGAACTGTTCATCAATGATTGCTTCAAACTCATCAGATTCCACAACTTCTTTAATATCTTTAGCAAATTGTGCATCTAGATCTTCTGTATTAACAACAACACGGTTACGGTAATCATCAGGCATATCTTCCAGCGCTAATGCATCTAACAAATCCATATCCGCTGCAAGAGCATAGTTACCAGGTACGGCAGATAAGTCTTCACTTTCTACTAATCGTGGTAATTGTGCCGCTTCCACTTCAACAAAGTTAATCTCTTTAGGATTTTCCGCAATATCATTTACAGAAGCAGTCAATGTTTCCACATCTTCACTAATGGTAATTAACCCTTCATCTTCAAGCATTCCTAACGTTCGAGCTAGGTTGGTAGGATCGTTAGCAATCGCAATTGTACTTCCATCTTCAATTGCATCGACACTATCAAATTTCTCCGAATATAACCCCATTGGTGCTGTTGGAACAACAATTACTTCTGATAAATCTAAGTCATTCTCCTCAGCAAATGCTTCCATGTAAATTTTATGTTGGAATAAGTTCGCATCAATATCGCCACTATCTAACACCTTATTCGGCTGAACATAATCGGTAAATTCTTGGTTGGATACTTCATAGCCTTTTTCCTCCAACAGTGGTGCAATTGCTTTTGTTACCATATCACTATAAGGTCCTACCGTTGCTCCAAACGTAATCGATTGTTGTTCATCCCCGGTATTTTCTTCTTCACCACTTGCACTTTCATTTGACCCACAAGCAGCTAACACCGTAATAAGTACTACAGATAAAAATGTTACTAAATACTTTTTCATCTTCCTTTGTCCCCCTAATGTTTAATATATTTTTTCTTAGCGTTTATTTACAGCTTTAGCTATAAAGTCACCAAGGTATTGAATAAATTGAACTAATACAATTAATACAATCACAGTCGTAAACATGACCGTATTATCATAACGATAATACCCATAGCGGATGGCTAAGTCACCTATACCACCGCCACCAATCGTACCTGCCATCGCAGAATACCCTATTAAGCTGATTGCCGTGATCGTTAGACCACTGATCAAACCTGGCTTGGTCTCAGGTAAAATAATATCTTTGATAATCATCCATGGAGAAGCACCAACTGCAATCGCCGCTTCAATCACACCTTTATCAATCTCACGCGCCGATGATTCTACAATTCTTGCATAAAAAGGAATGGCCGCCACCGACAAGGATACGGACGCTGCAAATGGCCCTGTTGTCTTGTCCAATAGAAACTCTGTAAAAGGAAATAAGAAAACAAGTAATATAATGAATGGAATCGAACGGATTAAATTAACGATAACTCCAAGGACACCTTTAACAAATTGATTTTCGAGAAAAAGTCCTCGATCGGTGACATACAACAGAATCCCAACTGGTAACCCAAGAATAATTGCTACTAACAAACCAATACCAACCATGATCAATGTTTCGATAAATGCCACATTTAATTCCGGCAATATTTCAATCACCCTATCAAGCATGTTGGATCACCTCCACCTGCTTCAATCGCTGTTGCAGATAATCAATCGCATTGTTCACGTCTTGCTGGTCACCTAGTAATTCCATAATAAAAATTCCTAATGGTGTATCCTTAATGTACTCTACTTTTCCATGCAAGATATTTCCCTGAACGGGAAACTTTTGTAGCACATCTGAGACTACCGGATCCCCTGCAATGCTTCCTCTAAATTGCAGTTGCACTAATGTCCCTTGGCACGATTCAAGCAACTGTTCAGGTAATTCAAAATTTAGGACGGTTTGGATAAATTGCTTGGTTAATGGCTTGGTTGGATTAGCAAATATTTCATAGGACGAGCCTTGTTCAATCACTTGTCCATCTTGCATCACCGCACACTTATCACAAATTTCTTTCACCACTTCCATTTCATGGGTAATAATCACAATCGTTATCCCAAATTCCTTATTAATCTTTTTTAATAACGCCAAAATCGATTTGGTCGTACTTGGATCTAGTGCTGAAGTAGCCTCATCACAGAGTAATACTTTTGGATTGTTCGCTAGCGCCCTAGCGATACTTACCCGTTGTTTTTGGCCACCACTTAATTTAGCTGGATACTGATTCGCTTTATCACCTAGTCCTACTAAATCAAGCAACTCTAGCACTCTATCTTTTCGCTCACTTTTAGGAACACCAGCCGCCTTCAAAGCAAATGCAACATTATCAAAGACAGTTTTAGACGAAGTAAGAAAAAAACCTTGAAAAATCATTCCGATCGATTGTCTCGCTTTTCGTAATTCTTTATTTGATAGACTTAACAAATCGACTTCATCAATGAAGATCTTCCCTGATGTTGGGCGTTCTAATATATTCATACACCGAAGCAGCGTACTTTTTCCAGCTCCACTGTAGCCAACAATGCCGTATATTTCCCCTTTTTTTATCTCTAGGGAAACATCATCGACACCAACAACACGACTTGTTTTCGTTTCGTATACTTTATTGACATTCTCAATCGTTATCATCGATGTCCCCCCTTTTTTCTGTTAAGCCAATAAAAAAACCCTCTTTTCCTGAAAGAGAGTCTATATACATATCAACTCTTATCTTTCAGAATAATTTATTCTGCAGGAAGTAGCACCACTCCATACGGAAGGTTGCTGTGACGTCAACGGGCCTGTCCCTCTGCCACTCATGATAAGAAACGTATTTTGTTTTGAAGTTAAACTCTATACTAATCCGCTTCACATCAATTGTCAACAAAATTTTTAATTATTAAGTAAATTCAAACGTTCAATTCGCTCTACAGCCTCTATTAGTCGCTCTTCTTGATCTAATAAACCGACACGGACATATCCTTCACCATGTTCACCAAAACCATTTCCTGGGGCTACAACGACATGTGCTTTTTCCAATAATACATCAGCAAACTGTTCAGAGCTATACCCTTTTGGTACTGGTAGCCAAACAAAGAAACTTCCTTTTGGTGGTTCGACTTCCCAGCCAATGTCATGCAACTTGTTTATAAACACATCTCTTCTCCGCTTATAGGTTTGGACTAAGTTGTTCACTGCTGACTGATCCCCTGTTAACGCCTTTTCAGCTGCCTGTTGTACTGCACTAAACAAACTAACATACAGATGGTCTTGAATCAGATTTATACTTTCGACAACAGAAGGATTACCAACAGCAAAACCAACACGCCAACCTGCCATGTTATAGGTTTTTGATAAAGTGTACATTTCCACGCCAACATCTTTGGCACCTTCTGATTGCAAAAAGCTCTGTGGCTTCTCGCCATCAAAACCGATGGCCCCATAAGCAAAGTCATGTACCACACAAATATTATGATTTTTAGCCACTTCAATTGTTTGATCAAAAAATGGCTGATCCGCAGTTGCAGAAGTTGGATTATTCGGGTAATTCAAAAACATTAATTTTGCCTCGTCCAATGTTTCTGGATCAATACTCGTATAATCTGGTAAAAATTCATTCTCTTTCACTAATGGCATCAAGGTCGTTTTAGCATTCGCTAAGGCAATACCTGACATATAATCGGGATAGCCTGGGTCTGGTACTAAAGCGAGGTCACCAGGATTAAGTAAACATTGACTGATTTCCACTAGTCCTGTCTTCGCTCCAAATAAAATAGCGACTTCACTACTCGGATCAAGTTCTACATCATATTCACGTTGATAAAAGTCGCATATCGCTTGTTTTAAGAAATGCTGTCCGCGAAAAGGTGAATATTTATGATAAAACGGGTTCTCAGCTGCCACTTTTAATTCTTCCACAATATGATCTGGGGTTGGTAAATCTGGATTACCTTGCCCTAAATTGATGACATCATGCCCCTGCTCTTTAAGTTGTTGTACTTTTTGCACAAGGTCCGCAAAAAACTGTTTAGGCAATCGTTTCAATGTAGCTGACTGTTCAAATTTTTGCATGGGTTTCATCTCTCCTACTCTTGCAATGAAAGTATAATTAATTATACTATCTATTTACTGAATCTTTGTAAAGTTTCGCCCTTTTTTATTGACATTAGCTCTGCTGTAATGGGATAATAAGCAACAATATTATACAGATGAACGAATGAACTCTTATCAAGAGAAGGTGGAGGGGATGGCCCAGCGAAGCCCGGCAACCGGCGTTGATTTGCACGGTGCTAAATCCTACAACAGGAAATTGTTGTGAGATGAGAGGGAGAGAATAGTAAATCAAGCCTCTTCTTCTTTGGAAGAGGCTTTAATATTACTGATTCTCAAAAAAAGAATACATTGACCTGATTTGAATTAAGTGTAATACAATCGCTTCGGTAGAATACTCCGCTTTCCATGGGCACGGCCTCAGCTAACTTGGTAAAGAAAAGCCCTTTACCAAGTGGATCTTCGGCTCGTGCTGTTCCCATAGGAGTCTCCTTATTCTACCTACGCTGTTTGTGGTGTTCTGATTTATATGTCAGATAAAATACCTAAACCAATAGCTGGATCATAATGCATTATTATCTACAAGAAAAGGGATTTTTTGTACGTATAATTAAGCAAAAAGCTATAAAGTTACGATGTACACAACAAGAGCGGAGGAAATACACCGGAGACTCCTGTGGGACTAATGGCCTCGATGAGACCCCGCAGTGAGGTACGAACGAGGAGGCTCATCAGCCACCCGCGGAAAGCGTAGGTGTATTTCCGCAGCGCTAGATTACCACTCATTGTATAAAGAATGAGCGAGAAAATCATGTAAGATAATCATATTAAAGTTACGTCGGATTCTATCTTAATTACGAAATACGTTAATTTAATACTTACGAATGAGAACTTATTTTTATAACGAAGAGGTGAGTCATATGGATCCATTACAAATCCAAGGTGCGCCAAGTTTTTATCAATGTGCACCAGGTGTGCTGGAGCAACTACCTAGTAAAATAAGTGAACAACCATTTCATCACGGTTTAATCATACATGGGGATGCATCATGGCAAGTTGCCAAAAAGCATGTACCATCACTTCCGACTCCAATCACTTATACGAAGTACCATGGCGAATGTACAGAGGAAGAAGTTGAACGCATTCATCAGGTTGTGCAAAACAATCAGGTTGATTACATTATAGGGGTTGGTGGCGGAAAAATTATGGACATCGCCAAGGCTTGTGGTCATTCTACCAATCTACCTGTCATTCTCATACCGACACTTGCCTCTAATTGTGCAGTATGGACACCTTTAAGTGTGTTTTATGATCAACAAGGGAACTTTGTGAATTATAAAATTTTTCCACGAAGTACGCTGATGGTACTGCTTGATCCGAATGTCATTATAGATTCACCTATTTCCTATTTACGGGCAGGTATTGGCGATACGATTGCCAAATGGTATGAAGCAGACGTTTTGACAAGGTCACTATCTGAAAAACCAATTGCACTGGATATTTCATTACATGCTGCAAGGCTGTGTCGTGATGTTCTAATCGATCATGGTGTAGAGGCAATCCAATCACTACAACAAAGCTCCGTCACAACGGCTTTCACCAAAGTGGTCGAAACGATTATTATGGCTGGTGGAATGGTAGGTGGCTACGGTGATAAATATGGTAGAATTGCCGGCGCACATTCGATCCATAATGGGCTGACACATGTAGAAGAAACGCATGATTACCTTCATGGGGATAAAGTTGCTTTCGGTATTCTGGTGCAGCTAGCACTCGAAGAAAGACAGGATGAAATAAAACAACTTATTCCGTTTTACAAAGAAATGAAACTCCCTCTATCATTATATGATTTAGGGATACAAAAAAATCAAGATAAAGCAATAGAAATCACTGCAAACGCTGCGACACAATCGAATGAATCGATTCACCTAATGAATATAAGCCAACCAGATCAAGTCAAGCAAGCAATTGACGAGGTAGAGGAACTTATTGCTTCCACACCTACAACATAAAGAGAGGAGAAATTTTGTTGAAATTAAACGTTGCCTTACTACAAATTGACATTGCATTTGGTGATCCAACTGCTAATTTTAAAAAAGTAGAACATTTTATCAAACAAGCTAGCAAACAAGCGGTCGATGTTGTGGTGCTTCCCGAGTTATGGACTACTGGATATGACTTAACTAGACTAGATGAAATTGCCGATGATAACGGACAAGAGTCAATCCATTTTTTGGCAAATTTAGCCAAAAAAAATAATGTAAATATTGTCGCTGGTTCCATTGCGAAACGCGTTAACGATCAAGTAACCAATACCATGCTTATTTTTAACCGTAACGGAAAGCTCATCAAAGAATATAGCAAAGCACACCTGTTCCGCTTAATGAATGAAGAAAAACATTTAATTGAAGGAAATCATGATGGATTATTCGAACTAGAAGGACACAAAAGCGCAGGCGTTATTTGTTACGACATTCGTTTCCCCGAATGGATCCGCACGCATATGCTTGATGATACCGAATTTTTATTCGTTGTTGCTGAATGGCCTAGTCAGCGCGTGGATCATTGGCGAGCACTATTGATTAGTCGAGCGATTGAAAATCAGTGTTATGTGATTGCTTGTAACCGGGTTGGAGCAGATCCTAATAACCAATTTGCTGGTCATTCGATGATCATTGATCCATGGGGAAAAATCATAGCCGAAGCACAAACAGATGAAACCATCCTTTACGGTGAAGTAGATCTTGATCAAGTAAAAGATGTAAGAGATACGATTCCAATTTTTACGGATCGACGACCAGATATGTATAAGCTGTAAAAACGAAAAAGCCAAAACACTGGCAATTCTATCAGTGTTTTGGCTTTCATATTTATGTTTATGCTTCTATTTCTTGTTTTGGTTTACGAACCAAGCACATAATACCAGCGATCATGTAAAAAATTCCACCAAAGAATCCAAGGCCAAAACTAACAAGCGTGATAATCCCAGCTGTTGCAATAAACAGAATCCCCGCTACTTTCGGCTTTTTGTTCCCTTTGATGAAGACAATTGCGATAATCCCTAGAATAATTGCAATAATAGACATTATTAAAAACAATCGCCCACTTGATCCCATCATCTCGATCACCATATCCAGATCTGCTTGTTCTATGTTAAGTTGTTGGTTGGCAGGATCCTCCATCACATCTTGCAAAAGGCCAGAATTGTTTTGTAACCAAATCATTCCAGCTCCCAACAACGCAAAAAAACCATAGACCACTGCTCCAATGACTCCTAATACGATCTCACCTGTTCGTTTCATTCTTTTCCCACGCTCCTATTCCTTTCGCCATAATTCCTTAATGCAGCATGATTAGTAGATCCAATTCCTTTTCCAAACGATAAAGCATGTTCTATCGCTGCTGTCACAAATTGCTTTCCTAGTCTTACAGCCGATTCCACCGATTTCCCTTTGGCCAATTCGGCAGTGATCGCCGCTGAATAACTACATCCCGCACCACTAGTATGTATCGTATTCACCCTTGCTGTTGTCAATTCAACAAATTGCTGCCCATCATACAGGAGATCAACAGCTGCTCCTTGTAATGCACCGCCTTTCACAAGTACATAAGCCGGACCATACGAGTGTAACTGTTTTGCAGCTTCTTTCATCTCTTGTATTTTAGAAACTTTTGACTTCCCAATCATTTTTGCAGCTTCATGCAAATTCGGTGTAATAATCGTCGCTAATGGTAATAGTTTTTGCTTCATCGCTTCAATGGCTTCATCTTTCAATAACTGTGATCCCATTTTCCCAATCATGACTGGATCCATTACATATTTATTAATAGGGGCATGCTGTACTAATTCTGCAACCAATTCAATGATATCTGTTGAAAATAACATTCCTGTTTTGATTGCATCCACCCCAACATGCTCGATAGCTGTATAGAACTGTGCTTCAATTTCTTCCAATGAATGGATAAAGATCCCTTTGTCTGTAATTGGATTATTAGCCACAATCGCAGTGATCGCCGCCATCCCATAGACATCCCTTTCTTGGAATGTTTTCAGGTCTGCTTGGATACCGGCACTTCCTTGCGCCGCAGAACCAGCGATTGTTAGCGCTCTTGCCATTGTCATTTTTTATTCCTCCATTTTAATCGCTTTTATCTACAAGGATTGTTTTGTGTTGTATTAACTTTGATGTTGATTGAACATTTAACGTAACTTTTTTGGAGTGGGTTGGAGGCGGATTCTCATTCTGTTATTTAGTTAAATTTCCACATTTTGAGAGGCAAAACGGTTCCTCATTCCGCTATTCGCTATTTTCTTAAAGATTTTCATCACATTTAGACCTAATAGCGGAAATACGAACTGCTTACACCTTTATTCAGGCCCACTTTCTTAAATTAGCGGAATCATAAACCGGTTAATCCTACGATACGGCCCCTCATTCCGTTATTTAGAAAAACACCCCGTTTCGAGGTGCGACTGGGACTTCATTCCGCCTTCCTTCACTTTATCATTACGTCGGAGTTTATAGTTATTTCAACAAAAATGTGTTGAATTTAAATTGCTATAAAAAACCAAACGATCATAATGATTTGGATGATGACTTTTGCAAAAGCTCCACCTAAAAATCCTAATAATGATCCAATTGCCGCACGAATTGAGTCTTGGGTTGATCGTTTTTGCATTAATTCAACGAGAAGTACCGCAACAAATGGAACAATAATAATTCCAAACGGCGGAATCACAAACGAACCAATAATCACAGCAACTGCAGCAATCCGCTCTCCCCATTTACTACCACCATATTTTTTCACAAAATAACTATTGGCAATGATATCGGAAACAATTAATACTACTGTTAGAAGAATCATCGCAATCCAAAATACCCACGATAGACTAGCTCCATTTATAAAGAAAAAATACAGTAAGAAACCAATCCATAACACTAATGGAGATGGAATCCAAGGAAATATTACGCCAACGAAACTAAGGACAAAACAAACGATAATAAGTAACCATAACACAACATCCATCTGAACACCTCCAACCTATATGTAAATGTAACGCAATTCGTTTTATTAGTATATTAGGTTATCGATGTCAGTATAGCAAAAAAGTTAACAGTAAATAAAGAAGCTTGACGAATCGATCTTTTTCTCGCTGAATCTACCGTGACACACCTTTCTCGGTCGGTTCACTCTCTTTTTCTTGCTGAATCTGCCGTGACGCATCTAAAAAAAGCTGCCCCTATAGTAGAGACAGCTCCATCATCATTAATCCGCTAATTTATCAGCAAATTCTTTCACATATGGTGGTAAATCTGGTGGACGGCGGCTGGAGATAATATGTCCGTCGACCACAACCGCTTCATCACTCCATGTTGCGCCAGCATTGGTCATATCATCTTTAATACCTGGGGTACTTGTCACATGTTTACCTTTAAGAATATCTGCAGAGATAAGTACCCAACCTGCATGACAGATTTGTCCAATTAATTTTTGGTTATCATTCATATGGCGAACAAAGTCAAGCACTTCTGGATAACGTCTTAATTTATCAGGTGCCCATCCGCCCGGTACAAGGATGGCATCATAATCGTTCACATCAACATCAGTAAATGCTTTATCTGATTCAGCAGGGACACCATATTTTCCTGTATAAACCTTTTTGGCTTCTTTTCCCACAAGGTCAACTTGCGCCCCTTCTTCTCTAAGCCTGAGAACAGGGTACCATAATTCTAAATCTTCAAAGTCATCTTCAATTAGAGCAATGACCTTTTTATCATTCAAGCGCATAAACAACCTCCTTATCAATGGTATTGTTTAGTGTAACAAACATAACTAGTGAAGTGGAATATTTCGCTTAACCTTTATTATTGTTACAGTAATACTAAATAATGCAAAATAGAAAGTACCATTCTGTTATTAGGACGTGGCTATAGTTGATGCTGTATCCTATTAACTGTAAAATGCTAATATATTCCGATCGCTAAGTGAGGCGAATTCCATGTTTGAAACAATTAATCAAAAAAAGAAAGAACTAGATCGTTTACGACCATTACCTAAATATACACTAAAAACCTTGCGAGAAAAGCTTTTTCTTGAATGGACATACAATTCCAATGCAATTGAAGGTAATACACTGACAATAAATGAGACTAAAGTTGTTCTTGAAGGAATTACTGTTGGAGGAAAAACCCTAAGAGAGCATTTAGAAGTTATCAATCACCGAGATGCAATCACATATGTAGAAGAAATTGTTCAAAAGAATGAATCGTTATCAGAATGGCAAATTAAAAACTTACATCGATTCATTTTAAAAGGAATTGATGATGAACATGCGGGAGTATATCGTGATCAACAAGTGTTTATATCAGGAACTACACATACACCACCAGCACATTACCTGATTAAGGAAAAAATGGACCAATTGATGAATTGGTATCGTAATGAAGGGATTCACCTTCATCCATTAGAGCGCGGAGCAATGTTGCATGCCATCTTTGTAGGTATCCATCCATTTATAGATGGAAACGGACGGACATCAAGACTTCTTTTAAACCTGGAGTTGATGAAAGAAGGGTTCCCACCAGTAATAATTAAAGTTGAAAATCGTTTGGCTTATTATGAAGCATTAGATAAAGCCCATACCGAAGAAGATTATCGTGACTTTATTTCACTAGTCAAACAAGAGGTTAATGATTCCATAGATTTATATTTAAGTGCCATAAAATAAGTTATGATCAGCATCTCTACAGATTTGTAGAGGTGCTTTTTATAATATAGAGGGTTTAGTTATTAAATACATTTGTTCCAAAGGAAGCTATACATTGCTATTCTATTGATGAAACATGGCACTTTTATTACAAGTTAACTTTGAAGTTTGAATCAATCTCCTACTTCCAAACGATGAGGTGTTGAAAAAGAGGATAGTGGGGAAGGAGGGACTTCCCCACTGAGGGAGTGTTCATTTTATATTGTGATCTTCATTTGTTCACAAGCCGTCTCATTTCTTTAGACGCTTGTTCAGGTGACTCCGCTTGGCTGATCGCTGAAATTACCGAAACACCATCTGCACCTGCTTCCACAATTTGCCCAACATGTTCTGCCTTTATACCTCCAATTGCCACCATAGGCAGGTCTCCAACATGATTTCTTATTTGTGTAATGCCATTTAAGCCAATTGGTGTTTTGGCATCCTCTTTTGTATTCGTTGCAAAAATAGGACCTACTCCAATATAGTCTGCTCCATCTTTTACTGCTTGAATTGCCTCATTGTGATTGGTCGCTGACACCCCAATCACAAAGTCACTTGGACATTGAGATTTGATCGTGGCAACTGGGGCATCGTCCTGTCCAACATGGATCCCATCAGCACCGATTTCGATCGCTAACGGCACATCATCATTCACAAGAAATGGCACCCCATAGCTTTTACATAATCGTTGCATTTCAATAGCTAAATTCTTTTTCTCTCCCCCTATTTTTGCACCTTTTCCTTTTTCCCTAAATTGAAAACAGGTAATGCCACCTTTTAAAGCAGCTTCTAAGACATGTAATGGATCTTCCTCACAATTATTGCTGCCCATAATAAAATAAACGCGAAGATAGTTAGCCATTTCCATTATTTCATACCCTCTTCATTCAGAATGGAATAATCCAGTTTAATTGTTTCTTCTACAATATCACTTTTTAACTGATATAAAGCATCAAGAAATGCTACTTGAAAACTACCTGGTGCACTTGTATGTGTTGCTGCTACTTCAGCAGCTACATTATAAAAACCAACCGCACTTGTTGCTGCCTCTACAACCCTTTCATCCGTTGCCAAAAATGCAGCTATAACGGAACTCAATAAGCAGCCTGTTCCTGTTACACGTGTTAGCAGTGTATCACCGTTATCAACCTGATAGCATGTTTCTCCATCGGTAATCACATCCTGCTTACCAGTTACAACAACTGGGACACCAAGTTGACGAACTGCTTGTCTAGCAATTTGTTGATGACTAATAGCCATTTCAGCACCATCAACCCCTCTTACATGTGAGTCTATGCCTGCCAACTGACTAATTTCACCAGCATTACCACGAATCAAAGAAATGTTCACATGCTTGATTATTTTTTCCGCTACTTCCGTTCGAAATGGTGTAGCACCAACACCAACTGGATCTAATACAACTGGAATTCCCTTGTCATTTGCAGCTTGTCCCGCTAGAATCATAGCTTCAACTTGAGAAGCAGTTAACGTACCAATATTGATCGAGAGTGCATCAGCATTTCTTGCCATTTCCGCAGCTTCTTCTACCGCATTCGCCATTACAGGAGCGGCTCCAAGTGCATATAAGCCATTGGCAGTAAAATTAATGACGACTTGGTTGGTGATGTTGTGTACGAGCGGCTGTTTCTCTCTTACTTTATCTATCAACAGTGTCAAATCTTCCACTTTCATTTTCCTCCTTGATTTGGAAGCCCTTGTAAGCGGTGCCCCCAATGGTTAGTAGGTCCATTTCCTTTTCCGACCCCAAGTGTGTATTGGATTGCATCCGTAATAAATTTCTTCCCTGTGTCTACCGCCTCTAAAACTGATTTTCCCTTTGCGAGTTCTGCTGTAATCACAGCTGAAAATGTACAACCTGTCCCGTGGGTGTGTTTTGTTTCTGTTCGTGGCGACGTAAAGTAATAGTAGTCGCCTTGGTCATATAGAACATCAATTGCCTCTCCAGATAAGTGCCCACCTTTTACAATGGCAGCTTTTGCCCCAATTTCATCTACGATTACTTTCGCAGCTTTTTTAGCATCTTCTGTATTGGTAATCTTAGATTCTACTAATATCTCAGCTTCTGGAATGTTTGGAGTAACAACTGTCGAAACAGGTATTAACACATCACGTAATACATTTCTCGATGTCTCCTCCATTAATGTATCTCCACTTTTTGCTACCATAACAGGATCAATCACATATTGAACAGGTTGCTCCTTTAATACCTGCCCGATCATTTCCATCATATCAACCGTTGCGATCATGCCTGTCTTGACTGCACCGGGAACAATATCGTTAAAAACAGAATATAATTGTTGTTCTATAAAATCTACAGGCAGGTTATGGATGGCATCTACTCCTAATGTGTTTTGGGCAACAACGGACGTGACAACACTCATTCCATATACTTCGCGTTCTTGGAAACTCTTTAAATCTGCTTGAATTCCAGCCCCACCTGTTGGGTCTGTTCCTGCAATTGTTAAAGCACTGGCTATTTGACTCATGTTTATCCCCCATTTTCTTTAATTGTGTTAATGCACAATAGCTACATTATGTCATGAATTAAACGTGCACTGGTTTTGGGCTTTTAAGCTAATCCGGGGTACGTTTCACACAGAATCGTCTACCGGTTTTGGACTTTTAAGCTAATCCAGGGTACATTTTGACCGTAATCGTGCACTGGTTTTGGGCTTTTAGGCTAATCCAGGGTACGTTTCACCTAGAATCGTGTACCGGTTTTGGGCTTTTAAGCTAATCCAGGGTACGTTTCACACAGAATCGTCTACCGGTTTTGGGCTTTTAAGCTAATCCAGGGTACGTTTCACCCTGAATCGTGTACCGGTTTTGGGCTTTTAAGCTAATCCAGGGTACGTTTCACACAGAATCGTGCACTGGTTTTGGGCTTTCAAGTTAATCCAGGATACATTTAGCTTTACTTAAGCCAAAGTACGACTCGAAGTGGTCACTCAAGTGTTTTAAGGTATGTTCGTATGTTACCAACCACAGAAAAAATATCTAATTTGATCAAAGTTAATGCTCATAATACAGCAAATGCGCAATAAAAAAACCGCCCCATAACGGAGCGGTTTTATTCTGTATCTATTCTAAAGTTATACGAATAATATTACCGACTCCGCTTTCCTACGCTGGTACGAACCAGATCAGGTGCAAAGGGACAAAGGAAAAATCCTAATCTCAGCCAAAAGGCGCCCCTAGCGGATCTTTTATATGATGTTGTATATTTCTAATTAATCACTAATCTTTCGCATTGTCAAACAATTTTGGTTCACTTCTCTACCCATATCCACGATTAAACTTAAGTAAAATATTCAAGCTCAGCCTTAGGGAACAACTTATGGACTAACCCTCCAATATGATCTTTCATTTCTTCCTGTTCTTGATCTTGATAAACATATTTCAAAATACCATATCGGCCCCATTTAGCTTTACGTTTAGACTCATCAAGCTCTAATTTGGTCATGGGGTAATTTTTTTGGATCACTCTTTTAGCCGGTTTGGTAAAACGATGCTGGATCATTTCAAACGTTAAGTCTTTTTTTGCAAAAGCAGGTAATGCAGCCTCTAGTTTTTCTAACATTTCTCCGTATCCTTCTTGCCAACCTTCATGTAAATAGATTGGCGCAATGATAAATCCGAGTGGGTAACCAGCTTCTGCAACTTTTACTGCTGCTTCAATTCTTTCATCTAATCTTGACGTTCCTGGCTCAAAATATTTAATGACATAATCATCATTAATGCTAAAACGAAAACGTGTTTTTCCCCTGTGATCGGCATCAAGAAGATGATCAACATGAGCAAACTTTGTCACGAAACGTAGCAAACCACGATCTGATTTTCCAAAAAATTCTATCGCTTGCTTTAATGTGTGTGTTAAGTGGTCGACTCCGACAATATCTGATGTGCAGGATGCCTCAAACCTCGTGATGTCAGGCGAGCGTTCTTCCATGTATTTTTCTGCTGCATCAAAAATCTCATCCGTGTTGACATATGTACGGATATACGGTTTACTTCCCATCGTTGTTTGTAAATAACAATAGTGACAATGTCCCATACAACCAGTTGCAAATGGTATCGCATATTCAGCAGATGGTTTTGATGTGTCAAACTTTAATGTTTTACGTAACCCTACCACAAGCGTTGATTTTGCATTACGATATTTTTGGAAGTCATTATCACCCGGCAAATTACGAACTTGATTATGGGAGGTTGTTTCTCTAATTTCCAGGCCCATGTTTTCAAACTTATCTCGAAGTTGTTGTCCCAATGGATACTCCATCGCCTTTGGTTCAAAGTAAACGAGTTGTGGTACGAACGGTCTAACCATAGTACCCCTCACTATCTGGTGATCCAAATACCTGTTGAAACTGTTGCTCCGCTTCTTCTTCCGTTTGATAGACAGCCACTTCATCTGTTAATGGATAATACGTTTCATAAATAAATAACGCTAATTCTCCAGGTTGATCTGGATTGTTTACTACCGCTGCCTCTTGCACATTTGCTGCACCTTGAACATGAGGATTTCGTATAATCACGTATACAACATCCCCCGGTTGATAAAATTGTTCTAAATCCATGTCATTCACCTAATTCATGTAGTTTTTGCTTATTATGTCTTTAACGAATTGGATTTATACAGGAGATCACTCTAATTAAAAAGAGACTTTAATCAGTGTGTGTGAACATTGAATACATTATTTTTTTCGTCACAATAAACATGGATTCCAACGTATGTAAAGTGATTAATAACGGAATGAATCCGCTTCACAATGAAACGGTTCGTTCTTCCGCTATTTATCGAATATGAACCTAAATACAGGGGTAAGCGGTTCGTGGTTCCACTATTAGTCCCAAAAGTGGTTAAATTCGCTCGAAAAAACACAAATAGCGGAATAAGAAACCATTTTGCACCTTAAAATAGGAAAATTTAACAAAATAACGGAATAAGGATCCGCATCCCCTGTGTTCATTGTTTCCCCGTTGCTCTGGAGGCTATGCAAATGTCAACAATGGACACTACACTACTCATTACCTGTATTCCACTTCGCTTCCATTACTGGTGGGCGATATTCCTTCAGTTTATGTAACAGTCCTTCTGGATCAGCAGATGATTGGATCATATCCAACTGATTTTGGTAGGAAAAGCCCTCATCTACACTATACTGAATTAGTTTTATTAATGGATCAAAATAATCATTTGTATTTAGCAAACCAATTGGCTTTTCGTGGATGCCGATTTGCGCCCAACATAACACTTCAAAAAGTTCCTCAAACGTACCTAGGCCTCCGGGTAAAGCAATAAAACTATCTGCAAGTTCACTCATTTTTGCTTTTCGCTCATGCATTCCTTCCACTTCAATCAATTGGGACAGACCTTGATGTACTTTTTCACCATTAAATAATCCTTTGGGCATTACGCCAATGACTTGGCCACCTTCATTTAAGACTGCATTGGCAACTCTGCCCATAAGTCCAGTTTTCGAACCACCGTAAATTAAACGAAAGTTATTCTTAGCAATCATTTCCCCTAACCTTGTAGCGTTCTCTTGGTATATCAATTGATTTCCGGCACTTGACCCAGCAAACACGCAAATTGATTGCATCACAACACCACCAGTCTCTTCTCTTTTATTTAACTTGTATACCTTTGCCCGCAAGATTTTCCATGCATTCTTGTAAATAATCATCATTATGTTCTGGATAAATCGGACTTTCACCTTCTTCATTCCCTTGACAACCTGCATATTGAAGGTCTATTGAAAATGGAGGACATGCTTTTCCGCGATAGGTTGGTTCCCACCATCGTTCATCCACTTTATATCCACGCCTTGTCATTTCTTCCATAACAAGTTTGTGATAGGCATATAAATAAATGGGAGCATAGTTAAAGACATAATTAACTGTTGTATGAGGTTTTCTCCAACCGTTCCCTCTTAATGCACAACATTCACGATGTTGACCAAGCAATTGTTGACGCGGTAATTTTGACAGTAATTGTTCATGCCATAAACGCATGGTAGTTAACACCCTGCTCTTTTATTGAATAAAGCCAAAAGAATCTAATGGCCATATTCTCATTTTTACATCACCTATAATTTCATCTTCTGAAATGAGTCCGAAATATCGACTATCCTTACTAATCCAACGATTATCACCTAATACAAAAAATGAACCTTTAGGTACAACAGAATGATCGGTTTTTTCTTCCAAAGTAAAATCATCTGTCAGTCTCTCTTCTGGACCTAACCTTTCTTTATATTTATCCAAATAAGGCTCTTGATATTCCTTCCCATTGATATATAAAGTGTCATCTTTCATTTCAATTGTATCTCCTGGAACACCAATTACTCTTTTGACATAATTTTCATCTGAGTCTGGTGCATGAAAGGCAATCTCATCAAATCGATCAATTCTACTAATCTTACTTATAATAATTCGATCTCCATCTTCTAAACTAGGCAACATGGATTCTCCATTAACAATGGAAGGTGTGATAAGAAACTGTCGTACAACAAATACAATGATAAACGCGATTGCTAGTGCTTTAATCCATGAATATACTTCCTTAGCCAATTCAGATTTCATTTTTACCCTCATTCCTTTTCTTTTCTCTCATATCTTATTAAGTATAGCGCTTTTCTTTACTCCGAAACAACCTATTCCATATTTTTTTAAACGCTTTAATTTGCCGTTACTTTTATCGTCCTCTATACTTTATAACAATGCAACATTTATCCTGGTGCAACCGTCCGTAATACTCCCACTTCAAAACATGATATAAACGGAAATGTTTAAGTGGGAGTAAACTTTCGCTTTCACCCCGATTGGTTCAAGGGCCTGCGGGTCTCCCTTGTGGTACTAACAATCAGTGGGGGAAGGGCAAAAACCCCCACTGATTGAAGTTTTACTTTATATTAAAGGAGATTAATATGTATGAAGCAACCTGTAATCCTATCAACAAATGCGTTTCAAAAGGGAATCCTTATCATTGGTATCATCCTTATTGCCTTTAATTTAAGGCCTGCTATTACTTCTGTCGGTCCATTAATGGGGATGATTCGAGATGATATCGGCTTATCCAATTGGAACACTGGATTGATCACCAGCTTACCGTTATTAGCATTTGCAGGCATGTCACCATTCGCACCAAAAATCAATAATCGTCTCGGTAATGAACGGACTTTACTAATAGGTTTAGTATTACTGCTATTTGGAATTAGTATTCGGTCGATAGCCTACATCCCAACATTATATATTGGAACAACTTTCGTCGGGCTAGGAATTGCGATTTGTAATGTATTACTACCAAGTGTGATCAAAGAAAAATTCCCTCAAAAAGTTGGTTTGATGACAAGCATTTATACAACAGGCATGGCCGTATTTGCTGCCACAGCATCAGGATTGAGTGTCCCTTTTGCCAGTAAGCTTCAACTTGGATGGCAAAACAGCCTTCTCGTTTGGGGAAGTCTCGTCATTATTGGTGTCATCATATGGATTGTGATCATTCAACAATCACCATCTACTTCACCACAACGTTTTGTTAAACGATCCGGTGGTACTTTGTTAAAGTCATCCATGGCTTGGTATGTCACATTATTTATGGGGTTACAATCCTTTGCCTTTTATGTCACAATTTCTTGGCTTCCTGAAATCATTCATCATTTAGGTTATTCCATTGCCACTGGTGGGTGGTTATTATCTTACATGCAGTTTATTAGTTTACCCGCTACTTTTTTAGCACCTATCCTTGCATCACGGTTTAACAATCAAAAAGGAATCGTTTTAGCAATAGGTTGCTCGGCTGCAGTTGGTTATTCAGGGTTACTATTCGGTGGTTCTCTTCCACTGCTAATTATTTGGACAACATTTATTGGTTTTGCATTAGGCGCAAGTATTAGTTTAGCTCTTGCATTTTTAGGTATGCGTTCCGAAAACGCCAAACAAGCGGCAGAACTTTCCGGAATGGCGCAGTCCTTTGGTTATTTACTTGCCTCATTCGGTCCAATATTAATTGGTTTCCTGTTTGACTTAACACATCAATGGACCATACCATTAATCACAATGTTAGTGGTCACTATACTTATTGTCATCTTCGGGATTGGTGCTGGACGCGATCAGTATGTTGTTGAGAAAAATAGAGATATAGTTCAACAAGCAGAAGTTAGTAAATAAATTTTTTTATAAATTATTTACAGAATTATAGAAACCTTTTAACATTTCATTCGTATAATTAGTTAGACACCAAATTGGAAGGATGTGTTTTTATTGGAGCTATAGATATTTATTGGTGGCTCTTGTGGGGGAGCTTAGGATTTGCAATCATTTCAATGTTTTTCGGAGACTTATTAGAAGGTTTATTCGATAGTCTCGGTGAGTTTCTTAACCCACTATTACTGTTTGGGACATTGTCAGTTGTAAGTGGTGCAGGCGTTTTACTAACTAAATACTCAAGTTTGCAGCCCATCTATGTTCTACTTATTAGCCTCTTGATTGGGGTGGGAGCATACTTTTTAATCTATTATTTTTTTATTATTCCAATGTCGAACGCTGAAGCATCCACGTCGATTTCTGTCCATGATTTAGAAGGGAAAATCGGGGAAGTAATTACAACGATACCTGCTCACGGATTGGGTGAAGTTTTCATTGAGTCAACAAATGGAAGTCGCAATGAAACAGCGAAAAGTTTCGATGAAAACGAATTAAAACAAGGTACTAGAATTGTTGTGGTGCAAGTTAAAGATCAGATACTCTATGTGTCTGCGTTAGATCAACTTTAAACAGGGGGTTAAATTATGGATTTTGTTATTGTGATTGGTGTGATTGTTGCGGTTTTAGTTGCATTCGGTATTCTTTTTGCAGCCAGGTATAAAACCGTTGGTGCAGATGATGCCATGATTGTGACAGGTAGCTTTCTTGGAAGTAAAAACGTACATAAGGTTGATGGTGGGAGTGGTATAAAGATTGTCCGTGGTGGCGGTGCATTTATTCTACCAATCTTCCAACAAGCCGAAAATATTAGTCTACGATCGCACAGCCTTGATATTTCTACTCCAAATGTCTACACGGAGAATGGTGTACCCGTTATGGCGGATGGAACAGCAATCATTAAGGTTCAGAGTACGACAGAAGGAATTGCGACAGCAGGTGAGCAATTTCTTGGAAAAGATGATTCAGAATTAAGAGGAGAAGCACAAGAAGTTCTCGAAGGTCACCTGCGCGCTATACTTGGTACGATGACAGTTGAAGAAATTTATAAAAACAGAGAACGTTTTGCCCAAGAGGTACAGACACAGGCTGCAGTTGATTTGAAAAAGATGGGACTACAAATTGTCTCCTTTACCATTAAAGATGTTCAAGATGAAAATGGTTACTTAGAGGCATTAGGAAAGCCACGTATATCAGAAGTAAAACGTGATGCCCAAATCGCAGAAGCTAATGCCATGCGTGATGCTCGTATTCAGAAAGCACAGGCAGAACGTGAAAGCCAAAGCGCGGAATTACTAAGTGAAACACAAATTGCAGAATCTACAAAAGAAAAAGAATTAAAAGTTGCCACATATAAACAAGAACAAGATACAGCGAAGGCTGAAGCAGACATGGCCTATAAATTACAAGGTGCCAAGTCAGAACAACAGGTCAAACAAGAAGAAATGCAAATACAACTTGTTGAAAAGAACAAACAAATTGAAATTGATGAAAAAGAAGTATTACGTAAACAGCGTCAATATGAAGCGGACATTTCTAAAAAGGCAGAAGCCGAGCGTTATGCTGCTGAGCAAAAAGCAGAGGCGGAAAAAGTTAGTCGCGTGAAACACGCGGAAGCGGAAGCAGAAGAAATTCGTCTTGACGGGGAAGCTGAGGCCGAAGCAATACGCTTAAAAGGGCTAGCTGAGGCCGAAGCAAAAGAAAAACTAGCAGATGCAATGGAGAAATATGGAGAAGCTGCAATCTTAGAGATGATTATTAATATGTTACCAGAATTCGCTGGAAAAATTGCTGAACCAATTAGCTCCGTTGATAAAGTAACAGTGGTTGATAACGGAAAAGGTGACAGTGATGGCGCAACACGAATGAGCAGTTATGTAACAAACTTAATGAGTCAATTACCTGAAACATTAAAAGATGTCTCTGGTGTTGATTTAAAAGGGATGTTAGACAATGTTGCAGCCAATAGTGAATCAAAAATTAATGAAAACCTTTCTGTTTCAAAGGATTCAAAAACAGATATTAACACGGCAGATACAGATTAAAACGGCATGTAAAATTGTGCGCACCATGGCCAGAAGGCTAGGTGCGCATTTTTCGTTTTCCCCCCGGCTTATGATAAAGCTCTGGGGAATTAACTAATTATTTTTTTCATTTTTATGCCTTTTAGGAGTTAGTTGCTTTTGTCAGAACAAACATAAACTCCGACGTAACTGTAAAATATTTATCTCAATTGTACATTTCCCGTTAGAATGCACGATAATTTTATTTTCGTCTATATCTGTGACGAATTCTCTTGCTAATGTACACGTTTCTTTAGTTTTCGTGTACATTTAGTGTGAGTTTCATGCCAGATGTGTACGTTTAACAACTAATATTCAAAGCATTTTTACCTTAACAAGAATACTACTAACCTAACTTTTTGCCCTGTCATGACAAGCGCATATCGCATCTTCCGCTATTTTATCAAACCCATTTGCTTCAAACACCTGCAAACCAGCAGCAGTCACTCCACCTGGTGTAGCCACTTGATCCGCTAACTGTTTAGGGGATTCACCTGTTTTTAATAATGCTGCCGATCCATCAATCATTTGCGCTACTAATTTTCTAGCCTGTTCTTCTGTTATTCCAGCTCCCAATGCCTGTTGCACTAGTGATTCAGCTAAATAATAAACAAATGCTGGTGCGCTCCCTGTAATCGGTGTTAATTGATGTACCTGTTGTTGTGTCAGTTGTTCAAAAGGTCCAATCCCGTGTAAGATTGTTTCCAACAATTTTTTATGATCATCATGTACATATTGACCACAAGTGTACAACGTCATCGATTTCCCTAATTCCGCTGCAGTGTTTGGCATCACCCAAGCTACCGGTGTATGGAGCGGAAGTTTTGCTTCAAGATATTCTGGATCAATACCTGCCGCAACCGTGATGATAAACTGTTCATTTATATGAGAGGATAACTCCGTTAATAAGGATTCATGGCCTTCTGGTGGCAATGCCAATACAACCACATCCACTCTTTCAATGATATCTTTCCATGTATCTACAGTGCTGATTCCGTATGTATGTTCTACTTCACGCAAACGTTGTTTATTGCCATTATTTGTTGCTGTAATCACAAATTGATCATTATCGGCAAGACCAGAAATGATTGCTTGTGCCATCCTACCTGCTCCAATAAAAAGTATCTGTTTTTTCTTGCTAGTCATGGTATCTCCTCCAATTAATTCTGCTTTCATATTATTTCCCGGGAATAAAAGTTTTCAACCATGTCTGAGCCATTAATAAATTTCCTAATGAATTCATATGCACACCATCTACCGTTAGTTTTGGGTGCTTTGGATTGCTCATAAAGTTACCAAAGACTCGGTGTGTGGGGACTAATAAAGCATCAAACTGGTCAGCTAAATCTCGTACAATTTGAACATAGTCTTTTAGTTTTTGATTACCTGGAGAATGTACATCTTCTTCAATGATGGTAGGTTCCATTAGAATGAGACTAGCACCTGTTTCTGATTTAACCTGTTGTAGTAAATCATAGTAAACTTTTTTAAATTGATCTGGATACACTTGTTCCATATCAGGGTTGTCTAATTGTCTCCAAACATCATTAATTCCAATCGAAACAGACACATAATCAGGATGTAGATTAATGACATCCCCTGTCCATCTATTGGCTAAATCTATAACACGATCGCCACCAACTCCCTTATTTATCACTTCAGAAAAATCGAGTGGATCATCAATGATAAGTTGGTCACGAATTAATCGAACATAACCATAACCGATTTGTTCAGGGTCTTCCTTTCGAACACAATCCGTAATACTATCGCCAATGAAAATAATTCTTTTTCTCCTATCCATTTTTCACCATCCTTTATTAATATCATACACCTTCAGTATGTTAAGTCACAAACGAATCCCCGCGCTAAAATTTAGCACGGGGATTCGTTTTATTCTGCCGTAACCTTTAATTCGACATCTATATTCCCTCTAGTTGCTTTTGAATATGGACAGAAATCATGGGCTTGTTTTGACAATTGCTCTGCCTCTTCCTGACTTACTCCTTTTATATTCACATTTAAGGTCACCCCAATTTTAAAGCCGTTATCCTCGGGATCTTTAAGAAAATGAACATCTGCAGTAATCGTTGAATCTATGTCTTTTTTCTGTTTAGAAGCCATTAAGTTAAGCGCTCCATCGTAGCATGCAGCATAACCAGCTGCGAATAATTGTTCTGGATTAGAACCTGTCTGATTAGAGTTCCCTGCTGGATTCACTAACTTAAGATCTATTAATCCGTCATCTGATTTAACATGACCATCTCGACCACCTTTTGCAGTTGCATGTGCTGTAAAAATAACTTCACTCATCTGATCACTCCTTTTCTAAATGAATCTAGTAATAGTATTCCTTGTTGTTTTCGTCATTAAACATGACCACCAGCGTAAATTTACATATGTTAGTGCTATACCACCGCTGCGGTAGAATGCATCGCTTGCCATGAGTAGAATCTCACTTGTCTCGGTTGATTCAGCAAAATTAAGTGCCCGAATCTACCGTGAGAGCCCTTGACTCTGTTCATAAAAAAAGAGCACCAAATCAATTAAGATCTGGCACTCTTTCATTTATTGTAATACTTTGGTTCGATTTAATATTGCTTCAGCATTTTCAACACGTTCTTGGGAAGGTGGTTCCACATTTGCTAATTTATATTCTAAGCCAAGGCTTTCCCACTTATATACACCGAGTTTATGATAAGGGAGTACTTCAATTCGTTCAACATTCGTTAACGTCTGAATAAAATCAGAAAGTCCATGCAGATATTCGTCATAATCACTAATCGTTGGTACCAATACATGACGGATCCAAACAGGTACTTGTTTTTCCGACAAATAGTTAGCTAGATCTATGATATGTTCATTGGACATTCCTGTTAATTCTTTATGTCTTACTGGATCAATATGTTTTAAATCAAGCAAAACTAGATCCGTATAAGTTAAAAGTTCTTCTAAGTTTTTCATAAAGCGAGGAGAGCGACTAAAACAACCACCCGAACTATCGATCGTAGTATGGACACCTATTTTCTTTAATTCTTTAAATAATTCGATTAAGAATTCTAGTTGTAATAACGGTTCGCCTCCGCTTACGGTTACGCCACCACCTGTTGATTGGAAAAAAGGAAGATAATCTTTTATATCATTCACAATCTCTTCTACAGACATTTCTTTGCCTTGGTTAATTTTCCACGTATCAGGGTTATGACAAAACTGACAACGTAGCAAACACCCCTGTGTGAAAATAACGTAACGTAAACCCGGACCATCTACAGTGCCACATGTTTCTACTGAATGAATTCGACCTTTCATGTTGCTCGCCCTCCTTGCTTTTATTTATCAGAGAGGGCAACCCCTCTCTGAACATCCTTACATCCCTTCGTGGAATGTACGGTTAATAACATCTATTTGCTGTTCTCTAGTTAATTTAACAAAGTTTACTGCATATCCTGATACACGGATCGTAAGTTGTGGATACTCTTCTGGTCGTTCCATTGCATCAAGTAATGTTTCACGGTCAAACACGTTAACATTTAAGTGGTGACCTTTCTTAATCACATACCCATCAAGCATACCCGCTAAGTTTGCTTCTCTTGTTGCTTGATCTTTTCCTAATGCTTTCGGAACAATCGAGAATGTATTAGAAATACCATCTTCTGAAAACTCATAAGGCATTTTAGCTACTGAACTTAGAGATGCTAGTGCCCCGTTTGTGTCACGTCCGTGTAATGGGTTTGCACCTGGTGCAAATGGTTCGCCAGCTTTACGTCCGTCTGGTGTGTTACCTGTTTTCTTACCATACACAACATTAGAAGTAATCGTAAGAATTGATTGTGTATGTTTTGAGTTACGGTACGTATGATGTTTTTGGATTTTTTGCATGAAACGTTTCACAAGATCTGCTGCAATTTGGTCAACGCGATCATCATTGTTTCCATATTTAGGGAAATCCCCTTCGATTTCATAATCAACGGCTAGACCATCTTCATCACGAATCGTTCTTACTTTTGCATATTTGATAGCACTCAATGAGTCAGCTACTACAGATAATCCTGCAATACCACAAGCCATTGTTCTTAATACTTCACGGTCATGAAGTGCCATTTCGATACGCTCATAGCTATATTTGTCATGCATATAGTGAATAATATTTAATGCATTTACATAAAGTCCAGATAACCAGTCCAGCATTTGGTCATATTTTTGTACAACTTCATCATAGTCTAAATACTCAGAAGTAATTGGCGCATAGTTTGGTGCAACTTGCATTTTAAGTTTCTCATCAACCCCACCATTAATCGCATAAAGCAATGCTTTTGCAAGGTTTGCACGTGCACCGAAGAATTGCATTTGTTTTCCTATTCTCATAGCAGATACACAACATGCAATACCATAATCATCGCCATAGGTGTCTCGCATTAAGTCATCATTTTCATACTGTACAGAACTTGTTTTAATCGACATTCTTGCACAGTATTTCTTATAGTTATCAGGTAATTGTGTGGACCAAAGAACCGTTAAGTTTGGTTCTGGAGCAGGCCCCAGGTTATCCAACGTGTGTAAGAAGCGGAATGAGCTTTTCGTTACTAATGGACGTCCATCTAATGCCATTCCCGCTAATGATTCCGTTACCCAAGTTGGGTCACCACTAAATAATTCATTATATTCAGGTGTTCTAGCAAACTTAACTAAACGAAGCTTCATAACAAAGTGATCCACTAATTCTTGTGCTTCTTTTTCAGTTAATACGCCGTTCTGTAAGTCTCTTTCAATATAAATATCTAAGAATGTTGATGTACGACCAAGACTCATCGCTGCACCATTTTGCTCTTTAATAGCAGCAAGGTATCCAAAGTATAACCATTGGAAAGCTTCTTGTGCAGTTGTTGCAGGTTTAGAAATATCAAAACCATAAGCCGCGCCTAATTGTTTTAGTTCCATTAAAGAACGAATTTGTTCTGAAGTTTCTTCACGATCACGAATTATTTCGTCTGTCATTGTTCCATTACCGATTAGATCAAGTTCTTCTTTCTTTTGAGCAATTAAGTGATCAACACCATATAATGCAACACGACGATAATCACCAATGATTCTTCCACGACCATAAGCATCAGGCAAACCAGTTACAATACCAGCTTTACGGGCCGCTCTAATTTCTGGAGTATAAGCATCGAATACACCTTGGTTATGTGTTTTACGATAGTCCGTGAATACTTTTTCCACTTCTTTGTCAATTTCGAAGCCATAAGATTCAGCTGCAGCTACCGCCATACGCATACCACCAAATGGTTGTAGCGAGCGTTTAAATGGTTTATCTGTTTGTACCCCAACCACTTTTTCTGTATTCTCATTTAAATAGCCAGGTCCATGTGATGTAATCGTTGATACAATTTTTGTATCAAGATCTAACACACCACCGTTTTCACGTTCTTTCTTTGTGAGATCCATCACTTGATCCCATAAAGCTAATGTCTCATCTGTTGCTTCTTCTAAAAACTCGTCATTTCCTTCATATAATGTATAGTTTTTGGATATAAAATCACGGACGTCAATTTCCTTTTGCCATCTACCTTCTTTAAAACCGTTCCAAGGATTTTTCTGTACAACTTCATCTGCTACTTTCATTCTTTGTACCTCCTTTATGATTTAGGAATACTTGTCATTCACCTCATTACCACGAGGTAAACATTTCCATACTAAAGCTTTAAACTAAATTAATAAACATTTTAATAGTAAAAGTTTTTAATGTTCACCACTGAACAAACTTTTATCTTAACTACATTATACATCGACCTCATGAAAAAGTCATGTGATATTTGTCACAATTTTAAACTGTTATAGTATTTGTTCTAAAAATGTTCATATTTTCAAATCCAAAAAATAGTAAACTGTTTTCCATAAAACATCGCGACAATATCCATTATTTAATAGTATTTATTTCATTTTACTGATACAACAAGTCCTCACTGTACCAATCTGTTATACTTTGTATTAAAACAAATTTGAAACAGCCAAACACCTCTGCTTATGTGTATATTTCGATAGTTAAGACTAAACCTATGAGAAATAAGGCAGAAAGTGAGTGACTAGTATGAAAGAACAAACACCCATTGAAGAACTAGAAACATTAACCATCGAGGACGAACAAGGAAACGAAACCACTTATCAAGTCGATGCAGTTATTGAAATGAATAACAAACAGTACATCTTATACTCTCATGATCAACATATGATTATTAACGAAATTGTAGAGGAAGATGGAGAGGAACGTTTAGAAGACATCACGGAGCAAGAAATGCAACAAATCTATGATGCCTACCAACAGGCAATCGAGGAAGAGGTAGGAAAAAATGAATGAGAATCATTCCGTGTCCGATGCCATTCGTGCTGTTCAATTGGCACAAGAAAAAACAAATAAACTAGATACTAATCCTTTGGAAACCCAAAACCAGCTTGAGGTTGCCGAAGAATTAATCATTAATGCACATTTAAACAATCAAGATAATATTGAAGATCGTCACCGGTTACAACAAGCATCCGAACTATTACTCCTTCTAAAAGAAACATATCAAGCGTACAAAACTAAATAGACATAGGCGCACGGTCCCATTTAGATCGTGCGTTATTATTCTGTATGGAACTAGTAAGAACCCCACTTCATTCTACAAGGAAAACTTTAGAACATAAGTGGGGTTTTATTGTCAGTAATTTTAAGGGCTGCAGATCCCTGAGGTTGAAGGCACCACTAAATGAAGTTTTCAATTTATTTTTAAAAAAATTTAATACTATTGTATTAAAAAAACTTGCTAATGAATAGACATGTACAAGCTGTTAATAAGGGAGAGAGCAATGATGTCTATATTTTTTAGCTATGTAGTACTAGGACTTTCTTTAGCTGCACCAATTGGTCCAATTAATGCTGCACAATTGGACAAGGGGATTAAGAACGGGTTTTCTCATGCTTGGTTAATTGGATTGGGATCTGTTACAGCAGATATTTTATTTATGTTAGCTGTTTATTTTGGTGTTGTACATTTCTTGGAGATACCGTTTATGAAAGCATTTCTTTGGTCGTTTGGTTGTTTTGTATTACTTTACACTGGAATAGAAAGTCTGCTTGGGGCAAACAACATAAACACCCAAAACAGCCGTAACAGTGATGACTCACATTCCAAGACGTTTTTTACAGGGTTTATTTTAGCCTTATCTAACCCACTATCCATTTTATTTTGGTTAGGTATTTACGGATCCGTCCTTGCAAAAACAACCACACAATATGACACACCACACCTTTTACTTTACAGTGGAGCTATTATTACAGGATTATTAGTATGGGATTTTTCTATGGCTGTCGTTTCCAGTGGTTTCAGAAAAATTTTAACCGACCGAATCCTTGTGCTTATTTCTATTTTATCTGGGCTTTCTTTAGTTGGCTTTGGTGTTTACTTTGGTTACCAAGCCATACAACTATTATTTGGATCTTAAGCTCTTTTCTAAAACCTAGAATAGTTAATGTTAATAGAGGGACTGGTTAAACACTTTAGGCGGTCCCTCATTCCGCTATTCTCCTTTTTAAAGCCCTTTTTAGCGGTTGAGCGGTTCCTCATTCCGCTATTCACTTATTTGATGGCCTTTTTCATTTACTTTCAGAGCATTAGCGGAATTTAAGACCGCTTCGTCCGCATTATTGCTACTTTTCGAGCCTTTAGCGGAACCACGAACCGGTTCCTCCTTGCACAACCCACCTTCTTCCGTTACATCCACCCCTACTGCTTCTTAAATAATGAACCAGGGGTTGTTTTTTTCGGCTGTTTTTTCCACTTGTTACGCATCATATAAGTAACAATCCCAATTAATAGAAGAAAAGCGACACTAACAAAAAATCCGGGGCGGCTATCGCCATTAAATAATGTCCCTGAAACGGCCACAACAATAAAGACAACCCCAATGGATTGCTTCATCTTCCCCCCTGCTCCCAGGGGCATTAATTTTCGATAGGAAAATAAAATAAACAACCAAGTATATAACAACATTAGACCCGCAGCAGTTGTAAAATATTCATAAATTTTATCAGGCAATAGCAATGAAACGACGATCGAAACAAGTAATCCTACTACTGTCAGCCCTAATGCTCGAAATGGAATATTTCTTTTACTAGTCTTGGAAAAGAACTTGGGGGCATCTCCATCGTTGGATAACGTAACCATGATCGTTGTAATCGCATAGAGAGACGCAACCATTGTGGAAAAGCCTGCAATGATTAATGCACCATTAAAAACATGCGGCACAAAGTTTAAATCATAACTAGCTAAAGCAACAATGAATGGACTCTCATCTGCAGTGAACTTATCCCATGATACTAAATAAACAGCTAAAACAATGGAAATGACATAGATAGTTGCCAAAGTCGAAAGCATGACACGACCAGACTTCGGCGCTTGTTTGGGATCTTTTAAATCATTAGCCATAATCCCCATAATTTCTATACCACCAAATGAGTAAAACGCAAAAATCATTGCAGTCCATAAACCCATGACACCATTTGGCAACAGTCCTTGTAAGCTTACTTCTACAGACGACTGAGGACGTTCTCCATCAAGCAAACCAAAGATGGCTGCGCCAGCGATGATAATAAACATCAAGATTGCAGCTACTTTCACTACTGCTGCTACATTTTCAAAACGTTCAAACCCATGAATTCCAGTTAAAATAACAATAATTCCAAGAACACCATAAATCGTCACAAATAACCAAATCGGTGTGTTAGGAAACCAAAACTTTGAGAAGATCCCAAGAGCAGTTAATTGACTCCCCATTATTAATAGTTCTGATGACCAATATACCCAACCATTACTAAATCCAGCCCAACGGCCAAACGCCTTTTTAGCATAAGAACGGAAGGAACCTTTTTCCGGGTGGTCAGCTGTAAGTTTGGCAAGGGAATCAAACACAATATAGGTAGTGATAGCAGCTATAACAAAAGCAAAAGCAGCTGAGGGACCAGCTTGTTTAATCGCAATACTAGAACCTAGAAAGTAGCCCGTACCAATAATGCTACCAATACCGACTAACGCTAGCTTCCACCATGTTAAATTTTTTGTTTCAGATTTCTTTTTTTGCCCCATATGCCTTTCCTCCCTTTATTGTCTAAGTTAGTCTTAGAAAAAAAGGGAGGAATTATTCGATTCACCATAACACATATTGTTCTAAAAGAAATCTAACTATCCGCTTGCACTTGAGCCGCCCGTTCATCTGCTGGTTTTTTCCCACTAATAAAGAAGGTTAATACTAATCCAACGGCTGTTAGAGCAGTCGCCACATAGAAGGCGACATTGACCCCATGAATTAATTCACTTGGCGTTGCGTCCTGTCCTGAATTCAAAGCCGCGCTCGTCATCACTGTGACAAGTATTGCTGTTCCAATCGATGCTGCAACTTGTCTTAACGTATTATTCATTGCCGTACCATGCGGAATTAACTTAAGTGGTAACTGGTTTAACCCTGCTGTAGTTACTGGCATCATGACCATCGACATGCCAAACATACGAATACCAAATACTATCGTTAAATAAGTTAAAGAAGTCGTTGCGGATAGATTTGTAAATAAAAAGGTGGTAACCGTCATAATCGATAGCCCGGTGATCGCTAACCAACGAGCCCCAACCTTGTCAAAAATACGCCCAGTTATTGGGGACATAACCCCCATCAATAACGCTCCAGGCATAATCATCAAACCTGATTCCAATGCAGTAAAACCTGCGTATTGTTGCATGTAGATTGGTAAAATCGTTTCTGAACCAATTAAGCCCACAAATACAAGCATCCCAATTATGGTCGTAATCGTAAATGTCTTATATTTTAGTACTCGGAATTCTAAAATTGGTTGTTCCAACTTAAACTGTCTCACGATAAAGAGTGTCAATGTGATCGCACCAATAATAAGCGCGATCAGAACCTGTGGAGCTGTCCAACCTACATTCACATTTCCTGCACTACTAAAGCCATAAAGCAATCCACCAAAGCCTAATGAGGATAATATAATCGATAAGATATCGACTTTCGGAAATGTCCGTTGTGTCACATTTTTCAAGATAAAGTAACAAAGAATAATATCAATTACGATAATTGGTAAAATAACAAGGAACATATAACGCCATGGATAATTTTCGACCACAAATCCAGAAATCGTTGGTCCAAGTGCTGGAGCGAAAGAAATAACAAGCCCCACTGTCCCCATCGCTGTTCCTCGTTTTTCTATCGGAAATATCGTTAAGAATATTGTCATCATCAAGGGCATCATAATACCTGCACCACTTGCCTGCACGATTCTACCAACCATTAGCACTTCAAACGTTGGTGCGATCGTACAGATTAATGTCCCAACTCCAAAAATTGACATTGCCGACATAACGAGCCTTCTAGTTGTAAAGGTTTCAATTAAAAATGCTGTTATTGGGATCATGACACCATTTACAAGCATAAAAATAGTAGTCAACCATTGCGCAGAATTCTCTGAAATCCCGAACTCATCCATAACATGTGGTGCAGCTGTTGCAAATAATGTCTGATTTAAAATAGACACAAATCCTCCCACAAGTAACGCAATGACTATAGGTAAGCGATTGATGTTTTCCATTCCTTCTGTTTGTTCCTTGCCCATCTATTTCATCCCCTTTTATCGATCTATCTTAAATCTAATAACTTTTCAAAAACTTGCACATCGTTTTTCAATCCTTGATACTTCTCTATGTAAGCAAGTAAAGCACGGATTAGAAAAGTTCTTGGTTGCTTTTCTTTTATTTCCTGTGCCAACAAGTCAACTGTAGCAAGAAGATCTTGACGTTCTTGTTCACTCATAGCAGTACGGCTAACAGTTTGCGTCATGTTTTGAATCAATTCCTGCAACTTCTCTTGCACAGTTTTCGGTTCCATACCTTTTTGCAAATCCTCAAACTCTCTCATCATAACTGAAGAAAGTAACGGCTTTTCAGGCAACCTTGCCTCCACGATGGTATTTACATAATCTACGATAAAATCCGCCACTTCATCTAAATCTAAGATCATATTTCCTTGTGTTAGGATAAATGTAAACTCCTTAATCATTGCTTGAAACACAATGGTTATATCCCAAATATGGTCCTTCACCTTTTCACCATATGCATGATAAATGGTTTCTTTATGCCAATTAAGCAGTTCACCCCTTATTTTCTTCAACAATGGGAAAAATAATTTATTTTTATCCATGGGTAATGATTTGGAAAGCACATTAAAAAAATCCTTATTCTCTATCATTCCCTCTAATTCTACAACTACCATTCCCCTAAAACGCTGTTCTTTTGATAAATCCGGATCAAGTTTAATAAAGCCTGCTTTTTGTACCATTTTGTCATGATTGTATCTAAAAACTTCCATTAATAAATCTTCTTTGGAGGAAAAATGTTTGTATAATAGCCCCTTTGATATTCCACAGTCATCCGCAATTTCTTGCATGGATGTTGCAAAATACCCTTTATTAGAAAACCACCTTATAGCTGATTCCATAATTTGCTCTTTCCGCTGATCCACTACTCCACCTCTTTTCTTAGAATCTGTTACTAGGTATGTATCGAATTTGGTAGAAACCCAGACGTAACCTTGCTGCCTGTAGATCGAGGCGGGAACCTCATTCCGTTATTTAGCAAAATTTATCCATTTTGGCTTCTAAGCGGTCCCTCATTACGCTAATCGCCACTTTTCTAGTTATTTTAGCTACTTTTAGGCCTAATAGCGGAATCACGAACCGCTTTCACCCGTATTTAGGCTCTATTTATTGAAATAGCGGAACCTCGATCCAGTTCATCCCCCTTGAATTGGTCCCTCATTACGTTATCCTTCACCCTACCTTGTTACGTCAGATTCTATATTCTTTGCGGCGCAGTTTAAAAAACCTCGTGACTTATAAGTCATTTTGTAACTAACGAGTATAACACTATCGCTGATTATACGTACAGACAAGCCCAGCCGTCAATTTTTATGCATGTTAACACTTGAAATTTATTCGAATATAGTAGTGTGTAGATATTTAACTTAGGAGGAAACTAGTTATGCGTAACCATGAACGTTCTTCTAATCAATCAAACCAATTCCCGCCTCAACACCAACCTAAACAACCTGGCATCGAATCTTTAATGACACCTCGGCCTATCATTGAAGACCCGAACTATAAGGGGGCCGGAAAGCTAAAAAATAAAGTAGCTATTATTACTGGCGGAGATAGTGGGATTGGCGCTGCTACTGCTATCGCTTTTGCCAAGGAAGGGGCAGACATCGTCATACCTTATTACTATCAATATGAGAACGAGGATGCATGGCGAACTAAGAAAAAAGTGGAAGAACAAGGTAGGCGATGTTTACTGTTAGTTGGTGATTTAACCATTGCGGAAAACTGCCAGGCAGTAGTCGATCAGACAATCCGTTACTTTGGAAAACTGGATATCTTGATTAATAATCACGGAGTACAATACCCTCAAGATAGTCTGTTAGATATTACCAATGACCAATTTGATCATACATTCAAAACAAATATATATGCATTTTTTTATTTATCGAAAGCTGCTCTTCCATTTCTCAAAAAGGGAAGTTCCATTATTAATACTGCATCAATTGTTGCCTATGAAGGAAATGAAAAGTTGATTGATTATACCGCTACGAAAGGGGCAATTGTTGGCTTTACTAGAGCATTATCTCAAAACCTTGCAGGTCAAGGCATCCGTGTGAATGCCGTTGCACCTGGTCCGATTTGGACACCATTAATCCCTTCTAGCTTTTCTGCCGAATATGTTGCAACTGAATTTGGCACCAATCCTCCAATGAATCGGGCGGGTCAACCATATGAGTTAGCACCTGCATATGTATACCTAGCTTCAAATGATTCATCCTACGTATCCGGGCAAGTCATTCATGTAAATGGAGGGACTATGGTTAGTTCTTAGCTATGGGGCCTGGTTATTTGCCAGTCCCTAAATAGCTCGTTAACATTTGGTTACACTATGTTAAGCATAGCTTTCTTATTTTGCATCCTATATATGTTACGATGTAGTATATTCCATCTAAGGAGGACAAATAAATGAACAATTTTACATACCATAATCCAACTAAATTAATTTTTGGTAAAGCACAAACAGAACAATTAACAGCAGAAGTACCTAAATACGGTAAGAAAGTATTAATGGTATATGGTGGCGGAAGTATCAAGCGCAATGGTTTGTATGATCTAGTAAAAGAAAAACTAGCTGAAATTGATGCTGAAGTATTTGAACTTCCTGGCGTAGAGCCCAATCCACGCGTGTCCACAGCACGAAAAGGGATTGATATATGTAAAAAAGAAGGGATTGACTTTCTTCTAGCAGTAGGTGGAGGATCAACGATTGACTGTACAAAAGCAATTGCTGTCGGTGCAAAAACAGATACAGATATTTGGGACATCGTAACAAAGAAAGCTGTTGCAGAAGATGCGCTTCCATTTGGTACTGTTCTTACACTAGCAGCAACTGGATCAGAGATGAACGCTGGATCTGTTATTACCAACTGGGAAACAAACGAAAAACATGGTTGGGGTAGTCCGTACGCCTATCCAAAGTTTTCAATCTTAGATCCTGTGAATACTTTCTCTGTACCACGTAACCAAACCGTATATGGAATTGTGGACATGATGTCACATGCACTTGAACACTATTTCCATCATGAAACAAACACATTATTACAGGATCGTATGGTAGAAGGTTTACTTCAAACAGTAATCGAGACGGCGCCGAAATTATTAGAAGATCTTGAAAGCTACGAGCACCGCGCTACCATCCTTTACAATGGAACAATGGCACTAAATGGAATGGTTAACATGGGATACCAAGGCGATTGGGCGACACACAACCTCGAACACGCCGTTTCAGCAGTTCACGACATTCCCCATGGTGGCGGATTAGCAATTCTGTTCCCGCACTGGATGAAACATACATTAGATGCAAATGTCGGTCGCTTTAAACAATTAGCAGAGCGTGTTTTCGAAGTGGAGGCAGAAGGGAAATCAGATCGAGAAGTTGCCTTAGAAGGAATAGAAAAACTGCGGGAATTCTGGAACAGTATTGGAGCACCATCACGCCTTGCAGACTATGAGATCACCGAAGATAGTGTGGAAGAAATGGCAGACAAAACGGTGATTGCTCGTCCAGAGTTTGGCAATTTCCAAAAACTCACGAAACAAGATTCCATCGCAATCTTCCGTGCAGCATTATAATATAACAAAGAACATGCAGTAAGGGTGGATACACCTACTGCATGTTCTTATTTAGTAAACTTATTGGCATACCCCGAAGCAACAAAGGCATCAGGTTTAACAATTGGCTCTAACCCAACAGATTCAATTCTGGTCATCATTTCCTGAGCCAAAAAACGTGTCAATGACCTCTTTTCCAAACCAACATCAATATGCCCTTCCATTGTAAAAGAACTGCCTCGATAAATATGTGGTAACACAATATCAATTAACTGTTTCTTCTTTTCCTCATCGAACAAATAAGCTACTTGTTCGGTTAAACTTGTTTCCATTGAAATTTTTTCATGCAAATTCATAAACTTACGATTGATTTTAACAGGTAGTAAACAACACCAAGCCCCTTTTCCTTCACGTTTAATCACAATACCTGTAATGAAAATCGTGTGCAGTTTATGCACATGGGAGTCTGTGCCTACAATTAACCGGTAATTTGCTTTTGGATCTTGTTTCATAAAATCGATAATATGTTCAAAGACTCGATCAAAGGACATATTTTTTTCGGAAAGGTTTCTAAACTTCATGTTTTCTATTAAAGGAAGGTCGTCCCCCTTCATGAATTCCCTTCTCCTTTCCAAATGTACGCATAATAAGAATATTCTCTGCATGACAGTGGTCATAGGAAACTTTTAGATATAGTAGTATATTCAAGTTTATGTATTCCTTGATTGTGTTTATGCCTAAAACAACATATAAAAAACTCCCTCAAACTGACAGAAGGAGTTTTTTTCCATATTCTATTTCAACTGGTTATCATGTTCTGCTTTGTTTGCATCGTCATTCGGCAATGGATCAACTGTTTGTTTATAGCCATACCCCTTATTAATTGTCATGATAGACAATGCTAAAACAATCAGTATCACGATCACACAGACTACAATCACCACAAACATCTTTAAAACTCCCATCCCTATTTGATACCTCTAGGATAACTTCATCCACCTTATTACACAAGGTTTTAGCAACTATCTTAACTATATTGTATATGTTCGACTGTTTAGAACATATTAAGCTTATATGTTTCCTTAAAACAACGTACTTCACGAAAACCTTTATCTAACTTATACTTATGCGATCAACGGAGTGAGAGCAAGAATATATAGAAATAGGAGCGTGTCGTTATGCAACAAACAGAATTAAAACAGAAAGCCAAAGAAATGATGGATCATAATCAATTAGGTACACTTGCAACCGTTAAAGACGGGAAACCTTTTTCACGTTATATGACATTCTTTCATGATGACCTTACGCTTTATACCGCCACGAACAAGCAAACACATAAAGTCGATGATATTAATAAAAATGATAATGTGCACATTTTACTTGGGTATGAAGGAGAAGGATTGAATGATGCATATCTTGAAATAGAAGGGAAAGCTGCCGTTTATGATTCGAGTGAGATAAAAAAGAGGCTTTGGAATGATGACTTAGAACCATGGTTTGATGGACCAGAGGACCCGGATTATACGGTATTACATATTGACCCAAGTGAAATACGCATTATGAACGAAAGTGATCAACCTGAAATACTTGAATTGAATTAATTATATTGGGATAACAATGCTAGACAAACAAAGGTACCAATCATTTGTTATTGGTACCTTTTGGCATTAAAGACCTTTGTTGCCTTTGTTGCTATTGTCAACATAGAATCCGACCTAGCTCAAAAATAATTACTCATATTCACCGAAAATTTTAAGCCAGATGTGTACTAATTAACTAGTGTTCGTCTATATTTGAGTTGAAACTCCCTCCTAATGTATACGTTTCTTAAGTTTTCGTGTACATTTGGATCAATTTTTAAGCTAGATGTGCACGTTTATTTCTTTTTCGTCTATATTTGAGGCAAAATCCCTTCCTAATGTGCACGTTTCTTAAGTTTTCATCTTGTTCTATGTCGGAGTTTCATTCAACCACGGCATTCAACTACAACTATCTTACTATCATTTGCACCTTTTTCAACACTGTTTCCACATCATCTTTTGTAACACCATAGTTGGTAACAAATCGTATGGTATTTGATCCATATGCACCGGCTACTATGCCTTGTATTTGTAATTTTTCTAAAAAGGCTTCAACACTAAGCTCTGTATTCTTTAGATTTACTAAAATAATATTGGTCTCGACTTCTCCTTCTACTATTAAGCCATTAATATTCGCAAAACCGTCAGCTAATTTTTTGGCATTCGCATGGTCATCTGCTAGACGTTCTACATTTTCACGTAATCCAACAAGTCCTGGTGCAGCAATAATACCTGATTGGCGCAATCCTCCCCCTAAGCGTTTTCTCCATTTTCTTGCTTGCTCAATAAATGATTTAGAACCAGCGATAATGGAACCAACTGGAGCACCTAAACCTTTCGACAAACAAAACTGTACAGTATCAGTAAAAGCTGCATATTCTTTCACAGACACACCTGATGCAACGGAGGCATTAAATAAACGCGCGCCATCCAAGTGGACAGGGATTTGATATTTCTCAGCTACATGATAAATAGCCTCCATATTTTCTAATGGTAAAACAGCTCCTCCTGCTTTATTATGCGTATTTTCTATACAAATAAGAGAAGTCCTTGGAAAATGAATATCTTCTACACGTATTGCAGCTTCAACCTCCGACGGTTTCATCGCACCACGGTCCCCTATGATCGGACGTGACTGTACACCTGCTAACGCAGAAAAAGAAGCAGCCTCATATAAGAAAATATGAGCATTTGCTTCAAGGATCGCTTCATCACCTGGTCGACAATGGGTTAGCGCCGCAATTTGGTTACCTTGTGTACCACTCGTTACAAATAATGCCGCTTCCTTACCTAACATTTCCGCAGCGGTTTCTTCTAACTGATTAACAGTAGGGTCCTCACGGTATACATCATCCCCTACTTCCGCTTGATAAGCTGCCAAACGCATCGATTCTGTTGGCTTTGTTACAGTATCACTTCTTAAATCAATCAAACTACTTCCTCCCTTTATAATCCTATTGTTATCATACTATAGAAAAATTAGGTTTATATACTTATTAGTTTGTGAAGTGTTTCACAAATATGTCATAAACTTAATGGTTTGGAAACGTTATCAAATGATACTCTTTTATTAACAAAGATTGAAGGGGTGAAAAAAATGATCTTAAATGAATGGAAACCATTTAGAACTAATACCGATTTTTATACGCAAGCCGAATTTGAAGAGAAGATTGGTGACTCGTTTGAAGCAATGATATATAGTGACCATGCCGATTTACCAAATTACATTTGGACGAAAAATTTCGTTGTAACTATTAAATTAAATAGCAAAGTGTTTAAAGATGTTTCTTTTATTAAGATCCCCCGGAATCCGAACAGCATAGACTGACATTATTTTCACCACATTATGCTCAATACTTCACAATTAACTAGGAGGTTTTTTTATGGCTACTACTCAACTGGAAAAGGAAAAGAAACAAACACCATCTGTTGATCAAATGATCGACCAATTAGCATCCAACGGTAATCATGCTTTACAAGAAATGAAAAAATTGGATCAAGAACAAATAGATTACATCGTGAAGGAAATGGCATTAGCTGGTTTAGACCAACATATGCCATTAGCCAAGATGGCTGTTGAAGAAACAAAACGAGGTATTTATGAAGATAAAATCATTAAAAACATGTTCTCGACAGAATATATTTATCACAACATTAAGTACGATAAGACAATTGGTGTGATAAATGAAAATGAAAATGAAGGTGTCGTAGAGATTGCTGAACCAATAGGGATTATCGCAGGTGTGACTCCTGTTACAAATCCAACATCAACAACCATGTTTAAAATATTGATTTCGATTAAAACAGGTAACCCGATTATTTTTGCTTTTCACCCATCTGCTCAGAAATCTAGTTCTGCTGCAGCTCAAGTTTTATATGAAGCAGCTGTACGTGCTGGAGCACCCAAACATTGTATACAATGGATTGAAACACCATCCTTACAAGCGACTCAAACACTCATGAACCATGATGGCATATCACTCATCCTAGCAACAGGTGGTGCTGGTATGGTGAAATCCGCCTATAGTTCAGGTAAACCTGCATTAGGGGTTGGACCAGGGAATGTACCTTGCTATATTGAAAAAACAGCAAATGTCAAACGATCCGTCAACGATTTAATTTTATCCAAAACATTTGATAATGGCATGATCTGCGCCTCAGAGCAAGCAGTAATCATTGATAAAGAAATTTATACAGAAGTAAAACAAGATTTAATCGATAATCATTGTTACTTTTTAAATCCAGAGGAAAAAGCCAAAGTTGAAAAATTAGTTATTAATGAAAATACTTGTGCAGTCAATGCGGATATCGTTGGGATGAGTCCTGTGAAGATTGCTGCTATGGCTGGGGTAAAGGTTCCTGACGATACGAAAATCTTAATTGCTGAGTTAGATGGGGTTGGACCAGAATGCCCACTTTCTCGCGAGAAACTTAGCCCAGTATTAGCTTGCTATAGAGTGAACAGTACAGAAGAAGGGTTTCAACGCGCAGAAGAAATGCTTGAATTTGGTGGACTAGGTCACTCTGCTGTTATCCATTCAGAAGACCAACATGTTATTCAGGCATTCGGAAGAAGAATGAAAGCAGGGCGCTTGATTACAAATGCACCTTCCTCTCAAGGGGCAATTGGTGATATCTATAATGCTTATATGCCATCCCTAACATTAGGTTGTGGTTCTTATGGCGGAAATTCTGTTTCAACAAACGTTGGAGCGGTACACCTAGTTAATATCAAAACAATGGCAAAAAGGACAGTGAATATGCAATGGTTTAAAGTTCCACCAAAAGTTTACTTCGAAAAAAATGCGGTACAATATTTAGCTAAGATGCCAAACATTTCTAAAGCCTTTATTGTAACCGACCCAATGATGATCAAACTAGGTTATGTCGACAAGGTATTATACTATTTACGTAAACGCCCTGACTATGTGCATTGTGAAATTTTCTCTGATGTAGAACCAGACCCGTCCAAAGATACCGTTATGCGCGGGGCAAAAATGATGGAAGAGTTTAAGCCAGATGTAATCATTACTATTGGTGGTGGTTCTGCAATGGATGCCGCTAAAGGAATGTGGTTATTTTACGAACACCCTGAAACAGATTTTAATGGATTAAAACAGAAGTTTTTAGATATACGTAAACGGGTTTATAAATACCCTCAGTTAGGGAAACGATCTCAATTTGTTGCAATCCCAACAACCTCTGGTACTGGTTCTGAAGTTACATCCTTTTCTGTTATTACCGATAAAGAAAACAATGTAAAATATCCACTAGCAGATTATGAATTAACACCAGATGTTGCGATTGTTGACCCACAATTTGTGATGTCAGTTCCACCAACCGTAACAGCGGATACTGGTATGGATGTCTTGACACATGCGATCGAATCCTATGTATCTAATATGGCCAATGATTATACAGATGGATTAGCACTTCAAGCGATCAAACTCGTATTTGACTATTTACCAACTGCTTATCGTGATGGATCCAATCAAAAAGCACGTGAAAAAATGCATAACGCATCCACTATTGCCGGCATGGCATTTGCCAATGCATTTTTAGGGATTAACCATAGTCTCGCACATAAGTTAGGTGCTGAGTTTGAGATTGCACACGGACGTGCTAATGCTATTCTATTACCACATGTAATTCGATATAATGCAGTAAAACCGAAAAAATTTGCATCATTCCCTAAGTATGAACAATTTATTGCGGATCAACGCTATGCAGAAATCGCTAAAGAATTGGGGCTCCCTGCCAGAACTACTTCAGAAGGTGTGGAAAGCTTAGTTCAAGCTATTATTAAACTAGCTAAAGAACTAAACATCCCGATGAGCATTGAAGCAAATGGTGTGAATAAAAAAGACTTTGAAGAAAAAGTAGACTATCTAGCTGACCGTGCATTTGAAGACCAATGTACAACCGCCAACCCTAAATTGCCTTTGGTAACAGAGCTTGCCGAAGTTTATCGCAAGGCATTTAAAGGGGTTTAACACACAAGTATCGACCAATCCTCTCAGTTCAAACTGAGAGGATTTTCTTATGTTCTATAGAAGTATATATATAACACGGACAAAGGGTGATGAACAGTGAAGAACATTTATGCTTCTGACAGTTTAAAAGGAGAACACGTACTAATAACTGGTGCTACACGAGGGATTGGATACCAAACTGCACTTGCTTTAGCAAGTATGGGGGCAAGCCTTAGTATTACTGGACGTAATCAACAAGCGTTAAGCAAACTAAAAAAAGAGATTGAGCAAAACCATTCCCATATAGATGTATTTAGTTATGTAGCAGATTTAACAAACGATCGTGAACGAAAAATGTTGATTAAAGCAGCTGAATCAGCAAACGGATTTATCTCTTTATTAGTAAACTCCGCCGGTATTATGGATGGAGATATCGTCGAGAACCTAACACGGTCCGAAATTGAATCCGTAATGGACTTGAATTATACCGTTCCGATTCTTCTCACACAAGAAATTTATCAAAATATGAAACAGAATAAACGAGGCGCAATCGTGAATGTTTCTTCTCTATCTGGGCTACGTGGCACATATGGGGGGACAGCATATTGCGGATCAAAATTTGCTCTGATTGGTTTCACTCAATCATTTGCATTAGAAGCAATTGAACATAATGTCCGGGTAAATGCGGTTTGTCCTGGCTATGTAGAAACTGATATGGGAAGAGCATCCATTCGTAATAAGGCCAAACGCGAAAATCGTAGTTTCGAAGAGCAGTATGAACTTGCAAATAAAGGATTACCATCAGGAAGAATTACTGAACCTGAGGAAGTAGCCAACACAATTGCCTTTTTACTGACTGACGCTGCAACTAATATTGTAGGCGAATCTGTGAAAATTTCTGGTGGGTCGGTGATGAGGTAATAGTTTAATATAGAAAGCTCCCTTCGTAAAACTACACTTAGTGCGCATTAGCTAATGCGCACTAAATCGGTAATTACAAGTAAACTAGGCGATAAGAGTAAAGTCGTAAATATACGTTATAAAGCTTATAACTGCCGGATTACGTGAGAAAAAGTCCTTGATAATCTACGAGCTGATTTTATAGAAAGTTAGCTTTTGCACAATAACAATAACCTGATAATGAAGATAACTGCTTATTCATTCGAATAAACTGTATCCTTGACTGGAATAGCCGCCTTTCTTGCACTCCATCGTTGTTGAATCATAAATAATCCCATCACGGAGATTAATAGAATCGCGCACATCACATACATGATTTGAAAATTAAATTGAGCAACAATCATTCCTAACACATAGGAACCTAGAGCAATTCCAGAATCCCAGAAGGTGAAAAAAGTTGCTGTCGCATGACCACTTCTATGCTTTTCTGTTGATTGAATACACATCGTCTGAAAGCTAGGTAATAGTGATCCACTTCCAAGCCCAATAATGGCAGCTGATACTAATAACAACCACAATGATTCAGTAAAGCTTAACATTACTAGTCCGATCGCAAATAATAATAAACATGGAATAATAACATATTTTGCACCTTTCAAATCAAACATTTTCCCAAGATATGGGCGTGAAATAAGCATAATCAGTGCAAAAACAACGAAGAAGTAACTTGCGACTGCAGCCAATCCTATAGTTTCCGTATAAACGGAAATATAGGATAGAACACTTGAGTAGGCGATCGCGACTAAACCACTAATCATGGCAATCGGAAATGCTTTAAACTCAAATAGATCATGTAGAGAAAATTTCTTTTGCCTGGCGGTTTTCGGTACTTCTTTATTTGTTGGTTCTGATACGTTCACCACTAACGAAAACACAACACCACTAATCATAATGACGCTTAATATAACGAATAGCGTTTGAAAGGATACTAGCTGAATAGCCGATAAACCTAAGAAAGGGCCAATGACAACAGCTAGATTCATTGACATTGCAAAATATCCTAACCCTTCACCTCGGCGTTCCATTGGTACAACATCTGCTGCTATCGCACTTGTTGCTGTGGTTAACACCCCAAACGACAAACCGTGTAAAAAGCGCAACACTAATAGCGGAACATACTGATCAATCCATATATATAAAAACATCGTAACGGTAAAGAGGATAACGCTTCCTACCAATCCATTTTTCTTCCCAATCTTATCTAGTAAATTACCTGAAAATGGACGCATAATAATCGCTGCTACTAGCATACTAGTAACGATCAATCCACCTTCTGCCTCACTTCGACCAAGGCTGCTAATCACATAGATTGGTAATGTAGTTAATAATGTATAGAAGGCAACAAATACCATAAATTGTGATAATGAAATACTAATAAAATCCTTTGTCCATATAGCTGGTTTGTGATTACTCATGCTGAAAGTCCCCTTTTTCAACCTAATTTTAATAATATGTTATATAACGTTTCTCTCTCTCCCTCCGTTAAGTTTGTAAGTATTTCTTGATCATGAATCGAAACAACTTCCTTGATTTCTTCATACTTCATTTCCGCCATGTCTGTTAAACCTACTAGCAATTCCCTCTTATCTTTTCCTTGTGCTTTTTCTACCCAGCCACTTGCTTCCATTCGCTTTAATGTTCTAGTGACTGTTGGCTTTTCAACATTAAGATAGTTTGAAATTTCCGTTTGCGTCATCGAACCATTTGTAACCAAACAAAACAAAATAGACCACTGCGCACTATATAATCCATATTGCTTTAGCGTTTCGTTTAAACTTTTATTAATATAACGCACACGTTGGTTCAATAAATGCACCAAATGTTGCTGGTCCACAAAACAACCTCCTATATAGTTACCTGGGTAACTATTTTGCACTTTTACCACATTATCCTATTTTTCGGTGTTTGTAAAGTTTTAAAGTAATAGTCCCATTTGCTTATTTTACCAGTTAATTAGTTTTCAGCCCTTCCCTTGTTTAACGTAATTGCATAAACATAGATACAGGTACGGTAATGCTAAATTGGAGATAATGAGGTGAGAGAATGAGTCAAGATGTGAAAAGAAAGAAAAAAGGCCGTAGAGCTGGCTGCGGTTGTGGTACTGGAAGACGAAGAAAGAAAAGAAGAGCAAAAGATTAGATTAAGTTATAAACATACGCTAGGCTGATGAATGCCTAGCGTTTTTATTCGACACATTTCTTTTCACACCATAAAATAGTCCACAAATACTTGAATAATTGAAGCAACTGCTGCGACAGATAACACCATTATGATCGGAGTAATCCAATAAGGAATCAAAACATAACCAATATACAATAGGATCGAACACCATACCCCTGTACACCAGTGACAACTTAGTAACTCGCCAAAAAACTTTCGTATCCCTTCCCCTTTGATATGAATGACTTCTTCGACTGTTCCATCTTCTTGCACCTCCTCTACCACATCATGAAAAGGTGCACGAAGAAATTCAGTTATTTGATCATAAACGAGTAGTCTTGTTAAACGAAATGTAGCCAATCCCAATAGAAGAAAACTAAACAATGACACGATACACTTCCCCCCGCACAAATAGGATGCTATATTCTATTCATCTGACATTGGCGTGTGCGAATGTAATCGAGTTGCTAGGTGTAAATTCCTCCGTGAAGCATGCATGACTTGCATTAGCGTATTCAGAGCGGGGAGCGGGTAGATGCATTATTAAAACAAGGACTACCGAAAGTGGATAGCCCCCTTTTTTTATGTACCATATTGGTATTGAGGAACTGGTGGTTTATGGAAGTGTTTACTTATCCATTTTCCATAGATCGAGGCAATGATTTGTTGAAATAGCATACCTATTACAACTGGAACAGCAACTGGTGGTGCAAAATAGGTAACTGCAATCACGGCACCTGCACTAATATTACGCATACCACCCGAAAAGGTTAAGGAAATCATCGTTTCTTGATCTACTCCGACTAGTTTCCCCATTCCCATCGACAGTAAATACCCACTAAATGCGATAAAAAAGACGACTACTGCAATAGCAACTAATTTTAAGTTTATATTGCTTAGATATGGTGCAATGACCGAACTATTTATCATGATCACACAACCAAGTCCAATTTTGGAAAATGGTGATAGACGAGGTTTTAAAACTTCCGGTAACTTCCCGGCGGTAAACTGGTTTAAATACATCCCAATAATCGATGGAACTACCACCATGCCAATTAAACCTTTCATAATACTCCAAATTTCGATCTCAACAGATTGCCCCACTAACACAGAAATACTAAATGGAACAATAAATGGAGATAGTATCGTATCAATTAAAATAATAGAAAGGGTTAACGCTACATTGCCCTTTGCCATGGACACCCATATAAAACTCGTTATACCAGTTGGAATTACCATAGCAATAATTAATCCTGTTATCGTATAGATATCTCCACTAAATGCTAAATAACCAATCCCCCATGCCCAAAGTGGCATAATCACATGCAATGTAACTAAAGCAATTATAATCGGTAAAGGATGCGATACAGCTTTATATAAAGATCGAAAATTTGAATTCAAACTACCTATGAATGTCATAAACGCAAAAATCCAAGGTACTAAGAAATCCAGTGGAGTTAAATATTTAGAAAAAACAACACCGATGATCACACTAGATGGAGCTATAAACGGCATTGCTTTTTCTAATTTGTTATTCACTTGTTGTAACATATTATTCCCCTCGCCTACGTTTATGCTTTCACATCATGATGATTTACACTGGTTACTTTTCTACGCAAAGATGGTTTTTTACCATACCACTCAACCTCGACATCTAGCTCAAAAAAATTAGATAAAACCGTTGATTCAATCACTTGGTTTATTGGTCCTTTCGAAAAAACTTCCCCACCTTTTAATAGTAATGCCTTTTGAAAACAAGGTGAAATTTCCTCTACATGATGCGTAACAAAAATTACTGTCGGTGCATTAGAGGCTAATGTGATTTTTTCGATTACTTCCAACAATTGTTCTCTAGCAAGAAAGTCTAAACCATTGGTTGGTTCATCTAAAATTAACAGTTCGGGATCCGCCATTAAAGCACGACCAATCATAACGCGTTGCCGCTCGCCTTGAGATAAATAGCGAAAAGGTCGATTGGCATAAGAAAAGCAACCTAATTCTTTTAGTAAATGTTGTGCTTTTTCCCTCATTTCATCTGTAGGCGTCTCATAAAGACCAATGGATGCAAACGCCCCGCTTAGTACCACTTGATAAGCACTATCTGATTCATAAAATCTATTCTTTAATAAAGAAGATACAAGACCAATTTTTTTACGGAGTTCCTCTCCTAAAATATCTCTGCCAAATTGTCTACCGAGCACAGTTACTTGACCATGTGTTGGAAAATAGTAGGCACATAGCATGTTTAACAACGCTGTTTTTCCTGCACCATTTAAACCTAAAATTGCCCAATGTTCCCCTTGATTTACATCCCAGTCAATTGCATTTAGTATTTGATGCCCATCCCGTATAAGCGACACATTCTTTAAATGTAAAACCATGATTGCCCCCTATATAAAAGTAGTTTCTTTTATTCTACTATATTCAATGGATTACTGCTTTTAATTTGTTTATAGAATATTCTGTAAGTTTATTAATTCTCAATTAGTGTTATAAGAATAATAATCACGCGTTCAATAAACTGACACTTAAGTCCGTGGTGGTTTTGCTCTTAGCCCATGATTGTTAGTCTGAACCCATTGGAAAGAGAGAGGGACTGTTACAACGGAAAATCCACTAATATACTTAACAAAACAAAAATGACATATTGTATCTATTCTTGTACAAAATTTAGTTTTTCCTAATCATTTATACGAAAAAACTTTATAACTATCATATTTAGTGTTTTCACACCATATATAAATTAGGGAACAACCTATAATTATTTATAATTATTATAAACAAATATTGACTTTTAAAAAGTTTGTATTATAATAAGAGACAGATTATAGCTTATCTATCAAACTATTAAGGAGAGGTGTTCACATAATGAGTAACGAAAAAAAATACTTAACTACTGCTTCTGGAAGCCCTGTTGGGGATAACCAAAACTCGATAACAGCAGGTCACCGTGGCCCAACTTTAATTCAAGATGTTCACCTATTAGAAAAATTAGCACACTTCAACCGCGAACGAGTACCTGAACGTGTTGTTCACGCAAAAGGTGGCGGTGCACATGGATACTTTGAAGTTACCAATGATGAAATTTCTAACTATACGAAAGCCGACTTTTTATCAGAAGCTGGTAAACGCACACCAATGTTTATTCGTTTTTCAACCGTAGCTGGTGAGCTTGGTTCAGCTGATACCGTACGTGACCCACGAGGATTTGCGGTTAAATTTTATACAGAGGAAGGGAATTATGACCTAGTCGGTAACAATACACCGGTATTCTTTATTCGTGATGCAATTAAATTCCCTGATTTTATTCACACGCAAAAACGCAATCCAAAAACACACTTAAAAGATCCTAACGCTGTCTGGGACTTCTGGTCTTTATCACCAGAATCACTACATCAAATCACTTACCTACATGGTGATCGTGGTATTCCTGCAACATGGCGCCATATGAATGGTTATGGAAGTCACACCTTTAAATGGACTAATGCAAACGGAGAATCTGTATGGGTGAAATATCACTTTAAAACAGACCAAGGGATTAAAAACCTTGATGCAAAAGTAGCTGATAAATTGGCTGGAGAAAATCCAGACTATCATATAGAAGATCTGTACAATGCAATTGAAAATGGAGACTATCCTTCCTGGACATTATATGTTCAAATCATGCCATTTGAAGATGCGAATACGTACCGTTTTGACCCATTTGATGTCACAAAAGTATGGTCTCACAAAGACTATCCATTAATTGAAGTAGGTAAAATGGTGCTTAACAAAAACCCTGAAAACTACTTTGCTGAAGTAGAACAAGCTGCATTTTCACCAGGACGATTCGTACCAGGTATTGAAGCATCACCAGATAAAATGCTTCAAGGTCGTCTATTTTCTTATGCTGATGCACATCGTTATCGTGTTGGCGCAAACCATGATGCATTACCGATTAACCGTTCAAAAGTAGACGTAAATAACTATCAAAGAGACGGGTATATGCGTTTTGATGGCAACGGAGGTGGTTCTGTTAACTATGAACCAAACAGCTTTGACGGACCAAAAGAAACACCAGAAAATAAAATTAATCCATTTGAAGTTTCCGGATTTGCTGATAGTGTTGCCTATGATAGTGATGACCACTACACTCAAGCAGGTGACCTGTACCGGTTAATGAGCGAAGATGAAAAAACACGTACTGTACAAAACTTTGTTGATCATATGAAGCCAGTTGAAAAAGAAGAAATTAAACTTCGTCAAATTGGGCATTTCTATAAAGCAGACCCTGAATTTGGTACTCGGATTGCAGAAGGTCTAGGTTTACAAGTTCCTAATGCAGTAAAATAGTTTTCTTATATAAAGTTTAAGGTCGTTCCTAGTGAGCGGCCTTTTTTCATTGTCATTTTACAGGTTTTGCAGCATAGTAAATCAAAGCCGACTCTGTCATATTACGACAAACAATTACATTATCTGCAACACAACCAGCCTTTAGCTTTCCATAATATTTTTCATCTTATATAATAGAAGAAACAAAAAATGTTTATACAGCCTTAATAAAAGGAAGAGATAGAATGGGGATATTTAGTAAACTTAAACGTAAGAAGAGTTTGATACAATGCTGTTCAACCAATTTAGATTTATTTTATAACGATGAAGATTTAGATGCCTTTGAAAACTATGCAGAGGAACAAGGAATTGAATTACGCGAAATGGAGTGCCTAGACAATTGTGATGAATGTCCAATCTCATCGTATGCTGTCTACAATAAACAAAAAATTTTTGCCGATAACCCTGATCAAGTATTAGCAAAAATAAAAAAAGTTAGAGCAAATGAATAAATGTTAAAACTTCATGATGATGGCCACCAAATATATGTTTAGGTCTTGTCTAGATATATAGCATGGTGGCTTTGTTTGTCTATGGTTGCTTTTAGGAACATCCTGCCCTCGAACCCGAGTTCCCTTGTTTTCATCATCAAAAATCAAAAACATACATATACGATCACCCTAGACTTCCCGATATATAAACTTGTATAATAATTTTTTTATTTTTTGTTTAACCTATTTTATAGATTAATTTGTTGGTGGTGTTAGAAATTAATTACATACTTTTAATCATTGGCTTTTTATTATTAATTAAAGGCGCAGATTTTTTTGTCGATGGTTCATCAAAGATCGCTAGGTTATTACACGTCTCCCCTCTTCTAATTGGCTTAACGATTGTATCTTTTGGAACCAGCGCCCCCGAAGCAACTGTAAGTATTACAGCAGCTGTCCACGGAACAGAAACTGTATCATTAGGGAATGTAGTAGGTAGCAATATCTTTAACATTACGCTAGCGATTGGGGTAACTGCACTGATCTATCCCTTAAAAGTAGAAAGTGCTACAGTTCGGAAAGAAATTCCCTTTACACTTTTAACATGTGTGGCCTTATATGTGCTAATCAGTGATATGTTTTTACAAAATGGGACAACCAATATGCTTACGCGCTCGGATGGGATTATCTTATTACTATTTTTACTTATCTTTTTAAATTACATTTTTGAAGTAGCAAGAAACGATCGAGAACAAGTTCTAGAAAAAAACATCTCCACCTCACCAAAAACATGGGGAAAAAATATTGTACTTACCATTGTTGGATTAGCCGCTATTGTTTTTGGTGGAAATTTAGTAGTAGATAGTAGTACAGCAATCGCCTATGCTTGGGGAATGAGTGAAACCTTAGCAGGTCTTACCATTGTTGCAGTTGGAACTTCTTTACCCGAATTAGTAACATCAGCCGCTGCAGCTTTAAAGAAACAAAGTGATATTGCGTTAGGAAATATAGTTGGAAGTAGTATTTTTAATATCCTATTTGTACTTGGTACAACAGCTACAATATCACCGCTTCATATTTCCAATAAAATCTTCTTTGATATTTTGATTATGATTTTACTAACAGCTACACTTTTGCTTTTTTCCAGATCAAAATATACTATCGGAAGGTTCGAAGGGTTTATTTTAGTCCTTTGTTACGTTGTTTATATGGTCTTTATTATAATCCGAAATTAATGAAGAAAGGAATTTGATAACGATTGGATCGTAAGCTCTCAGATCTTACCCTTTTAACCAACGCAGACTATCAAATGCCAACACTCAACCTTGCCAAAGCTTTACTTGGAGGTATTCTCGTCAAAGAAACGCCAGAAGGAACTGCAGCAGGTATGATCGTAGAAACAGAAGCATATATCGGACCCAACGACCGCGCGGCCCATAGTTATAATAACCGTCGAACAAAACGAACAGAAGTCATGTTTGGCCCAGCTGGATACTGCTATACGTATACGATGCATACACATTGCTTATTTAATATAGTAAGTGGTGAAGTAGGTCACCCTGAGGCTGTTCTTATTCGTGCCATACAACCTTATTATAATCAGGAGTTAATGGTAAAACGTCGACCAAAAGCTAAAAAAGAACAGCAACTAACCAATGGTCCAGGCAAGCTAACACAAGCACTTGGAATCCAAATGGAGGATTATGGACATGACTTACAGTTGCCTCCCCTTTGGATAGCCAAACCGCACCAAACTAAAAAGATCACGATTGTCTCCGGTCCTAGAATCGGCATTGAAAACAGTGGCGAGGCTAAATATTATCCATGGCGATTCTGGATTGATGACAACCCCTTTCTTTCAAGATGAAACGTTTGTAACGCATACCTTTTCTAAAATGACTCCATACTAACAAAGAAATAACAGAGAGGGAGGGAAGGTTACGATGAGCAAAAACAACAAGAACCAAAAGCAAAACATTGAAAAAGCAGAAGATGTTGAATTTTCCTATGAACTAGCAGACTCCGAAGACATGGAAGCTGTACAGCGAATGAAAGCTGCTGATCGTCGCGCACAAAATAAAAATAAATGAATAGATAGGAACAGCAGATCACACTTGATCTGCTGTTTTTTCGTTTCCACTTCCTTCCATAACATAGATTAAATTCTAATAAAAATTGCAAAATCGTATAAATTGTTAGAATTTTTAACAATTCTGTAGTATTTATTAACTTAGGCAACCTTTTTATGTTTAATCGTTGCAAAGCACAATTAATGACCATGAATGGCTAATAAGCTTGTTTGCGAAAAGTTGTGTTGGATGGTTATCATTATAGATGTGAACAATTAGTTAAAAAAAAGCAAGTGAAGGGAGAAGTTACCATTAACAGTCAAATTGCAACTGCCCCACAGAAAAAAATTGTTACATTTGAAAAACCAACAGTTGAAGATGGCGCAGCAATGTGGGAACTAGTAAACAGCTCAACACTGGACCAAAACTCACCATATAAGTACATTATGATGGCTGAGTATTTTGCCGAGACATGTGTTGTAGCAAAAGAAGAAGATAAGGTCGTTGGATTTGTTACTGCATTTATCCCCCCAGAACGTCAAGATGTAGTCTTTGTCTGGCAAGTTGGTGTAGATTCCTCACAACGGGGAAAAGGAATCGCCTCCAAACTCTTAAATGAACTTATTAACAGAGAGTCATGCCAGGACGTTCAATTCGTTGAAGCAACGGTTACTCCATCAAACAAAGCATCTCAATCACTGTTTAAACGTCTTGCTCGTGACCATGATACAACATGTGAAGTTAGTGACCTATTTCCCGAGGAACTATTTCCAGGCGAAGGTCATGAAGCAGAATTAAATTTCCGAATTGGACCAATACGCAAATAGAATTTTTTTCACACATAGAATTTTTGCACATATAGAATTTTAAAAATTTCAAATATTTTTTAAATAAACATACTTTATTAAAAGGTATGCCTACTATTAAGGAGGAACTAATTACCGTGAGTAATGATATGAATATTATCAATCAGTTAGAATCAGAGGTTCGTAGTTATGTACGTAGTTTTCCAACCGTATTTACAAAGGCAAAAGGGTACAAAATGTGGGATGAAGCTGGTAAAGAATATATCGATTTCTTCTCAGGTGCTGGTGCATTAAACTATGGACATAATGATCCTAAGATGAAGGAAAAATTAATCGAATACATCACAAGTGACGGTATTACTCATTCACTTGATATGGCGTCTTCAGCAAAAGCTGAATTCTTAGATAAATTTAATAATACCATTCTTAAACCGCGAAACCTAGATTATAAGATCATGTTCCCTGGACCAACAGGAACAAATACAGTCGAAAGTGCGTTGAAATTAGCACGTAAAGTAACTGGTCGTACCGATGTGATCAGTTTTACTAACGGCTTTCACGGTATGACGATCGGTTCCCTATCCGTGACTGGTAATGCAATGAAACGTAAAGGTGCTGGAATTCCATTACAAAATGTTGTTACCATGCCATATGACAACTATGTGAATGAACAAGACTCCATCGACTATTTAGAACGTTTCCTAGAAGATGGTGGTAGTGGTGTAGACATTCCTGCTGCTATTATTCTTGAAACAGTTCAAGGTGAAGGTGGAATTAATGCTGCTAGCTTTGAATGGTTAAGAAAAGTTGAACAAGTATGTAAGCGTTGGGACATCCTTCTTATCGTTGACGAAGTTCAAGCAGGGGTTGGTCGTACTGGTTCTTTCTTTAGTTTTGAACCTGCTGGAATCAAACCTGATATTATTTGTATGTCAAAATCACTAAGTGGTTACGGTTTACCATTTGCAATCACATTAATACGCCCAGAAATTGATAAATTTAAACCTGGTGAACATAATGGAACGTTCCGTGGTAATAACCATGCATTTGTTACCGCAACTGCAGCATTAGACTACTGGAAAGACGAAAATTTTGAGAAGGATATTAAAGCGAAATCAGATATCATTTATAACTTTTTACAAAAAGTTGTTGATGATTATCCAGAGCTTAAAGGAAAAGTTAAAGGTCGCGGATTTATGGTTGGTATTTCTTCAGAAGTAGATGGTTTGGCGGACAAGATTGCAGCCAAAGCATTTGAAAACGGACTAATCATGGAAACTGCTGGACCTAATGATGAAGTATTTAAGCTTTTCCCACCATTAAACATTGATGAAGCCGGATTAAAGGAAGGCTTAGAAATTATTGAAAAAAGTGTAAAAAGTTTAATAAAAGAACCAGTAACAAACTAAAGGTATTCTATTAAATTAAAATCCCAAGTAACCTACTTGGGGAGACACATGAATACATTATACTAACTAAATTCTCAGGAGGAACTAAACATGAAAGTAATTTCTTTAAAAGACATTGAAGGTACTGAACATGATGTAGATGGAGGTAATTGGGTCTCCAAACGCATGCTCCTTAAAAAGGATGGTATGGGTTACACGGTTAACTATACAACGATTAAACCTGGCACAGAAACACACATTTGGTATCAAAACCATTTAGAATCGGTTTTCCTTACTGAAGGCGAAGGAGAAGTTGTTACACTTAGCGACAATAAAGTTTGGCCTATTAAAAAGGATGACCTTTATGTGTTGGATAAACACGATGAACACTTACTACGAACTAAAGATGGTATGAGCATGGTTTGTGTATTCAACCCACCATTAACTGGCAAAGAAGTTCATGATGAAAATGGCGTGTATCCTGTAGATGATAGTGAATAAATAAATAAAAAAAAGATGACAGGCTTGATAAAGTATAAACTGGCACCCGTGTCAAGGACACTATGAAAAAAGAGATTAAGCTACTTGAAGATGATTCCTATATTGGATAGGGGTCATCTTTTTTAAGTTCCATTGATATCGATAATTGTTATAGTAAACCAT
>NZ_SZNM01000001.1 GCF_005870085.1 Aquibacillus sediminis | reverse complement strand
TTTTTCTACTAAAAAAGACACTGAAAATTCCTTTTGATTTTCGCCATTCGCCACTTCAGTTCCTATTTTATCTCGCCACCGACAATGTCATTTCCGAAATGAATGCCATCTAATATGGCTGCTAACACAATTATCTTGACAAATCTAATGCAGTTGAATTTAACCACCAAACTAAAGTTGTTCAAGAGTTGAACCATCCAATTGTAAATTTGTACGTTAAAGATCTTCATAGAAGAAATCGGACAACTTCAAGAATTGAAAAGATGGAACGTCAAATAAAAAATTTTTTTGAGTGGTTACCAACTTTACGTGAGTTTCAAGATAGTTCCATAAATGAAATATCTGTTTGGGAAGTCACAAGTGAACATCTTGTTGAGTATAAAGCCTTTTTAATTAAGCAAAGCAAGTTAGGTGTTTACACAAAGTATAATTGCAAACAACAACTCAAGGATATAAAAACTTTTTTTAAACGTTTATTTGAGCTTAATATTACTAGCGAACAAATAGCATTAAATGTGCGTAATATCCAAGCTAGGGACTATTTCTACCGAAGATTGCCAGGTGATGATGATATAGAAGGGTTTTTCAATGCAATCAAAATCTATTCGGAAGATCCAGATAAAGATACCTTGGCATTCGCTCTAATTTCATTTTTAGGTTATCGTATCATAGAACTTTATCGTATACGTTGGGAAGATATTAATTTCAGTACTAAAACTATTGTAGTTCATTCAAAAGGAGGGAAAAACCATATATTACCCGTTCCTGAACTTGTATATGAAATGCTACTTGAGTTCCCTGTAGAAGATAGAACAGGATTTTTATTTAGAAAAAGTAATGCTGAAAAAGAAAAAAGCTTTACAAGGCGAATTCATAATACCTTCACACTTTATAAAGTTTTATCAGACTGGGACTTAGAAGGAGGACCGCACCTTTTAAGGCATTGGTATATTACAAGCTTAGCACGTAAAAACGTTGAACTTGTAGATGTTAGAACTTTAGCCAGACACGATTCGCTTAAAACTACCTCTAAGTATATTCACTACTACTCATTCGAATTAAAAGAGGCAATTAATAAAATTGATTATGAAGTAGGTGTGAATTATGAGCGCACCTAGAAAGAAATCCAAAAAGGCATTGTTTGATGAGAAATTAAGTGAACTAATTGGTGAGTTTGGACAAGCCATGTTTGAAAAGGAAGTATTAAAAAAGAATATTGTTAAAGAAACAAAAAAGGAAAAACCAAAAAAAATTTTAACATTTGAGGAGGCTGAAAATCTATTCTTCACTTCATCAACCTCATACTATGCAGATAAGCGAGAGGAAACACAAAGAGGGTATCGTAGTGAAATGAGATCTTTTAAGAGCTTTATAGAAAAAGAATTGAATTCAGGAACAAAAGCATTAATTACTGAATTATTCGACAAGGAATTATTGCTAAGATATTTGAAAAATCAGCATAATATTGGTACGAAAAAAAAGAAGAAATCGTTTTTGAGAGCCTTTCTAAAAACGGTTGCTATAGATATTTTAGATAAGAAACAAGTTGATTTCTTGTTAAATAACACACTTAAGACAAAAGAAGATCCAAATAACGTTCCAAAGGCTCTTACATCTAAACAAGTGAACTTTATTTTAGAAGCAGCAAAACAATCAATATCTGCGTTACGAAATTATACGATTATATGGACATTTCTTGGGTCAGGGATAAGAGCCAATGAATTAGCTAATCTTCAAATTGAAGATATCGATTGGGAAGAAAAAGCTATCTATATAATACCAAAGGGACAATCTCAACCTGAAAAGCGTTACATGACTGATGTTTCATTTGATGTTCTCAGTACTTATGTGCATTTTAAATACGCAGATAAAAGAAAACAATTTACAAAATCCAAATACAATGAACTTTTTATTTTTTCTGTTAATGGAAATAAAGCAATTGCTACAAGTACGATTCGGGAAATGCTGAACAGAATTAAGGAGCATGGAAAAAAAGAAAAAGTCTTTCCAGAGGATGCATCTCTATCTCCGCATATATTAAGGCACACGTTCTCTATTTATGCTTATGAAAGTGGTATGGAAATATTCAAAATCAGTAAACTGTTAGGGCATGACAATGTTAACACGACTCAAACCTACCTTAGAATTTCTTCCAACCAAGTAAAGAAAGAATTAGAAAAACACCCATATGCAAAAGTAGAGCTAGATTTCTTAAAAGAAAAGGAGAGTCTTTATGGACAATTTGCTAATTAGTTCCGTGTACTTTAAAAAATTCAAGGAGTTATCAGAATACTCTGATAGGACTATAAAAAGTTATAAATCCCCATTAAAAGAACTAGGGGTTTTCATTAAAGACTACGGTTATAATAGCGAGACACTAGATTTTGATAAATTTTACTACTGTGAAGATGATGGTGAATACGAACCTATTGACCTTGAATTTGTTGATGCCTATGTTGAGTACCTGAAAGAAACGAAACAGACTAAAACTACGATAGGAAATCACTTTTCCGCGGTAAAAAGCTTTTTTCAATTTATAGAAGATATTGATTTAATTTGTGAAAACCCATTTGCAAGATATCCGACATCTTTTCATTACAGAGCTCTAAAAAACAGAGCATTAAGTAGAGAAGAAAGTGATAGGTTGCTCAAGGCTGCTGCACTACTAGATCCATTTTTACTTCAATACTTTGTTTTAATACTGTTGCAGTTTACGTGTGGCTTAAGATCCAAGGAATTATGCTCACTCAAACTTTCTCAGATTAATTTCGACTTGAATATTATTGTAATTGATAACGGTCAGAAAACGTATGCTAGTTCTGTGAGAATGACACCTGCTTTAAAAAAATATTTGCAAGTGTATGTTAATCATCCCTACTTTTTAGATTGGTTAGGAGGTACGATGAATAAGGAACTATTTTTTTCAAAGAAAAAACCACTAACAAATACAAAATTGAACAAGATAATAAGTGAAATTGCTTCCAAAGCCGATATTAACAGAAAAGTAACGTCACATGACCTAAGAGCAACAATGGCTTATTTAATGGATCAAAATGGGTTTTCTATACCTGCCATCCAAAGGCAGATGAGACATAAAAAGTCGTCCACAACTCTAATTTATTTGCCGATGAAAAATAGGCTTTATACCTAACTGGTGGATTGTAATAGTGACTTAGAAGCATTAACAAGCCTATAATTATTTTAAAAAATTAAATATACCATCTTTATGGAAAAATTAATTACTTTTTGTTTCTATAACGAATCTATGATGGTATAATAAAAATATAAAATATTAGATGAAATCGCAGGAAGCACCTGGATTTTTAGGAATTAACGTAGGTATTTATACCTATCATTAGCCTAATTATTCTGGTGCTTCTTTTTTTATTGTATTGGAGGAGAAAAAATGGAAAAAGAAATGGACCTTAACATCAAATTACCGATCGAAAAAAGAGCCAAACCAGATTGGACGATCCGGATTGCTCTTGAGGAAATGAAGGAATACCGTAATTGGAGTGAAAATACATATAAAGGGTATCAAAGGGATGTAGATGCCTTTGAAGATTTTAGCTTCAAAGAAGGGTTTGATCCAACCCTGCAAAATATTTTCATCCACCATGTGGATAAATGGATCAAAAAATCATACGACGAAAAGATAGCATACAAAACAATAAAACGGCGAATCGCTTCATTGAAAAGTGTTTTAAAATTTTATCAAGCAATGGGAATAATTCAAAGCAATCCATTTCAAGCAGTCGTTTTACCAACGGGAGAAGTAGGTCAGCATTCACGAGCAATGGAACTGGATGAAATTGTAGATGTATATAAAGCAATTCAACATCTAAAAGAGGAAGAAGGTAAAGATGTAGGAGTAACTTTACGCGTCTTATTTAATACTGGCCTCCGAGGGCATGCATTAGCTTCAATTAAAGTGAAAGATGTTTGGCTTGATAAAGAACTCATTTACTATGACGCAGGGATCGTCAATGATAAACACGTTATTCAATTTTTCCCAATTCCTCCTCGTCTTTTAGAGGAGATTAAGCACCATATTCGATACTATGACCTTCAGCCAGAGGATCAATTGTTACATGGATTGGCTGGATTACCAATACGTAGGAAGCAAATAAACCGATTAACGGATCGAATCAATAAAGTACTTGGGTGGGTCGGAGCCAAACATGTTACACCGCATGGCTATCGTTCATCGATTGCTACGATCTTAGATGAACGTGAGATGGATATTGATAACATCAAGTATCTATTAGGTCACTCCATTACTAAGGAAAATATTAACTATTATCTACGCAGGGATCAACGAAAAATTCGCGCGTTACGAAGTGAACTTACATCTATCGAAAATGAAATTTACTCAACACTCGAAAAACGCCGTCAAGGGGAAATAGAGGATCAACAAGTGGTTTTAGAAGAAGATACTATCCCTAGTCAAGATGAGGAGCAGAAAAACGAACAAGTTCCTTTATCTTATTTCATTCAACTAACCAAGACAAATCCAGCGTTAGCCAATCAACTTGCGGAAATGAATCTTGTTGCATCAAAATAAAGACACAGAAAGCTACCCAAATTGGAGGTAGCTTTCTGTCCTAGTTTATTCGAAACGGAACGAATCGATCGCTCGTTTTTTCGAATCAAAATCAATATGAGTGTACACTTGCGTTGTTGCAAGCGACTCATGGCCTAATAATTCTTGCAGTGTTTTAAGATCGACTTTTTCTTTAGTATTGTTAGAAACATGCCCAACTTCATCTTTAGTTTCCATTTTGATTTGCTGCAACAATAACGTTGCAAACGTATGCCGCAAATGGTGCAAGGTGAAACGCTGTGGGGGAAGGCCAGCATTTTTTAATACCTTCTTAAAGACGTAACCAACCCCTCGTGGATTAAAGGGTTTCCCTTGGGCATTCAAAAAGATCCGTTCAGTAGGATGTGTTTGATAAGCCTGTAAGGAATCCTTATAGGCCTTCAGTAACGGAATAACCATGGAATGGAGGGGGAGGAGGCGTTCCTTTTCCCTTTCCCCAAAATTAATATGGTTTCATTATAAAAATCAAGTTGCTGCCATGTTAAATGGACTAATTCCGATTTTCGCATCCCGGTTGTTGCCATGAGTTTAAATAGGGCCTCATTGCGAAGGGAGAGGGGTCCATTATCGTTTTCCAAGGAGGAAAAGAGTTGTTTTAATTCTTCCAAATTCATATAAACTGGAAGTTTAGAATCGCTTTTCGGGGCTTTAATTCCTGCCATAAAGTCCTCATCAATGAATTTTTCCTTCAAACAAAATGTACAAAAGGATTTTAAACTTGAAATTCTACGTTGTAAGGTCCGGGGACTAACAAACGTTTTCGTACGCTGATACTGAATGAATCGTCGAATAATGGTTGGATTAAGTTCTTGGAGCATTGTTGAACGCTTATGAACGGTCAAAAAGCGCAACAATGCGTGCAAATCCGATTCATAACCAGTAAGCGTATGTTCAGAATAATTTTGTTCGACTTCCAGATACAGTAAAAATTCGTCAAATGCTTGTTGTAATTCCATGTGAGTGACCTCCAAATTGATTAATTATTTGGACGACCCTGTAAATTATATCCCAAACATGTAAGTTATCTGAACGGTCTTGAAACTTATCAAGACGACACAGAATATTATTGTTAAGTTGAAACGCATAACTTAACAATAATGATTATTATAGGAACTTGACGATTTTGGCGAAAATTCCATTTTGTCTCACTATCACAAGTTTTCTAGCCTAATGAGACATAACTTATTTGGAATGATCTAACTGCCGATAATATATATCATCTGAACATCTTTATTTGTACCAACAAAGTAAAATAACAAATTAACTGAGTGAAAAAAAGTATCCGTACGTATTGTTGCAATGCGTTAATTAACCTTTTATACTATAATTAGGCTGAAAAATTAAATATTCTTTAAAACAAATGCATTTTAGCGCCAGAAGAACTGGGCAAATGGATTAGTGGTCCCCACTAATCCGTTTGCCCTTTTTTATTTGTCTATTTTAAATCTTAGGGGGAAAAGGAATGAAGAAATTAGATGACTTAAAAGATGTACTTACAGTAAAAGAAATTGCAGAATTTTTATGTATAGGTAGGGGACAAGCTTATGAGTTAGTTCATTCTGGAGTATTTCATACAGTAAGAGTAGGAAGTAGAATTTTAATTCCAAAAAAACCCTTCTTGGCATGGTTTGAAGGAAAAAACTAAATTTCTGAAGTTGATTGGACACTATACTGACCGGTTTTTAGTTTAAAGTACAAATTCAACTTGCATACTAAGTAATAGTCGAGTTTGGTGTCCAGTCCATATAAAAGGAGGAGTAATACAAAGTGACTGGTCACGTTAGATGGGATAAAGAAACAAAATCATGGATGTACACGATTGAAATTGGGCGAGGCGGTAATAGAAAGCGCCGAGTTAAAAAGAATTTCAAAAAACAAAGAGAAGCTAAAGAAGCGATGAATTTAGCTGTGGCTGAACTTCAACAAACAGAATCTGTTGTAGATCATGATATAACTTTGGGAGAATATTTGGATTATTGGCTGAGAAATTATGCCAAGACCAACACAGCTCCTAATACCTATAAGGGCTATGAAAAAATAGTTAGAGTTCATATAAAGCCGAGCTTAGGAAAGACAAAATTAGCAGAATTAAAAACGAAATATGTCCAAGAATATTACACGGAAAAATTAGGTTTACATGAATTTGCTGATGAGGAAGATACCGTTTTGTCCGCACAGACGGTAAAGCACCATCATCGATTGTTAACAAAAGCTTTAAATGATGCCATTGACTGGGAGTTTATAAGCAAGAACGTAGCAACCAAGGCTAAACCACCAAAGCCTGAAAGATACAAAATTATAACTTACTCAGTTGACGAACTAAATAAGCTTTTTGAAAAGGCAAAAGCTAGTAAGGTGCATTACCCAATTATATTTACAGCAACTGAAACAGGTGCACGATTAGGGGAATTAAGAGCAGTAACATGGAATGATATCGATTTGGATAATCGGAGAATCTATATCACAAAGACAGCGTATGATGCTGAAGGTGGCGGTGTAGGAATTAAAGACTTAACAAAGAATGGAAGAGATAGGTATGTAACTATGGGAAAAAGACTAACTGCTTTTCTCAAAGAACATAAAGAAAAATATCTTGAAACCAAAAAAATCTTAGGAAAGTCATTTAATCCTTTAGACTTGGTTTTCAACAACACCAAAGGAAATTACTTTGATCCCAGAGAATTGCTAAAGTCTTTAAAAAAAGCGTATAGAAGAGCCGGACTTAAAGTTGGACGATTTCATGATTTGCGGCATTCTCACGCAACGTTACTATTACAGAAAAATGTACATCCAAAAGTTGTGAGTGAACGTTTAGGACATTCAAAAATTGGTATTACAGTAGATCTTTACAGCCATGTAGTTCCTTCATTGCAGGATGGTGCCGTAGAAGTTTTTGATGACATGTTTGATTAAAAATGAGGTTTCGGCACCTATTCGGCACCTTAAAGGAATATGGAGTTTATTGTTCAATAAACCATCTTATATAGTCAAGCTCTTGAAATGTTGATATATAAGGTTTTGGCGGGACTGTGTGAGAATCGAACTCACCGGAGACGGCACGCGCCTCCCTCAGGGTTTTGAAGACCCAGGGGGACACCAGTCACCCATCCAACCCCACATAAACAATTTTGTCGTCTGTGAGAATTAGTATAAGTGATGGGAAGGACATAATCAATGTAAAAGTTCCTTAAGTTGAAGTTAACTGTAACAAACTTTAGATATATGTTGGGAAAAATAGGTATATATTTTTTTTGCCATTATCACATGAGTTGCTTGTTTTCCATTCATACTAAAAAAGAAAACTATAACAATGGAGTGGATATAAAATGGGTAGAGATGAGCACAGACATCGTAAAAATAAATCAAAATTACCACAAACACCAAAAAATCAAAAAGATAGTACTGGTGTTGATATAGACATGTCTAAAAACCCAAAAGTACAGTTTGGGATTGCTGACGATGAAACGGAAGGCAAATAAGAATAGGGCGGCAAGTAGTTGTGATGACAACAACTACTTGTCGTTCTTTGTATTTGAATTATACAAATTCACTAGCAGTTGGTAACTGTTTTCACTTATTTGGCACGTCCGGCTTTAGGCTTAAGCGCTGCTTGCCTACAGAAATGTAGATAGTTCGATGGTGCCACAGGACGTGGTGATATTAGTTTAACATCCTCAGTATAAAACTATCTATTCAATCTGTTCTTAAGATAGTTTCCTTTATCGCCTAAGATTTTAATGGATCATCGAACCGCCCGTTCCTAAGGGAAGTTTATCAAACCCTAGCGTTAATGCCTCTATTCTATGCGCTATACTTGAATTGTCTTTATTATTAGGCTTACATTAAAAGTATCAGTTATAAGGAAAGCGGGTTAGCAAATGGAGGAAACTTATTATACTATTGGCATGGCGGGGCATATTGATCATGGTAAAACAACACTTACCAAAGCGTTAACAGGTATGGATACAGACCGTTTGAAACATGAAAAAGAACGAAAAATCTCAATTGAATTGGGGTATGCTCAACTTGAGGACCACGATGGATCACGCATCTCAATTGTTGATGTTCCTGGCCATGAACGATTTATTCGGCAAATGATTGCTGGTGTTGCCGGTATTGACCTTGTTGTCTTAGTGGTTGCTGCTGATGAGGGTGTGATGCCACAGACGAAGGAACACTTGGAAATTTTGAAGTTTCTAGGTATAAAACGTTGCGTGATAGCCGTGACCAAAATAGATCGAGTGGATGCTGAACTGTTAGAGCTAGTGGAATTAGAGATTAACGATACATTACAAGATAGAGATTTTGCTGAGGCTGAAATAGCTTTTGTTGACAGTATATCTTATAAAGGGATAGATGCATTTAAACAACTCCTATTACATGAACTTCAACAAGTAAAAGTGCGGGATCGTTATGGGGCGTTTCGGATGCCAATTGACCAAGTGTTCACCATCCAGGGACAAGGGACCATTGCCCGTGGAACCGTATATGAAGGTCAAATTCAAACAGGTGCCGAGGTAACGATTTTACCTAAAAAGAGGAAAGCTAAAGTACGTACGATGCAAATACATCATCAAAATGTAAGTCACGCATATGCTGGTCAACGAACGGCACTAAATGTAAGTGGGATCAATCGAGACGATTTACAACGTGGCGATGTAATGGTGCTAGCAGATCATTTCCTGGTTACTGGTACCATCGATGTAAGCCTACAATTTGTTGAACATTTACGCGCACCACTTAAGCAGCGGGCACCAGTGAAAATTCATGTTGGCACATCTGAAGTGATGGGGAAGATTATTTATTTTGATCGGAATGTGGTCAAACAAGGAAAACAAGAGGTGATTTGTCAAATTCGCTTAGACGAGGATATTGTTGTTCGACGGGGAGATCGCTTTATTGTAAGAAGACCAACACCGACGGAGACGATTGCTGGTGGATGGATAATCGATCCAAATGGTAAGAAATATAAATTTGGCAGCGACACGATTCAATATTTGCAAAAGAAAAAAGAAGGAACACCAGAAGAATTGGTGTTAGATGAATTAAGACAAAATTCAATAATGGATATGAAACAAATGATGGTTGCTACCTCCATCGATGAATGGAAACTTAAGAAGATTGTTGAGCAGCAGGTGATCCAAGGGGAACTAATCGAATTACCAAGAGAAAAGTACATGCATCGCAATGGTTACATGTACATTAGTGATAAACTTTTAAAGGAATTAGACGGTTATCACCAACAATATCCAATGCGATTAGGGATGAATAAAGCAGAACTGATTCAACCATTGACAGGTAACTATCCAAAAGAAGTGATCGAGTTTATCATTCGTGAACTTAGCGGAATCGAACAAGTCGGTCAATTCATTAAACGAAATACTTTTGAGCCACATTTACCAGCACACTGGAAATCAAGAATGGAAGAATTTATTCATAGATGGAAGCAGGATGGATTGAAGGTGAAAAAGTGGGAGGATTATCTAGGCCAGACCCCATTCACAGAAGAAGATAAGGAAGATTTAAAGGCCTACCTATTATTCACTGAGCAAGCATATCAAATAACGGATGGGTTAGTAATTCACAAGCAAGCATTTGTCCAAGCAATCCAACACTTACGAAACCAAACAGGTACTTCGTTCACGTTACAAGATGCAAAGGAAGCTTGGGGAATTTCTCGCAAATATCTCATTCCTATTTTAGAGAAAACGGATCAATTGAACCTAACGGCAAGAAAGGGTAATGCAAGAATTTGGTTATCTTTAGGCGAAGGATAAACATCAAAAAGGTTTATCCTATTATTGTTTATTATATAATAGAGAAAATAAAAGAAAGGAGGATGGTTATGAGCTTTAATGTGTCAATTGAATTTTGTATGCAGTGAAACTACGCACCAAAAGCCGCAAGTTTTGCGGAACAATTATTTAACCATTACCGCCATGAAATTGCTTCATTGGAGCTGAATCCAAGTTCTGGTGGTGCTTTTGAAGTAAGGGTCAATGGTAAGAAAATTTATTCCAAGCTAGAAACGGGTTCGTACCCAGAAGTTGAGCAGATAATAGAAAAAATTGATCAACAGACATCATGACATGGTCAAATAATAGTCATGTTTTAAAGTGATCATGATTATTATTTCATCCTGGTGCAACCGTCCGTAAAACTCCTGCTTCAACGGACGTTAACACCCAAAATCGTTCAGTTAACACTCAGTGGGGGGAAGGGAAAAACCCTACTGAGTGAAATTTTAATTTATATCATATTAATCCAACGAAATAAAAAAAACAAAGGGAGGGTAGAGTATGAACCAGTGGTTAAGGCAATTGCCACCCGTGCATGAATTTCAAAAAAGTGAACAGTTTAAACGGTTGGTGAAAAATTTTCAAATTGATCCGTCACAAGTTACCAAACAAATCCAGCAAGAAATTGCTCAATTGAGAAGCATGTTGTTGAAGGGTTGTTATAGTCCTAAAGAATTATCTAAGAATGAGTCATTATTTGATTACATTTGGACACAAGTAGAACAAAAAGTAACAGCAATCAAACAAGATCATTTGATACCTGTTATCAATGCAACAGGTACTGTGCTTCATACTAATTTGGGTCGCGCAAGATTAAGTGAGGATGCCATTCAACATATGGTAGAAGTGGCCAGAAACTATTCCAATTTAGAATATAAGATCTCTCAAGGAGAACGAGGATCCAGGCACGAGGTGATCGAACAACAGTTGATCAATGTAACGGGTGCAGAAGCGGCAATGGTTGTGAACAATAATGCAGCAGCAGTGTTTTTAACATTAAGAGCGTTAGCCAAACATAAACAAGTGATCGTTTCACGAGGGCAATTAGTTGAGATCGGAGGATCTTTCCGAATTTCTTCGATTATGGAGGAAAGTGATGCTGAACTAGTAGAAGTTGGGACAACCAATAAAACCCACTTATACGACTATCAACAAGCTATTACAGATGATACAAGTATGATTTTAAAAGTACATACAAGCAATTTTAAAACAATAGGTTTTACAGAAACAGTGGCATCAGAGGAGCTTGTGACACTAAAACAAGACAAGGAACAATTGATTGTTTATGAAGATTTAGGCAGTGGTTCGCTTTATGATTTTCATCAGCAAGGGGTTGGTGATGAACCAGTTGTTCGTGATTTGATCGCAGCAGGAGTTGATCTTGTATCTTTTAGCGGAGATAAATTACTCGGTGGACCACAAGCGGGTATTATTGTTGGTAAAAAGAAGTATATCGATCAATTGAAAAAGCATCAACTGGCACGTGTGCTTCGTGTTGATAAACTCACGTTAGCTGGTTTAGAAAAAACGCTACAAGCTTATTTGTCGAATCAAGAAACAATCAAACAGATACCAACAGTTCGTGATATTTTAAAAACGAAACAAGAAATTCTACAACAAGTTAATAGTTTTGTTAACTCATTCGAGCGATCGACGGTTCCATTTCAATTGGAAGTCATTGAACAACAATCTCAAATAGGGGGAGGAACGATGCCAGCAGTGGAGCTCCCTACTTACGTTGTTGCGCTTAGTCATCATTATGATTCAGCGGAAATCGTAGCAACAAAACTAAGGACGAATCAGCCAGCTGTTATTTCTAGAGTGAAAGATAACCGGGTGTTACTTGATTTTCGAACAATTGATCAGCAAGAGATGAAGGAAGTCGCGGAGGCTTTTAAACGGATATAGCATGGTGCATCTAGAAATGCGAATATAATTGTACTATAATATATCGGTGTATGAAACAAGATACACGGAAGTATTAGGTTGTATGGAAGAGGTGGTATTATGGGATATATCATTCGTTCGATGGCTCTGCCAGTAGATAATTTAGTTGGCATGTTATTATATGCACTCTTATTTATGTTTTTATTTGGGTTGACAACGGTATTAGCTTTGCGCTTAATACCGAATCCGCTTCCGTATATACTTAAAAGTGCAATCGTAGGAACAAGCGTCCTGATCAGTCTACTATTATGGTTGGTGCTGTTTGTTATCTAGAAATAATGTACATAAAAAGCTTTTGAATATGGTAGTAGTTAATGACTTCATAGTAACCCATGTATGGAGTCTATTTTTAATTTTAAGGGCGATTTTGTTAGTTTTTGAACTTGATAGAAACTCGGACGTAGGTCTAGACAAAACTTTTTAAACGATCACAGTTATAGGAGGTTTGCCACAGATCTAGACGAAAACCAATTAATCAGTGTATATCGAGATAAGAAATTTATGGTAAGAATGAGGGAAGTATTTAGAGTTTTGTAACATATTGTATTTCCTTGGCAAAAAATCTTTAAGAAAGCAGCTATTTTTAAAAGGAAACTAGTTGTGATTGTCGAATAGTAGAATATAGCTATAGCTTAGGTATACTCCAGCCTCCTATTCTCCTTAACACTTACCAATTATGTTCGATTCCAGGCATGGTTGTACTATTTAAAAAAAGTTAATACGAAAAGGATGGTGAAAAAAGTGAAATTAGTAATTGCTGAGAAACCATCCGTTGCTAAAAACATTGCAGATGCCTTAAAGATCACTCAAAAGAAAGATGGTTATTTTGAAGGAAATGATTACCTTATTACATGGGCATTCGGGCATTTGGTGCAACTGTTTGATGCAAAGGATTATGATGCAAAAATGACTAGTTGGAAGTTAGAAAACTTTCCCTTTATTCCGGACAAATTTCAATATAAAGTCAAAGGTAATCCACGTACGAAAGGTCGCCCAGACCCAGGTGCAAAGAAACAATTAGACATTATACAATCATTAATGCGCAGGAATGATGTTAATGCGATTGTTTCGGCTTGTGACTATGATCGGGAAGGTCAATTAATCGGTGATAGTATTATTTACAGATCCAAAGTGAATAAGCCAGTTTATCGGTTATTATTGAATGAATGGACAGCTACTGAAGTATTACAAGGGTTAAACCAGTTGAAATCGAATCGAGAACTGCGGCCGTTACAAGACGCTGGTGTTAGTAGGCAATGGGCAGATTGGGTGATTGGTATTAATTTGACTTCTGTTGCGACGTTAAAATACCAAAAGGGGAAAGGAAAAGCCCTAAATATTGGTCGTGTAATCTTGCCAACTTTAAAGATTATTTATGATCGTGACAAGGAAATTAAGCAGTTTGTTCCAGAAGATTACTACAAGTTAGAGGCCACTTTTCAACCAAAAGACAAGGAAAGCTATCAAGCTACTTATATTGAGAAAAACAAAGAAAAGTTTAGTCAAAAAGCAAAACTTGAAGAAGTTCAACAAATACTCGATCAACATAAAAATGCTATCGTTACAGATAAACAAGTACAGCGTAAGAAAGAATATCCCCCATTTTTATTCAATCTATCAAACTTACAAGGATATATTACCAATAAATATAAGGGATGGACGTCTGACAAAGTATTGAAAGTAGCACAATCACTGTATGAGAAAAAATTTATTACTTATCCCCGGACAGCAAGTGTTGCTCTGGAGGAAAGTTTAGTAGGGAAAACAGCAAAAGTACTAGAAGCCATTACAAAGAACTTACCATACAAAGACGAAATCAAATTTGTAAAGTCTAAGCGGATTTTTAATAATGCTAAAGTAGAAAGTCATAGTGCGATTACTCCTACCTATGTTCAACCCAAACGACTAAGTGCTGATGAACAAATCATTTATAATGCAGTGAAAAATCGTTTTATCATGCAATTTATGCCTGTTGCAGAATATGAAGAAACAAAGTTAACGACAACAATAAGTGATGTGAATCTTCCAGGAATATTTTTCTCTAAAGGAAGAATACAACTTATCGAAGGTTGGAAAAAAGTAGAAAAGATTCAATCGAAAGAGAATCAGTTACCAAACGTCCAACTTCAGGATCAAGTAGCCTTAACAGAGCATAAAGTGACAAGTCATAAGACAAAACCACCGAAATATCATACGGAAAAAACATTACTAAAAGTGATGGAAACGTGTGGAAGAGGTTATAAAGAGGAAGACGCGGACGAAGTGTTAACAGGTTTTAGTATCGGTACACCTGCAACAAGAGCAGAAACGATTAAGAAATTGAAGGATGTCGGTTATATATCGATTGAAAATAAGCAACTTCACTGTACTGAACTTGGGAACAGATTAGTAGAAACATTTCCAATCCATGATTTGTTCGATCTAGAATTCACAGGAAAACTGGAAAAGTCATTGGCAGATATTGAAAAGAACAAGGTGAGTAAAAATGAATTTTTGCAGGTTGTTTTTCAATTTACTAATCAAGCTGTACAAACTATCAAAACAGATAAGGATACAGTGATTCATCACTATCAAGCAAAACCAAAAATGAATCAAGTGATCGGAAAATGTCCAGAATGTGGTCATCGCGTGATTGAAGGAAACAAAGGTTTTGGGTGTAGTAATTGGAAAAACGGCTGTAAGTTTGTTGTTTGGAAGAATGATAAATTCTTAAAAACAATGCAAAAGAAAGTAACGAAGACAATGGTAAAAACATTACTAAAAGATCAAGTCGTGTATGTCAAAGGATTAACAAGTAAAAAAGGCAATAAATTTAACGCATATTTACGCTATCAAAAAAATCAACAAAATGATTATTACAGCTGGAACATGGAATTTAAAAAATAATTGAACAAGAGCATCCAATTGATTGAACAATGTGAACGATTGGATGCTCTTTATTGTTCTGTAGTATTTTTTTACTTTACTCCTTAATTTTTTAGCATTATTTAATTATAATCCATTTGATTTTCTTTCCAAAAATCCCTCCTCCTCGAATTTTTTCAACTTTATGGCACATTGGCTTTATGATGCGCACTGAAGGTTATAAAACTGCATTCAAAAAGGTACTTTGGTGAGAAGAGTTTGTCATTACTGTTTTTCTTACGTAGTTGTGTTCCTTTTTCGTATGATTAGGGTTTTTTCTTACGTGGTTAAGTACTTTGTTCTCCAAACCGCGTATGATTAAGTTTTTTTCATGCGCGTTTAAGTACTTTTTTCTCACGATCATGTATTATCCTCGTATCTTTATACTAGTTAAGTTAGCAATTGTTCACTTAGTACACATAGCATAGCTATTTTTTTATTAGTAATACACGAAAAAAAGTCATTTTGTTTCTAGTGTGTTCAAATACACGATCACCTTTGTATTACTACAGATACTGATGTAAAATAAGGAGAGTTATGCATTCTAAAAATAGTTATAAGGAAAGGATCAAACCATGTTATATGAATTTATCGTAAAGTTGCCCTCGAACCAATTAGATCAATCGATTGAGGCACTAAATATCGCTGGACTTTATAATCTTTATTATGAACCATCTATCGAAATAAAAAAGGTGAAAAACGGGTACGATTATGAAGAATTAACTAAAGATTATATGGAATTAAGAATTTATGCAGAAGAGAGGGAAGTAGAAAATTTACCTGACTCCTATTTGAGTAGGATACAAGATGTACTACATATACCAAAAGAAGAAATCAATATTAAACAGATTGATGACTCATCATGGACTCAGTCATTTGAAGACATTGATCTGGGTAATGGTTGGGTGCTTTGTTATTCTGGTGATGAAGCACAATATGCATCGAAACAAGTATTAAAATTTGAGCCGCAAGCAGCATTTGGAACAGGGTTACACGAAACAACTCAAGATTGCTTGCGGATCATTCTCAAAACAGATTTAACCGATCAATCCGTGTTAGATCTTGGCACTGGTTCAGGGGTTTTGACAATAGCTGCAGCAATGAAACAAGCAAAGAGACTGGTAGCTGTTGATTATGAGCCAGTTGAGCGAGAGATTCAGCATAATGCTAAACTGAATGGAATTACAACACCAATTGATATTGAACAAGCAGATTTACTGCATGGTGAATTTGTCGTTAATCGAGCCTATGATTGGATAATAATAAATATTGGTGCTGATGAAACAGTTCAAATATTAAGTAGACACCAGTTATTACAAAAAAGTTCTAACTTTTTGATTTCAGGACTTGTCGACTGGAATACGGAACAAGTACGACGTATGTTTATCGATGCAGGTTTTGAAGTAGAGAAGCAGCTACAATCAAATGAGTGGGTTACGTACCATTTTAGAAAGTAAATTGTGTTTTAGGTAGGGAGGGTTTAGAATGTTCGATTCGATTAAGAAATTGACAACTAAATTTGGGATCGGAAAAAAAGGTATTCTACAACGTTATATTGATACGTTTACCAAGAATAAATTAGATGCTGATGAATCATTGTTAGCATGTGCTGCTCCTAATAAACCAACGGAGCTCTTATTTGTTACAGATAAGCGGGTATTTTATTATGTAATGGGAACGGAAGACACGACGAATGATCGGATTATTAGTTATGATCAAATAGAGTCTTGTGAAATACAATCAGAATCACAACAAACAGAATTGATTGTGAACTTACATACATCTAAGGTGCAGATTAATCAAGTAGAAATGGATGTTGCAATAAAAGTGAAGAAACTAATTGATTCTCAAATAAGCTAGTTGTTTGCCAAAAAAAGTTCGTCCAATATGTTATTTCCCAGCATATTGGACGAAAGAGAATCACACTCACCCTATGCTATTCAGCATCTTGTACCCCAAGGTCATGAAAAAGTGTTTTTAATTCCTCGGTAGCATGACTGACTGTCTTAAAATACTCTTCGAGACCACAAGTTTGTAAATGTTGATACCGTTCAACGATATCATCTAATGGTATCCGCTCCTCTTCGGTTGCATTTAAGTAATAAGGGGCAAGGGCCATACAAATAACAGTAAATGCACCTCTATGTTTTTCAATGTATTCAGCAGATATAATGCCTCCCATACCACTAGGATTCTTTATATTCAACGCTCTCCTAGCAACTACCTCTAATTTAATTGCGATTTGTTCACTAAACATAACAACACTCTCCTATCTAACGATAGTACTATTCTACAAAAGTAATCGATTACAAACAAGTTGATCGTTTTAGCACCTATTAAATGTCATTTTAATGGAAAGAATGAAGAACATGAAAAAACTTGAATAGGTGATCAGATGAAGAAGAGGAGAATAATGGTATTTTTATTGTTAGTTTTAGTAGTTAGTATTCCGTCGTTTATGGATGAAAATCAAGAGAATCCACCCGCTGTACCTGTGAATGCCAATAAGGAAAACGATAATTTAGCTCAACAACTAGATCCGTTAATTCAAAATGAAGATATAGTGAACCAAGGCATTATTGGTATTAGTATACGTTCGGCAACAACAGGAGAACTTTTATATGATCATTTAGGTGATATTCGATTACGTCCCGCATCTAATTTGAAACTATTGACGGCAACGGCTGCTTTGGCTACTTTAGGTGAAAATTACACATTTACAACGGAAGTACTAACTGACGGTACGATCAATGGTGACCGATTAGAAGGTAATTTGTATTTGAAGGGAAAGGGAGATCCAACGCTTTTAGCAACAGATATAGATGAAATGGCGAAAATAATACGACAAAAAGGAATAACAAAAATTGATGGATCCATTATTGGAGATGATCAATGGTATGATAATGAAAGGTATTCACCTGATTTAATATGGAGTGATGAACAATTTTATTATGGTGCACCAATTTCTGCGTTAACTGCCGCACCAAATCAAGATTATGATTCGGGTACAGTTATTGTTCGAGTGAAGCCAGCGAATAAAAGTGGAAAAAAGCCAACTATAACTGTAACCCCTAAGACAGACATTGTACAGGTGGTTAACGATGCTAAAACAGTTACAGAAGAACATACTGAAGAGCTATCCATTACTCGCCAACATGATAGCAATATGATTAAAATTAAAGGTGTTATTCCGGTGGGAGCGAATCCGACGAAGGAATGGATTTCTGTCTCTAATCCGACTGAGTATGCATTGCAATTATTCAGTCAATCCTTACACAAGCGAGGTATTACCTACTCAGAGGATGTAACGCAAGGAAAAACACCAGAAGAAGCTAAACCATTGTTGTCCCAACCGTCGATACCATTAAAGCAATTAATGGTGCCATTTATGAAGTTAAGTAATAATGGGCATGCTGAAACACTCGTTAAGGAAATGGGAAAAATAATAGATAACGAAGGAAGTTGGGATGCAGGTATTGAAGTGGTGCTAGATCAGCTTGATAACTTTAATGTTAATAAAGATGCTTTGGTTATAAGAGATGGCTCAGGTATTTCTCATATAAACTTAATTCCTGCTAATGAAATAACGAAATTATTGTATCATATACAAGATGAAGAGTGGTTTTCCGTGTTTAAACAAGCATTACCTGTTGCAGGTGTAGATGAGCGAATGGTTGGTGGTACGCTACGTTATAGAATGCGTGATATTGCAAAGAGCGCAACCATCCATGCTAAAACAGGGACGATCACAACAGTAAGTGGATTATCAGGTTATCTTGAAACCAAAACTGGTGAGAAGTTTATTTTTTCGATTTTAATTAATAATGTACAAGAGGATGCAGATGTGAAACAGCTTGAAGATAGAATTGTTGCAGCATTAGCTGCTTCTAAGTAGATTTTTGTTATTGCATATAAGCTGTATTATACGACATAACTTACCGCTTCCTATCGAAGATGAGTGCTTAAAAGTCCGCTGCGGCAATACACTACGCTTTCCGTGGGGGGCTGGTGAGCCTCCTCGCGCTGTCGCACTGCGGGGTCTCACCGATGCCACTAGTCCCACAGGAGTCTCCGTGTATTGCCTCCGCTTATTCGTGTACTCTGAATTTTTATAGAAAATGGTTTAATAAATATATATGGTCTTTTTATTATTAATTAACACTTTTATAGAAACTGTTGGATTAGAATAAAGTATGCAATGAATGTCTTTATATAGCTTAATCACTTATCCCAATCAGAAAAACTAGTACAAGTGGAGGCAGAATACGGAGACTCCTATGGGAACAGCACGAGCCGAAGATCCACTTGGTAAAGTGGTTTTCTTTACCAAGTTAGCTGAGGCCGTGCCCATGGAAAGCGGAGTATTCTGCCGCAACGTGGTATATCACTTATTTCAATCAGAATGGTTGAGAGCAAAATTGCGAAGGTTATGTCGTATAATACAGCAAATGTGCATTAAATCACAACAAAGCTTTTCTGTAGACAAAGGTAATTTTAATGCATACATTGGTAATTGTCAGAGGTAAGTTGAAAATGGAAATTATTTCATGGAAAATAACAGTATCTTTATGAATGAATTTGTGTTAAAGTAAAAAGGCGATGAGCTAATTACCATCAACTTCGGTTGGTGGTCATGGAATGAAATCTAACTAGGTTTTAATTCCAATCGAGTCGGAGAACATGCGAAAGCTAAACGTTGAATGTGGTCAACGGTTCTTCGTTATATAAAAAAGACACTTGATAGATCAAGTGTCTTTTTTACGTTATTTGATAATAATGACACGTTTTTGTAAAAGAATATCTAAATAGCTAATTGTTTGATATGATGGAGATTGTTTTTGAGTTCGGTTTGATAAAAGGAGAAAAGATAATTATGACTAAAGCACTACCATTTACAATTTCGAAGCAAGAAAACTTTTTTGATCGCCTAGGTGATTATATTGGCGATGTGTTTTATGATATTTTACCTGAACATGGTTTTGAATTGAGAGATGAACAGATTTATATGGCCTACCAGCTGGAGCAGGCGTATAAGAATAATACAACGATTTTTGCTGAGGCGGGAGTTGGAACAGGTAAAACGTTTGTCTATTTGTTATATGCGATTTGTTATGCTCGCTATAAACGGAAACCTGCGATTATTTCCTGTGCCGATGAAACATTAATTGAGCAGTTAGTTAAAAAGGGAGGGGATATAGAAAAGTTAGAGCAAGCATTGGGATTAACGATTGATGTTCGTTTGGCTAAAGCACGTGAACAATACATATGTATGAAAAAATTGGATGCACTTGATACATTGGACGAAGATATATTACGAGTGGAGGAACAAATTCCTGATTTCGTCTATGAACAAGGAGTCTCGATGAGTTCATTTGAGCGATATGGAGATCGAAAAGAATATCCATGGCTTCCCAATCATAAATGGGAACAGATCGCTTGGGATCCTTTGCAACAATGTTCCACATGTGAATGGCGCCATCGAAGTGGTCAAACATTAAATCGTGAATATTATCGTTATGCTACAGACCTCATTATTTGTTCTCATGATTTTTATATGGAACATATTTGGACAAAAGAATCACGGAAACGAGAAGGTCAAATGCCACTACTACCAGAAGCGAGTAGTGTTGTATTTGATGAAGGACACTTATTGGAATTTGCTGCTCAAAAAGCTTTAACCTATCGTTTCCATTCAGAGACGCTACAGACAGTTCTAACCGGTTATATGGAACAAGATGTACGAGAAGAATCATTATATTTAATTGAGGATATATTACAACTTCATGAACAGTGGTTCCGACATCTGTCCGACAGTGCTAAACTTGTGGAGGGTTCGAATCGACAGGAGGTCCCGCGTACCAAACAAATGGTACAAATTGCTAGTACACTGCATAAAAAAGTTCAACAACTATTAGAACAATTAGTGTTTGACTCTGAATTGTTTACAATTGATGATTACCATATCAAAATTATTGAAGAATATTTAGAATTCTTTTCTTATGGATTATCGATTTTATTGAAAGAAGACCATGGAATCTTTTGGCTTGAAGAAAATGAGAATGATACCTCTTTTGTGATTATGCCACGACTTGTTGAAGATGTATTGGAAAGAGAAGTATTCTCGAAGAAAATTCCTTTTGTATTTTCTTCGGCGACCTTATCACAGGATAAAGACTTTTCCTATATTGCAAGCAGTTTAGGAATTCCTTCGTATGATTCGTTTACAGTCAATTCACCATTTGATTATGAACAACAAATGCAGTTGTATGGACATATTCAAGCGAGTGAATCAGAAAAATGGCAAAAGATTGGAAAAGCTATTTCTATGACAAATGGTCAGACGCTCATCTTATTTAGTTCTGCCCAAGAAATGCTACGTTTCAGGGCGTGGGCAGACACACAACAATGGGCGTTTCCATTGCTTTATGAAGGAGACCGAGAAATCAGTGAGCTTGTGTTGCAGTTTCAACAAAATGCTGCATCGGTGTTATGTTCTTACCATTTATGGGAAGGATTGGATGTGCCAGGTCAAGCACTTACACAAGTTATTATTGCTTCTTTACCATTTCCGCCACATGATCCTGTGTTTCAAGCGAAACGTCATCATGCCGCGAATCCATTCGCTCAAGTGGATTTGCCATACATGTTGTTACGCTTAAGACAAGGGATTGGCCGTCTGATTCGAACCAGTTCAGACCAAGGAAAGACCCATGTTTGGTTAACTACGGATCAAAAACAAGCAATTGGACAAGAAGTTGAAAAAGTTACACCAGTGCCAATAAATTGGCAATCATAACCTATACAAATTCTTTACTCCCAATATCTTACGGACATGAATTTGGCACACTCGTGCAAATTAATGAGTGAAGACACAAGGGGGTGAATGATCAATGGCTAATCAACGCGGAAGAGTAATGCCTGTGGTTGCATCTATTGGTATTGGTGCTGCAGCCTATTATAGTATGACAAGAGGTAAAGGTGTTGGTAACATGGCCCAACAGTTCATGCCAGGAATGGCAGGACAGGGTCAACAAAACCAACAGCAAGGACAGCAACAACAAAATCAACAATTATAATCAAAAGCAGGCCCCAACGCTCGTTTGGGGTCTGTTTTTCATTATTTTTGGTTTAACCCTCCGAAGACTCCCACTTCAAAACATGAAGTGAAACGAAGGAGTTTAAGTGGGAGTGAAACTTTTCCTTTCCTCCCGCATGGTTCAAGCGGGTCTCTACTTGCGGAACTAACACTCAGTGGGGGAAGAGCAAAAACCCCCACTGAGTGAAGTTTCACTTAATATGACCCTAGTGTAACTGCAGCATATGTGACGCAAACCCTTTAGTTGGATTATTGATAGAGAAAAATTAGTTGTTTTGTTATAATTTAGATAACTTTTAAAAAAGGAGATCTATTATGACTAAATACATAGGATATGTTGGAACTTATACGAAAGAAGAAAGCAAAGGGGTTTATCGCTTTACTTTAGACACCGAAAAAGAAGAATTAACGGATGTATCGTTGGCAGCTGAATTAACAAATCCTACATATGTAACCGTAAGCAATGATAATAAAAACTTATATGCTGTTGCCAAAGAAGAAGAAAATGGTGGGGTAACAGCATTTTCCATTAGTGATCAAAAAGGCGAATTGACAAGATTAAATAGTTATACATCAGCTGGGTCACCACCATGCCATGTCAGTGTAAGTAGTGATAAACGTCATGTGGTGAGTGCGAATTACCATACGACAAAAGTAGAGTCTTATTTAACAAATGAGGATGGTTCGTTAAATCCAGCAGAAGATGTTGTTATACATGAGGGATCTGGGCCTCATGAAAGACAAGAAAAGCCACATATGCATTTTGCAGGTTTTACTCCTGATGAAAAATATGTGATTGCGATTGACTTAGGTAGTGACAAAATAACAACTTATGCAATCGAGAACGGCAAACTAACAAAAGCTCAAGAGTATACACCTAAAGCTGGTAGTGGTCCACGACATATTACTTTTCATCCAAATGGCAAATACGCCTATGTGATGACGGAATTAAGTTCAGAAGTAATTTTCTTACATTATAATGAACAAGATGGAACCTTTAGCGAACAACAGTATATTTCGACTATTCCTGAAGATTTTAACGACACCAATGATGGAAGTGCCATTCATATTTCTTCAGATGGAAAGTTTATTTATGCTGGAAACCGCGGTCACAACAGTATTGCAGTGTTCAGTGTTGACCAACGTAACGGACAATTATCATTTATTGAGTGGACTTCGACAGAAGGAAACTGGCCACGTGACTTTGAGTTGGCTCCATCAGAAAACTATTTGGTCGCATCGAACCAAAAATCAAATACATTAACCTTGTTTAAAAGAGATAAGGATTCAGGTAGATTACAGTTAATTCAAGCTGGAGTAAATGTACCAGAGCCAGTTTGTGTAAAGTTTTTACATGAATAAGGCTGTTCTAAAAAGAATAAATCCGAGATGAGGACTGGATTTTGAACTGCACCACAATTGTTGGATACAATCTAACAATTACTGGTGCAGTTTTATTGTGATAGAAAATGCTGTTTTATGTAGTGAGAAAGTTTGGGATGCTAAGAATTTTATTATTATATATATTGAGTTTCGTACTTATCTCCTTTTAATAGGCATTTGTACTATTTTTTTTATAACTAAACACATGCCCAATCACACAATGCATCAAACCATAGGATGTTAGTGTAAGACATTAGGAGGTGTTAAGTTATGTATAACAATTTCGCATTAATCGTGGTGTTGTTCATTCTATTAATCATTGTGGGAACGTCTTACGTGGTGTGATTGAATAAAGACTAATTGTTCAAATCAAAAACCTCAGGAGGTGTTAGTGTATGCACAATAACTTTGCATTAATCGTAGTGTTGTTCATTTTACTAATTATCGTGGGAACCTCGTATGTAGTGTAAAGGTAAAGTCGCTATTATCAAGAAATAGCACTTTAAAACCTCTGGAGGTGATTAACTATGCACAATAATTTCGCGTTGATTGTCGTGTTATTCATTCTTCTAATTATTGTCGGAACATCTTACGTGGTGTAATTTCATTTAGTTAATATAAATTCCAATAGCCGCATGGGTTGTGATTCCCATGTGGCTATTCTTCTAATAACGTTTTTATCCCGGTAAAATTGTCCTTAAGTCTCACTTTCACCTCTATTGGGATAGGTAACACTCGGTGGGGGAAGAGTGAAAATTGTAAAATAGGAAAAGTTACCGAGCATAAATGTAGAAATGAAAAACGAATAGACCAATCAAATATGATTGAAATTAAAATTGCTAGGGTAAAGTATAGTAACAATTTTTATAGAGTTATTATTTTCATAAGGAGGTAGAAGTATGGCAAGAAATGATTATGTGAAAGGAAATAGTGTCGTAGTACCTGAAAATCCTATTTCTTATTATTTGTTTAACAGTACCCGCTCTGCTTGGATCTGGTTAATTATAAGGCTTTATCTTGGATATACGTGGTTAACATCTGGATGGGGAAAGTTAACAAGTCCTGCATGGACAGGTAGTGAATCAGGTACGGCATTAAAGGGATTCCTAGGTGGCACGTTAAGTAAAGCTGAAGAAGGTGGAGATGTTTCAGGATGGTATGCAGCCTTTTTAGAAAGCTTTGTTATGCCAAATGCCTCATTTTTTTCATACTTAGTTGCTATTGGTGAAGTCCTTGTTGGTTTAGGATTAATCGTTGGCTTGTTAACGGGGATAGCTGCTTTCTTTGGTAGTATAATGAATGTTAGTTTCCTATTTGCCGGAACATTAAGCTCTAACCCGATATTGTTTATTTTAGCAACATGGTTAGTACTAGCATGGAAAGTAGCTGGATGGTATGGTTTAGATCGCTGGGCGTTACCATTCTTAGGAACACCATGGGGCAGAGAAAAGTAAAAAAAGAATGCGATACCCAATTTTTGGGTTCGCATTCTTTTTGTTTTGGATAGAATAAGTTTTGTTTCACATAGTAGTAATGAGAAGTGATTTATTCCCATTGATTATGTTAAAGTATACGGATAACGATGAAAAAGGAGAAATTCAGCTCATGGACGTAAATAATATTAAAGAATTTATACCGACTTTACATAATTTTATACAGAAGGGTTGGGAAACAGAGGGATTCAAAGAGCTAACCCCCGTACAAAGACAATCGTTTCCTTTGATTGTCGATAGACAAGATGTAATAGCAGAATCACCAACAGGTAGCGGAAAAACTTTGGCATATATCATTCCGCTTTTACAACAAATGCAGCAAGAACAAAAACAGGTACAAGTAATTATATTAGCATCCTCACATGAATTAGTAATGCAAATCCACCAAGAAGTACAAACATGGACAAAAGGTAGCGAGATAGGGAGTACTACCTTAATTGGGGGAGCTAATATAAAAAGGCAAATAGATAAATTAAAAAAGAAACCACAAATCGTAATTGGAACACCTGGACGAATTTATGAACTGATTAAGCAGAAGAAGTTGAAAATGCATGAAGTGAAAACGATTGTGCTTGATGAAGGAGATCAATTACTAGTACCCGAACATAGTCAAACAATACAATCAATTATAAAAAGTACGCAGAAGGATCGCCAGTTGCTACTATTTTCTGCCACCTTACCTGAAAAAGTGGAGCAGGAAGCAAAGGAAATTATGAATAAGCCAACGGTTATCCGAATAGCAGAAGAAGAAGTTAACAAACCCATGGTATCACATATATATTTTGAATCAGAGGCAAGAGGTAAGATTGAGATATTAAGGAAACTTGTACGAAACCACGACCTAAAAGCACTAGTTTTTGTACGTGATATTGGTAATTTAACCGTGTTAGCAGAAAAGTTAGAATATATGGGCATTTCCGTTGCAGTTTTACACAGTGACACAAAAAAACAACAACGGCAGCAAGCGATTAAAAATTTTCGATCTGGCCAACTAGAAATACTACTAGCAACTGATGTGGCTGCAAGAGGATTAGATATACCAGATTTAACCCATGTTATTCATATGGACATTCCAAAGGAACTGAAACAATATATTCATCGTTCAGGGCGAACAGGTCGAATGGGAGCCGAAATAGAAGGCACAGTTATTTCGATTGTGACAACAACGGAGGAACAGACATTAAAAAAAATAGGCCGTAAACTGGGGCTTGATCTAAAGAAGAAGAGGCTTCAAAAAGGTGAAATCATCGACGGGTAAACAATTGGAAAGTTCACGATACCTCATGTTGCAATATTAGGTTGTTGTTTAGGAAGTATAATCTGTATCGCTTTCAAGTGTGCTCCCTGAGCATATGTTACCCCTTGACAATTTATCCATTTAATTTAATATATAAAATATAATTTGAATTGGTCGAATAAGGAAAGAGGGTTTGTTGTGAAAAGTGATCAAGAAATACTTGAAGAATCCCATGATGTGATGATAAGCGCGATCGCACAGGCAATGGTTGTTTATGGTGTGAATCCCTCTGTTGGTAGAATATATGGTGTGTTGTATTTTTCTGACCGACCATTAACCCTTGATGAATTAAAGGATCAAGTTGCCATGAGTAAGGCAAGTGTTAGTAATGGTATTCGAGAACTGATTGATACGGAAATGGTTACGAAAGTTTGGAAGAAAGGACAACGTAAAGACCATTATATTGCGGAGAAGGACTTTTTACGCAATTTTTTAAGTTTTTTCATTAAAATGCTACGGCTTGAACGCGGCTTAATTATGAAAGCTGTCGAACAAACAGAACCAGTGTTAGAAAACCTCGCAGAAAAATCAAATGATCCAACAGTATCAGGCACTGCAAAAAGGGATCTAGAATTATTAAATGACTCTAGAAACTATCTAAATTGGATCATGCGATTAGCAAATGCAATGGAATCAGGAGAGATATTCCAATATTTTCCAAAAACGGAAAGAAATGAATCTTAATGCAGTAGTAAATTAAGGTTGAAGAAAGATAAAGGGGTTAGTCGGAGCTAATCTCTTTATTTTTTTAAGTTTTTATTAATCGTACATATTTATTAGGTCTAGTGGAAAGATATAGTAACGATAAGATATTAATAAGAGGTGGATATAAGTGATTCGGTTCTTTTTATTTAGTTTAACCATAGCATTGATTGTTACTATTGCTCCATTGTATAGTTCCTTGGCAAGTTCAACAGATGAAGAAGAGGAGCCTGAAGTTGTTGAGACAGATGAGTCCAATCATAATTGGAAGAAAACTAGTTCTCAATTGGAAATGGTTCATGAGGATACACATGAATATACAGCTTGGCATAACTTTGTGAAAAGGACGTTTAAGTGTGATATTACACACAAGATACGAACGGATGTGTGGTATTGTGACATACATGATCATACTAAATCTGATGTATCTTTGGAAGAAACGATCCATAGCAGAGATCATGGGCATTAAAATAACCTCGTTTCTATTAGAAACGAGGTTATTTTATCATTATTTTAATATTCGTTGTTCTTCGAATTGAGTGATCTTATCGTCATGAGTTAGCGTGACTGCAATTTCGTCCCAACCATTTAATAACATTTCTCTTTGATAGTCAGGAAGATCAAATGTTGCTTTGAAATCCTCCGAATCATAAACAACTTTATTCTCTAGATCAACAGTGATCGAGTAGGTTGAAGATTCTGCATTGTTTATTAGTTTTTCGGTTTGTTCTTCGGTTAGACGAACAGGTAAGATTCCATTTTTAGTACAATTGTTATAGAAGATATCTGCAAAACTTGGTGCAATAATAACTTTAAATCCAAAGTCTTGTAATGCCCATGGTGCATGTTCTCGTGAAGAACCACAACCAAAGTTTTCTCCTGCAACTAGGATAGAGGCATTTTTATATTTTTGATCATTCAATGAGAATTCCTTACGTGGTTCTCCATCATTATGAAAGCGCCAATTATAAAATAAAAATTGGCCAAAACCTTGACGTGAAATACGTTTTAGAAATTGTTTAGGTATAATTTGATCTGTATCAATATTGGCTCGATTTAAAGGGTAGACAATCCCTTTATGAGTACGGATTGGTTCCATCTTTTGACCTCCAGTTCAACTGTTCTAAATGGAAATAGATTGTTATGCTGTAGGAACACTGTATTTACGTACATCAACAAAATGACCTTCAATAGCAGCGGCAGCAGCCATTTCAGGACTTACTAAGTGTGTACGAGCACCTGTACCTTGACGACCTTCGAAATTACGGTTGGAAGTAGAGGCGCAACGTTCGCCTTCTGGGACAACATCATCGTTCATCGCCAAGCACATACTACAGCCTGCATCACGCCATTCAAAGCCAGCTTGTTTAAAAATAACATCTAATCCTTCTTGTTCGGCAGCAACCTTAACGCTGTGTGAGCCAGGAACAACAATTGCTTTCACATTAGGGGCTACTTTGTTCCCTTGCAGAATATCTGCTGCTTTACGTAAGTCACTCAATCTTGAGTTTGTACAAGATCCGATAAAGACATGGTCAATATGAACGGAAGAGATTGGTTGATTGGCTTCAAGCCCCATATACTCAAGTGCACGGTTGATGGCATCTTTTTCATTTGCGGTTTCTGCATCATCGGGGCTAGGAACCTGTGCACTGACAGGAATTACCATCCCTGGATTAGTCCCCCATGATACTTGTGGTTCAATTTCATCCGCATTGATTTCAACCGTTGCATCATAGGTTGCACCTTCATCCGTTGCTAGTGCTTTCCATTCTGCTGCAGCTTTTTCAAAGTCTGCCCCTTGTGGTGCGTGACGCTTCCCTCGAAGGAATTCCACTGTCGTATCATCTGGGCTAATTAATCCAGCACGTGCCCCAGCTTCGATTGACATATTACAAACTGTCATACGTCCTTCCATTGAGAGGGAATGAATGGCTTCTCCCGTATACTCGATTACATAACCAGTACCGAAACGAACACCGTATTTTGCAATGATAGCTAAAATTAAATCCTTAGCGGTGACCCCTGTACCAAGTTTACCATTAACCTTGACATTTAATGTTTTTGGTCTTGCTTGCCATAAGGACTGTGTTGCTAGGACGTGTTCAACTTCACTTGTTCCAATACCAAAGGCTAAGGCACCAAAAGCGCCGTGTGTTGATGTATGACTATCCCCGCAAACAATCGTTTTACCGGGTTGGGTAAGGCCTAATTCGGGACCAATAACATGTACGATCCCTTGGTCAGGATGATCGATATCTGCGAGCGGGATATTAAATTCTTCACAGTTTTTCTTTAATGTTTCCATTTGTGTTTTGGATACTTCATCCTTAATCACATTACGGTGGATAGTTGGAACATTGTGATCCATCGTTGCATAGGTTCGATCTGGTCGGCGTACTTGGCGATCCTTCAAGCGCAACCCTTCGAATGCTTGTGGAGAAGTAACCTCATGCACAAGATGCAAATCAATATAAAGGAGGTCAGGTTTTCCGTCTTCTTGATGGACAACATGTTGATCCCAAATTTTTTCAATAATCGTTTTTGGCTTTCCCATAATCTCACTCCTAACCTAAAATCAGCTTTGAACCAACTGCTCTGATTGAATGTAATCAACAATAAGTTGTGTCATTTCCTGTGTTGTAACTTGTTTTCCGTCTTTGACATGGAGATCGGCCGTGTGATAACCTTCATTCACCATTGCTTCGACACTAGATTCAATTCGTTCAGCTTCCGTATGGAGCCCCAAGGAATAACGCAACATCATAGCTGTTGATAGGATCATTGCCATTGGATTTGCGATACCTTTTCCTGCAATATCTGGTGCTGAACCATGTGCAGGTTCATATAAGCCGACACCACTTTCAGATAAACTTGCAGATGGTAGCATCCCAAGGGAACCAGTTAATACGGAAGCTTCATCACTTAAAATATCACCAAACATATTTTCCGTTACAACGACGTCGAATTCACTAGGATTGGTAATGAGTTTCATTGCTGCTGCATCGACTAATTCATGGTTGACGGTTACATCTGGATATTCAGATTTTTTTTCTTCTACAATTTCGCGCCAAAACCTACTGGATTCGAGTACATTCGCCTTGTCGACAGAAGTAAGTTTTTTATTTCTTAATTGTGCACTTTGGAATGCTTTATCAATGATGCGTTCCATTTCTGCTCGTGTATAGGTAAGCGTATCGACGACTGCATTCCCGTTGTCACGTCGTTCGCTAGGTTGTCCAAAGTAAATGCCGCCTGTAAGTTCACGAACTATTAATAAATCACTTCCATCGATGATTTCTTCTTTTAGAGGGGATGCGTGCAATAGTTTAGCAAACCCTTTTACAGGTCGTAAGTTTGCATAAAGTTCTAACGCTTTACGTATTCCTAGTAATCCACGTTCAGGGCGTAGGTGGGTGGGATTGTTATCCCACTTTGGTCCACCTACAGCCCCAAGTAGCACAGCATCTGCATTTTTGCAAGCTTGCACCGTATCATCTGGTAGAGGGTTTTTATGCTTATCTACAGCCGCCCCACCGATATCCTTTGTTTGATACGTAAAGGTATGATTGAATTTCTTTTCAATTGCATCGAGTACTTGTTTCGCAGAATCTATTACTTCTTCACCGATGCCATCACCAGGGAGTAAGACGATTTTGGATTCCATGCAATAACCTCCTATGCTTCAAATTTGTGCTTTTGCTGTTACATTTGAATGCTGGTTTAAAAATACGCGATTGACAGCGTTAATGAACGCTTGGGCAGCAGCTTCTAAAACGTCTTGAGCAGCCCCGCGACCACTTACCGGTGTGTCATTAACGGTCATACTAACATGTACTTCTGCCAATGCATCTCTTCCTTGACCGATAGAACTCAAGTTGAAATCAGTAAGATGGATCGTTTCTTTCATTAATCTTTCAATTGTATTATAAAGTGCTTCTACACTTCCTTGACCTGTACAAGCTGTTTCAACACGTGAACCATCAGGTGTTGTTAAAGCGACGGTAGCGGTAGGTAAGTTGTAGGAGCCGTATTGAACCTGAAATGCTTCCAATTGATAACGTTTCACATCAGAAGTATCTGTTTGAATGTCTGTTAGAATGACGAATAAGTCATCATCTGTGACTTCTTTTTTACGATCTGTTAGTAATTTAAATGCAGTAAATGCTTCGGAAAGTTTTTCTTCAGTTAATTGATAGCCCAATTGTTCAATACGATCTTTAAACGCGTGACGACCAGAGTGTTTACCAAGAACAAGGTTGTTTGATTGAATACCAACAAGCTCTGGTGTAATAATTTCATAGGTAGAGGCATTTTTTAATACACCGTCTTGATGAATACCAGATTCATGTGCAAAGGCATTTCGACCGACTACAGCTTTGTTGCCAGGCACTGCCATTCCAGTAAATTTACTTACAAGGTCACTTGTACGTTTCGTTTCTTTTAACACAAGGTTAGTATTATAAGGGTAAAAATCCTTGCGAATATTTAAGGCAACAGCAAATTCTTCTAGTGCTGCATTACCCGCACGTTCTCCAATCCCATTAATTGTTCCTTCGATCTGAGTTGCACCGTTTTCGATTGCTGCTAGTGAATTGGCAACAGCAAGCCCTAGGTCATCATGACAATGGGCGGAAAGATCGACTTTGTCAATGTTTGGGACATTTTCTTTAATATACCGAAACATTTCTCCATATTCTTTTGGTGTGGTATAACCGACCGTATCTGGTAGGTTAATCACCGTAGCCCCTGCATCAATTACTTTTTCAATAATTGTTGCTAAAAAGTCTAAGTCAGATCTAGATGCATCTTCAGCAGACCACTCTACATGTGTGAACTTCTCCTTTGCATAAGAAACCATGTTAACGGAGGTTTCAATGACTTCCTCAGGGGTTTTCATTAATTTGTGTTCCATATGAATCGGGGAGGTAGCGATAAAAAGATGCAACCGTGGTTCTTTTGCAACTTTTAAAGCTTCCCATGCAATATCAATATCTGATTTTTTTGCTCGAGCAAGGCCTGTTACAGATACATCTTGAATGGTTTCAGCAATTTTCTTTACTGCTTCAAAATCACCTTGAGAGGAAGCAGGGAAACCTGCCTCCATAATGTCAATCCCAAACCGCTCTAATTGCTTAGCAATTTCGATTTTTTCTAGTTGATTAAGGTTGACGCCAGGGGATTGTTCGCCATCCCTTAGCGTCGTATCAAAAATTTTAATTTGAACCATTAGAGACCACTTCCTTCTTAGAGTTTGCACGTTGCTTAACAAATGGCATTAACTCACGAAGTTCTCGACCTACCTTTTCAATTTGATGGTTATTTTCTTTCGCGTTTGTTGCATTAAATTGTGGACGGTTGGCTTGGTTTTCTAGAATCCACCCTTTGGCAAAAACACCTGTTTGAATATCTGTTAGTACTTCTTTCATGCGTGCTTTTGTTTCTTCATTTACAACACGTGGACCTGATACAAAGTCTCCCCATTGTGCCGTGTCTGAGATTGAGTAGCGCATTCCTTCAAGGCCACCTTCGTACATTAGATCAACAATTAGTTTTAGTTCGTGTAAGCATTCGAAGTAAGCAACTTCTGGTTGATAACCAGCTTCTGTAAGAGTTTCAAAACCTGACTTAACTAGACTAGATACACCACCACAAAGTACAGCTTGCTCACCAAAGAGATCCGTTTCTGTTTCTTCTTGGAAGGAAGTTTCAAGGATTCCAGCACGACCAGCCCCAATTCCTTTCGCATAGGCTAGTGCAATATCTTTTGTAGTTCCAGTTGGATCTTGATAGATGCCATAAAGGGCAGGTACACCAGCACCTTCTTCAAAGGTTCTACGTACAAGATGTCCAGGTCCTTTTGGTGCTACTAAAAACACGTCAACATCTTCAGGTGGTACCACTTGGTTAAAGTGAATATTAAAACCATGTGCAAATGCTAGAGCATTTCCAGGTTGTAGGTTAGGCTTAATGCTTTCTTCATAAATTTTTGGTTGATACTCATCAGGTAGTAAAACCATAATCACGTCTGCTTGAGCAGTAGCGTCAGCAACTGTCTGTACCTCAACACCATCTTCAACCGCTTTATCCCATGATTTACCAGGTCTTAGTCCTACAACAACATCAAAACCACTTTCTTTTAGGTTTAGCGCATGGGCATGCCCTTGTGAACCATAACCAATGATTGCAACTTTCTTCGATTTTAATAGATCCTCTTGAATATCGTTGTGATAAAGTACTTTTGCCATTTTAATTTCCTCCTAGATAATGATTTTAGTGTTTTATTGTTAACTTCTTCTTTTATTGCTTGATTCCTAGTTTAATAGGGAAAAAGAAGTTAATTCCGATTGTTGTGGTTGTTGCCCTCGTTGGAAGGCTGTTACGCCAGTACGAGCTAATTCTTTAATTCCGTATGGTCGTAACAAATCAATTAATGCTTCGATTTTATCTGGCTTTCCTGTTACTTGAATCGACAGACTATCTTTACTTACATCAATTACCGAAGCACGGAATGGCTCGATAATCCCTTGAATTTCACTGCGCAATTGTCCGCTACTCATCACCTTGATTAATGCTAGTTCTCTAGCAACAATCGCTTTATCAGTAATATCGGAAACCTTTAAAACTTCAATTTGCTTATTTAACTGTTTCGTTACTTGCTCAAGCTTTTGATTATCTTCCACATCAACAACGAATGTCATCTTTGAGATTCCTTCGACTTCTGTTCGACCGACAGAAATACTTTCAATGTTAAAATGTCTTTTTTGGAGTAATCCAGTAATTCGGTTAAGGACACCACTACGGTTATTAACAGTAGCTGTTATAATGCGTTTCATCGTTTCACCCCAATCATTTCGTTTATTCCTTTACCTGGTGCAATCATTGGATAGACGTTTTCTTGTTGAAGTACTCGACAATCAACTACAACAGGACCATCATATTCAAATAAATCAGGTAACGCATTAACTAGGTCTGTTTGTTTTTCAATTTTCATACCTTTAATCCCATAAGCTTCTGCTAATTTGACAAAGTCTGGTTGCACGTCAAGGAGTGATTCCGAATACCTTTGTTCATAAAAGGACTCTTGCCACTGTCTTACCATTCCAAGTGCACCATTATTAACAATTAGAACCTTCACTGGTAATTGACGTTCCTGTAAAATTGATAATTCCTGTAATGTCATTTGAAAACCACCATCGCCAACAACAGCGACAACAGTATCATTTGGTTTTGCTAATTGTGCACCAAGTGCTGCTGGAAATCCAAATCCCATCGTACCTAGCCCACCAGATGTTACCCAGCGATTTGGTTGGTCAAATGCATAGTATTGCGCTGCCCACATTTGATGCTGTCCAACGTCGGTTGTGATGATCGCATTTCCACCGGTAACGTTATATACTTCCTCTATTAACCATTGTGGCACCATTTCTTCATCTGGAGTGTTGTACCATAATGGGTATTGGATTTTATTGTCATATAGGCGATTTAACCATTCTTTATGTTGTGGAGCTTCTTTTATATGATCTCCCAACATGGTTAAGGCAACTTTTGAATCAGCAACAATTGGTATATGAGTGGTGACGTTTTTACCAATTTCTGCTGGGTCGATATCAATGTGTGCAACCGTTGCATCTGGTGCAAACTTCTCTAAATTACCTGTTAGGCGGTCATCAAAACGGGCGCCGATATTAATGAGTAAATCACATTCATAGATCGCTGTATTGGCTGCGTACGTACCATGCATTCCTGCCATGCCTAGTGATAGTTTATGGTTACCAGGAAAACTGCCTAATCCGAGTAACGTTGTTGTAACAGGTAATTGATAGTGTTCAACAAGTGAGCGTAGTTCCTCAGATGCCTTTCCCATTAGAACACCAGCACCAGCAAGAACAACAGGCTTTTTCGCCTTCGCTAGGGCTTCAGCAAGTTTTTTTAACTGTAATGGATTCGGTTTGGTTGTTGGTTGATATCCTGGCAAATGGAAATCTGTATCAAACGTTCCTTCAACAGGATTAGCTGAGATATCTTTAGGAATATCAACCACAACAGGACCAGGTCTGCCAGTTGACGCAATGTGAAAAGCTTCTTTAACCGTTCGTGGTAGGTCACGAACATCTTGAACCTGATAATTGTGTTTAGTGATCGGCGTGGTAATTCCCATCACATCTGATTCCTGGAAAGCATCCGTTCCGATCACACCTCTTGCAACTTGGCCTGTAAAAATTACTAATGGTAAAGAATCCATCATGGCATCCGCAATACCTGTCACTAAATTGGTTGCACCAGGGCCTGAAGTCGCAATGACAACACCTGGCTTTCCTGAAACTCGTGCATATCCTTCTGCTGCATGGATAGCACCTTGTTCATGGCGGTTCAGTATATGATCAAATGACCCCTTTGCACGATACAATGCATCATAAATTGGTAATACAGCTCCACCTGGATATCCAAAAATTGTTGTTACATTCTCGTTAATCAATGACTCAACAAGGAGATCGGCTCCTGTTTTTGTTTTATTACCGGTTGAGGTATCCGGTTTTGCTTCTGTCTTTACCATTGGTAATCCCTCCTAAATAAGTTCAGTTTGATTAATGTTAAGCTTCTGAATATTTTGATATAAAAGTATAAAAAAAGGCCCTTTCTTCCCAATAAAACTGCAAGATTGCAGAAAAATCGGGGAGAAAAGGCCTTCACTTTTCACGGTACCACCCTGATTCACGATATTCTCGCAAATATCGCCTCATGAAGCTATAATACATTCGTTAGCTTCTTTTGATAACAGGTGCTCAAGTCACACCTGGCCGTGCCTACTAGGAATAATCCGTTCAACCCAGCACTCAGGGACGATGTCAGAATAAGGTGTATTTCCGGGCTTCCAGCAACCCCGGCTCTCTGTAAATACAGGTTCTTATTCCTTTGTTCCCGTCAACGCTTTTATTAATTATGTCTTTCTTACAACATGAATAAATGGATTATCAACATGTTTTCTAATAAAATAAAAATCCTTTGATTGACGACAATCATACAACCATTTTAAGGCAAGGTCAACAGGTAAATTGAAAATTTTCTGATATTTGAAGAAAACGACCATATTAGTTAACGCTTACATCACTGAAAATTCAATGATTTTAGATAAAAAATAAATTTTAAAAGATTTTTTGGATCATTCACATAAATGTCGTTTTTTGTAATAAATCATAAAATATAAGGGGAGATATCCGAATGTTGTATGTTAAAATATTTAGGTCATTACAGATTTATTTTAAGTAAATAATGAAAAATAGGTGTGAAAGAAAAATATGAAACAATTGTGTATTATACCTTGTGGAACGAAAAAAATTTGGGATAAATATGGTGATGTGGGACCAACGCCCGCAAAAGAAGCTTATATAGGAACTTTCCATAATTTATGTGAGCAATATGCAACCCGATTTTGTGATGAATGGGTCATATTATCTGCAAAACACGGTTTTTTGTTGCCTAGTGATATGGTGGAAGAAAATTATGATGTGACATTTAATACGAAAAGTGATCAGATTATATCAATGGAACAACTACAGAAACAAGTTGATCAAAAGAAATTAAACCAATATGATACTGTTGTCGTATTAACTGGTAAAAAATATGTGCCAATTGTTAAAGGGAGTTTTGAAATAGAAAAAAATATTCAATTTCCATTACTACGGTATAGTGGTATAGGATACATGCAGCAAGCGTTGAAAAGGGCGGTTACAACTCAACAACCATTACATTAATATTAAACCATTTTGATCCTCTCCTCACGTCATTAGGCTTTCGTGCATAAGAAATATATGTGAATACAATTTATGTTTTAAGTGAGGAGTGGGTTTAATGTTTTATCATGTGAAAGAATTGCAATATAGAGCAAAACCAGAGAAACCAGATCCAGTTTATGCTAAAAAATTACAAGAAATATTAGGTGGGCAATTTGGTGAAATCTCAGTTGCTTTACAGTATTTATTCCAAGGTTGGAATACACGTGGGGACGGTAAATATAAAGATTTATTAATGGATACGGGGGCAGAAGAATTAGCACATGTTGAAATGCTAGCTACTATGATAGCTAGATTATTAGATGGTGCACCTGTTGGGGATCAAGAAGTTGCCGCACAAGACCCAGTAATCGGATCAATTCTTGGTGGAATGAATCCACAACATGCAATCGTGTCGGGGTTAGGTGCAATGCCTGCAGATAGTGTTGGTGTACCTTGGTCTGCAAGTTATATTAATGCAAGTGGTAATTTACTAGCTGACATGCGGATGAATTTAACCTATGAATCACATGGTAGATTACAAGCAGTTCGTTTATATGAATCAACCACAGATCGCGGTGTAAAAGATATGCTTTCATGGTTGATCGCACGTGATACCATGCACCAAAATCAGTGGCTCGCTGCAATTGCTGAATTAGAAGCAAAAGAAAATGTAGTGGTTCCAAGTACATTCCCACGTGAACTCGAAAAACAAGAGGTTTCTTATACACTATTTAACTATTCAGCCGGAAATGAAAGTGCGAAAGGCAGATGGGCTTATGGCACAAGCATGGACGGCTGTGGTGTGTTTAATTATGTAGATAATCCAATCCCATTTGGTAAAAAGCCTAAGCTAAAGCCTGCCCCTAAATATATACATGACACACCACTAAATGTGTTGCGCACATCCGATATTCACCCCGATCCAGATACAAAATAATAGCGAGACTGAGAAAAGGGCGGTTCTTGAGCCGTCCTTTTCTTAATTAACTAAAGACTGGTAATAGTGCGTTTTGGCAGTTAGTCTTCCACCGATTGAAATTTACTTTAATGTGCTACTGTCCGTTTAATAGGCATAATCCATAAAGTTAAAATAAGTTACATAAAAAAGAGGCAGAGGAAAAATGGTGTTGCGAACGCCTTAGAATCGAAAAAATAGGAAGAGATGTTTAACACTTTTATGTCGGCAAACGTGTGTGATCAAATAATGTTCAATATAATTCACTGTGCTAAATTCAAGAAAAGAGGGGAGTGACAACTCTACTCAATAGTGACGTCGGAGCTGATCGTCGTTATTGTGGCAAAACAACATGTTTATGAAACCGTAAGATGTGCTTGGATGAATGATAGCATTTGATGCACTGTCCGAGCCAGCAATTACTAGCAGCACATCGGTTAAAGTATTTGAGATTTCAAAACTGAAAAATGACTTATAAACTTCTGTGGGGAGGTCTTCACGTAATAGGAAAACATGCCTTTATTCGTATGTAAGTATAGTAAACCGTGTTGATTAGAGAACGGTTTAAAAGATAGATCCAAAACGTCGTTAAGGTGAAAGTGCTGTTGTGGAGTAATTATTTTATCGCTATGGAGTTCAATTGTTTCTACTGTTTCTGAGTATGTTAATCGATTATTGACAATTTCTTTTTTTACAGTGATGAAAGGTTGTGAATAGATGGTATATCACCTCCATGTTTGTTTGTGGATCTACTTCCTATGTAGTATGACATAAGTGTTTTAGTTGTACAACAATCATCTTATTTTAGGCGCAATTCCTGCTTTTATGAATAGAGTAATAGTAGAGGTGATTTCATGAGAGATGTACTGTTAGTTGCAATTGATGGTTCAGATCCTTCGTTTCATGCAATTGATTATGCAGTGAAATTAGCAGAGGCTGCTAATTTTTCTCTTGGATTATTACATGTTCAGCCAAAAGTAAACACTTATTATGCAAATAAAAAAGTTGGTAAAAAGAAATTACATGAATATAAAAAAGAGCGGGCGATAAAAATTTTAGAGCAGGGAAAGCAACGGATTGATAAGGAAGTTCCTGTCACGGTGAGGTGGAGGCTTGGCATCACCTCACAAGAAATTTGTGATGAAGCGAAAACTATTCAGGCAGTAGGTATTGTGATGGGAACGAAAAACATGAAAACCATAAAAGGGAAGATGTTAGGTAGTACGTGTTTGAAGGTTATTCAGTTTGCTCCATGTCCAGTAACTGTTGTTTCATGACAACAATATGCAAAATTACTATTTTCATCGTTATTGCTTTAGTACTAAAATTTGCGTATAATTTCAACTAGCAAAAAAAGCATGATAGCAAAGCCTACAGGGGGAGCCGTTAAAGGCTGAGAGTGGACATTTTGTTCAGACCCTTTGAACCTGTTAGTTAATACTAGCGTAGGGATGGTGGCTTTTTTGATGGCGTAGTATATGCAATGTGAGCGGGTCCTCCATCAGGAGGTTCCCCTTGGCATTGCTTTTTTTGTTGCCAAAATTTAAGGGGAGGGGATTCAATGAATTCAAACACACGTATTTTATTTTTAGTGGAGGTGGCAATATTTTTCAGCTTTCGCCTATGTATTGGACATTATCCCATTTTTGTCTATGGGCACAGGGCGGTTCCGTTTCATTTGCGATGATTCCCGTATTTATTGTTGCATTCAGATGGGGACTTAAAGGTGGACTTCTGTCTGGTTTATTATTTGGAACTTTTCAATTTTTCTTAGGAAGTCCATTTATCGTTCACATTGCTCAAGTGATTTTTGCTTATTTTATAGCATTTGTTGTTTTAGGGTTTGCGGGTGTGTTTGCTGGAAACGTAAAGCAAAACCTTAAACAAGGAAACATTAAGCGATTTGTTTGGTATATTAGCTTAGGGGTGTTATTAGGGTATGCATTGCGATTTGTCGCTCATTTTTATGCAGGTATAGCTTTTTTTGAATCGATGGTAGACGGTATGAGTGTATGGATGTACTCATTAGTCTATAATGCGTCCTATTTAGTACCTGGATTTATCTTAAATGCATTATTAATAGGGCTATTATTTTATAAACAGCCCAGGTTAGTGGTGGCAGCCAAGTAGTTTTAGTAACTTTATTGCGGTTATCTTTTTTTGTTGAAAAGAGATAATCCATTTGTAGCGAATAGTAGCGATTACCTTGTCACTCTTTAACCGCGCTTTTCATAGGCTATAGCACAGTTAGTTATAGCTGAGAAAAGGAGGGCATACAGAGTGGAGTTAGCTCTTTCTCATTGGATATATGGATTTTTCACTTTGTTAATCATTATAACCATGGTGTTTCGTAAAGGCGTTGTACTACCAACATTGTTAGGTACATTTGTGGTTGCCTGGGTGTACCAAGGGAGTGTGATTGACGGGTTTACTGCTATTTTTAATGCGAATTTAGTAGCAGCACAAGAATTATTCAATATCTTCCTTATCATTACATTCATGGTTGCATTGTTACACTCGTTAAAAGATTTAGGCGCAGATCGAAGGATGATTCAACCGATACAGAAAATTATGGTTAATGGCCATATCGCGTTTTTAGTTTTGGTTGTCGTCACGTATTTTATATCTTTATTCTTTTGGCCAACGCCTGCTGTTCCGTTAATTTGTGCTTTACTAGTTCCCGCTGCGATCAGGGCTGGTTTACCAGCAATGGTGGCTGCGATGGCTGTAGCATTAGCGGGCCAAGGAATGGCTTTATCGTCTGATTATATCATTCAAGTGGCACCAGATTTATCGGCAAAAGCGGCAGGTGTCGAAACGTCCGTATTAGTCGATCAAGCTTTAATTCTGTCCGTTATAACTGGTGTTATTGCAATCGGCATTGCGTATCTATTTAATAAAAAATCTTTTCGGTTAAAAAATGATCCAAAAATTGAACAAGAATTAGCAGTTATGCAAGGAAGAGAAGAGGAAACACCTAAACGTACAAATAATAAGAATTTACCATTATGGAGTAAGATCTTTGCTGTCCTTGTCCCTGTTTCCATGTTAACTGTTATGGTATATATGGTTTCTACCAAATTATCAGAGGGACGCATGGGTGGTTTTGAAGGTGGGGATGGTGCTGCCTTCATTGGTGGTGTAGCTGTTATATTATTACTACTATCAACAGTAGTCTTCGGGCGGCACCGTGCGCTTGATTATATAAGCGAGCATATAATTAACGGTTTTGTGTTTGCTTTTAAGGCAATGGGACCAGTTATTCCAATTGCAGGTTTTTTCTTTTTAGGAAGTTCCGATTTTTCTGGTAGTATTCTTTCCATTGGTGATGAAGAAGGCCCTGCATTGTTGTTTGATTTGGTCCAATCGACACAATCAGTTTTACCCCAAAGTGCATTTTTAGCTGCTTTTAGTATCTTGATTATTGGAATCATCACTGGTCTTGATGGTTCAGGTTTTTCAGGATTACCCATCACTGGTTCCTTGTCGAATGCGTTAGCAAATGGAACAATTGAGCCTGAAACATTGGCAGCAATTGGCCAAATGGGAACGATCTGGACTGGTGGAGGAACGATTATTGCATGGTCCTCCTTGGTTGCTGTAGCGGGTTTTTGTGGTGTGCCGGTATTAGACTTAGTTCGAAAAAATTTCGGACCAGTTATCATCGGTCTTGTGATATCGACCTTAATAGCTGTGTTTTTGTTCTAATAAAGCTAAGGAAAGGCTGAGTCACATATAATGACTCAGTTTTTCGTTTAAAGTATATTAACCATGTCGGCGAAGCGCAAAAATAGCTCTTGCGCTTCCCTCTTGGTCTAATTCATATTAGTTGCCAGTTTTAATTACATATTGTACATTTAGAGCAATTTCAGATTAAGGAAGGGGAGGAAAAGGGATGAAAGCATTTGTACATAAAGGAACAGATACATTCTATACGACAGTTGCTGAACCTAAAGTAGCAAAAGGAGAAGTGAAAATTGCATTAAAATCGGCAGGGCTAAACCATCGAGATTTAAAGATCCCAGATAGAAGAGGTAATATCAATACGGAACTTATTTTAGGATCAGATGGTGCAGGAACGATTGAAGTAGTAGGGGAAGGGGTTACAGGTTTCGAGGTTGGTGATGAAGTGATTGTAAATCCAAGTATTGGATGGTATCAGAATAGTGATGCCCCACCAGAAGGGTTTGGGATTGTTGGTATGCCTAATCATGGCACATTTGCTGAAAAAATCGTGATTTCTGCCGAGCAGGTAGAGAAGAAACCAGAGTATATGAGCTGGGAAGAAGCAGGAGTGTTCGCATTATCTGCTTTAACTGGTTACCGTGCTCTATTTACAAAAGGAAAGTTAAAGACTACAGATACTGTCTTTATTCCTGGAGCAGGAGGTGGAGTTGCTACTTTCATGATTCAATTTGCAAAAGCTATTGGAGCGAGAGTGATCGTAACGTCAAGAGATCAAAAGAAACGAGAAAAAGCATTAGAAATTGGAGCAGATGTTGCGATTGATACAGCAAGTGACTGGGACGAACAATTACAACAAGAGACGATCGATTTGGTGATTGAAAGTGTAGGAGCTGCTACGTTTAACCGTTCCTTGTCCGTGTTGAAAAAAGGTGGAAAAATCGTGACATTTGGCTCATCGACAGAAGATAATGTTACGATCAATATCCGACAATTCTTTTACGGCCAGTATCAATTACTTGGTTCAACAATGGGCAGTCGTCAAGAATTTAGAGAAATGTTAGGTTTAATGAAGGATCATGACATTCATTCTGAAATTTCCACTAGTTTTAATCTAGATCGAGCAAAAGAAGCTTTTCACTATTTAGAACATGCCAATCAGTTTGGAAAAGTAGCCATTAAGATTGACTAGTATTTTAATCTGATAAAAAAGGCTTAACAAGATCAATCACTTGTTGTAGTTGTTGACTATCTTTTGTATACATTTGTTTGGCTGTTTTATTTTCTGTATTAAGGGCAAACAGTTCTAAATCTGCTTGCGTTTTTTTCATGGTTGCCAATAGTAGGGCTTTTTCTTGTGGTGAAGGTGTTTGTAATTGATCATCAAAAAGATCAATATTTAATTGTCCGTATCCGTCTACCTGCGCCAAATAGACATTTTCAATACTAACGCCAAGTTTATCAAGCTCCGTCTCTAACCAGTTTTTATTTAAACCAGCAGTTGCTAGCGGCTCATACATTACTTTCCCGTCCATTACTACTGTTTGGGGCTCTTTTATTGGTGCAACCGTTACTCCCATATCCTTTGGGGTTAGCGGTTGTTTTTGTTTTTTGGGTAACACACTAAGATCCCCATCAGCTTCTAATACAGCAAACTCTACATCGGCTACTTGAAATACATTTTTCTTTCGTAACTTTTGCAATAATTCATCCGAACTAAATTGTTCCTTCTTTAAATTGTCTTCCATTACTTTTCCATCTTTAATAAAAACAGTTCCTTTTCCACGTATAAAATCTCGGACAGGTTTGCTTTTAATGGCTAGAAAACTTAAAGCAAGAGGAATGAAAAACCATGTCATTAATCCAAGTAAGCCGTGGGCAACTGGAATGTTATAACCAATTGATAGGTTAGCCGCGATCATTGCAATAACAATTCCAACCATATATTCGAATACACTTAATTGTGCTAATTGTTTTTTTCCAAAAATCTTAGCTACAATAAAAACAATAACGACAAGGCTAATAGAACGAATTAAAATATTTCCCCATTCTGGCATATTAAAACTCCTTACTTGATATAGTTAGGCTACTTCTTTAATTTTGGTTCAGCTGTGTTGTGACGCTTCCCGCAATTAGCGGTTTTGCGTCACGACAGGCTATTAGGCTTAAACAACCCCAAGTTTCTTGAAATGCGCTTTCTTAGAAACCTTTATACTGTTCTTCTTCATGCTCTAGTTGCCCAACACGTTGCTGCAAATCATTCTTAATTTCATCCAATATTGGCAGTGCTTGTTGGAAAATTTCTATGGCTTGTTTATCTTGTGATCGAGCTGTAAGACTAGATATGCTAGATTGAATACTTTTAACACTTGCTAAGCTTTGTTTTACTTGAGAATCAACTGTCATATTATTACTCCTTACCCTTTTGGTTTAAATAATATCGCACCAAGTACACCAAAAATAATTGCGGAACTTATCCCTGAACTCGTAATTTCAAACATTCCCGTTACAACTCCAATTATCCCGTGTTTTTCTGCCTCTTGCATAGCCCCTTGTACTAACGAATTACCAAAACTTGTAATAGGAACGGAAGCACCTGCTCCAGCAAAATCAATTAATTTGTCATAAAGGCCAAATCCGCTTAAAATTGCCCCAGAAATAACAAGGGTAGTAAGGGTGTGACCAGGAGTGAGCTTGAATATGTCCAACATAATTTGTCCAATTACACATATAAGCCCACCAACTAAGAAGGACCAAACAAAGACCATTAGGAAACACCTCCGTTTTCAATTGATACGGCATGTGCGATGCATGGAATACTTTGGTTTTGTTGTGAAGATAACGGTGATAATAATGCCCCCGTGGCAACAACTAGGATGCGATTTATTTCACCTTTTTTCATGCGATTCAAGAAGTGGCCATAGGTTACGACTGCAGAGCATGCTGCACCACTAGCACCAGCTTGAACTGGTTGATCCTCTTTATAAATGGTCAAACCACAGTCCACAAATTGTTTTTCTGTTATAGTGATTTGGTGTTTCTTGAATAAATCGAGGGCAATTTCACGTCCAATATGCGCTAAATCACCAGTTATGATTAAGTCGTAGTAGGATGGATCTACGTTTCGTTCTTTTAAATGTGCTTCGATGGTATCGACGGCAGCTGGCGCCATTGCCCCGCCCATGTTAAACGGATCTGATAACCCCATATCAACAACTTTCCCGATTGTGGCAGAAGTAACTTTAGGACCTTCTCCCTTATCCGTTAATAAAGCGGCACCACCTCCAGTCACCGTCCATTGTGCTGTTGGTGGTTTTTGCCCACCATATTCCGTAGGGTAACGAAACTGTTTTTCAACAGCAGCATTGTGACTAGAAGCTCCTGTAAGTATATATTTTGCTCCACCTGCATTCACAATAAAGGCGCCTAAAGCTAAACCTTCCATAGAAGTTGAACAGGCACCGAATAATCCAAAATAGGGGGTGCCCAGTGTTTTTGCGGTAAAGCTAGTTGGGGTGATTTGATTAATTAAATCACCGGCTAAAAAAAACTGGACTTGTTCTTTTTGAATGCCAGCTTTTTCCATTGCTCGTTGACTTGCTTCTTCCATCAATAATTTATGAGCTTTTTCAAACGAATCTTGCCCAATCCACATATTAGAGTGGAGTAAATCAAAATCGTTTGGGATATTGCCATTTGCTTCGAATGGACCGCCAACAGTCCCTGTAGATACAATCACAGGTTGATTCTCAAATATCCATGTTCTGTGACCTGCTAACATCACAATACCCCCCATTGAATTAGTAATGTCTTAATTAAGGCGATTACAAAGGCAGAAAAGGTACCAAATGCAATGACAGAACCTGCCAATTTAAACATATTGCCTCCAACACCAAGAACAAACCCTTCTGTACGATGCTCGATTGCTGCTGAGATAACAGCATTACCAAACCCTGTAACAGGAACTGCAGTACCTGCTCCTGCAAATTGAGCAAAATGGTCATAGACGCCAAATCCAGTTAGTAACATCGTGATAAAAATCAAGGTTGCAACAGTTGGATTTGCGACATTTTGTTCCGTGAATTTGAAGAAATGCATGTAAAAAGTTGAGATGGCTTGACCGATCGTACATATGGACCCACCGACAATAAAAGCTCTAATGCAATTTTTTACTACAGGACGTTTTACTTCACGATCTTTAGCGAATGATTGATAGTCTTGTTGTGTTGGTGTTAAGTTTTTTTTCTTATTATTTGACATAAAATCGTCCCTCTCTTATTACGCTGGATCATCTAATAATTTTTTAATATTTTTGTACTTTTTTTCCAACTCTTTTTTATCCACTTTGTTGTTTTGTATTTTCTTTTCTAGGTCATCAAGTTCAATAAAAATTTTTTGATCTGATGATATTTTAAAATTTTTATTTGGATATTTTTTCTCTAATGTTTTTTTTATTTCCTTTTCTATATCTTGCTCATTAAATTGTTTAATTTCTTCGACCTCAATTGCTAACAGCAGTTCGTCTTTTGTGTTAACGCCACGAACGCCCTTAATATCTTCCCTATTTAAAACTTCCTCTTTAACTTTGTTAGTAAAAGACTGGTCGATCGGTGTATTACTACTTATTTTTGTGATATCTTGACTAGATTCGCTCGTTAAACGATTATCTTCTTCATTTGTTGCACAACTTACTAAAAACAAAACACTAATAAAGATCAGAAGGACTATTTTTTTCATATGCATCACCCTAAATGTTAACTAGTAGAAGGTTGGCCTAACCAACCTTCTACGCGTCTATTATTGTTGTTTATATTGTGGTTCTTCTTGTTCGATTTGTTGAACGCGTGGTTCAATCGTTTGTACAATGGATTGCGCTTGTTGAGCTGCATTCTGGTACATTTGTTTTGCTTGTTTGTTTTGCGTTTGAAGAGCAAATGTCTCTAAACTAGCTTGAGCACTTTTTAATCCTGCTACGGTTTGTTTTACTTGACTTGCAACAGTCATTAATGGTTCCTCCTTTTTTATGAGGTACACTTATAAATTGACGCAGTAGACGATGAAATATGCTTTCTAAATATTTCCGTTTTTTGATGAAAACTTAAAATGGAAGTATAGTAATAAGAATGGATTAAAGTGAAACGTTTTGGATCGTAAAATCGTCTATTCGATTGGATATGCTTTGGTTAAAGTGGAGGGGTAGGTTTGTTGAAGCGGATTATAATGATATCATTTATCTTATCTATTGGTTTAGCAATTGTCTATATATTACAAGAGAGGACAAATGCAAAATTGTCCGAACCAGTTATAATGAATACTGAACACGGTGACTTTATTCTACACTTGAGGGTGGAAAATACAGAGGAAGGATTTCAAGTATTACGTTCATTGGAATATACTGGATCAGACCCTGTGATGATCGAACACCGTACACCACTTATAGCTGTTTCAATCGATCATACTAGACACGCATATACCGGAAGTCCTGTACGTAGGGTGTTGGAACCTGGTGACATATACCTTTCAGAACAACCGCTAATTTTTACTTTCCGTGATAAAGGAAAATATGTTCTTTATGCGCAGTGTCAATTTAGAATGAATGAAGAAGAAATGAATATAAAGCTAGAAAAAGACCTACAATTTGAATAATTGCACATAATAAAAAGCGCTAACTTGATATTCCTACTTTCTTCATAACAGGTTAGTGCTTTTTTGTCTTCTAACAGTTATTATTGGTTATGGATGTTTAGTTTGATGGTTTTTGTTTCTTTGTTTGATTTAAACCATTGTTCTAATGTTTCGTTTGTTGGACCTTCTAATGCAGGTATATCTATAGAAATGGTTTGATTATCTAACCATTTTGAGTTTTGTATTGGCCACATATAGTCTCGAATGACTAGGTGGTTCGTTGTAGCAACTGGTGTTGACTCCCATTTTTTTAAATCCATGACAGCTATTTTAGATGTTACGATGTCATTGTTGTCTTTTTGAAATGGATTTCGGTTAAAAATAAATAAGAGTTTCTCTTGGTTTGGTGACACATGCATGTTTGCGAATTTAGCAAGATCTGCAATTAAAAATGATCTACCATCCTGTTCCCGATCTAATAATAAATAAGAACACTTGTTTTCGATGCAAGAAAATTCTAATAAATATAAATCATCTTTTTCAGGGACGTTGAGAGGGGTTAATGTCATTTTATCTGCTGCTTGTTGTCTGTTCTCAACTGATGATAAATATTGTTGTAAAATGGGGACACCATCTAAATGAATAGATACTACCTCATTCGGAAGTTTAAATTCTAGAACCGTTTTGACAGGTTTATCGGTCTCGTTTTGCTTTGGTTTTTCTACAATTGAAGGTTTGGGATCAGATTCTTCTGTCTGAACATCATCTTTTTCGATTGTGGGGGCTTGTTCATCATTTGAACATGCAATTAAGGTCAAGGGTAATATTAAAAAGATTATCCATCGCAATTTTATCACTCCAATTTAATACATAAATGCAAGAAAGGCATGTTTACCCCTAGTATACATGATTTGGTTTTAATAGAGGATATCAATTTAACAAAAAGTTTGTACATTATGTAAAATTAGAAATAATACGAGCCTATTGTTAAAATGGATGTGTGTGAGTAAGTAGTAAAAACAGGTTTAATGGAAATTGAACAGAGATAATAGGTGCATAGGTGGAGGTTCCGATGAAAACATTTAAATTAATCTCAATAGACCTTATTAAAACGCTGGAAAAAGAAGTTAGAGTATGTGCATTCCCAATACTTGATGGTTTGATCATTGATCGCGAGGATGAGGATAGTCAATGGGTGTTAGAATGTTTGTTAGATAAAAAGTATTTAACTTATTTTACTAGTTTGAAAGAAGCGAACAATGAATTAGTACTACAAGCAAAAATAACCAAAGAAACAAATCAACCAGCAACTTTTTTGTCTACATTGATTGCAATTAACGAAATGGATCAGCATATAAATGTATTATTTAAAGGAAAGTTAAGTGATCAAGATCTACGAATAGGAAAGAAGAAGCCTACTGTACACTCGATTATTGGTGGTGAGAATCAGTTAGAGAAGGATTAAGTTTGAGCAAAAGTTCGAGTGGATGTAGTCCCACATCGACGTATATGCTTTTGCATAGGGGATTGACATGAGACTAGATAGGCACTGAGATGGAGTAGATTCTTCCTAAACAAGAAAAGTTTATTTTTTAACAAAGCCGTACACCCTTAAAATAGGGTGTACGGCTTTATTCTATCGCTTTTCATCTGTTATTTATGCGTAAAATGCAGTCCCTACAATTATGAGTAGAATGAATAGAACAACAATTAAAGCAAATGAATTTCCATATCCTGTTCCAGCTCCATAGCCATATCCATATCCACCACAATGTGCTCCATAAACAGTACCGCCATATGGTGCTCCATAACCAAAGTGTGACATATACATACTCACCTCCTGAAAGATTACACTTATACTATATGGCTAAACAACCAAATATGTATAGACGTTTACCTAATTCCTTCATATTTGGGCTTGTACAAGGTCTATCCTGCATGGAACTGGTATTATCCTGCTTCAAATATGCGAGATGAAAAACTAAAGAAGAGCAGTGGGGAGGGCCAGCGGTATTTACTTGAGATAGTTACATCAGTGGGGGGGAGTCCCCACTGAGTGAAGTTTCACTTTATCCATCACTAGAATTTTCTTCAAGTGGTTCCGAATCAACAAGTGAACGATTGCCATCCAACATTTTTAGTTGGCCATTTTCTATTCCGACATAAAAGGTATATTCGTACACATTTCTTCTTGTTTTTTGACTAGATTCTTTCATGAGGCTATCCGTTTGTATGGTAACTTGGACTCTTTTTTCTTCTTCAAGATAAGTTGTTTGCATGTCAGACGGTTCATTTTCCATCATATGGACATAGTCCTCTCGGAAACTTTGATAATTTGTTTTCGTTTGCCAGTCACTGCCCAATAACGTATAAGCGGTAATATAATCTCTTATGCTTAAGTTGTCGAAGAAATAACTTACGATGTACGTAGCATCTTCTTTCAATTGCTCAGGGTTATCACTTTGTGCGGTATTCATCAGACTATCATAGTTTAATGTTTTGTTGTCTGCTTGTTCAGACCAGATACGGACATTATCCAATACAGTATGAATCGGAATACTAAAGCCTATGCCTTCCTCGTTGATTCCAGCAGAATTAATGCCAACTATCTTCCCGGTTTCTCGATTAATTAATGGACCACCACTGTTTCCATTAGTGATATTTGCTGAAATTTGATAAACGTTATTGTAGTCATAATCATCGATAGAAAAGGAGCGATCTGTCCCAGAGATAATACCAATGGTTACAGAGTTTTGGAAACCTAATGGACTTCCAACTGCTATAATTTCATCACCTAATTCAGCGTTATAATCCTCATCGACAACAGCAGGTGACTGGTTTGCTAGTTGTGGAACACGAATGACTGCGATATCTTCGTTTTCACCGATTCCAACTAATGCAGCTGTATAAGTCCTCGCGTTAGCAGTTTTAACATAAATTGACGATGCATCTTGCACTACATGGGCATTGGTAATAATATCGCCTTTTTCATTATAAATAAATCCTGAACCAAGATTGTCATTGGATGATTTTGTGGTAGCTTCAATTTGTACGACATTCTTCTGAGCCTCATGAATAATGGACTTTAGATCAAGTGTTTCTTGCTGTTCTGTTACTTGGGTAGCTAGTGTGTTTTTAATATCAATCGTTTGATTAGACCATTTATGATTCATCGCATAAATCGTACTGGCTCCGCTCAATAAGATGATGATCGATAACACAATTGGGAAGGTGCTATGTTTTTTATTCATTATCTCACTCCGTTATGTAAATGGATACATGATTTATTTAAAAGATAATTAGGTGTAAACTTCAGCGCTTACGTCTTTGTTTGTTAGTCGAGAAACCATTTGATTGTTTCTGTGTTCACTTCAAGTTCTTCAAGATCAAGCTCTAGATCGTAATGGGTATAGTCAAATTTCCCTTCTTCATCTGGATATAAAGTGTCTGGGTAAACATAGACTTCATTGGTTAATATTTCGTTTTCATCCTTGTCATAGATGACATATTCAATTGAAATGGAATTGATAGGCACTGTTGCAACACTTTTGATTTCACCTGATACAACGAGTTCTTGATTGTCATCTTCTTCTAGTTCAATTTCAACTAGTTCAACAGCATTGTTCTGATTTTGTTGGCGTTCCTGTTCTGCAGCATTTAAAGCTTGTTCAATTCGTTCTTGTTGTTTCGTTTCGAAAGCTGCTTTTTCTTTTTCAATGGTTGTTTTTAAACTTTGAAGTTTTTCTGAATCAGGTGCATATTTCAAGCCATCATTCACAATTGCTCGTGCATCTGTAAATTGATTAAGTTTTAATTGTTCACTCGCTGTACTAGATATAAATGCTATAATTTGATTTTTTAAATCATTCGCAATACTATTTGCTTCTTCTGTTTGAATGGCTTCCGCTTCCCATAATAAGTCTTTTATTTCATCAATGGTTGGTGATTGCTCTAACTTGGATGTTAACTGAGAAAGTTGTGTTTGTTTTCGTTTCGTCACAATTTTATTAATTAATTGTCGTACTGCTTCTCCATTATAGATTTTCACTTTATTTTCTGCTTCATCAATATGTGTTAAAGCTGATTGGAACTCTTTGTTTTGTATAAGAGACTCAACCTCTTGTAAATCAGCTTCTATTTCGATAGCTCTTTTAACAAAGTTTTTGTTAGTTGTTGCTGCCGGAAACTGAGATTTGTATTGTAACGCTTCTTCAAATACTGTCAATGCTTCTTGATAGTCTCCTTCTAAGGTTAATGCTTCTCCTTGTTTATATAATGATTGTGCCTTTTCTGTATTGTTTTCAAGATGAAAATCATACCAAATAATGGAGCAGAAGATGATTATAAATAATATCGACGGAAGTAACCATAATCGATAGTTATTGTTATTTTTAGAAGGAATACGATCTACTAAATCATCTGGTAATTTACGACCGCACTGGGTACAAAAGATTTCATCCTCCTTCACTTGGCATCCACAATAAGGACAATGTAACATGAATAACTCCTACTTTCTTTCAAAAAGGTAGTGACTTTCTTATTGTCTCTTCCATTACATTAGTTTACTAGATAAATAGGCAAGAATGAGTACATAACATAGTCTATTCTAAATGATTGTTGTTCCCAATATGTAACTAAATTTATAAATAAAGTCCAATTAATAAAAATACTAGAATCTTTATTCAGGTACAACCGTCCATAAGACTCCCGTTCAAAACATCAGATGAGACGGAAATGTTTAAGTGCGAATAAACTTTCACTTTCCCCTCAGATCGGTGTAGGCTAATACTCTGTGAGGGAAGTTTCCCTTTATTATAATATATAATCGGATACTTTTGTTATAACGATTTGAATTATATGATAAAATAAATGGTAGAAGAGTTAAGTGATCACACATTACATAGTTCAACAATAATCCAAAAACTGTTTAAACTAGAAGAGTGGGGAGGGGAGCTAATATGGAAACGATTTTTTCCGTTGTTTTGTTACTCGTTTTAGTTATGTTCATCGGATTTAACATCTTTGATCGAGGGTAATAAGGTTTTGCCTAATGGGTCATACGTGAGTAGTTGTTGTTTAGTATGTTAAAGAAAAGGGCTATTGCTTAGATTGAAGCAATAGCCCTTTTTCATTGTCTGGGAAGTTATAAAACTGTGCCGCTGTGGAGAACTAATTGCAGTGTAAGCCACGTCCGCGAAGCGCTAAATCTGTAGCGCAACTCCCCTCACCTCGGGCCTACAGGACAAGGAAAACTACGACAGCGAAACTTCGCACGAAGAAAAAGCGATTTTCTTTTTCGAGGATGTAGGTCAGTTCGATGTTGTCACAGGACGTGACGTTTTTAGTCGAACATTTTGAATAAGTCAACATCGATTCACTTAGAGGGAAGGCCGACTAAAAGCGGACTTTGCGTCCAGCGTCGGCATACCCCTTTTGCAGTGGCATGTCTTCCTTTATCTCCTGCGGAATGAATGTCCCGTTTAGTCCGCCGCTCCTGAGCGACAACACCAAACCACCTGTGATGCGCAGGCGCAGTTCGTTCGTCGCTAACCGGGCGCCCCGAGCCTTTGTTCTTTTCAATTCCCAATCATAGAATGAGCTGTCAGAAACGACTGGAGCTGATCCATTCCTTTTTTTAATGTTTCCATGTCGTAAGCATAAGAAATTCGTAGATATCCTTGTCCGTAAGATGAAAAAGCATCTCCAGGCACGAGTGCCAACTTTGCTTCACGAACTAATCGCAATGCTAAATCAAAAGATGTTCCTTCTTCAATTGAAAATTTTGGGAAAAAGTAAAAGGCGCCATCAGGTTTAACCACTTCTAATCCCATCTCCTGAAGTCGATCATAAACAAATTCTCTTCTTTCTAGGTAATGTTTTTTCATATATTGTGAATCTTCTTGCCCATTTGTCAAGGCTTCTAATGCAGCATATTGACTTATAGAAGTAGGGCAGGAAACGTTATATTGATGAACCTTAAGTATATGTTTCGCAAGCCATTCATGTGCTAGTAGATACCCAATGCGCCAACCTGTCATAGAATGAGATTTTGAGACACCATTAATTATAATGGTTTTCTCTTTTACTTGTTCAAATGTCCCAATAGATACGTGTTCCTGTTCATAAATCAACTCACTGTAGATTTCGTCAGCGAGAATGAAAATATCGCGGTTTTGTAATTCATTCGCTATTTCTTGTAATTCTTCTTTGGTCAATGTCACACCAGTCGGATTGGAAGGGTATGGTAAAATAATACATTTTGTTTTATCGGTGATGTTCTCTCTAATTAGATCTGCTGTGAACTTAAAGTTATTACCTCTAGTATCCACATGGATGGGAACACCACCAGCAAGCGTGATTAATGGTTGATACCCTGGATAAACAGGGCCAGGTAATAAAACTTCATCACCTGACTGCAAAATGGTTCGTAATGTGATATCGATTGCTTGTGAAGCACCTACCGTTACAATAACCTCTGATTCAGCTTGATATGTTAAATTATATTTTTTGTTTACAAAACTTGCTATTGCTTCTCGTAATGGTAGGATTCCCGCGTTATGTGTGTATGTGGTTCGGTTTTCATCAATTGCCTGTTTGGCAGCTTGTTTAACATGATCGGGTGTGTAGAAGTCTGGTTGTCCAATTGTTAACGACAATACATCGTTATGATCAGAAACCATGTTAAAAAATTTTCGAATACCTGATATTTCAATACTTTTTACGTTGTTATTAATAAGATGTTCCAAATGAATCCTCCGTTCAATAAAATTTAACAAAATGTTCAAACAATTCCGATATATTACCCCTTGTTATGTATTATAATGAAAGCGTATTACTAGTAAAGGAGTGAGCAGAAAATGAGACCTCGTAAGCTATCTTTTGAAGAATTAGTAAACCAAAATAAACAAGAGTTGCTAAGTGATCACCAAGCCATGACTAAAATTGAAGAGCAGTTAGAAAAGAGACACGAACAATTAACTAAAAAAATTAAATATGTAAATTGATCATATCACACCAGAAGCAAATGGAACAAAAAAATTTTCATTTAAAAAGGCTATCCCCGCGATTCCATTCCCTCTTCCTGAAGAGAAGGAGTAATGAAATAAGGGATAGCCTTTTACATGTTTTTTTAATTAAGCAAGTTTTTTAAATAAGATATTGTTCTCAAGATGGATATGATCAAATGTATTTGCCTCTAATTCTGCTAATCGTGCGTATGTGATTCGATAGGAGTTACAAGCATCTGCAGGAGGATTGAAGTCATTTGTTAATTCGTTCATTTGACTTAAGAGATCACCTGTTGCTTGGTGCTCACTCTCCATATCATCATTTAACTCATTGATTGTTTGAAGAAGTTCTGGATTTGGATTTTTTTCGTATTCACGGATTTTTGGAAATACTTCGGTTTCTTCTTCAGCTAAATGTGCTTCCATGTCTGCTTTAAAATGGTCATAAAGCATCTGTAACTCTAGTAGGTGAGGGTGGTTTCCACCATGTACACGAGCAATCTTAACAACAAATTGTTCAAGTGCAGGAAGCTCTTCATGTAAGTAGTTATGATGACGCTCGATAATATGGTCGATTAATTCAGAACTCGTAACAGTATCCCAGTCAGTTCCTACGTTCCCCTTATCTATCCATTCTGAATAAAAGGAATTAAGTTGTTCTAGTACTTGCTCACCATCTAGTTCTGTTTTCTTTTCAAATACTTGATGTAATGGCTTGTCTCCACCACAACAAAAGTCTATTTTAAACTGTTTAAATAAATCAGCTGCCTTTGGAAATGTTTTTACTATTTCAGCTGGAGTGTGTTCCTTTGTAAATGTAGTCATCTTGCATTACCTCCTTCATTTGATGACTTAATCTTACCGTAATTTGATTGAATAATTGGTGAGAAAAATCACAGTTTTACTGTGATTTTTCTCCATAAGTATAATTTGAACTGATAAATCTATTTAGTTATTTAATGAAAAGTGAACCGCCTATTGCTTTTGTATAAGTCAGAAAATTTTGATGAACGAGTATAATGGACTAAAAAAAGGACAAAAATGTAGAAAAAAGTGAAAGGTGAGAGTTGGTTATGGAACCTTTTATGAGTTTTTTCTATTTTAATGGACAGAGTTGGCTAATTAATAAGGCTCAGCTGCCACCTCTAGGTATAACGGAACAACATATTCATTTTTTAATGGGATTCATTGGCGTTTTTATATGCTATTATTTGTTAAGTCCTTTATTAAGATTGCTAGTTGCGCTTAAGTGGGATCGAGTCCTAACGTATATAATAGGAAGCCTTTTTTTTCTAGTTATCATTGCGCTGGTTCAATTAAAGCGGGGAAGTGCAAGTGAATATGGCACAATGGAGATGATAGCAACGATATCGTTAGGGATTATATTTTTCGGAATTGGTTTATTTGTTATTCACATCACAAGGAGTATCCTCACACATTTAAAACAACAAAAAACAAATTCTATGTAAGTTACCTTTTTAAATGAAAGGTTTGAAAGACGGTGAAACATTTCATAGCATAAACTCGTATATCTTATATATAAAGGAGGAGTTTATGTTGGAAATGGTTTTATTATTTTTATTTATTATTTTGACTGTATTTATTCTGGATATTATTACGAGTATATGGGCGTATAGAGATGCTAGAGCTAAAGGGAATAGTAAAGAATATGCAGTAATTGTATTAGTGGGAACATTGTTTTTTCCTGTGATTGGACTAATTGTCTATTTAATCATTCGAAATGATTAATGCTAAATATGAGAAGGAGTAATATTCCTAAAGAGAGACCGAATTTAACGGTCTCTCTTTAGTGGTTTTGATTTTCTATTTGGATAGCGTCTTTGATAAGGTGATCGGTCAATTCTTTGTCCAAGAGACGAAGGAGTAAAATAAGTGGAGTGAGTCCTTTTGTTTCTTGGTTTATTCATTTCAGATAAAGACCAATTTAAATAATTACTTAAAACTTTTTTCGCATGTGATAATGACATTTGTGGTTTAGGATTACGATAATTTTTATCCACGTTTCCTAAATGTTTCATTGTTTTAAAATCTTCTTTTGTAGGAGGTATATGGAAATAGTAATCACTTACTTTTACAAGCAATGTGGAGTGTTGGTGACTAAACTTGGGGTGATCAGAAAAGTGAAGACCAACCTTTGTAGCTCGATTTTCCTTGAGTAATTTTGTGATTGTATGTTTTTTTAAATGATATAATTGTTTTGGTTCAAGTGCTGTTTTGGCATGTCGATTCACAATAAACAGAGCCTGTGCAATGGATTCTAGGCTATCCTGTTGGGTTGTCATCTATTCCCCTCCTTTCAACTATATTTGATATAATCTTACACAATTTTTCTGAAAATGGCAACAGTATGGAATTGTGAGAATAATCCCTTCTGTTAGAAATCTTTAGAATCTACGTGTTCTAATTCAAACATGGTAATCTCAGGTTTGCATAGGAATCGGTACGGAAGTCGGGTGGTGCCAATCCCTCTACTTACATACAAATATAATGGATGCGGTCCAATTTTGTAATTGTGTTCAACATATTTTTGTGCATAAGTTGGAGTGTAAACATGACCAAAGAACGGAATTTGGACTTGACCCCCGTGACTATGACCTGACAATTGTACATCAACCGGATAGTTTTGCACAACGTCAGCATAGTCTGGTTCATGGACCAGTAGTAACGAAAAAAGGTCATTATTTGTTTGTTTTGTTGCTGCACGGACATCAGGTTTACCTAACATGACATCATCTAGACCAATAAGTAAAAAAGAAGCATTGTCCTTTTTTATGGTTGTATGACTGTTTTGTAGTAACGTAAAATCGCTTTTATCCATAACCTCTTTCACAATATCAGTCCCATAACCGCCATGATCATGATTGCCGTAAATCCAGAACTTTCCATAAGGCGCTTGGATCGTAGATAATATGCGAATTAACCTTTTATTCCATTTATATGTATCTGGAGCATCAACAAGATCACCAGTGAAAACGACAAGATCTGGTTTTTGTTCATTTAATTTAATGACAAGTTGTTCGAATTGATCCAAACTATAATGAAAACCAATATGGGTATCACTAAATTGAGCTATTTTGAATGCGTCAAATTCCTTTGGGATTTTTGGTGAAACAATCGTTTCAGTATGTACTGTTAGTAATCTTGGTTCAATTTCCTTGGCATAAAAGTAAGTGCCACCACTTAAACCAAATAAGGCAAGGGTGCTTGTTGCTATATGTTTTAAAAAAGATCTTCTATTCATAAATTTGTTAACCTTTCAATAATATAATAGACAGCAATTCTATTATAACATCTTATCAAGTTTATTTTGGATTCATTTTAAAATTAGTTAAAACTCGACATTGTTGTTAACCTATAACAATTTGGAAAATAAAAAAATACCCTTAACAGTAAGGGCATTTTTTACTCAGTTCTGTACAGGAAAATAATACGAAAGAAACTCTCTCACATAACATAACAGAAAATGGAGATAAAGTGACAGGCAGATCCGGCTAACACAAATATATGCCAAATCGCATGATGAAAGTGAAATTTACGCCAAACATAAAAAACTGCGCCAACTGTATACAATAATCCACCAATAACAAGATAGGTAAGGCCATTTTGTGGCATAGCGTTTGCTAATGGTTCCCAAACAATCGTAATTAGCCACCCCATCAAGATATAAAATAAAGTAGATAAAACAAGAAACCTCTTAACAAAAAAAATTTTGAAAATTATCCCCAAAACTGCAATTCCCCAAACAATAATAAATAATGTCCATCCGATGTCGCCGCGTAATGGAATCAACAAAATCGGTGTATATGTCCCAGCAATAAATAAGTAGATAGCAGAGTGGTCGATTATTTGAAAAAAATCCTTAAGTTTCCCCGCTGGTAAAGCGTGAGAAATAGTCGAAGCAAGGTACATGAATAACATGGTACTTCCGAATATAGTGGCAGAAAGCAAATGCCAAAAGTCACCATTGTACAAAGCAAAAATAAGCAATACGATAAAGGCGACTTTACTAAGGAATATGCCAACACCGTGGGTGATCGCATGAACTAATTCTTCTTTCCTTGTAAATGTATAAGTTGTCATCATCCATTCCCCTCTTTAAATCGAGTTTCTCAAACTTATTATTTGAAGTTTCTTTTGGTTGATGTATGTTTAATTTTTCCTTATTGGGCGTATAAAAGTACAGTTGGACGCTTTTATTGCATAATAATGTAATGGAAAGGGTTGGTGTCATTTTTTGTTTTATGATAAAATATGTGTAGTGCGTGTAAAACGTGAGTGGCTCCTTCAACTGCATGTAAAGGAGTGATACGATGACAAGTGTCGAAGGAAAAAGTTTAACCGAAATAACAGTGGAGGAATTGATCATATCCTCCGAAAAAGTGGCGCATGTCCAGTTGGGAAACCCATTAGAACATGCCTTGTTAGTTTTAGTGAAATCTGGTTATGCAGCTGTCCCTGTTCTCGACGCAACCTATAAATTTAAAGGAATAATAGGAAAAAATGCTATTTTAGACCGAGTACTAGGACTTGAACGATTTGAAATGGAAAGGCTATCAGACATAAAAGTGGATGAAGTAATGAATACTGATATTCCATGTTTAACCAAAGAAGATGATTTTCTTACCTGTCTTAAGACGGTTATTAATCATGCATTTGTCTGTGTTGTTGATCATGATGGTTATTTTGATGGTATTTTGACAAGAAGAGCAATCTTAAAGCAGTTGAATAAATATCTTCACGTGAACAAATATAGTACATTACTATAAGTTAACCCTTAGTCTCCTGCTATTTATTTATCAGGGGCTGAGGTTATTTTTTTATTGATTTGACTATCATTTTACTATATTTTGTTTTAGAATTCTGATAAAGTATAAAAAGAAAATGAAAAGTGGAGGGAATATTAGTGAAGATGATGGATGCACACGAGATTATTTCATTTATCTCTAACAGTAAAAAATCTACCCCAGTTAAGGTCTATATTAAAGGAAGCCAATTGAATGAAATCAAATTTGTTGATTCAATTAAGGCGTTTGTTGATGCTGAAACAGGTGTGTTATTTGGTGAATGGAAAGATATCAGTGAAGCCCTTACTACATATGAAAGTCAAATAGAAGATTATGTAATTGAAAATGATCGAAGAAATTCTGCTATCCCATTATTAGATTTAAAAGGGATCAATGCACGAATCGAACCAGGAGCTGTGATTCGAGATCAAGTATCTATTGGTGATGGTGCGGTCATTATGATGGGGGCAATGATTAATATTGGTTCTGTTATTGGTGAAGGTACTATGATTGATATGAATGCGAGTCTTGGTGGACGAGCAACTGTTGGTAAAAATTGCCATGTTGGTGCAGGTGCTGTACTAGCAGGTGTGATTGAGCCACCTTCTGCTAATCCAGTTGTAATTGAAGATGGAGTTGTAATTGGTGCAAATGCAGTTGTACTTGAAGGAGTACGAGTGGGTGAAGGAGCCGTTATAGCTGCAGGTGCAATCGTAACAAAAGATGTCCCAGCTAATACAGTGGTAGCCGGCACACCTGCTAAAGTAATCAAAGAAATCGACGATCAGACGAAAACTAAAACAGAAATTATGACAGCTTTAAGAAAATTAGATGAGTAGAGTGAAAAAGCAGGGGATTTAATACTCTCCTGCTTTTTCATTTAGCAAATAGATTAACTAAGCAATCTATCGTATTTGAAAGAAAAGGAGAAGTTATCAATGAATGGTGATCAATTAGTAAAGATAAGGCAGCAGTTACACCAGATCCCTGAGTTGGGATTTCGAGAATATAAAACGCAAAGTTACCTATTAGATATAATAAAAAAATTTCCGCAAGAACATTTATCGTTGAAAACGTGGAAAACAGGAATTCTTGTAAGAGTAGAAGGAACGAATCCGTCCAAGACAATTGCGTATCGTGCGGATATTGATGCATTGCCAATCACGGAAGAAACAGGTTACGAATTTAAATCAACCCATATTGGAAACATGCATGCATGTGGTCATGATTTTCACATGACCATTGCGTTAGGTGCATTAGAAAGATTAGCCAATCAACCTGCTAAAGATCATGTTGTGTTTATTTTCCAACCAGCTGAAGAAGGTCCTGGTGGAGCGTTACCCATGATTCAGTCGGATGAATTTCAAGCTTGGAAACCAGATGTTATCTTTGCATTACATATTGCCCCAGAACTTCCAGTTGCTACCGTATCTTCAAAACCAGGATTGTTATTCGCAAATACGAGTGAATTATTTCTCGATTTTAAAGGTAAAGGCGGGCATGCTGCATACCCACATCTAACAAATGATATGGTGGTGGCAGCAAGCAATTTTGTCACCCAATTGCAGCAAATAGTGGCTAGACGGATAGATCCATTGGATAGTGCTGTGATTACGATAGGTAAAATTACTGGTGGAACTGTGCAGAATATTATCGCTGAACATGCCCGGCTTGAGGGGACGATTCGCACATTAAATCCCGATACTATGTTTGATGTGAAAGCAGAGATTGAAAAATTAATAAAAGGTTTTGAAATAAGTCATGACTGTACGATCTCAATCGATTATGGTGCGAATTATTATCAAGTAACAAATCAAGAAGCATATACAGAAAAGTTTAAACAAATAATCGAAAATAGCGACTTTGTTTGGAAGCAAGCAAAGGAAGCGATGACTGGTGAAGATTTTGGTTATATGTTAAAAGAGATACCAGGGTTTATGTTTTGGTTAGGGGTTGATTCAGAATATGGTTTACATCATAGTAAACTTAACCCTAAAGAGGAAGCTTTAACAGTTGGAGTAGAAACTGTAGAGAAGACAATTAGAGAACTGTTAGATTAATCATTACAATTGGTATGCAACGAACGATAAGATTGAAGCGACAATCTTAAGTGTAAATACCTTCTCCAAAAATTTACGAGGCATGCATAGGAGCTTCAGCGGTTGGGAAATCTATAAAAGCAAAAAAAGATTGCTTAGGAGGTACTATCCAAATGGCTCGTATTGGAATTGAAGGCACATTAGCCGATGTAAAAGGAGCATTACAAGCGAAGGGACATGACGTTGTTGACCTAAGACAAGAACAAGATGCACAAAATTGTGATTGCTGCGTTATTTCTGGTCAGGATAAAGATGTTATGGGAATTCAAAATGCAGCAACACAAGCATCTGTGATTAATGCTGATGGTATGACTGCTGATGAAGTTTGTCAACAAGTGGAACAACGTATTCAATAACCAAAAAAACGAAGTCCCTCATACATGAAGGGACTTCGTTTTTTCTGAAAAGAAAAGAAATAGTACTAGTTACCAGCGCATTCCATTTAAGCTCTTCAAGGAGCAGCCATTTAAGTACTTTTCAATGCATCTATTTGGCTTATCATTTTGGTTCTTTCATAATATGAACTTGGTGTGGAAATGGGATCTCTATTCCTTCGTGGTCGAAGGCTTCTTTAATTCGTTTTCGCATATCACGTTCGACAGCCCATTGCTCCATGTTTTTCGTTTTCCCAAGCACTCTTAATATAACTTCTGAGTTTCCGAAGCTCTGTACCCCTAACACATCTGGTCCTTCTTCGAATCGGTCATCTTGTTGGAATTCATCGCAGACAGTTTGCAGAACTCTCATGGCATGATCAATATCATCTCCATAACTTATACCAATATCTACTAAAGCCCGCATGATTCCGCGTGAGTGGTTACTAACTCCTTGAATATCACGATTAGGTACAAAATTAAGTGTTCCATCGAAGCTCCTAATCTTTGTCGTTCGTAAACCAACTTCTTCGACAATACCATCATAACCAGCAGTAGTAACATAATCATCAACTTCAATTTGACGCTCTAACAAGATGAAGAAACCAGTTACAATATCACTAACTAATCCTTGCGCACCAAAGCCGATGGCAAGACCTAATACCCCAGCACCGGCTAACAGAGGTCCTAACGGCAGGCCGACAATCCCAAATAAGGTGACAATGAAGACGAAAATAATCGTATAGGAGTAGACGTTTAATAGTAACTTTTCTAATGTTTTGATACGCCCTTCTGACACATTTTCTCTTCGACTTGCTTTTGTTATAGATGCTTTGATAATTTTTTTTCCTATAGGTTTAACGATTAAGTAAGCAATAATTAGTAAGGCGATTTTTATTACTATTTCAAGTATATCACCAAGGTTTAGATCTAGGTGCAAATTTTCAATGATGTCCATTCAATAACTCCTTTCCAAATTCTATTTTTGATCATACCTTTTTTATGTAATCTATTCAAGTTATACCCTTTAATAAAAAAATAATAACATGTAAGAGAATATCTGACAAGATGAAGAAAGTTATTTAGATAGGAGGACAGCCACCTGTAAAGAAACAGCTACCTTTAATAACAAGAAGTCTAATTTAACATATTTTTATAAAAATTTGCACTTTTGAGTCGAAACGGTGGAAATTCAGTTCAGAACTCGATATATTATTAGTTACGTTAAAAAACATAAACCATCTAGGGAGGGGAAGCTAGTTGGAAACCTTTAAAAAACTTAAGTCTTTTTATTGGCCGTTTAAAAAGTACTTTTTTATGTCGCTATTTTTTGTTTTATTAGTAACGGGTATAACGGTTATTTATCCAATGCTCTTACAAATTACAATTGATCATGTTGTAACAGATGGACAATACCAACTTATACCATACTTATCGATAGGTTTTATTTTGATCATGATCGTGAAAGGGGTTGCAAATTTTTCGCAACAATACCTCGGCGATTTATTCGGTGTGAAGACCGTGTATACATTAAGAGATGGACTGTATAAAAAATTACAAAGACTTTCTTTTACGTATTATGATAATGCTAGAACAGGTGACTTGATGTCTCGCTTGACAATGGATGTCGAGGGATTGAAGTTTTTTTTAGCAGCAGGATTAAAAGAATTAATTAAAATCGTCTTATTAATTCTCATCAGTTTAAGTGTCATGTTTTATTATTCGGTGCCACTAGCTTTGGTTACGATGGCAGCTATGCCCTTTTTAGCAGTTGTTGTTTATCGTTTTGACCGTCGAGTACATCCTGCTTTTCGAAAAGTTCGTAAATCACTGGGTCGCTTAAATACTAGAATCCAAGAAAATGTTAGTGGGATGAACACTGTAAAATCCTTATCAAAAGAAGACTTTGAAATTGATCGATTTACTACTAATAACTCGAATTATCGAGAGGTTAATATTCATACATCAAATATTTGGGCTAAATATTTTCCATTTATGGAATTTATTGGAAATATCTGTATGGTTGCCTTGCTAATCTATGGTGGACACTTAGTGATTACGGAACAACTATCTTTAGGTAAATTGGTTGCCTTTTTTAGTTTGGTTACCTATATCTTAGGACCATTGATGCACCTTGGGTTTATTGTTAACCAATTTTCACAAGCGAAGGCAGCAGGGGAAAGACTACTGGAGATATTAGAAGCAAAGGAAGGTATTGTCGAGCGTCAACAAGCGCTACAACCTGAGAGAGTAGAAGGCCATATTACCTTTGAAAATGTGACCTTTTCATACACGGATGAAGATGACGCTGCTTTGAAAAATATTTCGTTTGATGCACCTCCAGGAAAGGTGGTTGGGTTAATCGGTGCTACTGGTGCAGGGAAAACAAGTATAACACAATTGATCACACGTTTTTATGAACCGGAGTGTGGAGAAATATTAGTGGATGGTATGTCGACAAAGGAACTAGATTTGAAAATGTTACGTAAAAATATTGGCTTTGTATTACAAGAATCCTTTCTATTTTCTACTACGATTAAAGAAAATATTGCCTACGGGAATCCTGGAGCAAGCATGGATGAGATTATCGATGCCGCTAAGCGCGCACAGGCCCATGACTTTATTATGCAAATGCCTAAAGGTTATGACACTATGCTTGGTGAGCGTGGTATGGGACTATCGGGAGGTCAAAAGCAACGAATTGCAATTGCACGAGCGATATTAATTGACCCGAGTGTATTAATATTAGATGACGCAACCTCAGCGGTTGATATGGAAACAGAGTTTAAGATTCAAAAAGCATTGAAAGAAGTCATGAACAATAGAACGACTTTTATTATTGCGCATCGAATTTCGTCTTTAAAACATGCAGATGAAATATTGGTCTTAGAAAATGGGCGAATAGTGGAACGTGGTCAACATGAACAGTTGCTTTATAATGGTGGACCTTATCAGCGTATTTACGATATTCAATACCAAGATAAGCAAGCAATTATGGGTGCTGTGAACTAAAGGAGGGGGAAATAACTGTGGCAAAGCAATTAACAACCAAAAAGAGTCCGCATTTAAATCGGTTTTACTATCCACTGGATCAAGCAGTTGAAAAGCCATTTAATTGGAAGCAAATGTTACGATTACTAACCTATGTAAAACCATATGCCAAAACCTTATTACCTGGTGCAATTATCGCAATGTTAATATCAACATTGATACGCTTAATTGTTCCGATTTTGATTGGTAAAGTAGTGATTGATGTTGCAATAGCTAACAAAGATATTGGTTTATTAACCATGTTAATAATAGGTATCTCCTTACTTTACTTAATAGCCTATGTTGGTAATGTATTTCGAATTAAATGGGTGAATATACTAGGGCAACGAATCATTTATGACCTCCGTCGTTCTTTGTTCTCGCATGTGCAACGACTATCCCATAATTTTTTTGATAAACGTTCAGCTGGATCGATTCTTGTTCGAATTTTAAATGATGTGAATTCGTTACAAGAATTATTTACAAATGGGATTATTAATTTATTGATGGATGTTGTTATGTTGGCGGGAATAATCATAATTTTATTCTCATTAAGTCCACAATTAGCCTTAGCAGTCTTAGTCATATTACCAATCATGTTCTACATCTCTACTAAGTTAAGAAGAAATATTAGAAGGTCATGGCAAGCAGTTCGGATACAAAAATCAAAATTGAATTCTCATTTAAATGAAAGTATGCAAGGAATTAGAATAACGCAATCATTTGCCCAAGAAAAAGAAAACACAGAATTTTTTGATGGGGTAAATACAGATAATTATGAAACAGAACGAGTAGCCATGAAGAAGAGTGCCTATTTTGGTCCGTTTGTGGAGATGAGTAATGCAATTGGTACTGTTATTCTTGTTTCATATGGAGCGCATTTAATTATTGTTGGAGAACCAAATGGGGGTATTTCCGTTGGTACGTTTGTATCGTTTGCATTTTTCTTAGGAATGTTTTGGGAACCTATTTCACGGTTAGGTCAAATTTATAATCAATTATTAGTGGCAATGGCTTCGTCTGAACGCATTTTTGAATTCTTGGATGAACAACCGAACGTGAAGGAAAAAGAAGATGCCGAAGAATTCAAAGATATGAAAGGGCATATTGAGTTTGACCGTGTTCAGTTTTCTTATGACAATGACCGTGTTGCCCTACATGAAATTTCATTGGAGATGAAACAAGGTCAGACAGTTGCTTTGGTAGGTCATACTGGATCAGGGAAATCAACAATTGCTAATTTAATCAGTCGTTTTTATGACCCAACCAAAGGAAAGGTTAAAATTGATGGTTACGATATTAAGGATATGAAAATTGATAGTCTAAGAAAAAATATTAGTGTTGTGCTACAAGACACCTTTATTTTTTCAGGAACGATCATGGAAAATATTCGGTTTGGACGTCCTGAGGCAACCGATCAAGAGGTGATTGAAGCGGCAAAAGTGGTTGGTGCTGATGGATTTATTAGCAGGTTGGCTGATGGTTATCAAACAGAGGTTGAGGAAAGAGGTAACATATTGTCTGCTGGAGAAAGGCAACTTTTATCCTTTGCTCGAGCATTACTTGCGGATCCTAGGATCATTATCCTTGATGAGGCCACTGCTAGTATAGATACAGAGACAGAAGTGAAAATCCAGCGAGCACTGCAACGATTACTCAAAGGAAGAACCGCGATTATGATTGCCCATCGTTTATCAACGATCCGTGAAGCGGACAATATAATTGTGTTAGAAAACGGAAAAATTTTAGAACAAGGAAACCATGATAAATTGATGGAGCAACAAGGGGAGTATTTTGACTTAGTTAAATCACAATTCCAAATGTTAGATGCATTGTAATGAACAAAACCTTTACCGATTGTATTCGGTAAAGGTTTTGTTGTTTATCGACTTCGCATTTGATAGAAACTCCGACGTAATTGATGTTTTCTCGCTCACTCTTATAAAATGAGTGCTAATATAGAGCTTCAGAAATACACTACGCGCATCCTAAGGCGGCTGATGAGCCTCCTTGAAAATAAAGACCAATTTTCTGCGTGCGATGTAACGCTGCCGTAGCCTTCCTTGTCCTCGCCCGTCCACAGCACGAGGGGTCTCACCTAGGCCTTTCATCCCGTAGGACAAGGGAAGCTACAGTGAATTCACATCGCACGCAGAAAAAGTGTTTTCTTTTTTCAAGGAGTCTCCGTGTATTTCCTCCGCTCTTGTTGTGTGCATCGTGCATTTATAGCTTCTTGCTAGATTATACGCAGAAAAAAACTCTTTTCTCGTAGATAACACTGCACTCAGATTCAGCTATTGGTTTAGGCATTTTATCTGACGTTAATCAGAACACCACTAATAGCGTAGGTAGAATACGTAGACTCCTCGAAAATAAAGTTCAATTTTCTTCGTGCGATGTAACGCTGCTGAAGCCTTCCTTGTCCTTATGCGAACAGCACGAGCTGAAGATCCACTTGGTAAAAGTGGGGTTTCTTTACCAAGTTAGCTGAGGCCGTGCCTATTGAAAGCGGAGTATTCTACCGAAGCGATGGTATAATACTTATTTTAATAAATTAGGAAAAGGATAACTGTCATAAAAGTTACGTCGGAGTTTATAGTTTTGGTGACGCAACAACAAATTACTTATAAAACAAACTCATAAAAAAGCAACATAACTATACTACATTGTCATAATGAGATGTGATAAACTAAAGAAAGCAATATAGATGGAGGAAGAGACATGAAAAGAGATTTTGCGGTAATTGGTTTAGGGCGGTTTGGTGGTAGTATATGTCGTGAGTTAAGTGAAGAAGGAATGAATGTGCTGGCAATTGATTTGTATGAAGAAAAAGTAAATGAATATAAAAATATAGCGACACATGCAGTAATAGCGGACACAACAGATGAAAAAGTATTAAAAGAATTAGGAGTAAGAAATATAGATCATGTGATTGTTGCGATTGGTGATAATATTCAAGCTAGTATTTTAACAACTTTAATGTTAAAAGAAATAGGTGTTAAAAAAATAACAGTAAAGGCACAAAATGATTATCATGAGAAAGTTTTGAACAAAATAGGTGCTGACCAAATAGTACATCCGGAACGAGATATGGGGAAAAGAATCGCTCATAGTATTATTTCAAATAATATCTTAGATCATCTAGAATTATCAGATGAACATAGTATTGTAGAAGTGAAAGCTGGACCGAAAATGAGTGGCAAAACATTGGTTGAATTAGATATACGTGCCAACTTTGGGTGTAACGTGGTAGCAATAAAACAGCACGGTGGAAAGGAAATTAATGTTTCCCCGATGCCGACTGAAATGATTCACCAAAATGATATATTGATCGTAATTGGTGCAGATAAAGATATTTCACGCTTCGAAAAACAATTAGTTGTTGAGGATGATTGATTAAAACACCCCCTACTTTTTTAAGAGATAGGGGGTGTTTTTATTTAAACTTCCATAATAATAGGTAAAATCATAGGTCTTCTTTTCGTTTTATCATATAAAAATGGTGCAATGGTGTCCGTGATTTCGTTTTTAATTTCAGACCATTGTGTTGTTTTTCTTTCCATCACTTTATCTAAGTGAGAAGAAACTAACTTCTGTGCTTCTTTTATAAGGTCTTCTGATTCTCTCATATAGACAAAACCTCGAGATATGATGTCAGGCCCTGAAGCAATCTTAAATTCTTTCATATTAATGCTAACAACGACAATCACTAATCCTTCTTCAGAAAGAATGCGACGATCTCGAAGTACGATGTTTCCAATGTCACCAATTCCGCTACCATCTACATACACAGAGCCAGATGGTATTTTACCAGCAATGGCAGCATTATCTTTACTTAGTGCTAACACATCTCCATTATCCATAATAAAGCAATTACCAGGGTCGATATCACATAATTGGGCTAATTTAGTATGTTCCTTCAGCATACGGTATTCCCCATGTATCGGCATAAAGAATTTAGGTTTAATTAATCGAAGCATTAGTTTCTGTTCTTGTTGTCCACCGTGCCCAGATGTATGAATATCATTTAGCGGTCCGTGTATCACATCAGCACCAGCTCGATAAAGCATATTTATTGTTCTGCTTACACTTACGGTGTTTCCAGGGATTGGTGATGAAGAGAATACAACTGTATCACCAGGGATAATTTGAATCTGTCTATGCGTGCCATTTGCAACTCTCGAAAGAGCAGCCATTGGCTCTCCTTGTGAGCCTGTACATAAAATCGTGACCTCGTGAGCTGGAAGACGATTTAATTGTTGAGCATCAATAAATGTGTCTTTTGGAGCTTGTATATAACCGAGTTCTTGACCAAGGGTAATCGCATTATCCATACTTCGACCAAATACGGCAATTTTACGATCGTGTTTGACCGCAGCTTCTACTACTTGTTGCAAACGATAAATATTTGATGCAAATGTAGCAAAAATTAACCTACCACTAACTCTGTTAAAGATGTCATTAATGCTTTCCCCAACAACTCGTTCTGACATAGTAAAGTCTGGAACCTCACTATTGGTACTATCTGATAATAAGCATAGAACTCCTTCTTTACCTATTTCTGCCATTTTGGCTAGATCCGCTGGCTCCCCAACAGGAGTAAAGTCGAATTTAAAATCTCCTGTATGAACAACATTACCAGGAGGTGTTCTGACAACGATCCCATAGGAATCAGGAATGCTATGTGTGGTTCTGAAAAAAGTTACAGATGTTTTACGAAATTTAATCACATCGTCTTCTTGAAATATATTAAGATTTGCATTTCGCAAAAGTCCATGTTCATCTAATTTGTTTTTAATTAATCCGATCGCAAGTTTTCCAGCATAAATTGGCACATTAATTTCACGAAGAAGATAAGGAATTCCTCCAATATGGTCTTCGTGTCCATGTGTAATGAATAGACCTTTAATTTTGTCTTGATTTTGTATTAAATAGGTATAATCTGGGATCACGTAATCAATGCCTAATAGTTCATCTTCAGGGAACTTTATTCCTGAATCAATGAGGATAATTTCATCTTGAAACTGAACCCCATACATATTTTTTCCGATTTCTCCCATACCACCTAGAGCAAACACTGCTGTTTGATCATTTTTCACAAACTTCATTTGTTAAGCGTTCTCCACTACAAAGTCTTCAGACTGTTTTTCATAATTTAAATGGGCCTCATTTAATAACTGGATGTGTTCGATATTAATATTGCGATCGGAGAGTTGTTCACGTACGTCACGCTCAGATTTTGCTTCAAAATAGAGTGAACAGGTACGTTCCCTTACAGGAACTTCATTAGGAAGTTCTTGGTATAATACTTTATAGATCATAAACAATCTCTCCTTCTTTTTGTATCTTTTTAGTATTTTTTCATAGCATTATCTATCAAATAGTAGTTCATTATCATAGCTCACTTGTAATTCTCTTCTTTAAAAGTAGATGGCACACGTTTTTGACGTAACAAATCTTTCCAACGTTTTTTAAGCTTTTCTCTTAATCGTTTTAACATTATTGCATCCTGCTCCTTTCGATATACTTAAGAAAAGCAATAAAAAACACTTACACTATCAAGATAATACGTTGGATGATAGCATAGGTTCAACTAAGACTAACACCTGCCTTATCTGGCGGCTTGGAGCTAGTCAAGTTTTCATTACCGACCAATCCCTCTAATATATAGTATAGTATTATTTGGAAAAATTTGAAACAGAAATGTTCTAATACTTTACGAATTTTAGCAATCCCCTGTGAAATTACCGTCTTTATGCATTTATATTTTGATAGGTTATGATACATTTTATGCATCAATGAAAGTTATCTCATTTTTTGAAATTTTATGTTGGGGTGATTGACATGATTATAAGAAGCTGTCTGTCATAATAAAAAAAGCTGCCCTTAAAGGACAGCTTTAATATGATTTACTCAATAGGTTTGGAGTTTTCCGGTTCATGAAAAGGGTTATTCGGATCAATGTGATCATAAAACATAATGCCGTTTAGATGGTCAATCTCATGTTGAAAGACAATAGCGGCAAAGCCTCGTAATCTAAGTTTTACATTGTTTCCATCTAAATCAGTCGCTTTCACCGTTATTCGCGCATAGCGTGGAACAAATCCAGGTACTTCGCGATCAACGGATAAACATCCCTCTCCTGTTGATAAGTATGTTTTTTCAACGGAATGGCTAACAATTTTAGGATTGAACAATCCATAACTATACAATTTTTCATCTTGATCCTCAAAATGGACTGCAATCATTCGTTTAGATATTCCAATTTGGGGTGCAGCAACTCCAACGCCTGGTCGCAAGTTATATTTTTTTGCCATTTCATCATCTTGACTATTGATTAAAAATTGTAGCATTTGTTCTAATGTTTCTTTCTCTTGTTCGCTCGGTGGAAGGGGTACCTCTTTAGCGGATTTCGTAAGAATTGGGTTACCTTCTCGTACGATATCATCCATCGTAAGCATAGCTTCACTCCTCGATCATTCATTAAATTATTGAAATAAGTGTAACATAGAACCTCTATCAATTGAATATAGCATAATCGATGTAAGGGCGACATACATATAAATTAGTCGTATACAATAATAATAATTTAGTATACAATTTTAAAGTAATAAACCTTGGATAAAAATGACATCTAGATGAGTGATAGGAGGAAAAGCAATGCAATTGAAAAAAACTATGTTCTTCGTATTGATCGGTATAGGTTTCAGTATTATGGCAGCTTGTAGTGGGGAAAGTACAGCAGAAAAGATGCATCAACACTTAGAAGAAGCAGTTGCATTAGAGGAAAACTTTGCAGAACAACAACAGCCACTTGTTGATTTAGAGGAAGAAGAAATGGAGTTATATGATCAGATGATTAACTTAAGTTTATCAGAATTTGATCAAGTCAAACAGCTATCAGAAGAAGCACTTTCCATTGTGGACGAACGGTTATCGATCGTAAATGAAGAAAAAGATAGTATTGAATCTGCCAAAGAAGAATTTGACAAAATAGAGCCGATGGTTGGGGATATAGAAGACCAAGAACTAAAGGATAAAGCACAAGAATTAGTAGATACAATGAATGAGAGATATGATACCTACATACAATTCAATCAAACATATATCGAATCCATTGATCAAGATAAAGTGTTATATCAAACCCTTCAAGATGAAGATGTAAGTGAAGAAGAATTAAAAGAACAAATTGAGAACGTAAACCAAAGTTATGAGAAAGTGATCGAGGCAAATAATAATTTTAACAATTTAACGGAAACTTATAATGATCTTAAACAGCAATTTTATGAATCTGCTCAAATGAATATTGAATATACAGAATAAGATTAGCTTATATTAAAAAAGAGCCTTCATTCATATGGAAGGCTCTTTTTTATGTTCAAAGAAGTAGTGAGTTTTACAAATTTTGCAAAAATAAAAGTAAGAAAAATGGCTTAATGGATTGTGGTACAGTATGCAGATAAAATTGAAACAGTTAAAATGAATGTAGAAAAAATATGTAAAAGCACCATCCCCTACCATACAGGTAGTTGGAAAAGAAAAAGAGGTTTTTAACAGTTAAAGTGTTTGACCGTAACAACAGAATGCGCTAAACTAATAACTGAATTAAAGTTGTACCACCTATTTTCGACCGTATCTATGTAACAGTTTCAAGCTATTACATATTAGATTAGAATTCAATAGATAAGGGAAGCGTAATACTAGTTAATTTTGGTACAGATTTATTTCAGTTTTTGGGAAAGATACAATTGAGAAATTATAAATGGAAAGGAAGAGGTGAATATTTTGAAACGTTCTTTAGAAAATGCAGAGAATCAATTTACCACGTTTCAAATCCTGGATGAAGATGGCAAGATTGTAAATGAAGATGCTATGCCAGATTTATCTGATGATCAATTAAAGGAATTAATGCACAGAATGGTCTACACTCGAATTTTAGACCAACGTTCTATTGCTCTTAACCGTCAAGGGAGATTAGGTTTCTATGCTCCAACAGCAGGACAGGAAGCTTCCCAATTGGGAACACAATATGCTCTTGAACAAGAAGATTATATTTTACCAGGTTATCGTGATGTACCACAATTAATTTGGCAAGGTCTTCCACTATACAAAGCATTTCTATTCTCTCGCGGACATTATGTTGGAAATCAGATGCCAGAAGGTGTAAATGCACTAAGTCCACAAATCATTATCGGCGCGCAATACATTCAAACTGCTGGTGTTGCACTAGGTATGAAAAAGCGTGGTAAGAAAAATGTTGCAATCACTTATACTGGTGATGGTGGTACTTCACAAGGTGACTTTTATGAAGGTATTAATTTTGCAGGTGCTTATCAAGCTCCAGCAATTTTTGTTGTCCAAAACAACCGCTTTGCGATCTCTGTACCAGTTGAAAAGCAGACTGCTGCTAAAACATTAGCTCAAAAAGCTGTTGCTGCTGGTATTGAAGGTATTCAAGTTGACGGTATGGACGTGCTTGCTGTTTATGCTGCGACGAAAGAAGCTCGCGAACGTGGAGTAAACGGTGAAGGCCCAACTCTAATCGAAACATTAACTTATCGTTATGGACCACACACAATGGCTGGTGATGACCCAACTCGTTATCGTACAGAAGAATTAGATAATGAATGGGAAAAGAAAGATCCTATTGTACGTTTCCGTAAGTTCTTGGAAGCAAAAGGATTATGGTCTGAAGAAGAAGAAAACAAAGTAATTGAACAAGCAAAAGAAGAAATTAAAGCTGCAATTAAAGATGCTGATCAACAACCTAAACAAAAGGTAACTGATCTAATTTCAAATATGTATGAGGAACTTCCAGCTCACTTAGAAGAACAAATGGAAGAATATAAAGCAAAGGAGTCGAAGTAAATCATGGCTCAAATGACAATGATCCAAGCAATTACTGATGCAATGCGCACAGAATTAAAAAATGACGAAAACGTACTAATTTTTGGCGAAGACGTTGGTCAAAACGGCGGGGTTTTCCGAGCAACTGAAGGTCTTCAAAAAGAATTTGGGGAAGATCGTGTGTTTGATACACCACTAGCTGAATCTGGTATTGGTGGTCTTTCCATTGGTCTTGCTTTACAAGGATATCGTCCAGTTCCAGAAATCCAGTTTTTCGGCTTCGTATATGAAGTAATGGATGCGATTAGTGGTCAAATGGCCAGAATGCGTTACCGTACTGGTAATACGAAAACTTCACCAATTACAGTTCGTTCACCATTTGGTGGAGGAGTTCACACGCCAGAATTACACGCGGATTCCTTAGAAGGTTTAATGATTCAACAACCTGGTTTGAAAGTTGTTATTCCTTCAACTCCTTATGAAGCAAAAGGTCTATTAATTTCAGCTATTCGTGATAATGACCCTGTAATCTTCTTAGAACATATGAAATTATATCGTTCTTTCCGTGAAGAAGTTCCAGAAGAAGAATATACTGTTGAAATTGGAAAGGCTGCTGTGAAGCGTGAAGGTACGGACGTTACACTAGTTTCTTATGGTGCGATGGTGCATTCTGCATTAAAAGCAGCTGACGAATTAGAAAAAGATGGTATCTCTGCTGAAGTCATTGACCTTCGTACGGTAATGCCTATCGATTATGAAACAGTTCTTAAATCAGTTGAAAAAACAAACCGTGTCGTTGTCGTTCAAGAAGCGCAACGTCAAGCAGGTGTAGCAAACCATGTTGCAGCTGAAATTCAAGAACGCGCAATCCTACATCTAGAAGCACCAGTTCTACGTGTTGCAGCACCAGATACGGTATATGCATTCACACAAGCAGAAGAAGTTTGGTTACCAAACTATAACGACATTATTGAAAAAGTAAACGCAGTAATTAATTTTTAATTGACCTATGACAGGAGGTAATATATATGGCTTTTAATTTTAAGCTACCAGACATCGGTGAAGGGATTCACGAAGGTGAAATCGTTAAATGGTTTGTAAAACCTGGAGATACAATTCAAGAAGATGACGTAATCTGTGAAGTACAAAACGATAAAGCAGTTGTAGAAATTCCTTCTCCAGTAGAAGGTCCAGTGTTAGAAGTTCATTTTGAAGAAGGTGCTGTTGCTACAGTTGGCGAAACCATCATTACGATTGATGCAGAAGGTTATGATGATGAACCAGCAGATGCCCCAGCTGCAGATGAAGCAAAAGATGAAAAACAAGATTCAGCTCAAGAAACCCCTGCAGCAGAGAAACAAGAAGAAGCTGAAGTTGACAGTAACAAACGTGTTATTGCGATGCCGTCTGTCCGTAAATATGCGCGAGACAATGACGTCAATATTGCTCAAGTTCAAGGAACTGGAAAAAATGGTCGTGTCTTAAAAGAAGATATTGATGCATTCTTAAATGGTGGACAACCAGCAGCTCAAGAGACAACTGAGGAACAACCAGCTGCAGCTGCATCAACACCACAAGCAGTACCAGAAGGTGAATATCCAGAAACTCGCGAAAAAATGAGCAATATCCGTAAGTCTATCGCCAAAGCTATGGTAAACTCTAAGACGAAGGCACCTCACGTTACATTGCATGATGAAATTGATGTAACAGAACTTGTAGCGCATCGTAAGAAGTTCAAAGCTGTAGCGGCTGAAAAAGATATTAAGTTGACTTACCTACCATATGTAGTAAAAGCACTTGTTTCAGCATTAAAAGAATACCCAATCTTAAATGCTTCCATTGATGATGCAACAGACGAGATTGTACAGAAACATTACTACAATATTGGTATTGCTGCTGATACAGATAAAGGTCTTCTAGTACCTGTTGTTAAAAATGCTGATAAGAAATCAATTTTTAGCATTTCAAATGAAATTAATGAGTTAGCAGTAAAAGCAAGAGATGGTAAGTTAGCTCCTAATGAAATGAAAGGTGCATCAAGCACAATTTCAAACATTGGTTCAGCTGGAGGACAATGGTTCACTCCGGTCATTAACTACCCAGAAGCGGCTATCCTAGGGATCGGACGAATTGCCGAGAAGCCAGTCGTACGTGACGGTGAGATTGTTGTAGCGCCAGTATTGGCTCTATCCTTGAGCTTTGACCACCGTATCGTTGATGGTGCAACAGCACAAATGGCAATGAATCAAATCAAGCGTTTATTGAATGATCCACAATTAATTATGATGGAGGCGTAAATTATGGTAGTTGGAGATTTTCCTATTGAATTAGACACACTTGTTGTAGGCGCAGGCCCTGGTGGCTATGTTGCTGCAATTCGTGCGGCTCAAGAAGGTCAAAATGTAACAATCGTTGATAAAGGAGCACTTGGTGGTGTTTGTTTAAACGTTGGTTGTATCCCTTCTAAAGCATTAATCCAAGCTGGTCACCGTTATGAACACGCTCAAGGTGCAGAATCTATGGGGATCACAACAGAAAATGTATCCATTGACTTTTCAAAAGTACAAGAATGGAAAGGAAGTGTAGTTAATAAACTTACTTCCGGTGTGGAAGGCTTGTTAAAAGGGAATAAAGTTGACATCGTAAAAGGTGAAGTTTACTTTGTAGATAAAAACACAGTTCGCGTAATGGATGAGAAGAATTCTCAAACGTATACGTTTAATAACTGTATTATCGCTACTGGATCTAGCCCAATCGAACTACCAACATTTAAATATAGCGATCGTGTACTTGACTCAACAGGTGCATTGAACCTTTCTGAAATTCCTAAGAAGATGGTCGTTATTGGTGGAGGTTATGTAGGTACTGAGTTAGGTACTGCATATGCGAACTTCGGTACAGAAGTTACTATTCTTGAGGGTGCCAAAGATATTATTAGTGGATTCGAAAAACAAATGACTTCTCTTGTAAAACGTAACCTTAAGAAAAAAGGCGTAAACGTTGTAACAGAAGCAATGGCTAAAGGCGTAGAAGAAACAAAAGATGGTGTAACTGTTTCATATGAAGTAAAAGGTAAAGAAGAAAAGATCGATGCTGATTACGTACTAGTAACAGTTGGTCGTCGTCCTAATACAGCAGAAATCGGCCTAGAACAAGTTGGAATTGACATGGATGATAAAGGCTTAATCAAAATTGACAAACAATGCCGTACAAATGTTGATAACATCTATGCAATTGGTGACATTGTAGCTGGACCTCCATTAGCACACAAAGCTTCTTATGAAGGTAAAATTGCTGCAGAAGCAATTAGTGGTGAAAAATCAGAAATTGATTACAACGGAATTCCAGCAGTTGTTTTCTCTGATCCTGAATTAGCTTCAGTTGGCTATACAGAAGATGAAGCAAAAGAAGCAGGATTCGAAGTACAAGCAGCTAAATTCCCATTTGCTGCAAATGGACGTGCACTTTCTCTTGATGCAAGTGATGGATTCCTTAAGCTTGTAACTCGAAAAGATGACGGACTTGTTATCGGTGCACAAGTTGCTGGGCCAAACGCAAGTGACATGATCTCTGAACTTGGATTAGCTATTGAAGCAGGTATGACTGCAGAAGATTTAGCACTTACAATTCATGCGCACCCAACACTTGGAGAAATTACAATGGAAGCTGCAGAAGTAGCAATGGGTAAACCAATCCACATTGTAAAATAAGTAAAATAAAAAAAGATCTATATCTGCCGTGCAGATATAGATCTTTTTTTATTAATTAAGTATTGATTAACTTGAAAACTGTAGTGTTTACGTATTGTAGTCATGAAGTTAAGTTCCAATGTCTAGCTTCTTCTTAATATTGGTTTTATGTGCCTTTTATTTGTATCATCAAACCTGTTCATTGGTCCGCTATTATGTTACTGAAAATTAGTTGCATGTGAGAGACTAGTAATTCATTTCGACCTACAAGGTGAATTTAAAAAGAAAATGTGGGGGGATGAAGAACCCCCACAGTATTGAAGTTTCACTTGATTGAGTTTATCGTTTCTTTCTTAAATTCACTAATTTTTCTTCCTGTTTAAATGATTTGATTAAGGAAAACACAATTAAAATCATAATCATTGTGAATGGAAATGCTGCAATAATCGATGCTGTCTGCAAGGCGTTCAGTCCACCTTGCCATAATAAAATTGCAGCAGCGGCAGATTGTACAATTCCCCAAGTAAATTTTACTTTATTTGGCGGATGAAGTCCTCCACCTGTTGTTTGCATACCTAATACAAATGTAGCGGAATCTGCTGAGGTAATAAAAAAGGTACTAATTAATAATATCCCAATGAACGACATAATGGTTCCTAATGGATAGTTCTCCAGTACAGCGAATAAAGCGACTTCTTCACCAGATTCATTAATATGGTGTATGATGTCGAAGTTCCCATAAAATTCTAGGTTGATTCCAGAACCACCGAATACGGAAAACCATAATGCACCAAATATGGTAGGAACTAATAATACGCCTAGTGTGAATTCACGAATAGTCCGGCCTTTTGATACACGGGCAATGAAAGTTCCAACAAACGGTGCCCATGCAATCCACCATGCCCAATAGAATATTGTCCACCCTTGAATCCAAGTATTTTCTTGATCAAAAGGAGTTAAACGGAAACTCATTTGTGTGATATTGGCGATATAGTTACCTAGTGATGTCGTGAAAAGGTCCATGATGAAGTTGGTTGGACCAGCAAATAGTAGAAATAACATCAATAAGCCAGCTAAAACAAGGTTCGTATTACTTAAATATTTGATCCCTTTGTTCAAACCAGTCATGGCTGACAACATGAATAATACGGTAACAATTGCTATAATCACTAATTGGGTTGTAGCTGTTTTTTCAATTCCTGGAAATAAAAAAGATAAACCCCCACTAATTTGGATGGCACCGAAACCTAAAGACGTTGCCACACCAAAAATAGTAGCAAAGACTACAATAAAATCAATGACTGTACCCCAAAACCCTTTAATTTTATCCCCAAACAAAGGTTCTAAGATAGAGCTTACTAGTCCCGGAGCCCCTTTTCGAAATTTGAAATATGCTAAGGCTAAAGCAATTACTGCGTAAATTCCCCAGGGGTGTAGTCCCCAATGAAAAAAACTATATCTCATAGCCACACGAGCAGCATCATCTGATCCAGGGGCGATAGAAGGATCTGGTGGTACATGAAAGTGCGAAAGGGGTTCTGCTGCCCCCCAAAAAACTAAACCTATTCCCATACCTGCACTAAATAACATCGCAAACCATGTTGCATAAGGATAGTCTGGTTTATCATCTGGTTTACCAAGTTTAATATTTCCGTACTTTGAGAAAATCAAAAAGATAGCAAAGATTAAAAAAGCCGTTGCTGATAGTAAGTAAAACCAACCAAATTTCTCTACGATAAAGCTCTGGGTGTTTGTGGTAACTGTATTTAAATTTGCATTGGGCAACATAGATTTTGGTATTACGCCCCAAATGATAAATAAGATTGCTACAACTAACGAGATATAAAAGACACGTGATATTTTATTCATAGTACAATCCTTTCTCTGTAGTGATAGTAACTGTCCTTAATTTATCCTTCAGGACAAAATTCATACTTGGGAAGAATTTAAAAAATAAGGAAAAAAGCAAGTCATATAGTAAATAATCGTCTATAATAGACGTATATATTAATCATCAGGAGGGTGTCTCAATTGAGAAAGAGAAAAATAATATTTATGTTTTTGGCAATTTTCGTAATACTGATTGGCTGCAATGATCAGGATAACCAGAAAGAAAACAATGAAACACAAACGAATCAAGAAAATCAAGGCTCTGATTCAGACAGTAAAACAACCAATAAAAATCAAGAAAATGAACCAGTAACAGAGGAAGAAGATGTAGACGATGCAAATGAGGAGAATGATGAATCAGATAAAACCGAAAATAACTCGGAACAAGAAGAAATAACAGAGCCACAATATGAGCTAACAGATAGTTGGAGTTTCCAACCACTAAATGAAGATATAAATGATAAAGTAGCATTATTAACCATTGATGATGCACCAGACCAACATGCTGTTGAAATGGCTGAAACGTTAAAAGAATTGGATGCACCCGCGATCTTTTTCGTGAATGGACATTTCTTAGATACAGAAGCAGAGCAAGAAAAGTTAAAGCAAATTTATGAGATGGGATTTGCTATTGGGAATCATACGTATAATCATCAACGACTTTCGGAAGTATCGGAAGAACAACAGAGGGAAGAGATCGTCAGTTTAAATGATTTAATTGAAGAAATTATTGGAGAAAAACCTAAATTTTTCCGTGCTCCTAATGGAGTTAATACGGATTACGTGAAGCAGGTTGTTGCAGACGAAGGAATGTTATTAATGAACTGGACCTATGGTTATGATTATTTTAGCCCGTATATGGATGCAGAAAAACTAGCAACTGCGATGGTGACAGGAGAAGCACCAGAAGTAGATGTTTCCTACTCACTACTAGATCCGGGAGCAAATTTACTAATGCATGATCGTGAATGGACATATCAGGCGTTGCCAGATATTGTTAACGGACTACGAGACAAAGGCTATGAAATGCTCGACCCAGCATTAATAAAAGTACCGGAATAAAACAAAGCGGAGGCACACTACTAAGACAGTAGTAGCCTCCGTTTTTATCGTTGATTGTAAGAAGTTAAGTTGCAGTGTATTTATAACTAATTGGAAAACAAATGTTGAGTTGTTAATGTTTTTTGTAGTTTTATTGCTCATTAAATTATTGCGCAATAGCTATTGTAATTCTGTTTTCTTCTATCCTAATGAAATAAGTGTTATACCATCGCTATGGCAGAATACTTACTAAATGGACTTAAATGGTTTAAATTCTTTTATTACTCGGATTGTTTGCAGTGTTTCATCCTCTAACCCTTGAACAGGTAATCCTGCTTTAACATTTCTTCTGATGTATGCCACATTGTCTTTTGTAATAATCTCCCCTGGGATAAAAATGGGGATACCAGGTGGGTAGACCATAATGGATTCAGCACTAATTCTCCCAATAGCAGTGTCTAAAGCAATTATCTCTGTTTCTGCGTAGAAAGCATCTCTAGGGCTGATAGCCAGCAAAGGAATATCAGGAATGTGTACTTGAATTTCTTGATCAGAAGTTGTAGTGGATACTTCACTTGATAATTGGCGTAATGCATCCACAAGCAGGTTTACCTCCTTTTTACGATCTCCTGGTGTAATTAGACAAAGGATATTATACATATCAGATAGCTCGACCTCGATATTAAAATGTTTTCGTAACCAAACCTCGACATCATAACCAGTCATTCCAAGTTTTTTAACGGAAATGATAAGTTTGGTGGGATCGTAATTATACGTCGCTTCACTGCCTAATAATTCGGAACCAGCACAATATAAATAAGGAATATTATTAATAGCATTTCTTGCTTCTTGTGCTAATTGTAATGTTCTATTAATTAGTTGCTCACCCTTGGTTGCTAGCTGTTTTCTAGCAACATCTAATGATGCTAATAAAAGGTAAGAAGTAGATGTTGTAGTTATCATCGATAATACGCTTTGTACTCGCTCATGTGTGATTAGTCCTTCGCGTAAATTAAGTACAGAACTTTGTGTTAAGGAGCCACCTAATTTATGAACACTTGTAGCAGCAATGTCTGCACCTGCCTGCATCGCAGATAGTGGAAGTTGACAATGGAAATGGATATGAACACCGTGTGCTTCATCGACTAGCACAGGTACATCAAACTGATGCGCGATTTGTACAATTTTTTTTAAATCACCAGCAATCCCAAAATAAGTAGGGTTGATCACTAATACACCTTTTGCATCGGGGTGTGTAGTTAGTGCTTTTTCAACGGCAGATGGCGTAATCCCATGCGATATACCGAGTGTTTCATCTACCTCTGGATGGATAAAGATAGGTGTTGCCCCTGAAAAAATAAGAGCTGTTGTTACAGATTTATGAATATTCCTAGGAACAATAATTTTATCACCTGGACCACAAACGCTTAAAACCATTGTCATAATTGCACCACTAGTACCTTGAACTGAAAAAAAAGTATAGTCGGCACTAAATGCTTGTGCCGCAAGATCTTGAGCCTGTTTAATGATTCCTTGAGGATGATGTAGGTCGTCTAACGGTTCGATATTAATAAGATCTAAGGATAGAGCATTGTCACCAAAGAAAGAACGAAAAGTTGGATCCATACCAACCCCTTTTTTGTGTCCAGGAATATGAAATTGAATCGGATTTTTATTAGTATGGTTAAGTAAACCAGTAAATAGCGGTGTTTCAGTTTGTGACTTCATGGAAACGACACCTCTTAGCTCAATAAATTCAACAAATATTATATAAAAGCCATTGATTGTTTTAGTTTAAACGAAAGATAAGGATTTATTATATATAGATTAAATGTACCTGAGCCATATATGTTAATATAAAAGATAGATGAAACGAAAGGAGCTTTTTATGAATTATAGTTACCCAATTGATGAAACTTGGACAAAACAAGAAATTATAGATGTTGTCAATTTCTTTTCAATGGTTGAGAAAGCATATGAAACGAATGTGAATCGCGATGATTTGTTGTTGGCATATACTAGGTTTAAACAGATTGTTCCATCGAAAAGTGAGGAAAAGCAGCTTTGTGGAAAATTTGAAAAGGGTTCAGGGTATTCTTGTTACCGAACAGTTAAAAAGGCAAGGGAAAAAAATCAAGGAGAAAAGCTTAGTATGTAACTCTATAAACACTAGGAGTCCGATTAGTGCGCAGACTGAGGTGAGCCGCAGCAGAAGAGCCATACTACTAATTGCGGGGTCTTCGTGAGTGCGGGTATTGTTATCTGGATCTAAAATAATAATCCGAAAGTTTGTCCCTTATCTAGCCCCAATGGAAGTTTCACTTTACTTAAGAACAGAAGCGTCTAGATATAATCTAGACGCTTCTGTTTAATCATTCATGGATAGTTTGTAAAGTGGAGTTAAGGTTTCAAACGTTTCTTTTATTTTACTTATTAGTGCATCTCCATCTGTTAAGATTGGGTCATCCACTTTAATATGTCTACCAATTAAAAATTCTGCTTTTTTGACATTTTCTAGTCGTTCAAGCGCTTTTGTTAAATCAACTTCCGCAATGGGAGCAGCATCTTTTTTGGTGTGGTCTAAGGAGACAACAAAATCGTTAGGGATGTTTCTCTCGATATCATCAATATTGTCTAAAAATGTTTTGGCTATTGCTTGTTTATTTGGCAACTCATAAATATATGCTAACCAAATAAATAGATGATCATCAAAAAGTCCAATTTGGAAATGTGGATGTTTTTTATAACCACGTTTATTATGACAGTAAGCAGACCAAGTATCCTGAGGGGGATTGACAGTTCGTCTTGCATGTTTTGCAATATGTAAATGCATGTCATAGTTTGTGATATCAGATAAATGATCTATTATTGCCTCAGAAATTTCTTTGAATTTAGGCTGAATTCGAGTTTGAATAGCTTCCATTCGTTCCTCTAATCCATCAATATAAAATGTTTCAAAATCTTGCTTAACAAATCCTTCAAAAGTCAAACTAACTACCTCCTGTATATTCAAATGATTATAACGATATTTTGGGTTTATTTTACCACAAACAGAACTTGTAACGAACTAACTAGCATACGTTCATTCCTATTATCCCGGTTCATAATTTGTTCGTCAATTGAAAAACTAAGCAATGAAAATGCAAGGAATGCTTATTTTTGTTAAGATAAACAAAATTAATATTCAAATGGAGGCAACTTATATGGACGCACAGGAACGTCAAAAATTGTTCGATCAGGCAAAAGAATGGGTATTACAAGCAGGTCGACATATTAGAGATGTCATTGATGAGCCATTGGAAATTGATACCAAATCAAACCCTAATGATCTGGTCACACATATGGACCGCAACACGGAGCAATTCTTCATAGAGAAAATTAAACAACATTATCCAACTCATAACATTATTAGCGAAGAAGGTTATGGTGATCAGCTAGATACGTTAAAGAATTCGACGGTTTGGATTATTGATCCAATTGACGGTACAATGAATTTTGTTCATCAGAAACGTAACTTCGCTATCTCAGTGGGGATTTTCGAGGATAGCGTTGGAGAGATAGGAATTATTTATGATGTGATGGAAGACGTATTATACACAGCCATAAGGGGAGAGGGAGCTTATAAAGATAATCAAGAACTTCCACCGTTAGATCCCAACCTATCGTTAGATGAATCGATTTGCATAATAAACAGTTTTTGGGCATGTGAAAATCCGAAGATAAATGGAAAAAAGATTCAAGAATTAATTAAGAAGGTAAGAGGGACAAGGTCATATGGATCGGCTGCCCTTGAATTTGCTTATGTTGCAGAAGGGATTGCGGATAGCTATATTACAATGAGATTAGCTCCGTGGGATATTGCGGCTGGTATTGTACTTATAAATGAAGTTGGTGGTAATATTACTAGGGCAGATGGAACGAAGCTTGATTTGCTTGTTAATAACACGATTCTTGTAGCAAATCAAGCTATCCATGAACAGATCCAGAATGACTACATAGAATTAAAGTAATGTGCATAAAAGACTGCCTTAGTAAACAAGGCAGTCTTTTTGGAAAGATAAGAGTGTTTAAAATTAATTCTTTTTACAAATCCAAGAACAGGTCAAGCGTCTGCCAAGTCTTAAAACAAACCTCTTTGACGCAAAAAACGCCATGCCGAGGCTTATTTTAAAACTTGTCGGGGGAAAGAAGCCCCCGAGCTGTTGTTAACTTTGAGTTCTTTTACGCTTCAATGTTAATCCACACCCCATAATGAAAAATCCTAAAATTAGGGATAAAACTGCAAGCCAGAAACTTCGATAGGCTATTGCTACTCCAACAAATGCAAAAGATAAAATAACTAACATTGCCAATATCAGCATGGAATATTGAATTGATTTCATCTAACCACCTCCTATTTAGTATTTACCATTTACTTCTAAATGTAAAGTTGTTTAACTGGAAGGTTATCTCGTTATATTTATATAAATTACTAGAACCATTATCAAAGTTCTAGTATGATATGAAAAAGGAAGGTGTTGTAGAAAATAGGGGGGGAGAAAGAATGGAAAAGCAAGTCACGATGGATGTGCCAGATGACCTGTGGCCGGTTGCTGATTTTTTTATGCAAGGCCTTGGTGGAGAAATTGACTTTAGTAATGATCACGATGTTGGTCTATTATTAAGAGGATTTTTTTTCTTATATGTAACAATTGTTATTTTAACAATTATCGCTTATAAATTTGGTTTCGCTAAGAAATTACCACCTATGAAGTCCGCGGTTGTCTACGTAATGTTAATTATTGGAATGTTTTTTATCACGTTAATTTTTGGATTAAATCTTCCAGTAGCAGAAAGTTTAATTGTTATTGCTGCAGTTCTAGGAATTTATCGTTTCAGATTATATCGCGAACGAAAAAGTTAAACCAAAACAAACCCTAATCCTATTGGTTTAGGGTTTGTTTAATCTACATGGTAAGAAAAGACTAAAGATTCGTCGATAGAAGTATTTTGACGTTTATGAAATATAATCTTCATTTTTTTTCTCACGGTATAAATTGAAATTTCCAGTTGCATGTCTTTTTTTAGTTTTCTCACCTATTCGGTGATCACAACTAGGACATAAATACATATGAATTCGTCTGTTTCTTAGACGTTTTGCTTCAAAAGAATTCGCATCAATCCGATTGATTGTATCGCATAACACACATTTTACTCTCATTATTTTCACCTCATACACCATATCATAACATCATTTTTATTAACTTACCATGACAATGAGGGTGTAATAAAGATGTAGTTTAGTCGCTTAAGGCAGTATGATTCCCCACTCTAAGGTATCGAAAAACATAAAATGTAAATGAGGGATAAACACATCTTGTTTATGCATTCGTTCAAGCAATTCACTTGTAGGGAATAAAGCAATCTCCCCTGTAGGAAATGTTATCTAATAAAAACCAGACCTTATGCGATAGGTCTGGTTTTTGTTTAGTTCTTATCTTTATGATTATTTGATTGATTGTCTTGGATTTCCTCTAATTGTTCTTTTTCATCTTCGGGAACAACTTCTTTATTTTGATCTGTTGTATTCGGTTGATCTTCATTAATAGGGAACTCTGGCATGTACCTGCCAACAATAGCTGCCACTTCATCAACAAATCCTTCAACGGGATGTCCTTGCCTAATTTTATCTGCCATTTTTTGTATACGCTCCGTACCGTCTGCATCCGCCACAACAACGGCAGTTTTCCCGTACGGATCATGATGTAATGCTTCTGCTACTGAATATTTGATTGTACTTACCCGTGATCGATCTAGTTCTTTATCGACATCGATACCAACAACAGCATAGGGGCCAGCCACTACTGCTTGTGCATTATTAACAGTTGGTACATCTGTGGCTAAGTTAGCGAGGTGTTGGGCGATTTCTTGGTTGGAGAGATCCTCATTTTGTTCAACAGGATCAGAATTTTTTACTTGAATAGGTGAATCTTGATTCCCTTGTTCAGGTAAGCTATTTTCTTCTTCCTGGTTGCAACCATATAACATTAATGAAATCATAAGCGTAATTACTGTAATGGTCAATTTTCTACCCATAGTGCACTCCTCCTTTGTTATCAGTATTTTTTGTGAAAAATTTTAGATTATACATATGTTAGCGAATAAGGAGAAATAATGAGTAGTAAGGATCTTCCTATCAGCTGTGTATGTTGTTTTAGTAAGATTGCTTTTTGTCACGCTACGAGCAACTGTAATGGAGGAGAATACAGATTGAAATAGGTGGGAGAAGTTAATAAAGAAAAAAAGACTAACACTGAGTGCTAGTCACGTTAATTATTCAAAAATAAGTTTTTTTACATTTTTAATAGGTTCATCGACATTGGAACCGTCACCAAAAAATAAATGTGCAGGACCATCTTCTTTTAGTGGTTTTCCCTCTTTAGCAAAAAGAAGCAAACTATTTGTTAATTGTTCAATCGAAATGAAAACAGGCTCATGACCAGTTTCAATTCGAACTTGCTTTGCATCTGCTTTCATGTCAGCTGTTTGTATAAAATCACGAATAGGCATTACATAAGAATTTTCCAATACCTTCTTACCTTCAAACCGTTTTATGGTTTGGTTTACTGGTGGTTTAATAAAGTATTCGCGCTCAAATCGTTCTGAAACCTTTTTAATTTCATCAACTTCCTCTGCATCTTGTTTATCTGAACTAAAAGCTTGTTCAAACAAAATTTTTCGATCATCAAAAATCCAAACTGTTGGATCTAGTGTAATTGGATATGTAACTTTTCCTTCTAATTGGATAATCACAGTATTTGCCACCTTTCTTATTTGCACTCTATTAACAGAATAGCAGAGATTAAATTAAATTTCAGTAAGGAGATATAAGATGAGTCAAAAAATTACAAAAAAACAATTAAATAACTGGTTGGAAGATGTTAAACCACTTGTCAATCAAGGCAAAATCGCAAGTTATATACCAGCATTAGAACGCCAAGATCCAAATGATTTAGCAGTAAGTATTTCATATGTGAATGGGGATACCGTTAGTTGTGGAGTAACAAAGAAAACATTCACATTGCAAAGTGTTTCAAAAGTTATTTCGCTTGCATTGGCGTTAATGGATCATGGAGAGGAGTATGTATTTTCTAAGGTGGGAATGGAACCTACGGGAGATCCGTTCTACTCGATAGCTAAGCTTGAGACATCGAACCCTTCTAAGCCGTTGAACCCTATGATTAATGCTGGAGCATTGGCTGTAACAGATATGATAAAAGGAAAAGATGTAAGTGAAAGAGTGGAACGTCTTTTGAACTTCTTTCGTAATTTAACTGGTGATTCCTCCATTCACTATAACACTGAAGTAGCCACATCTGAATTTGATACAGCATTTTTAAATCGCTCACTTAGTTATTTTATGAAGCAAACGAATATTATTAAGGGGGATGTCGAGGAATTACTAGAGGTTTATTGTAAACAGTGTGCGATAGAGGTAACGATTGAGCAATTATCAACACTAGGTGCAGTTCTTGCAAATAATGGAAAAGAACCTAGGACAGGGAGAGAACTTATCCCTGAACATTTCGCACGGATCTGCAAAACATTTATGGTTACATGTGGGATGTATGATGCATCAGGTTCATTTGCTATTGAAGTAGGGATACCGGCTAAAAGTGGTGTATCTGGTGCAATTTTAGGAAGTGTGAAAGGATTTGGGGGAATTGGTGTATATGGACCAAATCTAAATGAAAAAGGGAATAGTGTCGTAGGCTTGAAGTTACTGAAAAGGATTTCCGATCAAACACAACTGTCTATTTTTTAAACACAGCTATCACAATCATTCCTTGCATTTTTTTGCTATAAACGCTAATATAAATCTTAAGAATGTTTAGTTTATCGGAGGGGATTTTTGTGATACCAGAGGTGGCTGTAAGTGATTCTGAGAAAGCCTATGCCCTTCTTAAGGCTGATGCTGATAAAATTTTAAAGTTAATCAAAGTTCAAATGGACAATTTAACGATGCCTCAATGTCCACTATATGAAGAAGTATTGGATACACAAATGTTTGGCTTATCAAGAGAAATTGATTTTGCTGTTCGATTAAATCTTGTAAGCGAAGCAGATGGTAAACAACTTCTTGATAACTTGGAAAGGCAATTAAATGTTTTACATGAGGCTGCTCAAAAGTCTTGAATGTTTTTAGCTTAATAGAATTACAAAAGCTTTGCCAAAATGGCAAGGTTTTTTTATACAGTAAGAGGTATCTACATCATACAAAGGTGTATGGGCAGTATAACAAATCTTGTAAGGCAAATCAGTGCACATTCGTTTTAGTCGTGAACTATCAGTTAACAAGTTTTCATAAAATGCAAGCTCTTGTTCACCCAAAAAAATTTTTTAGACGAACACCGACGTGGCGTTTTTTGCCTTGGAGACGCTGAATCAGGACTGGGCTTTTCCTGAATGCAATTTCTTTCGATGATGAACAGGGATTCTAAATTAGTAGAGTCTAGTAATTTGAATTATTAGTACATATAGATGATGTTTACAGTAATATACTTGTGGTATATTTAAGTAGATTCAATTACCAAGGAATAATTAAGTAAGGAGTAAAAGCATGAAACATAAATGGAAAACTTTTGATTTTACACTAGTATTTACTCCGTTGGTTTTAGCTGCATTTGGAATTGTCATGATATATAGCGCTAGTATGGTTACTGCTGTAATCAATGGATTACCACCACATTATTTTATGCAGCGGCAATCAATTACATTTTTACTAGGACTTTGTGGTTTTGTTTTTGCATGTTTTTTTCAATACCGTTTCTATCAGAAGTTTATTAAAATCATAGTCGTAGGTTTAATTTTATTATTAGTTGCAGTTTTATTATTTGGGCAGGATATAAAAGGAAATCAAGCATGGCTTCGAATTGGTGGTTTTCAATTTCAACCGGCTGAATTTGTGAAGTTAGGTTTAGTTATGTATTTAGCATCTGTTTATTCCAAAAAACAACAATATATCAACGATTTTAAAACAGGAGTATTGCCACCGTTAGTATTAACGTGCCTCATGCTAGGATTAATAGTCCTTCAACCAGACCTAGGTACAGCTGCAATTGTTTTTTTAATTGCTTGTTCAGTTATATTTAGTTCAGGAATTAAATTGAAACATTTATTATTGTTAATTGTATCTGGTCTTGTTGTAATTGGTTTAGCCTTTGGTAATATGATAAATGAAGAACGTCTATCAAGATTTACAGGAGCTTACCAACCTTTTTCGGATCCTCAGGATAGTGGATATCAACTAATTCAATCCTATGTCGCAATTGGAACTGGTGGATGGACTGGAGAAGGATTAGGACAGGGAGTGCAAAAGCTTGGCTACTTAACAGAACCATACAATGATTTTATAATGGCTGTTATAGCAGAAGAATTAGGCTATATTGGTATTCTAATTGTTATCGGTTTATTGGCAACGATTGTCTTACGGGGGTTATACATATCTAAAATATGTGAAGATAGTTTTGGCTCTATGTTAGCAATTGGAATATCTTCCATGGTTGGGATCCAAACGTTTATTAATTTAGGTGCCATCAGTGGGGTATTACCAATTACAGGCGTTCCGCTTCCTTTTGTTAGTTATGGAGGATCCTCATTATTAATTATGATGTTTTCAATGGGAGTTTTAAACAATATCGCTAGAACAGTTAAAGCTAAGCAAATATACCATAATAAAACTAGTTTAAAAACAGAAAAAGGACATGTATCACATTCAAATTAAACTGAAAAAAAGTGGGCTCTCATATACGAGAGCCCACTTTTTTAAAAGGTAATAATTTTCTTGCACTTTTGTACTATTTCACGCTTCTAGTTGAAAGTAAGATAAAATAACAAAGTACCCCAAAATAAATGGTAATAACTAGTGCATGTAATAGTGCAAAAAATAGGTTACCTAAACTAAATATAACCATTGCACCTAGTAGTACTTGCATTATCATTAGTACGATCAATAGTGTAAATCCACCAGCTATTACTCTACTTTCTGAATACTGTTTTTTAATTCCTATCGCTAGATATACTGTCCATATAAATGCAATACCAGCAGCAAGTCGATGTCCCATTTGTACCCATTGCCCAAACTGAAAATTTGAAAAGTTTAAAGGGTTACCATTCATACAAAAAGGCCACCCCGTACATGCCAAGCTTGCTTCAACATGGCGGACTAATGCCCCGGTGTAGACCACTATTAAAATATAAATAGTTAATCCATAAATCTGTCTTCTCCATTTTTTATTAATCACCAGTGCATTTGCATCAAATTTTTGGTCAATCTCAAAAATGAGTAATGTTAATAGAAAGACCGCAGCAAAGGAAATAAGAGAAATTCCAAAATGCAATGCTAGGATAAAATCAGATTGAGACCATAATACGGCCGCAGCCCCAATTAATCCTTGTAAAATTAGAAAAAAGATAGAAATAAACGATAAAAATTTTGCTTCACGTATGTGCCCTATGTATTTCCAAGATAAAAGAGATAATAATAAAACAACAATTCCTGCAATTCCGGATACTAATCGGTGACTTAATTCGATAATTAGAGCAGATGACAATTCCCCTTCACAGAATGGCCAATTCGCTCCGCATCCCATACCAGAGTCCGTTTTCGTAACAAGCGCACCACCGATTAATACGAAAATCATTGATATGGTAGCGATAATAGATAGATTCTTAAGTGTTTTTACCATTGCACCACCTCTTATCCAAGTGGATATTTTGTTTGAAATAAATTTTACTAGCACAAAAAATATTATAATAAAAAAAGGCGCATTTGTCTTATGATTGATACGACAATTTTTGTAGACAATGCTGCAATAAGGAAAAAATCTTCTCCTAGTTTATAAAGAGGATTGTTAAAATATCGTATCATGATTTTAAACTATTTTCACTTAAAAGTATAAAAAGGTTGCATTGTAAGCCTTTGTTTGCTAGAAATAAATAAAGGAGTTTTGTTTTATTTTGGAAATAATTCTATGTGTGTTAATTAAAAATTTTTGTGAGAACCTTGATAACAAGCGATTTGCTTAGATTTCAGCTATAGAGGAAGTCTAATAGTGGGTTGCTCGATCACCTTTTTATTGTGGACATTTTATTACATTTTCGTTGGATGTATCGGGGGTTCACAAAATTGTCAAAATTAAGTGTGTTGAGTTGGTTAATAGATAGAATAATTATAACATGGTACAATATTTTCGACCTTGCAATATTTAATATAAAAAGAGAGAAATTGTAAGGGATATGTATATTGGGATAGAGGGGGGGCAATGAAATGAATAAGGTGGAAACATCAACATTGCATGTTGATCGTCCAAATGATCATCGTCCAGTAACTTTTTGGACTGATTTTAAAGCATTGATTAAAACAGGAATTATAAATTCTAATGTAATGACTGCTTTTGCAGGTTTTTGGCTTGCACTCTACTTTACGGAATCAGCATTTGCTGATCATTGGAAAACAATGTTTATTACGATGGTTGGTACTGGTTTTGTGATCGCTGGCGCAAGTGTACTTAATAATTACTATGATCGAGACATCGATACAGTCATGAAGAGAACGCAAAGTAGACCAACCGTAACAGGTACCATTCCACTACCTTATATCCTAGTTATTGGTGTAAGTTTTTCAGTTGTTGGTTTCATTTTATTGATGCTCACAACGATTCAAGCAGCAATATTTGGTGCCATTGGCTGGTTTTCCTATTTTATACTGTATACAATGTGGTCAAAAAGAAGATACACATTAAACACAGCAATTGGAAGTTTATCTGGCGCAGTACCGCCTTTAATTGGCTGGGCAGCGGTTGATCCAACACTACATATTGCTGCGGTTATTATGTTCTTAATGATTTTTATTTGGCAAACACCACATTTCTTAGCATTGGCTATGAAAAAATGTGAAGAATACAGATCTGTAGGGGTACCAATGCTTCCTGTTAAATACGGTTTTTCAATGACGAAACGACAAATGATTATTTATGTTATTTGTTTATTACCGTTACCATTTTATTTACATTCATTAGGAAACGTTTTTATGATTATTGCATCCATTCTAAATATAGGCTGGTTATTGTTAAGCCTAAGAGGATTGTCAAATAAAGATGATTTGAAATGGGCGAATTGGATGTTTATTTATTCACTATTATACTTAATGATTATGTTTCTAACTATGATTGTCATCACAATACCACCTGTTATTTATTAAATTAGGATATTCATTAATATTCTAATTAAAATAAAAAAGGATTTTAAAAGAAAGAGAGGTATTTTCATGAAAGGTTGGATGGGAAAAATTCGTGTTCTGTTTTTGTTAAGCTTACTTACATTCATACTATCAGGATGCGGAAAAGAAAACTTAACTGCCTTTTTACCTAAAGGCTATGGGGCTGAGGTATCATTAGATCTTATTATCCTTCCATTAGTCGTTATGGTATTTGTCTTTTTGGTCGTAATGGCTATTTTTGTGTTTGTCTTAGTCCGTTTCCGACAAAAGAAAGGGCAAGAAGATTTTATTCCGAAACAAACAGAGGGGAACAAAGTATTAGAGGTTGTCTGGACAGCAATTCCAATTCTATTATTATTAATTATTGCTGTACCAACCGTGCAAGCAACATTTGATCTTGCAGATGAATCAAGCAAAGGGGATGCTCTGAATATTAATGTAACTGGTAATCAATACTGGTGGCATTTCAATTATGACGAGCAAGATATTCAAACAAGTCAAGACTTGTACATTCCAACTGGAGAACGTGTTTATTTAAACATGATGTCAAGTGATGTGATCCATTCATTTTGGGTTCCTTCTATCACAGGGAAAATGGATACAAACCCTGAAAATGAAAACACAATGTATATCGAAGCAAATGAAGAAGGCGTTTATTATGGTAAATGTGCAGAGTTCTGTGGACCATCACACTCGTTAATGGACTTCAAAATTATTGCAGTAAGTCCTGAAGAATTTGAAACATGGGTTGCGGACATGCAAAATGTTGATCCAGAGGAAACTGTCGCTCAAGATGCAACGGAAGCAGTACAAGAAGGTCGAGAGCTATTCGATGAGTATAGTTGTATCAATTGTCACGCGATTGGATCTTCACCAACTGCCATTGGACCAAATTTAACAAACTTTGGTGATCGCACAAAGGTTGCTGGGGTTATACCTAGTGCTGTAGATGAGCAATATTCTAAAGAGGATCTTGTTAATTGGATTCTAAATCCTGATGAGTTAAAGCCAGGTAATAAAATGACAGATGCAGGATATCTATCAGATGAAAGTTTCGGTGAAGAAGAAGCAAGTAAAATTGCTGATTACTTAATGCAGTTACAACCATCCGAAATCACGCCTGATGATGCGGGTGAAGGTTTAACTGTCGAACAATAAAAATTAGGGATGGAAGAGGTTAAGGGAGGTTTATAAGCGTGAGCTCTACTACAATGACGCAAAAACAAGGATTCGCCGCCACGTTATGGGATTACTTAACCACTGTCGATCACAAAAAAATAGCTGTGCTCTATTTAATTGGTGGTGGGTTTTTCTTCATACTTGGTGGGCTGGAAGCGTTAGCGATTCGTATTCAGCTAATACAGCCAAACAATGATTTCGTAAGTAATGGTTTTTATAACGAAATAATGACAATGCATGGAACTACGATGATCTTTTTAGCGGCCATGCCGTTAATATTTGCATTAATGAATGCTGTTGTCCCATTGCAAATAGGCGCAAGGGATGTTGCATTTCCATTTTTAAACTCGTTAGGGTTTTGGTTGTTTGCATTTGGGGGTATTCTACTTAATTGTAGTTGGTTCTTAGGTGGAGCACCCGATGCTGGATGGACAGCGTATGCACCTTTATCGGTTGTATCGCCTGGACATGGAGTTGACTTTTATGTTCTAGGGTTACAGATATCTGGTGCGGGTACATTAATTGCAGGTATTAACTTTTTAGTTACAATTATTAACATGAGAGCGCCAGGTATGACCTATATGCGTATGCCTTTATTTACCTGGACAACATTTGTGGTAAGTGCTCTTATTTTATTTGCATTTCCAGCATTAACTATTGGTTTATTCTTACTAATGTTTGACCGCTTATTTGGTTCTGGATTTTTCGATGCAAGCTTAGGTGGTAACTCGATTATATGGGAGCACTTATTCTGGATTTTTGGTCACCCTGAAGTATACATTTTAATTCTTCCTGCTTTTGGGGTGTTTAGTGAAGTTATACCAACATTTTCCAAAAAGCGTTTATTTGGTTATACAGCCATGGTGTTTGCTACTGTACTAATTGGTTTCTTAGGATTTATGGTATGGGCCCACCACATGTTTACAGTTGGTATGGGACCTGCAGCTAACTCTATTTTTGCTGTAGCAACAATGGCAATTGCCGTACCGACTGGTATTAAAATCTTTAACTGGTTGTTTACGCTTTGGGGCGGTAACATTAAGATTAATTCTGCCATGCTATGGTCATTAGGCTTTATACCATCATTTACGATCGGTGGGATGACTGGTGTCATGGTTGCGACTGCACCTGCAGATTATCAATATCATGATTCGTACTTTGTTGTGGCACACTTTCACTACGTAATTGTAGGTGGGGTAGTGTTCGCTATTTTTGCGGGTCTTCATTATTGGTGGCCAAAAATGTTTGGTAAAATTTTAAATGAAACATTAGGCAAAATTACCTTTTGGACATTTTTCTTTGGTTTTCACCTAACCTTTATGATTCAACATTTCCTTGGGTTAATGGGAATGCCACGTCGTTATGCGGTGTACCTACCAAACCAAGAACTCGAATTAGGAAATGTTATCAGTACTATAGGCGCATTTTTAATGGCGTTTGGTGCGATTGTATTTGTCATTAATATCATTGTGACAACCACAAAGGGAGAACAGGTAAGTGGTGATCCATGGAATGGACGTACATTAGAATGGGCGATTCCAAATCCAGTACCACATTACAATTTTAAACAATTACCACTTGTACGTGGTTTAGATGCGTTATGGATTGAAAAAACAGAAGGAAGAAAAGAACTGGCACCTGCTGAACCATTGGATGATATCCATATGCCAAATCCATCCATATTACCATTTGTGATGTCCTTGGGCTTATTTATTGCTGGATTTGGATTTATCTATCAAGTCGATCATCCGAGCTGGCTAATTGTTCTGTTTATTGGTATGGGCATAACATTAGGCACAATGTTTATCCGTTCTATCAAGGATGATCATGGCCATCACATTCATAAAGAAGATTTAGATGAGGAGGCTCGGTAATTATGAGTCAAGATCATACATTAAATCCAGAAGTAATGCCGTCGGAGCCCGAGAAGGCCACATTAGAAGGTAAGAATAAGTTTTTAGGTTTTTGGTTTTTTCTAGGTGGAGAAACAGTTCTTTTCGCTAGTTTATTTGGGACCTATCTAGCTTTACAAGGATCAACTATGGGGGATAACACACCAGAAAAGTTATTTGGGCTTGGTTTAGTTTTCATTATGACAATGTTACTTCTAACAAGTTCTTTAACAAGTGTCTATGCGATTTATCATATGAAAAATAATGATTTTCGTAAGATGCAATTGTGGTTAGGGATTACAGTTATCCTTGGATTCACATTTCTCGGGTTTGAAATTTATGAATTCTATCATTATATTCACGGATATGAATTTACATTTCGATCATCTGCGTTTGGATCTGCTTTTTACACGTTGGTAGGATTCCATGGAGGCCACGTATTATTTGGTCTTTTATGGATTGTTACCCTAATGGTTCGTAATGCAAAACGTGGATTGAATTTATACAACGCACCAAAGTTTTACATTGCAAGTCTTTATTGGCATTTTATTGATGTTGTTTGGGTATTCATCTTTACTGTTGTCTATCTAATGGGGGTGATTTAAGCGATGGCTGAGAACACCAATTTAGATTACCAAAAAAAGAAGAACAAAGAAGAAATGAAACAACAAGTTATCACATTTGCATTAATGATTGTGTTTACCATCATTGCTTTTGCGATGGTTCTATCAGACTTAGATAAACTATTTGTAGTTCCGATTTTATTTCTATTGGCTGTTGTGCAAGTTATCTTTCAACTTTATTATTTCATGCATATGAGTCATAAAGGACACGAAATGCCAGCATTTATGATGTACGGCGGAATCTTTGCTGCATTTCTAACACTATTAGGTCTTACCGTACTTGTGTGGTGGTAAGTCTCAGCAAAAAGAGGTTCGGTTTTCCGAACCTCTTTTGTTTACATGAATAGAAAAAACAAGGTATGATAAGGGAGGAAAGAAATATATTACATACCTTAGAATGCATTGATGGAGTGGATAAAGATGTGGTTAGAATTACAAATTTTTGGATTTCGAGCACTTTGGAGTCCATATTATTTCTTGTTTATAGTAGCTTTAGGTATTATCTATCAATTGGTGACCGTTTTTTATCGGCATAAATTCACTTCAGAACCTAAACCAAGTAGGAAACAGCAGCTTTACTTTTATACTGGATTACTACTCTTATATATCATAAAGGGTTCCCCAATTGACTTACTAGCGCATATATTGTTTACGGCACATATGATCCAAATGGCACTATACTATTTAGTATTGCCAATTTTAGTAATTAAGGGACTACCTGTTTGGATATGGAAAAAAATCTTTTCGGCCCCTATTATCAAAAGAATTTTAAGTGTAATAACGAGGCCATTGATTGCATTGTTATTGTTTAATGCGTTGTTTTCAATGTACCATATCCCGAAGGTTTTTGATTTTGCAAAAGGTTCTCCACTTGCGCATGCGGTTATTACAACTGTCATATTAGTTGCCGCTTTTTGTATGTGGTGGCCGATCTTTTCCCCATTGCAGGAAACGAAGAAACTTTCCGCACTTGCGAAGATTGGGTATATTTTTGCTAATGGTGTATTGATTACGCCTGCTTGTGCGTTAATTATTTTTTCAGGCGGTCCACTATATGCCACTTATAATGAAGTAGGTGGATGGGTTCAAGCTCTGTCATTGTGTGTTCCTACTTCTGTACTCGGTGAATTGTCATTGACAGGACCGGAAATGTTTTCTCCTATGCCATTAATTGAGGATCAACAATTAGGTGGGATCCTTATGAAGGTAACGCAAGAAATTGTATATGGAGCGGTATTAGCACATGTGTTTTTTGGTTGGTTTAGAAATGAAAGTGAGCGAGTTGATCCACTGCCAACGACCAACCCAACTGAATCTTGAGATGGAAAGGGAATGTAAATGAATATAGAAGTGTTACCAACAATTAGTACATTTTTTATTGTTTTGAGTGCTGTTCTCGTCGCTGTCGGTTGGTACTTTGTTTCTAAGAAGAATTTCCGTGCACATAAAAAAATGATGGTTAGTGCAGCAATAAGTGCATTAGTGTTTTTTATCATCTATATGTCACGCACTATTTTTATAGGAAATACGAGTTTCGGTGGACCAGAACATTTAAAAATTTATTATACAATTTTTCTTATTTTCCATATTGCACTAGCTACTACGGGAGCAGTGTTTGGAATTGTTACCTTAACATTAGCATTTAAAAGAAAAATTGCAAAACACCGTAAGATTGGACCAATAACTAGCATCATATGGTTTTGTAGTGCATTCACCGGGGTCATTGTCTACTTATTACTTTATGTTTTTTATGATGGTGGACATACGACAAGTTTATTTAAAGCTATATTGGGATTATAATTATTAAAGACTATCTTCGCATATGTGAGGTAGTCTTATTTTATTAGGAAAAGGAAGTTATCAAAAATGTTAGCGACAAATCGAATCATGATTGAGCCTGTAAACACAGAGGAAGGGTACCATTTACTTCAAATGAAATATAAGAACCTTCATGATTGGCCGCCTTTTTCTTTAAAAGCACTACTGCCTTTTTATTTAGAACAAATAAACAATGATCCAAGTGTGATTGGTTATGGGCCTTGGTTGATAAAAGGTGCGAACAAAAAGGAACTTATTGGGAGTGTAAGTTTCAAAGGTAAACCTAATTCATTAGGTGAAATAGATATTGGCTATCATATTATTACTCAATACCGTCAGAAAGGGTATGCAACCGAAGCGGTCCAGTTACTTACAGATTGGGCTTTATCACAACTAGAAGTTAATGCTATAACTGCTAGTTGTTCGATTGATAATACCTCATCGCAAACGGTTTTAATTCGCAATAATTTTTTTAAAGTTGATGAGGTTGGAGAATGGCTCGTATATAATAAATCAAAAAACAACCTTTTATAAATGCAATAAATAATCTACAATCATGTTTTCGTATGTAACAAAAGTTCAGCGAAAAAAGGGTGTACTTCTGTTGAATGGAGTACACCCTTTTTCTTATATTAAATTTTTATGTTCCATCTTATAATTCCAGCTTCCTTAGCTGAATTAAATGCAATCACAACGAGTGGTCCTAAGATAAACCCAAGCACACCAATCAGTTGCAAACCTAAATACATAGCAATCAAGGTAGCGAGTGGGGATAGCCCAATATGTCTTCCCATTACTTTTGGTTCAACCGTACGTCTGATTGCAAGTAAGATAATGGCGAGTATGGCTAGTTCTGTTCCCATTACCAGATCACCAGTTATAAACATGTATAGCGACCATGGAGCAAGTACTGCAATCGATCCTATAATTGGGACAAAATCGATTAACCATATTAGGATGGACATAATAACAGCAAATTCAGGTGCTATATACAGTAACCCAATTAATGTCACAATAAAAATAATGATACTAACTAAAAATTGAGCTTTTAAAAACCCAAGTACGACATAAGCAAGACGAGCATTCATAAACTTTACTTTCTCTGCAGTCTCATCTGTTAAAAGCTCGTAGGTATTACTTTTTAATTTAGGAAGTTCTAGCATAAACATAAACAAAGCAATTAAATAAACAATTAAACTTACTAGATATTGTGGTATCTTAGCAACTGCACTCGCTATTTTATCTAATTGGATTTGTTCTTTAATTGTATCGCTAAATGCTCCTAAATTTTCTTGAATACCATTTTTAACTTCTTTAACGAATTCAGAAGGTAAATCTTCAGTGAAATGGTCTAAATCTGATTCCCATTTAATTAATTGTTCATTCATTTGATTCACGTAGGAAGGAGCATCTTCAGCAAAGTTAACTACATGAGTGACCGCTTTTGTAACAAAGTAAGTTCCTGTAATACTAATAAGAATTACAAAAACTAGAAATACAATAATAACTGATATTTTTCTGTTAATTTTAAACCGAAATTGTAACCATCGAATAGCAGGATTTAAAAATAGGGCTGTGAACAATGCCAATAATAAAGGAATTGACACTGGTAAAATAAAATATCCTGCAATGATTAATAAGATAGTAAGTAGTATTAAGATCCATTGACGTTTAGTTAGCAACCGAAACAATTTATGTATGTATCTCCTTTCATAAGGACAACCTTCTCTTTAAGCTTAACCATTTGAACTTAAAGGTATCATATTTTATGTAAATAATAATTTAATTTTAACATTTATTAGCGAAATATGTTAGTAATTTCAAGTGATTTTACAATGAAATAAACAGCTGTTGATTTATGTTTCAACAGCTGTTTTGTAACCGACTATTACTTTTTGTGTTGATCAATGTATTCTTTGATCTTTTTAATGGAGCGGTTCGCCCGATCAATAACGGTGTCAGGAAAAGTCTCTTGTTCCCCATATTCAACACCGTGAGGGTAATAATGCTTACCTAATAATGGAGTTTTAAGTTGAATGACCGCATCACCTCGGTCTACATCTCCTTCCAATGCATATCCTTGCACACGAACATAGTAGGTGATGTTTTTTTCTGCAGATTCAATCTTGAAGTCGTATGTAACTCTTTCGTAATCCCATTGTCCTGCTCGAACAAAAGCATGAATATCCATTAAATGGTCTAATGCTTTTAAGTCGACAACAGCACTCTCGATTCCAGTATCCTCTAACCTCATATATGTCACCTCACAAAAAAGATAAGTACCTAAGTATATAATAGTATGGATTATCTTTTCTTGCAATTCTTAGCTATCCAATAGCTCTCCCTTTTGAAAACTAAATCTATTGATAATTCTATTTCAATGAACTGTTGTAACATAAAATAGGGTTTCTTTCATATACCTCTATTGTAGAACGTTTTTTTGATAGAGGATGAAAAAAAGGAGTTAGGGGATATGAAAGGATCACGATACATTTTGTTATTTGGACTAATTTTGGTTGCGATTTTGTATATCATGCAGGGAGGAGGAAGTAATGGACCGTTCAATCAAGAAGTCAAACAACACAAAGGTAAAGAGATAGTAGATATAAGAAAGTCTTTTCCTAGCCAAATAAACCCAATTACAGGGCTTCCTGGATCTATTTATCAGTGGATAGGAAAAACATCAACCGACGTTGAAAAGGATTTAGGTCGTCCTATACGAAAAGACAAAAGTCCATATGGATATACATGGTGGGTGTATACCAACCAAGTTAATGAATATATACAGTTTGGTGTTAATGAAGATGATAAAATTGTCACTGTATTTGCAACCGGTGACCATTTGTCTGCTGAACCTGTAGCGATTGGACAACCGTATGATGAATTAGATAAACAATTTAAATTTACCAAAGAAGTTTCCATATCACAAGACATTACTTCTTATCGGTTTGAATTGACTCAACATGATCTAGAAACTAGACCATTGACACAAATAGGAACAAATAAATTTGCACAATTTTATTTTGATGTGTTTACAAATAATTTATCATCTATACGGGTGATGACAAGTGATGTTTTATTAAGACAACGTCCATATGAAATTTTTTATCGAGGTGATCTTCCAACTGATCCACTTTTATCTGAACAAGATTGGCAAGAGATAGATCGAGGTATGGAGAAACAAATTTTTGACATAACAAATATTATTCGATCTAGGCATGAAAAAAATATTCTCGATTGGGAAGATGAAGTAGCAGAAGTGGCATTAGCGCATAGTGAAGACATGGAAGATAATAATTATTTTTCCCATTATACCCAGAATGGTGAGGGGTTAAAAGAAAGGTTAAAGAATCGTAATGTGTTTTATTTTTCTGCGGGGGAAAATATAGCTGCTCAATATACTGATGGTCCAGCGGTAGTAGAAGGGTGGTTAAATAGCGAGGGACACCGTGAAGCACTCTTGAACGATAGTTATACACATCTAGGAGTAGGAGTGTATAGACATTATTATACGCAAAATTTCTTAGAGAAACCAGATCCGCACTAATAAAAGAACTACAATAAAGAATCAACTGCCGGTAAATGTCTGATTCTGTTCAAGGGTTTATCAGTCTCTTCTAGTAGTCCTAACATGCAGTGGAATAAGAGCAAAAAACGCCACTAAGTGAGATTTCACTTTATCTTTATAGGTATGTCCACTATCAACTGTCACAATGCCTATTTTTTAATCATAAACTATGACGAAAAGGTTAGAGAATTGAGGTGATGACAGTTGACAAACAAGAATTTACATCCGTCCATACAAGAATTTAAAGCGTTTGTTAAAAAACATCCAGGATTAATTAAGGAAGTAAAACGTAACGGAGAGAGTTGGCAGGATTATTATGAGAAGTGGGTCCTGTTAGGTGAGGATGATCCTTCGTGGGAAAAATATAAACATGAGTCTAATACAACAGAACAGAATTCGCCAAGCAAGGAATCGGATACAAAAAAAGATAAACAGGAATTAATTCAACAGTTTATGAAGATGGTTGAAAATGTGGACCTAAACAAAGTAGAAGGGCATATTAATCAATTAAACGGGGCAATATCTAATATTCAAACATTAGTTGGTCAATTTCAAGAAGTGAAAAAGCAATTCCCGTCGAAAAAAGCTAACTCCAATCCATTAAACATAAATAAAGATTAGGAGGCACCTTTATGCAGCCAGAGCTTTATCATTATTTACAAACAAGAACAGATCTATTACATTTTGTTCGTCAAAATCCCAAGTGGTATAGGACCTTATCTAGAGAACCGAATCGTGTAGGAGAATTAGAACAAGAAGCGAAATACTTCTATGGAAAAACAGTCCCCCAAAGAATAAATAAACTTTCAAATCAAATACAGATGATCACCATGTTACTTCAAATGGCAGGTTCAATGAAAGATTGAACCTGCCACTTTTAATTGGTAAGCAAACTTGTTATTATAAAAAGTGTGGAGGTGGTATAACATGTTAGCCACATTAGAAATAGTAGATGTATTGGATAAATCTGAACATATAGGTCAGATGATCCTCACATCTGAAACGATGGAAGAATATCAAAAAGCGAAACAAGCTTTAGAATTGGATAAAGAGGCACAAAAACGAATTGCTGTTTTTCAACAAACAAAGGATCAGTATGAGGAAGTTCAACGCTTTGGTCGCTATCATCCAGATTATAGTAAAATAATGAAGGATATTCGTGCTACCAAAAGAGAAATGGACATGAATGAGACGGTTGCTGCTTTTAAGGTTGCGGAACGGAATCTACAAAACCTGTTAGATAAAGTAAGTGAAATTGTTGCTTATAGCGTCAGTGAGCAAATAAAAGTACCGAAAGATGGGGCGATCTTAACAGATGGTGGATGTGGCTGTGGATCTGGAAGTAGTGGGTGTGGATGTAGAGCTTCATAACCAGCTTTTTCTTTGATGAACATACTATTAATAATAACAAATATTTTAAGTGAGGATAGATGTATGAGAACAAAGCGTCAAGGAATGATAATATGGTTCCAACACATGAAAAATATTAAACAAATTAAGCGTTATGGTCACTTAATTTACGTTTCTAAACATTTGAAGTATGCAATCATATATGTTAATCAAGATGAAATAGAAGATAAACAGCAAAAATTGCGTAGGCTTCCTTTTGTGTCGAAAGTAGATTTATCTTATAAACCATTCATTAGAACTGATTTTGAAAATGCGCAAGGTGATAAAGCAAAAGAATATGATTATAAAATGGGTATTTAACATAAGATAAGCCCCAACACGATTCAATTGTGTTGGGGCTTATCTTTTCAGTTATCTAATAAATCGGTTCATTCGAAATATACCAATTAAATATTGGTAGTACAACATTTTTTCGTGAAATGAAGTAGATGGTTTGACCGTTAACTCTTTGACAGTATGATTATGATCTCTTGCTGTCTTTTCAAATAATTGTAATCTTTTGCTTGTCTGTTGATCTCTCACAGGTACTCCCTCTAAAGATATGTAAATTGGTTGGAAATCACCAATATCTGTCGGTTTCATAATAATGGCGAACGACAGTAGTTGTGTATCGTTTTTAGTTGTGGATATTTTAATGAATTCTTCTAGACGGTCAGGCATATGACGTGCTAGTTCTATAAGTTCGTAGATATCGCCATATCCTTCCCCAAGTTCAATAAAACGTTGCATATGTTTGATCACCTCACTTATGAGTAAATGTAGCATAAGTAAGTGTAAGATGCGAGTGTTTTTAATTATCACTTTTCGTATCCTTTTTTATCCCATCCCGCTGCAATCGTCCGTAAGATTCCCACTGAGTAAGAATGGAAGGAAACTGATGAAGTGATGAAAAAAGATACAGTATTCTAGAAAATAAATACTAATTAAAAAAAGCCTGCAGATAATATTATCTGCAGGCCCTTTTTGTTTTCTGAATAGAAAACAAAAAGGCAAAGGGAGAGGAGAAACCGGAGGAAGAACTTATGGGGAAACGTAAGTCTTCTCCGTGTTCGGAAGCAACTAACATGTTTGTTAGCCGCTTCATTACGTTATTATTAACGGGATGATTAAAAATATACATATAAATTTTAATTAGTGTTCATTTCATCAATTCTTTAATTTATGGTAGGATTAATTCGAATATGTGAAAAATGAGGTGTTAGGCTAAAAATGAGAGTTATTTCAGGGAAATACAAAGGGCATCCATTAAAACCCGTTCCAGGTCGCTTTACTCGCCCAACAACAGATAAAGTGAAAGAAGCATTATTTCAAATGATTGGCCCCTTTTTTGATGGCGGGACATGCTTAGATTTATTTGCGGGTAGTGGTGGACTAGGGATAGAAGCATTAAGCAGAGGCATTGAAAAAACTGTTTTTGTCGATAAACACCCGAAATCAATCCAAACGATTTATGCTAATTTAAAAGCACTACGAATAGAACAAGAGGCAGAAGTTTTCAGAACAGATGCATTTCGTGCTCTTAAAGCAGCTAGTAAAAGAAACTTATCTTTTTCATTGATTTTTTTAGATCCGCCATACCAGAAAGTATCCTATGAGGATTTGTTAGAAAAAATAAATACATATGGTTTATTAGCACGGCAGGGAATAATCGTTTGTGAGCATGATGGGCATCAAGTTTTACCAGATACATATGAAGGATTTAAAAAAGTGAAGACTGAAATCTATGGAAGCACAACAGCGATCACACTTTATGAATTGGAGGGAGAAATATGAGTAGGTTAGCAATCTGTCCAGGAAGCTTTGATCCGATAACAAATGGACATCTGGATATTATTAGGCGAGGCGCAAAAATATTTGATCATGTGATTGTGACGGTTTTTAATAATCAGTCCAAGGCCCCATTGTTCACTGTTGAGGAAAGAATTGAATTACTCGAAGCAGCTACTAGTGATCTAGATAATGTGACAGTCGATGCAAGTTCTGGTTTGCTAATGGATTATGCCAAAGAAAAACAGGCGCATGCTATTTTAAGAGGGTTGAGAGCAGTAAGTGATTTTGAATACGAAATGCAAATAACGTCTATGAATAGAAAATTAAATGAAGACATTGAAACATTTTTTATGATGACAAATAACCAGTATTCCTTCTTAAGCTCAAGTATGGTTAAGGAAGTAGCGAAATATAATGCAAATGTTTCGGATTTAGTGCCTAAACCTGTTGAAACCGCTCTACAAAAGAAGTTTTTAAAAGATTAGAATGGATAACATTTTTTGCGATATTTAAAAAAAATCAATTTTCCGGTGCAACCGTTGGTAAGATTTTCGCGTCAAAACATCAAATGAGACGGCGATATTTAAAGCGGGAGTAAACTTTCGCTCACACCCTGGATGGTTCAACTAACACTCAGTGGGAGAGCACAAAAACCCCACTGAGTGAAGTTTCACTTTATAGATAGTTCCGTTGGCTTGTTAGTCGAATCATCATAATAAAAAGGGTTAATGCTAATGAGAATAAAGTTATAATTGGACCAACTTCTTGTAGTTTTTCTAAAGTGTTTAACCATTGCTCACCATTTGTTGTGAAAACTGACAGACTCCAGTTTGCTAATGTGAGTTGTTCCAAATAAAGTGGTTTAAACAATAAAATGGCTAAAATGCTGGCAATAATTCCATGGAGAATACGAGCAAAAAAGTATGGAGCGAATCGAATGTCGGTATCGGCAATAATACTTGCAACTTGAGCTTGTACTGAAAAACCATTGAAAGCTAGAATAAAACTAATAATAATAATTTGAGGTAACAGACTAGATATATTGGTTTCAGAAATTAATTGCGCTCCTAAGGTGATTTCAAATAAACCAGAAAACATAGGAAGAGCCAACTGTCCTGGTAATCCAATTGCTGTTAGTACAATCGCTAATCCATTCGCAAATATATTTGATATTCCATATAGGTAAATTAGCTTAGTGAATACGGAAAATATTATAATAAATCCGCCAATCATTAAAAGTGTTTGGACAGAATGAACGACCGCATCACCAAATATTTTTCCAAATGGTCGCTTATCATTCATTCGTGTTTGATGTAATTCATGAAATGCTTTAGATAATGAAAATTTATTGTTGCCTCTTCTAGTATGATCTTTTGTATCTCTGCCATAAAACCTCATGCAAATACCTACCAAAGCATTACCTACATAATGACAAACCGCCAAAAGCATACCTAGTTGTGGATCATGAAAAAAACCTACAGAAATTGCCGCAATGATAAATAGTGGATTAGATGCATTGGTAAAGGAAACGAGTCGTTCAGCTTCCACTTTTGTTAATTGATTCTCTTGTCTTAACCGTGTAGTTAGTTTAGCTCCTGATGGATAGCCACTTGCCATCCCCATTGCCCACACAAATCCGCCTACACCTGGAACATTGAACAATGGACGCATAATGGGTTCAAACAGTACGCCAATAAAGCGAACTACACCAAAACCAATTAACAATTCTGCAGTAATAAAAAATGGTAAAAGTGACGGGAAGACTGTACCCCACCACATATCTATGCCTCGCGTACTTGCGTCGAGTGCTTCTTTAGGGAATTTAATTAATGCAATAGCAATAAATACTGAAATACTTGCTAATCCGATTGACTTTAATTTCGATCTCAACATGATGCCTCCCACAGTAATCAATTTCACATCTCTGTACTTATGCTTATTCTGATAGTAGAATATGAATAACTTAGGTAGAGTACAAGCAATTCTATATAATATACGCTCATAGATGCTCCTTTTATGCCATATTATTGATAAAAACTGGTGTAATTTTGAGAGGTGGCGACATGCGGAAACCGAAAATTGGCTTAGCATTAGGTTCTGGAGGAGCGAAGGGTTTTTCTCATCTTGGAGTAATTAAAGTATTAGTAGACCATGGAATAAATATTGATTTAATAGCAGGAAGTAGTATGGGAGCATTTGTTGGTTCGTTATATGGTGCAGGCCAAGAAGTCGATAACTTATACCGACTAGCAACAACGTTCAAACGAAAGTATTTCCTTGACTTTACGGTTCCAAAAATGGGTTTTATACAAGGGGATAGGATTAAAGAATATATCCGTTTATTTACTTATAATAAAAATTTAGAGGATTTTAAGATTCCAGTTGGGGTGGTCGCTACTAATTTACATACAGGCGAAAAAAAAGTGTTTTATAGAGGCAATGCCGCGGATGCTGTGCGTGCAAGCATTTCCATACCGGGTGTATTTGTACCTATGAAAATAAAAAATGACATTTATATAGACGGTGGTGTAATTGACAGGGTTCCGATTTCCGTAGCAAGAGAGATGGGGGCAGATATTGTGATTGGAGTCGATTGTGCCCATTTCACAGCGAATGCGGATGTGCAATCTATATATGATGTCATGTTACAATCCATTGATATTATGCAAGATGAATTAATAAGTTATAATGAAGGTGATGCAGACTTGATGCTAAAACCCGATGTTTCAATATATAGTTCACGAGCTTTTACCAATACCATTGATATCATTACGAAGGGTGAAAAAGAAGCGGAATCTAAAATAGATCAAATTATTCATTGTATCAGTATTTGGAAGGGGAAAACGGATGAGAGTTAATCGACGAAGTATAGTGTTATCAGTTATTGTTATTGTTTTTGTAGCATTTCTTGTAGGTTACCGCCTACCTTATTATATCTATAAACCTGGTGGTGCAGATGCGCTAAATCCGATTGTTGAAGTCACTGATGGTTATGAGAGTGATGGTGACATGCATTTAGTAACAGTCAGAGGCGGACCAGCTACACCTTTTCAATATTTATTGGCATCAATAAGGCCGTATCATGATATCGATCCTATTGAAGAAGTATTTCCAGAGGGGATTTCCCAAGAAGATTATCACAAAGCACAATTACAAATGATGGAAAGTTCACAGAAACAGTCAACAGTAGTAGCCTATCAGGCAGCAGGAGCAGATATTGACATAAACTATGAAGGGATTTATGTCGTCAATGTGATGGAAGGCATGCCAGCAGACGGTATCTTACAAACAGGAGATAAGATATTGCAAGTAGATAATCAAACGATTAGTAAAACGGATCATTTAATTGATTACGTCTCTTCTAAACAACCAGGCGCTGTTATTACACTAACAGTTGAACGTAACCAGGAGAGAGTAGAAACAGAAATGGAATTAGAGTCCTTTCCTGATCAAGATAAAGTAGGGTTGGGAATTGGCTTAGTAACTAATTTAGAGATCGAACATGTTGAGCCAGAAGTTAAGTTTGCAAGTGGTGAGATTGGTGGACCGAGCGCCGGTCTTATGTTTAGTTTAGAGATCTACGACCAGTTGACAGAATTAGACATCTCTAAAGGGTATCATATTGCTGGTACAGGTGAAATAAGTTATGAAGGACAGATTGGGAGAATAGGCGGTATTGATAAGAAGGTTATAGCAGCGGACAGTCAAGGGTGTGATATCTTCTTTGCGCCAAATGAAGGTGGGGCTGATGATTCAAACTATAAAATCGCCTCACAAACTGCAGAAGATATAGAAACAGATATGGAAATTGTTCCTGTAGATACATTTGATGATGCTTTAAAGTATTTAGAAGAATTACCGCCGAAAGAATAATAAAAAGCCCTCTTTTCATGGAGGGCTTTTTATTATTTCAATAAGATATAGGGAGGGAGGAGCTTTTGTTTTCTCATTTTTATTTGCATCTCCGCACTTAAAATAGAATAGTATGCACTTGACACTTGTTCTTCTAATTGAAGCATGGGATCTAAGCTTTTATTGAGACTAGTAACAATCGGTATATCTAAGTGTTTCTTTATTTTGTTTAAATATGCCTGTCCTGTCTGAGACATACCTAGTAAACGTATATATGGTACACGATTAGGCTCGGTTAGTGATATAATCGTTTCGCTTTTGGTGTTAGTTAGAATATGAGTGAAAATCCGTTGTAATCGTGTCCAAGTATATCTCTTTGTTTTTAAATTTTCCATCCAATTTTTGAAGCTAGTTGCGTGATATGCTGTGTTTTTAATACGGTACTCAAGCCCTTCATCCACGCCGTGAATGCTACGGAGCTCTTCGAGGGACATTGTTAATACACGATAGTTCAGTAACTGAAAATAATGTTGCCATTCATGCCAAAAGCCCGTTTTTGATCGATATTCAGTTAATTGTTGTTTGGTGTGTCCTGGGATAGCATTTTTAATTTCTGAAGTCAGTTTTTGTTCACTGTTAAGTTGTTTTCGAATACTTGTAGCGCTGGCAATCGGATCGTTTATTGATTGGTCATGGTAGTCATTTTTTATCCGTTGTATCGTAAGTGGTAAAATCGTTTGATTAAAATCGAATATACTTTTTACGTAACTAAAACCAAGGATGTTATTTGGTTGTGATAAGTCCATTTCGCCTTCTGTTAATCCAATACTATGGTATGCTTGTTTACTTGCTTCTGGAAATGATAAACCTGCGGAAAGTTGCTTTCTCAATTCCTCATTAAACTGTTTATCCTGATTTGTGTATGTATGATATGCATTGGTAAAAGAGTCAATGTTTCCATGCTCACTGCCAAAACAAAGGGATTTAACACCAAGTGCTCCTAAAGTTAAAACAGCCCCCTTAGCAAAAAGATCACTATGTTGTACAGCATAAGCGAATGGTAACTCAATCACGAGATCGATACCTTGACTGATTGCTGCTTTTGTTCGATGATATTTATCTATAATGGCTGGTTCACCACGTTGTAAGAAATTTCCGCTCATTACTGCAATCATACAATCTGCATTTGCTACTTCTTTTGATTGTTGTAAATGATACTTGTGCCCATTATGAAAAGGGTTATACTCTACAATTAGTCCACACGCATTCATGAAAAACACCTCCATGATTATGATAGCACACGAATACTTGATAAAAAATCAGCAATTTATTGTTAAGCAACACCCTCGTATGTTAGGATATTAAATAGTCTATTGGTTATAGTAATCGTTAAAAGAATGGATAAATAAACATCTGTAAAGAAAAAATATTGACAAATGATGAAATACCTTTTAAAATAATTTTTGTGCCTTGAGGTGGTATGAATGAAATTTTCGATTCAAAAGCTGAAGATGGCTGGTTCGGAACCACTTACTTTTGAAGATTATGTGGATATTTCGGAAGTTGAAGAAATGAACAATGATATTCGAAAAATTAATCCGGTATTTGTTAAAGGCTATGCCACAATGCAAGGAGATGAAGTGAGTTTTCATTTCTCCATTGATGGCACGATGGTTTTACCTTGTGCTAGGACATTAGTTGATGTTAATTTTCCATTTCATGTAGATGCATTGGAAGTTTTTTCTACATCTCCTTATTATACGGAAGAAGATGAATCGGAAATACATCCTGTAAGTGGAGAAATACTTGACTTAACTCCTTATATCAAGGAAAATGTTTTATTGGAAGTGCCATTTCGAGTTTTTTCCGATGATAAGGAAGTGCAGGAAAATGCATTGACTGAAGGAGAAGGTTGGGAATTTACTTCTGAGAAAAAAACAACGGATAAAGTAGATCCACGACTGCAAAAGTTGCAATCATTACTAGATGATAACGATCAAAAAGAAAATCAATAAGGTTTTCTGAACCTTTCTTATTTGATTTAAAGTAAGGAGATTTTCGTTCGTGTTAAAAGGAGGTGTAAGACATGGCAGTACCAAAGAGAAGAACTTCTAAAAAAGTGAAAAACCAACGTCGTACACATAAAAAATTACATGTACCAGGTATGGTAGAATGTTCAAATTGTGGGGAACTAACAAAACCACACCATGTTTGTAAAGCTTGTGGAAATTACGATGGGAAACAAGTTGTTGAACAATAAAACCAACATGGGACAAACTTTATGACGTTTGTTTAGAAATAAAAGACGTTAAAAAAATGACTGCATAGGCAGTCATTTTTTTTATGCTAATTTTTTCTAGATTGATGTATGGCACACTAACTATAGAGTGCTGAGTACTTCTTGTGTAAGAATCGGCTCTATATGAGTTAATTGTAATTGTATCTCTTCGGTAAAGTACTGCGCTTTCCTTGGGCCACGGCCTCAAGCCTCGCTACTACTTGAATAACCTTCTTTGTTGCCTTGCGCCGAGGAATTAATCCTCATGGAATTACTAGAATACGCAGGCGCATCTTGCTTGAGCTTCAGAATTATGATGCGCGGTGTATTCCACAGCGGTAGTATAGCACTTATTTTGTTAAGAATAGAAGGAAAGGTTTATAAAGTTACATTGAAGTTTCTATCAACTTTAATTGATTTAAAAGGCTAGATGGTAAGAAAATTTTAATAACATGAATCACTTGAATTAATCGGAAAGAATAGTAATTTCAAAAAATAGAAAAGATTTTATTCTATCGCCCCTAGTGTTTGCATACATTGATAGCAAATGTAATTATCAAGGAGGGATGAGATGAATAATACAAGACAGGACGCATGGAGCCAGGATGAGGATATACTACTAGCAGAAACTGTTATGAGGTATATTAGGGAAGGGAAAACGCAACTTGAAGCGTTTAAAGAAGTAGGGAAACGCTTATCGAGAACACCGGCGGCATGTGGTTTTCGTTGGAATGCTTCCGTACGCAAAAAATATGAAAAAGCAATAGAACTTGCGAAGAAAGATAGAAAACAACAAGCGGAATCACTAGAAGATATACTTGCTGTTCATCAAGAGAACCAAGAAGGTGCACTTGATGCTGCGATTTCGTTGTTAGAAAAGATGAAAGTAAATTATTCAACGGAACAAAATAATGAAACCGCTGAAGAAAAGATTAGATTGCTAACAGAAGAAATAAATGAATTAAAACAACAATTAAGAAAGTATGAACAGGCATGGCACGAAATTTTGAATATATGTAAGACATTAGAAGAAAATAAACATGATAAGGTCTTATCCGAATAATAGGTATTGTTTGTACAAACCCTCGCTGATCATTATAGAATGACGGCAAGGGTTTTAATTATTTATAGGCATTACATATTTGTTTGAATCAATGATGTAATAACGTGTTGAGATATGTATATCGTTATATCAAGATGAATGAAAGCGATGCGATATATAGAATTTTTTTATCCGCATAGATAACAGGATAAATTAATTCCGGTGTAACCGTCCGTAAGTCTCCCACTTCAAAACATGAAGTGAAGCAGAAATGTTTAAGTGGAAGTAAAACGGACGATAACACCCCGAATGGTTCAACTTACGTTCAGTGGGGCGAGAGCAAAAACCCCCACTGAATGAAGTTTCATTTTATAAATGGCTGTTTGAAACATAATGAGTGATTTTAATATCATTTTTATGTAAAATACGGTTAGTAATTACTATTTGAAAAGGAGCAATATTGCATGTGGATCGACCCAATAAAATTAACGAAACCTAATAAATTGATAACTGAATATCGTACGAACGGTCCTGTCATGAAAAAATTTGATTATCAACCATATGCTTCTGAAACATATCAACAACGAGTTGCTGATTTAAATGAAAGAGTTTTCGATCGGGAAGGATTAACCTCTGTGTTGTATAAATTAAACCAGATGTGGGATGCGCCCAAATCGACGTTTGATAATATTCAACGGTTGAAAGACCAAAATAGTGTTGTTGTGATAGGTGGCCAACAAGCCGGTTTGTTAACAGGTCCTTTATATACTATACATAAAGTTATTTCTATTATTAACTTGGCCAAAAAACAAGAACAACAATTAGGAATACCTGTCATTCCAGTTTTTTGGATTGCTGGAGAGGATCATGATTTTGCTGAAATAAACCATATTAAATTAAAAGATACATATGGCATGAAAAAATATAATATTTCCCAGCAAGTATCCGAAAAGGTGCAAGTTTCAGAACTTCAACTTGATCAAGAAATGGCTAGAAAGTGGTTACATCAAGTATTTGAGCAGCTAGATGAAACGACATACACAAATGAGCTATACGAAAACCTTCAAGAAACGATTAAGGACTCATCAACCTATGTTGACTTTTTTGCTAAAATAATCTTTCGTTTATTTGAGAACGATGGCCTGGTATTAATAGATTCGGCTAACAAGTTAGTTCGTGATTTAGAAAGCAAGCATTTTACATCGCTTATTAAAAAACAGCCTGAAATAAGTGAGGGGGTCTATCAAACTACTCAACAGATGAAAAATCAAGGTTACAATATTTCGCTTGATGTGGAAGAAGTGGATGCGCATCTGTTCTACCATAAAAATGGGGAAAGGGTTCTGCTTAACAAGGTAGGAGATAAGTGGGTTGGGAAACAAAACCAGTGTGAATTTACTACTGAACAACTACTTCAAATTGCAGAAGAACAGCCTTACTTATTAAGTAACAATGTTGTTACACGACCAGTTATGCAAGAATTGTTGTTCCCAACATTAGCATTTTTAGGTGGCTTAGCAGAAGTAGGTTATTGGTCTGTTTTAAAACCTGCATTCCAAGCCTTACATATAAAAATGCCACCAGTTTTACCGAGGTTATCTTTTACCTTGGTGGATCGATCTGTGGAGAAGTTAATACAGCGTTACGGCTTACAAATAGATAGTGTGCTGAATCAAGGTGTTGATTATGAACGGGGGAATTGGTTAGCGGCTCAATCAAATCCACCGATTAAAGAGGTTGATGCTCAAGTGAAATACGCTGTTGAACGAGCACACCGACCTTTAAAAGAGCTTGCCCAAACGCTTGGAACAGATTTAGGTGAATTAGCAGATAAGAATTTAACGTATCTTTTCCAAGATATTGATTTTTTAAGCGATCGTTTAGTGAATGCGGTGAAGGAAAAACATAAAAAGAATGTAGAAGATTTTAATCTAATTGAAACGGAACTTTATCCTGAAGGCGGATTGCAAGAGCGGAGTTGGAATGTAATTCCTTTTATCAATCAATATGGTAGCAACTGGATTGACCAATTGGTTTCTCAAACATATGAGTATAATACAGATCATTATGTTATTTATTTATAAGTTTGTTTAGAATGAAGGAGAGAACACTTTTCATAATCACCACTTTCCACCACAAAAAATAAATAGTAAGGAAAAAGTGCTTAGCGATGCTTCGTTAAGCACTTTTTTTGTTTTTGAATTACAGGGTGTGAATGGTTAATATAGTAGGGTGTTTAGTAGGAATTAACTAAATTAGTAAAAACTGGTGGTGAAAGGTGGGGGATTGTGGTAACATAGATTTAGAAAGTGGGGGCGGTCTCTATGTTCATGGGTGAATTTCAACATAATATTGATACAAAAGGTCGTATTATCGTTCCTGCTAAGTTTCGAGAAGGTCTTGGAGATACATTTGTTTTGACTAGAGGCTTGGATCAATGTTTGTTTGCTTATCCCATGAATGAATGGCGCCTACTTGAAGAGAAATTAAAAAAACTCCCATTAACGAAAAAAGACGCTCGTGCTTTCACGCGCTTTTTCTTTTCTGGAGCTGTAGAGTGTGAAGTGGATAAACAGGGAAGAATTAATATTCCTTCCCCACTTCGAAAATATGCAGATCTACAAAAAGAGTGTGTGGTGATTGGTGTTTCTAATCGAATTGAGTTTTGGTCTAACGATGAATGGGAAACATATTTTGAAGAATCAGAAGAATCTTTTGCTGAAATTGCAGAGAACATGCTTGATTTTGATATTTAATATTATTGGGGTTTAAAAGCCCGTTAATGTCACAAACTGTTACAGAACGGTTCTTTTCATTGAGATAGTACAGGCATAAAATACAGACATAAAAGCAGGTGAAGAAATGTTCGAACATTTTAGTGTATTAAAACAGGAAGCGGTGGATGGATTAAATATTCAGCCAAATGGTACATATGTTGATTGCACGCTTGGAGCTGGTGGTCATTCTGAAGCCATTGCAAGTCAGTTAGGTGAGGGTGGCAAGCTTTTAGCTTTTGATCAAGATCAGCACTCAATTGAAGCAGCAAAACAAAGATTAAGTGACTATAATGATAAAGTGGTTTATGTTTATTCAAACTTTCGAAATCTTAAACAAAAATTACAAGAACATAATATCACGTCAGTAGATGGGATTTTGTTTGATTTAGGTGTCTCTTCGCCGCAATTAGATCAAAAAGAGCGAGGGTTTAGCTATCAACATGATGCATCACTTGATATGAGGATGGATCAATCCCAACAAACGACGGCGTATGAAGTGGTGAACCAATGGTCTTATGAGAAGTTAGTGAAAATTTTCTTTCGCTATGGTGAAGAAAAATTTTCCAAACAAATCGCTCGAAAAATAGAAGAGCGACGTGAAGAAAACGAGTTAAAGACTACTTTTGATCTAGTAGAAGTGATAAAGGAGGCAATTCCAGCACCTGCTAGAAGAAAAGGTGGACATCCAGCTAAGCGGGTATTTCAAGCGATTCGAATAGCTGTCAATGATGAATTAAATGCTTTTTATGATACCTTACATCAAGCTGCTGAATTAGTAAGTGTAGGTGGTAGAATCTCTATTATCACATTTCATTCGCTGGAAGATCGATTGTGTAAACAAGCATTTAAAAAGTGGAGTACAAATCCACCATTACCAAAAAATATTCCTATCATTCCAGAACATAGTAAACCTCCATTTAAACAAATAAATAGGAAACCAATTTTACCAAATGATGACGAGCTAGTGGCTAATCGGCGATCAAGATCAGCAAAACTACGTATAGTTGAAAAAGTAAAACCTTGGGATGAAAAATTCATGTATGAGGAAGGATGGAATAAGTAATGAGCGAAAGTCATGCGAAAAAATGGCAACAATCTTGGCAACAAACAACGAATCCAAACGTAGAAACACAGACAGAACCAAAACCAATAATTAAAGAAAAAACGCAAAAACGTTGGATTACACCAGGAGAAAAAGTTATTTATTCGGTATTTAGTTTTGTAACGATTGTCGCATTACTCTTTATGGTGTCGTTTAGTTCAAATACAGATACGCTCAATCGAGAAGTGCAACAATTAGAACGAAATGTTAATCAGCAACAAGATATTAATCAGAACTTATCTTATCAAGTAAAAGAGTTCAGCAATCCAGATCGCATCTTACGGATCGCCAAAGAAAATGGTTTGAAAGTTCAAAATTCAAAAGTAAAACAAGCTAGTTCATTAGTGAATAATTAAAAGGGCGTTGATAGAAAGTGAGAAAGAATAAAGCGACCCAAATAATGTCTATTGTTTTGATGCTTTCATTTGTGGCAATATTTTTAATTCTGTCTGGACGTTTTTTATACATACAAACAACAGGGGAAGTTGCTGGAGTATCTCTACAAGAATGGGCGGATAAAACAAGAACAAATCAATATAGTCTACCGGCTGAAAGAGGTAGAATACTAGATAGAAATGAGATGTCACTTGTTCAAGATCGACCAACATATAAGGTATATGCAATCGTTGACGAAACACATACTGGTATTAATAAAGAACCACTGTATGTCCAAGATGCTAGACAAACCGCAGAAGAATTGGCACCATTACTTGAAATGGAGCCGTCAGATGTTTTGGAAACGATCGATAAGGGGAAGTCAGAAGGGCGATTTCAAGTAGAGTTTGGGTCTGATGGAAAGAATCTAACACAGGACATCAAAGAACAAATTGAAGAATTAGAGTTACCAGGCATCAATTTTGAAAAGGACATACAACGTTATTATCCAAATGGTATGTTTGCCTCTCATGTTTTAGGGTTAGTAGATAAGTTAGATGGAGAACAGGTGGGCTTAACAGGTGTCGAACAAATGATGAATGATGTTCTTGCCGGAGAGTCTGGACATATTTCATATAAGCGTGATAAATATAATGCTAAATTATTACAACCTGAGGAAATCGTTAAAGAAGCCAAGGATGGAAATGATGTCTATCTAACGATTGATCAGAAGATACAGACGCTTTTAGAAGATGCGATGTCAGAAGTTAATGAACAGTATGAACCAGAGCGAATTACAGCAGCAGTCATGGATCCGAAAACAGGTGAAGTATTAGCGATGAGTAGTCGTCCTAGTTATGATCCAAATCAATTAGGAACGGTTGAAAATTGGTATAATGATGTGATTTCCACACCATTTGAACCAGGTTCTACTATGAAAATATTCACATTAGCTGCAGCCATTGAAGAGGGTGAATACAATCCAACGGAATACTTTCAATCTGGTAAATATCAAATTAGTGAAGGGGCTGCTATTCATGATTGGGACAATAAAGGTTGGGGCTCTATTACCTTCAGAGAAGGTATTCAGCGTTCATCCAATGTAGCTGCTGCCTTGTTAGCTTATGATAAAGTTGGTCCTGAAAAGTTTTATGAATATTTACAGGCATTTGAATTTGACCAACCAACAGGGATTGATTTGCCAGGTGAAGATATTGGTAAAATTATGTATAATTATAAAAGTGAAAAAATCACAACTTCTTACGGACAAGGGACAACGGTAACCCCGATACAGCAAATGAAGGCCTTAACAGCAGTCGCTAATAATGGTGAAATGCTACAGCCATATGTTATTAAAGCGATAAAAGATCCGAACACAGACCAAGTTGTTGAAGAAAAGTCTCCGAATGTTGTAGGTAATCCTATCTCGGCAGAAACAGCAAAAAAGGTTAGGGATGAATTAGGGACGGTTGTTTCTTCGGAAAATGGTACTGGTCGAAATTATAAGTTAGATGATTATTCAGTAGCTGGAAAAACTGGAACAGCCCAAATTCCAGATCGTGAAAATCCACAACCATACATGACTGGACATGGGAATTATGAGTACTCTTTTCTTGGAATGGCTCCAAAAGATGACCCGCAGTTAATGATGTATGTATCGGTAAAGCGCCCTGAGCTATCGGTCCATGAAGTCGGTTCAGAACCTGTTTCTTTTATATTTAAAAATGTAATGGGTAATAGCTTGCATTATTTAAATATTAACCCAGACATGGAAGCGCAACAGACAATTAACACATATGAAATGCCTGAAATCCTTGACAAGTCAGTGACAGATGTTAAAACGGAATTAGAAGACAAAGGACTGAGAGTTACTGTTATAGGAAATGGTGACCAACTTCAAGGCGCTAATGTTAAGGCCGGTGAAGAATTATTGCCAAACGAACGTATTTTTCTTCTAACCGCTAATCCAGTCATGCCTGATTTATCTGGTTGGTCTGTACGTGATGTGTTGAAATTTTCAGAAACAATAGACTTAGACATCAGTGTGCACGGGAGCGGCTATGCTGTCTCACAAAGCATTAGCCAAGGGAAGAACATACAAAAGCAAGATAAATTAACTGTTGAATTCACTTCACCTAATGCAGAATTAGAAGAGGAAGATCCTCCTGAACAAGAGATGGAATAAGCAAAGGTGTCGTCATCAGAATAATGAATAGTAAATAGTTTCATTTAAACAGTGTTCTATTCGTTTTTGGTCATTCATATATTGGATACAAGCATACCTGTTAAGTAAGGAGATGTCGTATGAAACGTGTATCCAATGTAACAATGCGAAAGCGTCTAGTCACTGTTTTTCTTTGTGCAATTGTCATCTTTGGTATCATTGATTTCCGGTTAGGTTACGTTCAATTTGTAATCGGTGATGTGTTAATGGAAAGAGCAAAAGAATCGTGGAGTCGTGATATTACGTTCGAACCTGAACGAGGTAAAATACTGGACAAGAATGGGGAAGTACTTGCGGAAAATGTGACTGCACCAACAGTGATGGTTGTACCTAGACAGATACAAGAACCACAAAAAGTAGCGGAACATTTTGCTGATATATTAGATATAACAGTAGAAAAAGCATATCAAGAAATCACACAAAATGAGAGGATTGTGCGCTTTAAAGAGGGTAGGAAGTTATCTGAAGAGCAAGTGGAAGCAATACGAACACTAGGACTTGATGGTGTATATATTGCAGAGGACTCAAAACGCCATTATCCAAACGGAACTTATTTATCCCATGTCTTAGGATTTACGGGGATTGATAACCAAGGTTTAATGGGGTTAGAGCTTTTTTACGATGACCAATTAATGGGTGAAGTGGGAAGTCTATCTTATTTCTCGGATGCTAAAGGCCATCGTATGCCTGAAATTGCTGATGTTTATGAAGAACCTAAAGATGGTGACAATTTAAAACTTACAATTGATTCACGGGTACAAACTATTATAGAACGTGAATTGGATCTTGCCGAAACAAAATACAATCCTGATGGAGCGTTAGCCATTGCTGTTGACCCAGACACTGGTGGTATTCTCGGTATGTCTTCAAGGCCAAACTTTCATCCAGAACATTATCAAGATGTGGATCCTGATACATACAATCGAAACTTGCCAGTTTGGAGCACATATGAACCAGGGTCGACATTTAAAATTATTACATTAGCAGCAGCATTGGAAGAAGGGGTTGTTGATTTAGAGGAGGATGAGTTTACCGATAATGGTGCTATTGATGTAGGGGGTGCAACATTACATTGTTGGAAAAGTGGTGGACATGGTCACCAGACATATCTAGAAGTTGTTCAAAATTCTTGTAACCCTGGATTTGTTACACTTGGTGAAAAATTAGGGGAAAAGAAGTTATTTTCCTATATTAATAATTTTGGCTTTGGTGAAAAGACAGGTATAGACCTTCAAGGGGAAGGGAAAGGGATTTTGTTTAATCCAGAACAGGTTGGTCCTGTGGAATTAGCAACTACCGCTTTTGGTCAAGGTGTTTCTGTGACCCCGATTCAACAAGTGATGGCTGTGTCTGCGGCTATTAATGGTGGCTATCTATACCAACCATATCTAGCAGAAGAGTGGACGAATCCAGTTTCGGATAAAACAGTTGAAAAGACAGACCCAATTTTAAAGGAAAGAGTAATTTCAGAGCAGACGTCTTCAGAAATTCGCAAAGCTTTAGAAAGTGTTGTCGCTAAAGGTACTGGTAGAGGTGCTTATGTTGAAGGATATCGTGTTGGAGGAAAAACCGGTACAGCGCAAAAAGTTGGTGAAGATGGCAAATACATGAGTAATAACCATATCGTATCTTTTATTGGTTTTGCACCAGCAGATGATCCTGAGATTGTTGTTTATCTTGCAATTGATAATCCGAAAGACACGGTTCAGTTTGGAGGGGTTGTTGCTGCACCAATTGTAGGGAATGTGATTGGAGATAGTTTAAGGGCGTTAGGCGTAGAACCTAGAAAAGATGGTTTGGAAAAAGAATACCAATGGCCAGATCAACCCTTAGTTGAAGTTCCCGATTTACGAGGTTTAACGAGAAAAGACTTACAACAATATCTTGTTAATTTATCTATTGAGGCATCTGGATCAGGTGATGTTATTGTTGATCAAGCACCGGAGCCAGGGGAGAAAATTGAGCAGGGCGGCGAGGTGCGTTTATACTTTGGTGATGACGATCCAAACAAAAATGATTAAAATTTATGTCTTTCCTTTTAGCTGTTTTCAAAAAGGTTGTTTGTTGTTTTGTCGCCATTACAATAAACTCCGACGTAACTTTAGAAAACACCTAAACTAATAGCTGAATTTAAATGCATGGCTATCGACGAAATTACCATGCACACAACAGGCGGAGGAAATACACGGAGACTCCTAGGGTCTTACAAGAGTTATGTACGCGTTGTCCTGTAAGACGGTTTTAGCCTGTAATCCTTAACGTATCCTAGGTGAGGTTCTGCAGTGAGGGATGAACGAGAACAAGGAAGGCTACGGAAGCATTTATCGCAGGCAGAAAATTGATTTGTATTTTCGAGGAGTCTCATTAACCCTTAGGATGCGCGTAGTGTATATTCACAGCGTTGGATTATCACTTTTTTTTAGCATAGGAAATTAAAAAATGGAATGGTTGTGGATAACTTTTATCTTAGCATTGGCCACGTCCAGCTCCAACGCTAAAGCTGTAACGAGACTTCCCTCACCTCCGTACGATAAGTCAACATCGACTTCCTTCGGTCCCAAAGAGTTTCCTTTATCTCCTACGGAATGATTGTTCGGTTAAGTCCGCCGCTCCTGAGCGGCAACACCGAACCACCTGCGATGCGCAGGCGCAGTCCGTACGTCGCTACCCGGGCGCTTGCGCTTTTGTTCATAAATAACTAGCGAGAGAATCGGTTAGTCGGAGCTTTTATCAACTACGACACAAAAAGCAACAAACTTTACAAAAAAGACTTGCTTTTAAAAAGTTGCTGTTAGCATATAGGTCTACCGGTGTATGAATATCTGTTATGTTAGGATGTGTATAGCATGAGATTACATGATCTTGCTAAAGTTCTCCGCTTTTATCAAGCAACAGCATCGATCGAAAATATAAACATTACAGGGTTGCAAATGGATTCTAACCAAGTAGAAGACGGCAATATGTTTATTTGTATTAATGGGTTTACGGTTGATGGTCATGCTTTTGCAAAGGATGCAGAAACTAAAGGGGCAGCTGCAATTATTGCTGAAAGAGATGTAGACGTATCGGTTCCAGTAATTATTGTCAATGATACAATTAGAGCACTGGCGTTACTTGCTAATAAATATTATAATAATCCTTCAAGCCATTTAAATCTTATTGGGGTTACAGGAACCAATGGCAAAACAACAGTTACCTATTTGCTAGACCATATATTTAGACAGGAAAACAAAACAACTGGTGTTATTGGAACAATTCAAATGAAAATGGGAAACGACCAATATAGTGTCAAAAACACGACTCCAGATGCTTTGTTCTTACAAAAAAGCTTTCGGCAAATGATTGATCGGAATATTGAAGATGTAATTATGGAGGTTTCCTCTCACGCGTTAGATTTAGGTAGGGTGTATGGGTGTGACTATGATATTGCGATTTTCACTAATCTATCGCAGGACCATTTAGATTATCATAAAAGTATGAATGAGTACTTACGAGCAAAAAGCCTACTATTTTCTCAATTAGGGAATAAGTATAGTTGTGAAGCGCCTAAATATGCAGTGATTAATCAAGATGATGGATATAGTTCCGTTTTTAAAAAGAGTACTTCACAGCCAGTGATTACGTATGGGATTGAATCGGAAGCGGATGTGAAGGCAGAGAATATTAACCTTAGTGCACATGGCTCACAATTTACACTTAAAACGAATGTAAGCTCAACCAAAATTCATAGTAAACTAGTTGGGAAATTCAGTATCTACAATATGTTAGCGGCTACGGCAGGTGCATTATGTCGAGGGGTTTCACTAACAACCATCAAAAAAGCATTAGAAACTACGGACGGTGTACGTGGTCGGTTTGAACCGGTCTTACTAAATCAACCTTTTGGTGTGATTGTGGATTATGCACATACACCTGACTCCTTACAAAATGTTCTAACCACGATACAGTCTTTTGCTAAAGGTAGGGTATATGTAGTTATTGGCTGTGGTGGGGACCGTGACAAGAAAAAACGCCCATTAATGGCCAGTGTAGCCATTTCAAATACAGACTTGGCAATATTCACTTCAGATAATCCAAGGTCCGAAAATCCGAGTGAAATTGTGAAAGATATGATTACGGGGATTGATGGGAACAACTATCAAATTATTCTGAATCGAAAAGAAGCGATAGATCATGCTATCGATTTGGCCCACGATGATGATATAGTATTAATTGCAGGAAAGGGACATGAAACCTATCAAGTCTTAGGTGACAAAGTTGTCGAATTTGATGATAGAGAAGAGGCTGCAAAAGCGATCGTAAAAAAGGTAGGTAAGGAGAAATAAGTATGTTATTTACAACAGAGTTTTTAGCAAAACTTTTTACAAACAATCGAGGGGCGGTTGAAGATCAACTACCTATACAAGAAATTTCCACTGATAGTCGAAAAAAATCAACCAAATCATTGTTTATACCATTAACTGGAGAAACTTTTGATGGTCATCAATTTATTGAGGATGCATTTTATAATGGAGCTGTTGCCACGCTTTGGGAAAAAGATAAGCAGTTGCCATCATTTTTACCAACGGATTTTCCCATTTTTTTTGTTGAAGATACACTAGAAGCGCTGCAACAGCTAGCCCATCATTACAGGCAAAAAGTAAATCCTGTTGTCATTGGGATAACCGGATCAAATGGTAAGACGACAACAAAGGACTTGGTCGGTACAGTGTTGCAAACCAATTTTAAAACACATCGAACTAATGGCAATTATAATAATCAAATTGGCTTACCTTTAACGATCCTTTCCATGCCAACAGATACAGAAGTACTTGTGTTAGAAATGGGAATGGATCACTTTGGGGAAATTGAGCGATTGTCAACTCTTTCTTGTCCTAATTATGCTGTCATTACAAATATAGGTGAATCACACATTGAATATTTAGGTTCAAGAGAAGGAATTGCACAAGCAAAATCAGAAATATTAGCAGGGCTACAAGAAAATGGATTGTTATTGATTGATGGGGACGAACGGCTGTTAAAGGGATTACATACCTATCCATATGTATCGACGGTTGGTTTTAGTGAAGAGAATGATTTCAACATTAGTTATGTTGAAATGACAGCAGATCAAACACTTTTCGAACTAGATCATGAAAATTATCAGTTAAATATGCTAGGCAACCATAATGTAAAGAACGCCACATTTGCTGTTGTCATTGCTAAAAAACTTGGTGTTCCTTTGGGCAAAATTAAAGACGCGCTTGTTCATTTAGAATTAACAGGAATGCGATTCGAGATAACAAAAGGACAAAATAATGTTACAATCATCAATGATGCATATAACGCTTCACCTACATCTATGAAAGCTTCGATCGATATAGTAAAACAAATGAAGGGATATCAATCTAAAGTCTTGGTTCTTGGTGATATGTATGAACTAGGATCATCATCGAAAGTATTGCATAGGTCCGTTGCAGAAGCTATTTCTGAAAAAATTGATGTTGTATATACAGTAGGTAGTGATTCTGAGGAGATAACGAAGGCGATTCGTGAATCAAGTGTTCATACTTCTGCAAAGCATTTTGACAACAAGCAGACATTAATAGAAGAATTACAAGCTTATTTAAGTGAAGATGTATTAATAATGTTAAAGGCTTCACGCGGGATGAAGTTAGAATCACTTTTAGATCATATCACATAATAAAATAAATAATTGGTATGGGCGGTTTGGTTAACAAAGGAGGAGAAAACGTGACTGAATACATTTTAATAATTACCATCGCAATAGCATTTCTTATTACCGTCCTAATCTCACCAATCGTAATTCCCTTTTTACGAAGGTTGAAGTTTGGGCAAAGTATACGAGAAGATGGACCTCAATCACATATGAAGAAAACAGGTACCCCGACAATGGGAGGGGTCATGATCTTAGTGAGTGTAACGATTACGACGCTCATCATGACTGGAAAGTTTGGAGCTGGTCCTAGTATTGAAGTTTACTTGTTATTAATGGTTTTACTAGGGTTTGGTTTGCTTGGTTTTCTTGATGATTTTATCAAAGTAGCTTTAAAGCGTAATTTGGGGTTAACCTCAAAACAAAAGATGGCTGGACAAGTTATTATATCGATTATTTTTTATTTTATTTTACGTCATCATGAATTTCCAACCTATGTACAAATCCCAGGAACCAATATTCAATGGGAGCTAGGATGGGGATATGCATTATTAATCATTTTTATGCTCGTTGGAGCTTCGAATGCTGTTAATCTAACAGATGGTTTAGATGGGCTACTAGCTGGTACAGCTGCCATTGCTTTTGGAGCATTTGGCATTTTAGCATGGTATGGATTCCCAAACATTGAAATAACGATTTTTTCATTGGCTGTTGTTGGTTCATTACTTGGATTCTTAGTTTTCAATGCACATCCAGCCAAGGTGTTTATGGGGGATACCGGTTCCTTAGCATTAGGTGGTGCAATTGCTGCGATCGCAATTTTAACAAAAATGGAAGTATTATTGGTTATTATTGGTGGTGTATTTGTGCTAGAAACCCTGTCTGTCATTATTCAAGTTATTTCTTTTAAAACAACGGGTAAGCGTGTATTTAAAATGAGCCCATTACACCATCACTATGAATTAATGGGTTGGTCAGAATGGAGAGTCGTTACTACATTTTGGTTAGTTGGGTTTCTATTTGCTGTACTGGCCGTTTATATTGAGGTGTGGGTATGAATACATTAAAGAATTTTCCTTATCAAAATATACTTGTGTTAGGATTAGCCAAAAGTGGGATGTCTGCTGCTAAACTTCTACATGCTAGTGGTAAGCATGTTACAGTGAATGATTTAAAAGCAAACACAGACGACCCTCAAGTGAATCAACTTAAAAATATTGGAGTAGAAGTAGTAATTGGTAGCCATCCGTTACAACTGTTAGATGGCGTTGAACTACTTGTGAAAAATCCAGGTATTCCATATCATAACCCAATCGTTGAAGAGGCGGAAGCTAGGGGGATACCTATTATTACGGAAGTGGAGTTAGCTTCACAATTAATAGGTGATTCCATGATTGGTATAACAGGGTCTAATGGTAAAACAACTACAACGACACTTATACATGAAATGCTAGTCCATAGTCAGCGAAAAGCAAAAATTGCTGGGAATATTGGAAGTGTTGCGACAGAAGTTGCGAGCACTATGAATCCAAAAGAAACAATGGTGGTGGAACTATCATCATTTCAACTTTTAGGAATTATGTCATTTCGTCCAAAAATTTCAGTACTACTAAATGTTTTTGAAGCACATTTGGACTATCACAAAACACTTGAAAATTATAAGCAAGCCAAAGCAAATATTTTTATGAATCAAATCGAAGATGATTACTTGGTTTATAATGATGACGATGAAACTGTTAAGCAGTTGGTAAAAGATGCAAAAGCGATCAAAGTTCCATTTTCAACCACCCAAAAACTAACAGATGGAGCTTGGTGTGATCGAGAGTATCTATATTTTAAACAAGAAAAGATAATTGCCCTTCATGATATTGCATTAGTAGGAAAGCATAACCTTGAAAATATTTTAGCTGCAGTAAGTGCTGCACTTCTGGATGGTGCTACTACTGAAGGAATCCATCATGTTTTGACCACATTTACTGGTGTGAAGCATCGGCTGCAATTTGTACAAAAGGTACATGAGAGAAGTTTTTACAATGATTCAAAAGCTACAAATGTACTAGCAACAACGAAAGCTTTAGCAGCCTTTAATCAACCAACAATCTTATTAGCTGGTGGTCTTGATCGTGGGAATGATTTTGATGATTTAATACCATTCTTATCCGAAGTAAAAGCAATGGTGTTATTCGGTGAAACAGCTCAAAAGTTAAAGATAACAGCTGATAAAGCAGGAATAGACTGTGTTGAATTTGTCGATAATGTAAAACATGCTACCCAAAAAGCATACGAACTCTCCGAAGAAGGTGATGTTATTCTCTTATCACCTGCATGTGCAAGTTGGGATCAATATCGCACATTTGAAGAAAGAGGAGACATGTTTGTAAGAGCTGTGCATACATTAAAGTAGGGGCTTGTTTTACTTATATAAAGAGTCCTCCAAAGGATGGTACTTATCCTCTATGGGGGACTTATATAAGAACTTGAGTAAACTCAAGAATTGATAGGCCCCACGTTCCAATGTTTTGGGAAATGGGGTGTTTTTTATTGAAGGCAAGAAAAAGGACATATCAAGCACCAGATCTGTTGTTAACAATCGCTATTCTATCATTATTGGCGATTGGGGCAATCATGGTGTACAGTGCGTCTGCTATTTGGGCAGACTATAAGTTTAATGATTCTTTTTATTTTGCGAAAAGGCAATTGTTATTTGCAGGTGTAGGTATTGTTTGTATGTTTTTTATTATGAACATTCCATACTTAACATGGCAAAAATATGCCAAACCTATTTTAATTATTTGTTTTATCCTCTTGATCGCGGTACTTATACCAGGAATTGGTATGGTTCGAGGTGGTGCTAGAAGTTGGATCGGTGTCGGCGCCTTTAGTATTCAACCAGCTGAATTTATGAAACTAGGTCTAATTATCTATTTGTCAACTTTTTTAGCTGCAAATCAAAAGTATATAACATCATTTAAAAAGGGATTTGTACCATCGATGTTATTGGTTTTCGTAGCATTTGGACTCATTATGTTGCAACCCGATTTAGGGACAGGCATGGTGCTTGTGTTGACCTGTGTAGTTATGATTTTTGTGGCTGGTGCTAAAATATCCCATTTTGTAGGTTTAGGCATTGTTGGATTGATCGGCTTTTTAGGTTTGATCATTTCTGCACCGTACCGTATTAACCGAATTACAGCCTTTTTAAATCCGTGGGAAGATCCTTTAGGTAATGGATTTCAAATTATTCAATCACTTTATGCGATCGGACCTGGCGGATTGATGGGGATGGGGTTAGGTCAAAGTTTACAGAAGTTCTTCTATTTACCAGAACCCCATAATGATTTTATATTTGCGATTTTAGCAGAGGAACTTGGGTTTATTGGTGGAACATTTGTATTACTGTTATTTTTATTGCTATTGTGGCGAGGGATACGTGTTTCTTTAGCTGCACCAGACACATTTGGAAGTCTGCTTGGCTTAGGGATTATTGGGATGATTTCAATCCAGGTAATGATAAATATAAGTGTTGTAATTGGATTGATTCCTGTAACAGGTATTACATTACCGTTTTTAAGTTACGGTGGTTCATCTTTAACTCTTATATTATGTTCGATTGGAATTGTGTTGAATATTAGTCGATATGCAAAATTATAATTACCAAATAGGTCTGATCTCTTATTTTTAAATAAGAGTGTCAGACCTTTTGCTTTTTTTGTTTATATGTGAACAGATTGTGGCGATTGTATGATATAATTTTAAGAGAAAAACTACTGAATTTGTCAATTTTATTTCCTAAGCAAAATGATGGAAGCTGTTTATTAATAAGGTACTGTTTGTAAGGTTGTTACTTTCTAGTGCATATTTGCTGTATTATGTGCACTAACTTTATGATGAACTTTTGCCATTCTTAATATTGGCACCTGTCACTAATCAGATAACCTAATTTAACGGAGTATTCTGTCGGAACGATTGCATGATACATATTAAAATCAGCCGGAAAGGACATAAGTTATTAAAATTCATGTATCATAAAACAGCTTTTATGCAGTAACAATAGTCTATTATTATAAGTATTTATAAAAAAGTACAAAAGAGGAAGATTTAAGGAATGAGCGAAAAAAATGTTGTTTCTATTGAAGATCGTATTCCAAAACTAAAACAAGAAAGAAAAAAGAAGACAAATCGGCGATTAATATTCTACTTATCGTTATTTTTTATTTTAATTTCTATTGTTGTTTATTTACAATCACCGCTTAGTCATATTCAATCGATTAATCTATCAGGAAATAACCATATTAGTGATGAACAGATTCACCATTTAAGTGATATAACCAAAGGAGATAATTTTTGGCGTGTTAATCATGAAGAGGTCGAAGAGCAAATTGTAACTCACCCAGAAATTAAAGCTGTACAAGTTGCGAAGCAGTTTCCAACTACAATTGACATCGCGGTTGAGGAATTTGATCGGATTGGTTATGTAAAAGAAGAAGACCATTATTTGCCCTTATTAGAAAATGGGAAACGCCTCACTACAAATCCTGTTGAGAATTCGATTGGAGATGCTCCATTATTATTAAGTTTTGAACAGCAACTATATTTACAAGAAATGTCTAAGGAACTAGCAAAATTGCCAAACAGTATTGTTGACTTGATTTCAGAAATTAGATGGAACCCAACAGAAGGGAACCCATATCAAATTGAGATGTATATGAATGATGGATATCAAGTAGAGACGACGATACGAAGTTTTTCTGAAACAATGAAAACATATCCTTCAATAACCGCTCAACTAGAGCCAGAAATCAAAGGTGTAATAAAAATTGGTACAAGTGGAGCGGTATTTAACCCATATGAAAGTGAGATAACAAATCAGGTTGAGGAAACAGGGGAGAGTTCATGAAGGTAAGAGGGAATCATGTGATCCTATCATTTGTATTAGTAGTTGCAGGTTTTTTAATCGCATTTAATTACCAACACACCACAAAATCGGAGTCACATTCAGCTGAAAATTTGGACCAAGAATGGGAAAAAGATTACTATTACCGAGACCAATTAATTGATATGGAAGAAGAGAATAAACAATTACGTCATGAGTTACAAAACAACCGCCAAGAGATACAACAATTAGAAGTGGAATTAGGAAATCAGCAAGAAATGATTGGGAATTTAGTCGATATAAAAACAGAATTACAGCTATATGCTGGTGAACTTCCTATAAATGGTTCAGGTTTAGCTATCACATTAAAAGATCCAGACTATATTCCAAGTGAAGAAAATGTTAACCAGTATATCGTTCATGATCGACATATCCACCTTGTCATAAACGAATTATTAAGTGCTGGGGCTGCTGCTATAGGTATTAATGGGCAAAGAGTATTCAATGATAGTTATATTGCATGTGTTGGACCAGTCATTATGGTTGATGGTAAGCAATATCAAGCTCCATTTACTATTACAGCAATTGGCGAACAGGATGTATTGGATAAAAGTCTAAATCTATCAAATGGGGTTGTAGACCAATTATTATCAGACAATATAGAAGTTGAATTGGAACATATTGATACCATCGAATTGGGAGCAAAAATGCCAGGAGAAAGGTGATAATAGATGCGTCGAAGTAAGTTCCTAATTTCCTTGGTATGTCTTTTAACGGGAATTATGGTTGCGATTCAATTTCAATCTAATCAAGAACCTAAACAACGTGACACGAGAGACTTATGGGAAATTAGAACACAGTTGCAGAAAGAGCAAAAAAGACAATTAGAGTTATATCAGGAAATAGCAGAAACAGAAGAGATTTTGCAGCAATATCAAGATCAATCCGAACAGGAATTAGTACAAACGCTAAATGATACAATTCAAGATTTGAAACAAAAAGTTGGACTAACAGAAGTAGTCGGAAGTGGTGTTGTTATAAATGTATTACCGATGGTGGATGAAACAAATTATTTGCAGACATACCCAACTGTAAGTCCAGAATTGCTTAATCGCCTCATAAATGAGTTAAATACCTATGGTGCTACAGATATAGCGATTGAAAATGAACGCATTATCCATACAACGCCTATTCGTCTCGTTAATGGTAAAACGTATGTAAATAACCGTCCATTACCAACAGGACCATTAGAAATCAAAGTATTAACGAACAATCCAGAACGTATGTTGGACCATGTGCAGGTGAGTCAGTCGCGTGATGAGTTTGCTTTAGAATATCTCGATTTGCAAACAGAAATAAGTGAACGTATTATTTTACCTAAATATGAAGGTGTGGTTGATTTTGATCGTTTACATGTACAAGATAATGAACAAATAGAAATGGGTGAGAATTAATGTGGCTACCGGTATTATTCCTATTACTAGGTGTAGGATTAGGACTATTAACAGATATCACGATACCAAATCAATATTCTAATTACCTTTCTATTGCCGTATTAGCTGCATTTGATACATTATTAGGTGGCATCAGAGCGCATCTGCAACAACTATTTGATGCAAAGGTATTTGTAACAGGGTTTTTCTTTAATATACTATTAGCTGCAATGCTTGCTTTTATAGGGATACAATTAGGGATAGACCTATATCTTGCAGCTGTGTTTGCATTTGGTGTAAGATTATTTCAGAATGTAGCAATCATTAGAAGGAAAATCATCGAAAAAAAACTGAATTATAAAGAAAATTAATAAAAATAAAAGAAATTTAAAGGAAATAAAATATTATATGTTGAATATTGATAATTAATGTTACTATGTAAGTAATGGTTATTTTCTTACTTATGTACTAATGGATTTTAATCAGTAACTAAATAACAAGATGAAAAAAACAATTTTTTGTATATTCATACAAAAATAATTGTAATTCTGCTTGAAATTCGTTAATATTTGAACTATTCAGATGCCTGAAAGATTAGGAGGTGCCTTTCTTTGAACAACAATGAAATATTAGTCAGCCTTGACATAGGTACATCAAAAATTAAAGTGATTATCGGTGAAGTACTCAATGATTCCCTAAATATTATTGGAGTTGGCACTGCAAAATCAAACGGAATGAAAAAAGGCGCTGTCGTTGATATAGATCAAACCGTACAATCTATTAAAACAGCTGTTGAACAAGCTGAAAGAATGGTAGATATGCAAATTGATCGTGTGTTAGTAGGTATAAACGGCAACCATATTCAATTGCAACCGTGTCATGGCGTTGTGGCTGTTTCGAGTGATAACAGGGAAATTGGTAATGAAGATATTGGGAGAGTTATCGATGCTGCACAGGTCATTTCAGTACCACCAGAACGGGAGATTATTGATGTTATTCCAAAACAGTTTATTGTAGATGGATTGGATGAAATTAATGACCCCCGTGGAATGATCGGAGTTCGATTAGAAATGGAAGGTTCGATCATAACTTGTTCTAAAACAATGCTACATAATATATTGAAATGTGTTGAAAAAGCTAATCTAGAAGTATTAGATATTTGCTTGCAACCATTAGCATCAGGTTCCATTGCGTTGTCAAAGGATGAAAAAAATCTAGGTGTTGCATTGATTGATGTGGGTGGTGGAAGTACAACTGTTTCTGTTTTTGAGGATGATCATCTAGTATCAACTAGTGTGGTTGCGCTTGGTGGAGACAACATAACTAAAGACTTGTCCATCGGATTACGAACGTCATCAGAGGAAGCGGAAGAAGTGAAAATGAATCACGGGCATGCTTTTTATGATGATGCAAGAGAAGAAGAGACTTTTGATGTTTCTATAATTGGAAGTAATAAAAGACAAACATTTAATCAGTTGCAAATTTCTGATATGATTGAAGCTAGGTTGGAAGAAATCTTTACGTATGCAGCAAAAGAAATAAGGAAAATGGGGTACAATGAATTACCAGGTGGACTTGTTTTAACTGGTGGTTGTGTTAGTATGCCAGGTGCTTTGGATTTAGCACAAGATTTATTTCAAACGAATATTAGACTAGCCATTCCGGATTACATAGGCGTACGAGAACCACAGTTTACTTCTGGTGTAGGAATCTTGAAATTTGCATACCGAAATGCGAAAATACAAGGAAAAGAGCTGTCAAATGCTGTTAAGCCACCTGAAGTAGAAGTTACTAGCCCTAAGAAAACGAAAAAAGTTTCCAATCAAAATGAAACAACGTCAAATAAGAAAAAAGAATCTGGAATCGCTAATTTGTTTAAGTACTTTTTTGATTAAACAAGCGTTCCCTAGACAGATAAAACTGTTACTTCAATGAATCTTGTAATCTTGCAAATAGGGAGGAACGAATAATGTTAGAGTTTGATACAAATATGGATCAGCTTGCTACAATTAAAGTGATCGGAGTTGGTGGCGGAGGTAGCAATGCAGTTAATCGAATGATTGAGCATGGCGTTCAAGGTGTTGAATTCATCGCTGTTAACACCGACTCACAGGCTTTAAACCTATCAAAAGCAGAAGTGAAAATGCAAATTGGGGAAAAACTAACACGAGGTTTAGGTGCTGGTGCAAATCCAGAAGTAGGACGTAAAGCAGCTGAAGAAAGTAAAGAGCAATTGGAAGAAGTACTAAAAGGCGCAGATATGGTATTTGTAACTGCTGGAATGGGTGGTGGCACAGGAACAGGAGCTGCTCCTGTGATCGCTTCAGTAGCAAAAGAACTAGGTGCTTTAACTGTTGGGGTTGTGACACGTCCGTTCTCTTTTGAAGGTCGCAAACGTTCGACTCAAGCAGTTTCAGGGATTGATAGTTTTAAAAATAGTGTCGACACATTAATTGTTATTCCAAATGATCGACTATTAGAAATTGTTGATAAAAACACACCAATGTTAGAAGCATTCCGTGAAGCTGATAATGTACTACGACAAGGTGTACAAGGTATCTCTGACTTAATTGCAGTACCTGGTTTGATTAATGTTGACTTTGCCGATGTAAAAACAATTATGTCGGAAAAAGGATCAGCTTTAATGGGAATTGGGGTTGCCACTGGAGAAAGTAGATCTGGTGAAGCGGCTAAGAAAGCAATTTCTTCTCCATTACTTGAAACTTCTATTGATGGTGCTCATGGTGTATTAATGAATATAACTGGTGGTACAAATCTGAGCCTATATGAAGTTCAAGAGGCAGCAGATATTGTTACATCTGCAGCTGACCAAGAAGTAAATGTTATCTTTGGTTCAGTCATCAACGAAGAGTTAAAAGATGAGATTGTTGTAACAGTTATTGCAACTGGATTTGATGAAACGCAATTAAATGAATCGAAACCTAAGCAAAGACCAGTAGTTGCTAAACAACAATCATCTGGTGAAAAGACACCTGAACCAACTCCAAATCCTACTAGGGAAAGAGAAGTTCCAGTGCAACAAAAAGTCAAAGAGGAAGAGGATACACTAGATATCCCAACCTTCCTAAGAAATAGAAACCGTAGAAGATAACTGAACCATACATACTATTTCATGATATGGTTGTAAGAACTAAGTCTGATTTCTGTTAATGAAACCACAAATCTTGTTTCCTTAACAGAAGTTCAGACTTTTTTTGTAGTCTCAAAACTTTAACTGATGTGTTTTTCTCAATAATTGGTTACTTACATATAGCAAATCCGTATAATAAGCATCTAAATTATAAGGATATTACGCTCCTCATAAGCAATGTCGTTAATTGCACATTTGCTGTATTATACGACATAACTCACCACTTCCTCTAAAAGATGAGTGCTTAAAAGTCGCTGCGGCAATACACTACGCTTTCCGTGTCCTATGGCAGCACGAGCCGAAGATCCCGCAGTGTATAAAGGACCACAGGCTAAGGGCGCCACAGACACGCGAGCAACGCCTTCGTGACCAACATCCTGTTGGCCCAGGCCGTTCCCATGGAAAGCGTAGTATTCTGTCGGAACGATCGTATAATACATATTAAAATCAGACGGAAAGAACACAAATAAATTAAAGTTATATCGTATAATACAGCTTACATGCAACAACCTCGTACGCCCTATTCTATGTTTTTTCAACCTAAGTATGAATCATTAAAGATAATATTTCACTGTATGACAAATTCACTAATAAGTTGTGAAAATTAGTTGTTTTGTTAGCACAAAATGTGACAGACTTCTGACATTTGATTGGTTATACTGTGTATAAATCATTTCTTGATGATGAAAGGGAGAACAAAGTGACAATATATCTTGACGCTGTATGGCTATTAAATTTCTTTTTAGATTGGATGATTCTTTTATTAGTTCAATCAATTACTAGGAACAATGCACAAAAATGGAGAGTTTTGCTTGGGGCTATGGTAGCGTCTCTATTAGTTCCTATTGCTTTGTTTGCTCCTGAATCATTTGTCATAACAACTTTTGGTAAAGCACTCTATTCATTGGTGATTGTTTTAGCGGCATTTGGTTTTATAAACTTTCGTCAATTTGTGCATCATCTACTTTCATTTTATTTTGTATCATTTGCACTTGGAGGTGGGCTAATTGCAATACATTTTTTCCTAGGAAATCAGTTATCAGTTAATAATGGTGGTATCTTAACATTTCAAACTGGTTATGGTGACCAGTTGAGTTGGTTGTTTGTGTTGTTTGGATTCCCTTTTATTTGGTGGTTTACAAAATCTAGGATGGACAAGCAAGCATTAGAAACATTTCGCTATGATCAACTATACCAAGTGACAATCAGAATAAAAGGAAAAAGTTTTTCTACCATGGGATATATGGATAGTGGTAACCAATTGGTTGATCCTATTTCTCGCAAACCAGTTATCATATGTGATCAAACGTTTATGTCTAATTGGTTTACGAGAGAGGAATGGAATCAGTTACAACATGCACAAGAGCACTTATCATTTGAATCGCTCCCAGATAGTATTGGGGATGCAATTCAAATTGTCCCTTATCAAGGTGTTGATGGTAATCGTACCTTCATGATTGTATTGAAGCCGGATGAATTATTAGTAAATGATGAAAACAATCAACTGACAATAAAAAAGGTATTGGTAGGTTTGCAATTTGGAGATCTCGCACCAGATGGTAGCTATCATTGTTTATTACATCCAACTATTTATAAACAGTCCGTAGCGACTTCCGCTTAATAAAGAGACAAAAAGGAGAGGTTTAAATGAGACAATGGAAGTTGAAAATTCAATTATGGTGGTACAAAGTATTATTTAAACTTGGGTACAAAACGGACGAAATTTATTATATTGGTGGTAGTGAAGCGTTACCGCCACCCTTATCAAAAGAAGAAGAACAAGAACTGCTTAAACGGTTACCTGTAGGCGACAAAGCAGCAAGAGCAATGTTAATTGAGAGAAATCTACGATTAGTAGTTTATATTGCTAGAAAGTTTGAAAATACTGGAATCAATATTGAAGATTTAATTAGTATTGGAACAATCGGGTTAATTAAAGCAATTAATACCTTTAACCCAGAAAAGAAAATTAAGTTAGCTACATATGCATCACGGTGTATTGAAAACGAAATATTAATGTATTTAAGAAAAAACAATAAAATTAAGTCTGAAATTTCATTTGATGAACCTCTTAATATTGATTGGGATGGTAATGAATTATTATTATCTGATGTATTAGGTACTGATGATGATATAACCATTAAAGATTTAGAAGCAAATGTTGATAAAAGTTTATTGAAAAAGGCGTTAGAACAATTAAACGATAGAGAAAAACAGATTATGGAATTACGGTTTGGATTAGTTGGCAAAGAAGAAAAAACGCAAAAAGATGTAGCGGATATGTTAGGGATATCTCAGTCCTATATATCTCGATTAGAGAAGAAGATTATTCGACGCCTAAAAAAAGAATTTAATAAAATGGTTTAACCCTTATTGTACAGTGGTTCGGCCTGTTTCGACCTGTTTTAAAACAGGCTATGAGTTAAATGCTTTTGCATAAAACACCCTCTCGATGGTGATACTGTTCCATGAATAGCATCTCCAACCGGGAGGGTAGATCATGACAAGACATAAAGTAGAAATTTGTGGAGTAGATACATCAAAACTACCTGTATTAAAAAATGATGAAATGCGAGAATTATTTAGACGAATGCAAGAAGGTGATGATTCAGCAAGGGAACAGTTAGTCAATGGTAATTTAAGACTTGTATTAAGTGTTATTCAACGCTTTAACAATCGCGGTGAATATGGTGACGATTTATTCCAAGTTGGTTGTATTGGGTTGATGAAATCAATTGATAATTTTGACTTAAGTCAAAATGTTAAATTCTCAACCTATGCTGTTCCTATGATTATTGGTGAAATTAGGAGATATTTAAGAGATAACAACCCAATCCGTGTATCAAGATCCTTGCGAGATATTGCCTACAAAGCATTACAAGTCAGGGAAAAATTAATTAATAAGACGTCAAAAGATCCGACACCAAAAGAAATTGCTGAAGAAATGGATATTCCTCAAGCAGATATTGTATTTGCGATGGATGCAATTCAAGATCCTGTTTCATTATTTGAACCAATCTATAATGATGGTGGTGATCCTATTTACGTTATGGATCAATTGAGTGATGATAAGGATAAGGATTCATTTTGGCTTGATAAATTATCATTAAAAGAAGGAATGTACCGTTTAGATGAACGGGAAAAAATGATTTTAAGTAAACGTTTTTTTCAAGGCAAAACACAAATGGAAGTTGCAGAAGAGATCGGTATTTCCCAAGCACAAGTTTCGAGATTAGAAAAAGCAGCAATTGATGAAATGAATAAAGAAATGTTTGAGTAAGTACACCCCTTTATCTCTATATTATTAGAGGTAAAGGGGTTTTGTTTGCTCTTTTCATATATTAGAGACTATTAGCTGTATTATATGCACTATCTTTGCCTTCTTTCATTCTGATTGAAAACAGTGTAATACTCTCGCTACGGGAGAATACTCCGCTTTCCATGGGCACGGCCTCAGCTAACTTGGTAAAGAAACCCACTTTACCAAGTGGATCTTCAGCTCGTGCTGTTCCCATAGGACAAGGAAGGCTTCGGCAGCGTTACATCGCACGAAGAAAATTGGGCTTTATTTTCGAGGATCTCCGTATTCTGCCTTCGCTAGGTTAATTTTTCTGATTAATGATAAGTGTATGCATGAGAAATCATACGTACAAAAAAAGGTGTTAATATTTTAATTAAGTAATATCAACTCTATATGTTCAACGAATTCTACTTAGCGAAGGAAATACACGGAGACTCTTATGGGACTAGTGGCATCGGTGAGACCCCGCAGTGAGGGACGAACGAGGAGGCTCACCAGCCCCCCATGGAAAGCGTAGTGTATTTCCGTAGCGATCAATTTGCACTCATTTTAATAAGGATGGCGGGAAGTATACCTCGGAGTTTATATTTATTGTGCCAAATGCAAGAGTGGCAGTTATTTTAAAACATTACTTATTTTAAAGGATTATAAGAAAAAAACGAACAACACTGCATATAGTTAGTATAAAGGCAGGTGTTATAATGATTACTCTTACAGAATTACAAATAAAGGATATTATAATGGTGGAAGATGGAAAGAAGTTAGGTAATATTACGGATTTAGAAATTGATGTGGATAAAGGTAAAATCTTACAACTTGTGATAGGAACGAAAGGAAAGATGATGGGGTTGTTTGGTAAGGAAGAGGAAATCGTAATTCCGTGGGAAAATGTAATGACAATTGGTTCAGATGTAATTTTGGTTAAGAAAGAACAAAATCCTAGACTTTATACAGACACAACCAATTATTAATGAATGTAAATAGAAGCAAAATATGGTAGAATAGTGAAAAATGTAAGGGAGGCTCAACATGGATCCTTTTCAACTAAAAGATGAAACAACACTAATGCTTAAGGATTGGATGAATATAGCCCCCCAATTGACGGTGGGGATGACAACTCGTAAAGGTGGTGTCAGTCCAGCACCATTTCATTCAATGAATTTGGGTTATCATGTACCAGATCATGATAAAAATGTAATAAACAACAGACAAATACTAGCAAATTTGCTAAACTTACCATTAGATACTTGGACAATCGGCGAACAAGTACATGGGACAAAGGTCTTCCGTGTTGCGAATGTAGATAGTGGGAAAGGATCCTTGACACATGAGAATGCGATACAAGGTGTGGATGGATTGATAACGAAGGAAACCAATTTATTATGTACCGCTTTATTTGCAGACTGTGTCCCAATTTTTTATTTTGATCCTGTTACAAATTGGATTGGTATTGCCCATGCTGGATGGCGGGGAACCGTTAATGGGATGGCTAAACAAATGGTTGAACAATTGAAAAATCAAGGCGTAGAGGTTCGATCTTTGTTAGTTGCTATTGGTCCGTGTATCTCGCAAGCACATTACGAAGTGGATACGAAGGTTATTCAATCCATACCAGAGACATTAAGTAAAGATACGGTAAAGACGCTAGAAAATGGTCGTTTTTTACTGGATTTACGCCAATTAAATAAACAAGTATTAGTTGACGCTGGAATACCTGAACATCATATCAGTGTAACGGAATATTGTACATATCGTGATGATCATTTATTTTATTCACATCGACGAGACCAGGGGAAAACAGGTCGAATGTTAGGGTTTATAGGCTTTTCAAGTCAAGCTTGAGGGGGGAGAAAGATGGAAGAGATAGCAGATAACCTAGCTACAATTCGCGACAATATCATACAGGCGTGTCAAAGGGCGAACAGAAATCCAGAAGATATAACCATCATTGGTGTAACAAAATATGTTACAATTGAGCGTGCAACCGAGGCGATTGAAACTGGAATTCTTGATTTAGGGGAAAATAGACTAGAAGGATTCTTGCAAAAGTATGAAGCATTATCCAAAAAGGCCACATGGCACTTTATTGGTTCACTTCAGTCTCGGAAGGTTAAAGACATTATTAATAAAATTGATACGATCCATTCATTGGATCGTAAGTCATTGGCAAAAGAAATTAATAAACGGGCGAATCGAGTGATTCCATGTTTTGTGCAAGTGAATGTTAGTGGCGAAGAATCGAAACATGGTTTGCCGTTTGAAGAAGTACATAATTTTATTGATCAACTGAAGAATTATTCCAACATTAAAGTGATAGGCTTAATGACAATGGCCCCATTAACAGAAGATGAACAGGTGATTCGAAATACATTTCGAAACTTAAAGGAATTACGTGACCAAATACAAGTAAACAAGTGGGAACATGCCCCGTGTAATTATCTGTCAATGGGAATGAGCAATGACTATTCAATTGCAATTGAGGAGGGAGCTACCCATATCCGCATTGGTTCAAAATTAGTCGGATCCAATCAATAGAGGTGAAAACAATGAGTTTAAAAAATAAACTGAAAACTTTTTTTACACTAGAAGATGACTTTGAGTATGTCGAGGAAGACGATCAACCTGAGCAGACAACAAGTAAACAAGAACCTTCCGCGCAATCACGACAAAATGTGGTAAGTTTAACAGCTATGCAGACAGCATCTTCCAAAGTTGTTCTTTGTGAGCCTAAAAATTTTAATGAAAGCCAGGAAATAGCTGACCACATTGTCAATCGTCGTGCAGTTGTGATTAATTTGCAACGCGTTGATCGTCCTCAGGCGAAACGGATTGTTGATTTTTTGAGTGGGACCGTTTATGCTGTTTCAGGTGATATGCAAAAATTAGGCTCACAAACATTTCTTTGTACACCAGATAATGTAAATGTATCTGGTACAATTTCAGATTTAATTGAGGAAGAAGATTTATAAAAAAGGTGGTAAATAAATGTCACAGTTATTTAGTCTAATATACTTAGCGATAGAAATATATAGTTTCGCACTAATTGCTTATATCCTAATGTCTTGGTTTCCGGGTGCGAGAGAATCATCGATTGGGACGTTTCTAGCAAGAATATGCGAGCCATATTTAGAACCGTTTAGAAAAATCATTCCTCCACTTGGAATGATTGATATTTCTCCAATCGTTGCTATTCTTGTGTTAAGTTTTGCTCGAACAGGACTACAAGTATTATATGGTATGTTAATTTGATGACTTGGCAAACAGCCAAGTTTTCTTATTCTAATAAGAAATTAACTAGGTGATAAAATGGATATCTATCAACACTTTCGAAAAGAAGAACATGCTTTTATTGATCAAGTGCTTTCATGGCGCGAAGAAGTAGGGAGGAGTTATCGCCCAAAATTAAGTGATTTCTTAGACCCGAGAGAACAAAAAATTTATGAGGCTGTGATAGGTAAAGATGATGATTTTCAATTGGGCTTTTTTGGTGGAAATAATAACTCTGAACGAAAACGTGCGATACTCGCACCCTTTTATGAAGAAATTAATGAAGCCGATTTTAACATTACATTATTGGAGTCGTCATATCCTGTTAAATTTGTCAACTTAGAACATCGGGATGTACTAGGTGCCTTTATGTCAACAGGAATCAAACGGAAAAAGTTAGGGGATTTACTCGTACAAGATGGAATCATACAAATCATTGTTTCATCTGAAATTGAACCTTACGTAAAAATGAATTTAACAGCAATAAAAAAAGCAACCGTTGCATTTGAAGAAAAACCTTTTACGTCCTTGTTAAGATCAAATGAAAAATGGGAATCAAACAGGGTGACTGCTTCATCCCTTCGGTTGGATGCCCTAATCAAAGAAATTTATAATTTATCAAGACAAAATGCGGCTGTTTTTATTCAAAAAGGACTAGTGAAAGTCAATTTCAGAACTGTTGAGCAACCAGCTTTTCAACTAGAAACTGACGATCTAATTTCGCTGCGTGGTAAAGGGAGAAGTAAAATCAAAGAAATTCATGGGCTGAGCAAAAAGGAAAAATGGAAAATAACGGTGCAAAAATTAAAATAATATTACTTATCGTGAAGGATTTTTCCTATTTCTGTCGAATAGATTGCAAATAAGGTCTAATAGTAACAAATATAGTACACAACTTTGTAAGGAGGTGGCCGATGTGCCATTAACACCATTAGATATTCATAACAAGGAATTTACACGAGGATTTCGTGGTTATGATGAGGATGAAGTGAATGAATTTTTGGACCAGGTTATTAAAGACTATGAACTTGTAATCCGTGAAAAAAAGGAATTAAAAGAAAAGGTTGATCAATTAAATGAAAAACTTGGCCATTTTTCAAATATTGAAGAAACGCTAAATAAGTCTATCTTAATTGCCCAAGAAACAGCTGAGGAAGTAAAAGGAAATGCTAACAAGGAATCAAAGCTAATTATTAAGGAAGCTGAAAAGAATGCCGACCGCATAATTAATGAAGCATTGCAAAAATCTCGTCGTATTTCAATTGAAGTAGAAGAATTGAAAAAACAAGCAAAAGTATTCCGTACAAGGCTAAAGATGCTTGTTGAAGCACAGTTAGAAATGGTTGAAAGCAATGATTGGGATGGTCTGTTTGAAATGGATATTGACGCAGATGATGTATCACTAAAAGAAGTATATGAAGAAAATAATGAATGAAAACTTGACGTTTGCTAGTTATTTACATATAATTCAATAATAAAAGCATTTAGATTATAAACAATAGAACGTCAAATACAGTGACAGGGACAGTATAAAGGTAGTTGCTAGCAAAAGCGAATCGGGGATGGTGTAAGCCTGGTGTAGCATACTTTTAGAAAATCACCCTTGAGTATCCATTTTGAAAAACAAGCTGAGTAGAATTGGACGAATCATTCACGTTACGAATGTTAAGTGGACAAGGTATAGAGTATTGTGTATTGTATGCCATGTCTACAAGGGTGGTACCACGAGTCCTTCTCGTCCCTTGCGGATGAGAGGGGCTTTTTTGTGTTCCAAAATCCAATAGTTGTGACAAACGCTGTTAAAGGGTTAATTGTTATTTTATTGACTGTTATATTGTCTACCGTAGTTGAAAACAACTTTGTAAAATAAAGATAAATAGGAGGAAATTGCATGGATTATAAACAAACTTTATTAATGCCACAAACAAAATTTCCAATGCGTGGTAATTTGCCGAATAAAGAACCGAAAATGCAAGAGCATTGGGATGAAGTAAATATTTATGAACAGGTACAAAAACGAACTGAAGGGAGACCGTTATTCGTATTACATGATGGGCCTCCTTATGCAAATGGCGATCTACATATGGGTCATGCGTTAAATAAAATTCTTAAAGATTTTATTGTTCGTTACAAATCAATGGCAGGTTTTCATGCACCATATGTTCCAGGGTGGGATACACATGGTTTACCAATCGAACAAGCACTAGCGAAAAAGAAAGTCAATCGTAAAAAAATGTCTGTTGCAGAGTTTAGACAAAAATGTGCGGAATATGCGTTAAAGCAAGTAGATAATCAGCGTACACAATTCAAACAACTAGGTGTTCGTGGTGACTGGGATAATCCTTATATTACACTTACAAACGATTATGAAGCAGCACAAATTAAAGTGTTCGGAGACATGGCTAAAAAAGGATATATTTATAAGGGGCTAAAGCCAGTTAATTGGTCTCCATCATCTGAATCAGCATTAGCGGAAGCTGAAATTGAGTATCAAGATAAACGATCTCCTTCCATTTATGTTGGCTTTGATGTAAAAGATGGAAAAGGGTTATTAGATGGAGATGAGAAGTTCGTTATTTGGACAACAACTCCATGGACTATTCCTGCAAACTTAGCGATTAGCCTCCACCCTGATCTTGAATATTCAGTAGTAAAAGTAAATGACGCTAAATATATTGTGGCTAGTGATTTATTAGAAACTGTTTCAGAGGGATTAGGATGGGAGAATAAAGAAGTAACCAAAACCTTCAAAGGACAAGAAGCAGAGCATCTAGTAGCACAACACCCATTATATGACCGTGATTCATTAATTATTTTAGGAGATCATGTCACTACTGAGGGTGGTACAGGCCTTGTTCATACGGCACCAGGACATGGGGAAGATGACTTTATCGTTGGAAAACACTATGGTTTAGATGTATTATGTCCAGTCGATGAAAAAGGTGTGTTCACAGATGAAGCACCAGGATTTGAAGGCTTATTCTATGATACGGCCAATAAAGAAATTACACAAAAGCTAGAAGAGAATGGCTCATTATTAAAATTGGAATTTATTACACACTCTTATCCACATGATTGGAGAACAAAGAAACCGACTATCTTCCGTGCGACAAATCAATGGTTTGCATCGATCAAAGACTTTAGAGAAGATATCTTAAAAGAGATTAATCGGATCGAATGGTATCCGAAATGGGGAGAAACGCGTCTATATAACATGGTACGTGACCGTGAAGATTGGTGTATTTCTCGTCAGCGTACATGGGGGGTTCCAATCCCTGTGTTTTATGGCGAAGATCGCACACCAATTATTACCGATGAAACAATCGATCATGTTGCAGACTTGTTCAAGCAACATGGTTCAAATATTTGGTTTGAATGGGATGCAAAAGATTTATTACCAGAAGGTTTCACATCTGAACATAGTCCTAATGGAACGTTTACAAAAGAAATGGATATTATGGATGTATGGTTTGATTCCGGTTCCTCTCACCAAGGTGTTTTAGAAGGGAGAACAGAACTTCAGCGTCCAGCTGATGTTTATTTGGAAGGATCTGACCAATATCGTGGATGGTTTAATTCATCCATTTCGACAGCTGTTGCCGTAACTGGTAGGTCTCCTTATGAGACGATTATTAGCCATGGTTTTGCTTTAGATGGAAAAGGACGTAAAATGAGTAAGTCTGTTGGAAATGTTGTTGTACCTTCTAAGGTGATGAAGCAATACGGAGCAGACATCTTACGGTTATGGGTAGCATCTGTTGATTATCAAGCCGATGTACGTATTTCTGATGATATTATTAAGCAAACGTCTGAAGGGTACCGAAAAATTAGAAATACGTTCCGATTTATGTTAGGTAACTTGCATGATTTTGACCCAACTACCAATGCGGTTCAAGAACAAGATTTACAAGAAGTGGATCGTTACATGCTACTTAAGTTACAAGAGTTAATTCAGAAAGTAACAGATGCATATGATCGTTATGATTTTTCAACTGTTTACAATACGATCCATAACTTCTGTACGATTGAATTGAGTTCTTTCTATCTTGATTTTGCTAAAGACGTTGTCTATATCGAAAGTGCAGAAAATATTCGCCGTCGTAGTATTCAAACTGTCTACCATGAGATTATTACATCATTAGTGAAATTATTATCACCAATTCTTTCACATACAGCCGATGAAGTGTGGAGTTATATTCCAGGCGTCGAAGAAGAAAGTGTACAGTTAACGGATATGCCTGTAGCGAGAGAGATCACGGGTTCTGAACAACTAAAAGCAAAATGGGATCATTTCTTTGAAGTAAGAGATGATATTCTTAAAGCGTTAGAAGAAGCTCGTAGTGAAAAAGTGATTGGTAAATCATTAGAAGCAAGCGTTAAAGTGAGTACGAACAATCAACAAACAAAAGATTTATTAGCTTCAATCGAACATATTCATCAATTGTTAATTGTATCAAGTTTTGAATTAGTCGATGAAGATGCAAATGCAAAATCCTATGAACATGTTTCCGTTTCTGTTGCAAAACACGATGGGGAGAAATGTGAACGTTGCTGGACATCATCTCATACTGTCGGAAACAATGAAAACTATCCAGAACTATGCACTCGCTGTGCAGACATAGTAGAAGAACACTATTCACACGTAGAATAATCAAAAAACAACTACCTCTTTAATCGATGAGGTAGTTGTTTTTATATTGACACATTTGCTATATTATACGACATAACCTTCGTAATTTTGCTCTCTACCATTCTGATTGAAATAAGAAATATACCACGCTGCAGAATACTCCGCTTTCCATGGGCACGGCCTCGGGCCAACACGATGTTGGTCACGCAGGCGTTGCTCGCGTGTCTGTGGCGATCTTAGCCTGTGTTCCTTTATTCACTGTGGATCTTCACCTCGTGCTGTTCCCATAGGACAAGGAAGGCTTCGGCAGCGTTACATCGCACGAAGAAAATTGTCTTTATTTTCGAGGAGTCTCCGTATTCTGCCTTCGCTAGGCTTAGTTCTCTGATTAATAGTAAATGTAATACGAAATAATTTCAAAAAATAGCAATGTTAACGCGACTTAACAAAAAGGTATATTTGATATTTTTTAAGTAATGCTCTATAAAACTTCAGATCACTGGAATAAGCGTAGTGTATTTCCGCAGCGATCTATTAGCACTCATCATATATAGGAAGTTGCAAGTTATGTCGTATAATATAGCTTTTATGCAGTAAATGAAATTTTTAACTAACAGCAAAACATCAATAAATATAACAATTTGCTCATTGTGAATGAAATACATTTTCTTTTCTAATTCGTTTTATGATAAAATGCTATAGAACATAGAACGATAATGAACGGGGGAAGATAAATGCTATACTATGTAATAGCATTCGTAATAGTACTGGTTGATCAACTGACAAAGTGGTGGATAGACACATCGATGGAACTACATCAGAAGATTCCAGTAATCGAAAATTTCTTTTACATAACATCCCATCGCAATACAGGTGCTGCATGGGGGATTCTATCCGGACAAATGGGCTTTTTTTACATTATTACGACAATTGTTATTGCTGTTGTCGTCTATTACATGTGGAAATATGCGAAAGAAAGTAAGTTAATGGGTTGGTCGTTAGCTTTTATACTCGGTGGTGCAGTTGGAAACTTTATTGATCGTATTTTTCGCAAACAGGTTGTTGATTTTTTCGATTTTTACTTTGGAGATTATAGTTATCCCATTTTTAATGTGGCAGATTCGGCTCTTGTTGTCGGAGTTATATTAATGCTTATCGTTACGTTTATCGATGAGAAACAGAAAGGAAGTTCAAAAGCATGACCATACATCATCATATCGTACAACTAGACGAAAAAGGATTACGAATTGATAAGGTACTTGCAAACCTAAATGAAGAAGCATCAAGGTCACAAGTGCAAATGTGGATAAAAGAAGGTTTAGTAAAAGTTAATGATGAAATAGTAAAAAACAAACACAAATGTCAAGAAAATGAAATTATTACATGGGAGATCCCGGAGCCTGAAGAGCTAGATTTAGTTCCAGAAGATTTGCCTATTGAGATTATTTATGAAGATAGTGATGTCCTGGTTGTTAATAAACCAAGAGGGATGGTCGTGCATCCATCTGCGGGGCACGGACGAGGGACACTTGTCAATGGTTTATTATTCCATTGTGATGATTTATCGAGCATTAATGGTGTCATTCGCCCTGGTATCGTTCATCGAATTGATAAAGATACAAGTGGTTTATTAATGGTTGCTAAAAATGATGTTGCGCATGTTTCATTAGTCGAACAGTTAAAGGCCAAGACAGTTAAACGATCCTACCAAGCCATTGTACATGGTGATATCTCGCATGAATATGGGACGGTTGATGCGCCAATTGGAAGAGATCCTAATGATCGACAAAAGATGGCAGTTGTAGATGGTGGTAGACAGGCTGTTACTCACTTTGAGGTAATCAAGCGCTTTGGGGATTATACCCATATTAAATGTGTGCTTGAAACAGGCAGAACACATCAAATTCGTGTTCATATGCAATATATTGGTTATCCATTAGCAGGAGACCCAAAATATGGTCCAAGAAAATCACTAGATATTGATGGACAAGCCTTACATGCTGCTGTAATTGGCTTTGAACACCCCAAAACAAAAGAATGGTTAGAGTTTGAAAAACAAGCACCAGAAGATTTTAAAACTTTGTTATCTCAATTAGAAAAAAAGAGTTGACATTTATATCATTATTTGAAATAATTATTTTAAGAATTAAATAAGCCCTTTAAACACAGTCCCGTGAGGCTGGAAAGGATACGGATGATTATCAGGATACGTATGTAAAAATCCCTTTTCCTACACGGAAAAGGGATTTTTATTAGGGTGAATTTGTCCGAGAGGAGGATTGGCAATGGAGAAAAAAGCGACAGTATTGGATGAAGCTGCAATTAGAAGGGCAATGACTCGAGTTGCACACGAGATTTTAGAAAAAAATAAAGGTGTTGAAGGATTAGTGCTTGTGGGTGTGAAAACAAGAGGAATTCCATTGGCAACACGCCTTAGAGACAAAATTGCTGAAATTGAAGGTGTTGAAGTCCCATTAGGTGAACTTGATATTACATTATATAGAGATGACTTGACTCATGTTATGTCAAATCATGAACCTAATCTTAAAGAAACAAACATTGAGGAAAACATCGAAGGTAAAACCATCGTTCTTGTGGATGATGTGTTGTTTACGGGCCGTACAGTAAGAGCTGCGATGGATGCAATTATTGATCAAGGAAGGCCATCACAAATTCAGTTAGCAGTATTAGTTGATCGAGGTCACCGGGAATTACCAATAAGAGCGGATTTTATAGGTAAGAACATACCAACATCAAGGGATGAAGTAGTTGTTGTTAAACTCGATGAAATCGATCAACAAGATCAAGTAAGTATATTTGAACAATAACATATTGACCTTTAACTAAGTCCAGAGAGGCTTAAAAGGTCGCCATTAGGATACGTGTATCTAAGAACACGTCTGCCTCTTTGCGACCTTTGCAAAGAGGCTTTTTTTATATAAAAAGCGAAGACGACTGATCAGGTCCGACTGGATAAGCAAGACGCCGGAATGTGTCATGGTTTACGACACATGTAGGTGAATTGCTTATAGCAGCGAGGACCTAGGAGTCGTAGCTAGATTAATAAAAAGCGAAGACGACTGCCAGGTCCGACTGGATAAGCGATTAATAGAATTAATAGAAAAATAAAAGGGGAGAAATAATATGTCAGACAAAAAGACGGTATTAGATATTCATGATGTACCAAATCTTTCAAAATGGATCATCTTTAGCATTCAACATTTATTCGCAATGTTTGGTGCAACGATTTTAGTACCAGCTTTAACAGGACTTTCACCAGCAGTAGCACTTGTTTCTAGTGGTACGGGAACATTAGCTTATTTACTGATAACACGAGGGAAAATTCCAGCTTATTTAGGTTCCAGTTTTGCATTTATTTATCCGGTGCAAATGGCAATGCTTAGTCAAGAAAGTGGCATTCCTGGAGCAATGGTCGGTAGTATGCTTGCAGGATTGGTTTATGGAATACTTGCTTTATTAATTGGGGCTTTTGGTTTGAACTGGTTAATGAAAATTTTACCACCAGTTGTTGTCGGTCCGATTATTATCGTAATTGGAATAGGGCTTGCACCAACTGCCGTAGATATGGCTATGAATGTCGATGGGTCTTATAGCGGAACACATTTTTCTGTTGCATTAGTTACATTAGCTATCACAGTTATAGGCTCACTTTTTTTTAAAGGTTTTTTTGGACTTATCCCAATTTTAATCGGAATTATCGGTGGTTACCTTTTCGGGCTATTGCAAGGAATTGTGGATACATCAAATGTACAAACAGCATGGTCAAATATCGTTAATGCCAATTCTGTAGGTGAGGTTTTTGGGGCAATCTTCTTAGTTCCTGATTTTGTTGTACCTTTTGTACACTATTCCCCATTTGAGATTATTAGTTGGGAAATTGCTGCAATTATGGTTCCTGTTGCAGCAGTAACAATTGCTGAACATATTGGTGACCAAATGGTGTTATCAAAGGTAGCGAGTCGTAATTTTATCAAAGAGCCTGGACTTCATCGCTCGATTCTTGGTGATGGGGTAGCGACCATGATTGCTTCTTTCTTGGGTGGACCACCAAACACAACATATGGTGAAAACATTGGTGTATTAGCAATTACTAGAGTGTTTAGTGTGTTTGTCATTGGCGGTGCAGCTGTGATTGCAATTTTCTTCGGATTTATCGGAATTGTTACGGAACTAATCGCTTCTATACCTCCTGCTGTAATGGGTGGGGTTTCCATCTTGCTTTTCGGTATTATTGCTTCAAGTGGTTTAAGAATGTTAGTGGATAACCAAGTAGATCTAGAAGAAAAACGTAATCTTATTATAACTTCTGTGATTTTAGTGATTGGAATTGGCGGTGCAATGCTCCGTTTTAATGTAGGGGGAGTTTCCGTTGAGATTGCTGGGATGGCCTTAGCGGCGATTGTCGGTGTCGTATTGAATCTTATCTTACCAGGAAAAGAGTCTGGCTTTGGAAATGGAAATATGTTTGAAACGAATAGAGAGATGGAGCCAGACGAAGATTTGGCATCATAATGCAGATCTAAAAGGACTGTTCGATTACACTCGTTTCGGGTCAGTCCTTACCTTTAGGAGGGAGATTATGAAAAACTTTGTATCAATAAAACATTTATCAAAGCATGAACTCTTACAACTTATTAAACTGTCAGACGATATCCAACGAAATGGGATTGATAGGTTTCCTAAACAGTTATTTGCTGCCAATTTATTTTTTGAACCAAGTACACGTACGAAAATGAGTTTTGTAGTTGCCGAACGAACATTGGGAATGGAAGTGCTGGATTTCATGAGTGAGCGTTCAAGTGTGCAAAAAGGTGAAAGCTTATATGATACTGCTAAAACTTTTGAGTCACTAGGTACATCACTTTTGGTTGTAAGACATCCAAAAGATGACGTAATTCAGGAATTGTCCGAACAGCTATCCATTCCGGTTGTAAATGCAGGAGATGGAAAAGGGGAACATCCGACACAATGCTTACTAGATCTTTTAACCATTTATCAAGAATTTCAAAAATTTTCTGGATTAAAAGTGGCGATAGTCGGAGACATCAAGCATAGCCGGGTAGCTAAGTCGAATGCATACGCGCTTAGCACATTAGGAGCACAGGTATTTCTCTCATCAAAACATGAATGGCAGGATCACTCTTTACCTTATCCTTATATGGATATTGATGATGCAGTAGAGCAATGTGATGTGGTGATGTTACTTCGTATTCAACATGAAAGGCACCACAAGCATTTAACCTTGAACAACCAAGATTATCTACAAAAATACGGATTAACACAAGAACGAGAGAAAAGAATGCCCCCACATGCGATTATTTTACACCCAGCTCCAGTTAATCGAGGAGTTGAAATTGATAGTGCACTTGTTGAATGTGCTAGATCAAGAATTTTTAAACAAATGAGTAATGGTGTATCTGCAAGGATGGCAATTATTTATCGATTATTACAAGATGGAGGGATTCATACTCATGCGAACAATATTAACGAACGCAGTGCAATTAGTAGATAATCAATTGGAAGCCTGTGAGATTTCTATTCAAGACGGCATCATTGAAGAAATCGGTGAAGGCTTATCCAAACATGGTGCAAAAGTGATGGATTGTAATGGAAATCTCGTCGTACCAGGTTTTATCGATGTCCATGTTCATCTAAGGGAACCGGGAGGAGAGGCAAAGGAAACAATTGAGACAGGAACAAGGGCGGCAGCTAAGGGTGGTTTTACTACTGTATGTGCGATGCCGAATACAAATCCAGTGCCAGATAATCATGAGACTTTAGATAACATAAAGAAAAAAATAGAGGATACAGCACATGTAAGAGTTTTACCATATGCTTCGATTACGAAAGGATTGTCTGGGGAGTTCTTGTCAGACATGGAGGCATTAACAGAAGCAGGCGCCTTCGCATTTACAGACGATGGGGTTGGCATTCAAACAGCAGACCAAATGCTTCAGGCAATGATAAAAGCAGCACAATTAAACATGCCAGTAGTAGCCCATTGTGAAGATAACTCACTCATACATGATGGTGTCGTTCATGATGGAATCACGAGCGATCGCCTGCAAGTTCCTGGCATACCGTCTGTTTGCGAATCGGTTCAAATTGCTCGAGATGTTTTGTTGGCAGAGGCGACTGGGTGTCATTACCATGTCTGTCATGTTAGTACGAAAGAATCGGTCCGTGTGATAAGAGATGCAAAAACTGCTGGAATTCCTGTCACGGCAGAAGTTACTCCACATCATTTAGTGTTAAATGAAGAAGCGGTTGTGACAGATGATGGGAACTTTAAAATGAATCCACCACTTCGCGCTAAAGAGGACCAACAAGCATTGTTAGAAGGTTTACTAGATGGAACAATCGATTTCATTGCAACAGATCACGCGCCACATACTGAAGATGAAAAGTCTAAAGGGTTAATAGATGCCCCATTTGGAATTGTAGGTTTTGAGACAGCTTTTTCTTTACTACATACGCATCTTGTTAAGACAGGAAAAGTTACATTACAACAATTAATTGATTGGATGACGATCAAGCCAGCTTTGGCTTTTGGTTTACCATATGGTCAATTAAAGCCAGGAGTTACTGCGGATATAACGATCATCGATCTTGAGAAAGAGACGGTAATTAATAAAAATAGTTTTTATTCAAAGGGAAAAAATACCCCGTTTGATCACTGGAAGGTAACAGGCGTACCAGTAATGACAATGGTTGCAGGAAGAATTGCTTTTGAGGAGGATTATTATGAAAAAACGACAGCTCGTGCTTGAAGATGGGACAACATTTGTGGGAACAGCATTTGGAAGTAGAGAGGCAAGTGTAGGTGAAGTGGTTTTTAATACTGGAATGACAGGCTATCAAGAAATTTTATCTGATCCGTCCTATTGTGGACAAATTGTAACGATGACGTATCCACTAATAGGAAACTATGGAATCAATCGAGATGATTTTGAAACGATTACCCCTTCAATTCATGGGTTAATCGTTAAAGAGGTATGCGATACACCATCAAACTTTCGCAACGAAGAAACACTAGATAGTTACTTAAAGGCAAACAACATACCTGGTATAGCTGGAATTGACACAAGAAAACTCACAAGGATTATTCGAAAACATGGAACAATGAAAGCAGTGTTTACGTCTATAGATGATTCAATAGAGGGGGCATTAGCAACAATCGCTAGAACTCCAGTTATAACCAATCAAGTAGAACAAGTCTCAACTGTCAAGCCATACGTTGTTCCAGGTCGTGGCCATCGTATCGTTTTAGTTGACTTTGGGATGAAACATGGCATTTTAAGAGAATTAACCAAAAGAAATTGTCATATTACGGTAGTGCCTTATCATTATTCAGCTGAAAGCATTCTTCGGTTAAAGCCTGATGGTGTGATGCTTACTAACGGACCTGGGGACCCTAAATCCGTTCAAGAGGCAATTGAAATGATCAAAGATATTGTAAAAAAAGTCCCAATCTTTGGAATTTGTTTAGGCCATCAATTACTTGCGCTTGCTTGTGGAGCAGATACAGAAAAGCTAACTTTTGGTCATCGTGGGTCCAACCATCCTGTAAAGGACTTGATTGTCAATAAAACGTATATGACCTCACAAAATCATGGATATGCGGTTACTAGAGAGTCATTACAAAAAACAGATTTACAATTGACACAAGTAGCATTAAATGACCAAACGGTGGAAGGCATTCAACATAAAAAATTCCCTGCCTTTTCCGTCCAATATCATCCAGAAAGTTCACCAGGTCCGGAGGATACGAACCAACTATTTGATCAGTTTTTGACTACGATCAATATGCATCAAACTACAACGAAGGAGGAGACGACATGCCTAAGCGTACAGATATAAATAAAATACTTGTTATTGGATCAGGTCCAATCGTGATTGGACAGGCAGCAGAGTTTGATTACTCGGGAACCCAAGCTTGCCAATCATTAAAAGAAGAGGGATATACGGTCATCTTAGCAAACTCGAATCCAGCCACGATTATGACGGATCATACAATCGCAGACACGGTTTATATGGAACCGTTAACCGTGGATTTCTTATGTAAGATTATTCGAAAAGAACGCCCTGATGCAATTTTACCAACACTAGGGGGGCAAACAGGTCTTAATCTTGCGGTGGAAATTGAGGCGACAGGTATTTTAGAAGAATGTAACACAGAATTATTAGGCACCTCCTTAGATGCTATTCAGCGGGCAGAAGATCGTGAAAAATTTCGAACATTAATGAATGAATTGGATGAACCAGTACCGGAAAGTACGATCGTTACCACTACGGATCAAGCTTTAAGGTTTGCTGAACAAATTGGTTATCCACTAATTGTAAGGCCTGCCTATACACTTGGTGGAACCGGTGGGGGAATGTGTTACAACGAAGCAGAATTAAAAGAGATTACCCGTAATGGTCTATCCTTATCGCCAGTGAATCAATGTTTAATAGAGAAAAATATTGCTGGTTTCAAGGAAATTGAATATGAAGTGATGCGAGACCAACATGATCAAGCAATTGTTGTTTGTAACATGGAGAACATCGATCCGGTTGGGATACATACAGGGGATTCTATTGTTACAGCTCCATCACAAACCTTAAGTGACCGAGAGTATCAAATGCTAAGAAATGCATCCCTAAAAATTATTCGAGCATTAAAAATTGAGGGTGGGTGTAATGTTCAGTTAGCGTTAGATCCAAATAGTTTTAATTATTACATTATTGAAGTGAATCCGAGGGTAAGCAGATCATCAGCTCTTGCTTCGAAAGCTACTGGATATCCAATTGCTAAGATAGCAGCTAAAATATCGGTTGGTTTAACATTGGATGAAATTATTAATCCAATCACGGGAACAACTTATGCTTGTTATGAGCCTGCACTAGACTATGTTGTAACCAAACTACCTCGTTTTCCTTTTGATAAATTTACAACGGGTAACCGAACACTTGGTACACAAATGAAAGCAACTGGTGAGGTCATGGCGATCGGTCGTACGTTTGAAGAGTCTCTTCTTAAAGGGGTACGCTCCGTTGATATTAGTTCTGAAGATTTATGGATACCGAATTTAACAGACCTTTCTCAAGAACAGTTAAAACACAGACTAGTCACACCAGATGATGAACGGATTTATATTCTTGCTGAAGCATTACGACGCAGGTTTACAGTGGAGGACTTGCACGAGTTGACCAAGATTGATCGTTATTTTTTAAGGAAATTAGAGAAAATAATAGACTTGGAGCAAAAGCTTTCCGAACATAATCAATCGATAGAATTGTTAAAACTAGCAAAAGAAATGGGTTTTTCAGATACACAAATAGCAAGAATATGGAATATGCCAGTGGACGACGTTTATGCATTACGTCAAGCACAAAAAGTCCAACCTGTATACAAAATGGTCGATACATGTGCGGCTGAATTTGAGTCGGAAACACCTTATTTCTATAGTACGTATGAAGAAGAAAATGAATCGATTGTAACAAGTCGGTCAAAAGTTCTTGTTCTAGGGTCTGGACCTATCCGGATTGGTCAAGGAATTGAATTCGATTATGCAACCGTTCATTCCGTACTTGCATTAAAAGAAGCAGGTTATGAAGCGATCATTATGAATAATAATCCTGAAACAGTTTCAACTGATTTTAGTGTTTCCGATAAATTATACTTCGAACCGCTAACATTGGAAGATGTGATGCACGTTATAGAATTAGAAAAACCAATTGGCGTGATCGTTCAATTTGGTGGTCAAACAGCTATCAATCTAGCAGAAGGTCTCCAACGAAGAGGTGTTACAATTTTAGGAACCTCACTTGAAGCAATCGATCAAGCGGAGGATCGTGATAAATTTGAACAGCTTTTAGGTGAATTAAATATTTTACAACCACAAGGAAAAAGTGTTCGAAGGTTGGACCAAGCGATTGATGCTGCGAATGACATTGGTTATCCAGTATTAGTGCGTCCTTCTTATGTCATTGGTGGTAGTCAAATGGAAATCGTCTATAATGATGAAGAGTTAGACAGTTATTTAGTCAAGACAAATAACACGAAACATAAGCACCCAGTATTAATTGATAAATATTTAACAGGTATTGAAGTAGAAGTTGACGCAATAAGTGATGGTGAAACAACCATCATCCCTGGCATTATGGAACATATTGAACGTGCAGGGGTACATTCAGGTGATTCGATCGCTGTCTACCCAACCCAACGAATTAGTGAAACGATGAAACAACAATGTGTGGACATGACATTAAAAATTGCATCAAAGTTACAAGTCAAAGGGCTACTTAATATTCAGTTTGTCATCCATCATAATCAAGTCTATGTCTTAGAAGTAAATCCTAGAGCAAGTAGAACAATTCCATTTTTAAGTAAAATTACTGGAGTGACAATGGCAAAGATTGCAACAAATTGCATTCTAGGACAGTCTCTAGCAGAAATGGGATATAAAAATGGCGTATTAGCAGAACCTGATCACGTTTCTGTAAAAGTACCAGTATTCTCATTTGAGAAATTGCGTAGTGTGGACACAATGTTAGGACCTGAAATGAAATCAACTGGTGAAGCAATTGGGCGTGATAAAACATTAGAAAAAGCATTATATAAAGGCTTGATCGCATCAGGGGTGAAAATTCCAATGGAAGGTGCTGTTTTATTGACAGTTGCAGATAAAGATAAACAAGAAATGCTAGATATTGCCAAAAGATTTTATCAATTAGGTTTTCAATTATATGCAACAGAAGGAACAGCAGCTTTTGTGAATCAACATGATTTGCCTGTTACAGCCGTAGGGAAGGTTGATGCTGAGGGGAAAAATGTACTGTCTATTATAGAACAGGGAGAGGTTCAATTTGTTGTTAATACACTGACCTCTGGAAGGCAACCACGCTCCGATGGATTTAGAATTAGAAGAGAAGCGGTGGAACATGGCCTTGCTTGTTTAACAAGTCTAGATACGGCTGAGGCGATTTTAAATGTAATCGATTCGACAACATTTACTGCAAGACCAGTTGTAGAAAGAAAGGCTGTTGTTTTGTAATGAAAAAGAAAATAGTGGAAGTTACTAAGGTAGAGACTATTGCACAGGACACGATCGAGATGACATTAGCGGCACCAGGTATTACAACAGGTATACAACCAGGACAGTTTGTTCATATCAATGTTGGCAGTAACAGTTCACATCTACTAAGAAGACCAATATCGATTGCGGATGTTGATTTAATGGAACAGACAGTGACGATTATTTTTAAAGTAGTTGGATCAGGTACTGCACAATTAGGACAATACAAGGTTGGCGAACGGTTAGAAGTGCTGCTCCCATGTGGAACGGGCTATCCTATAGATTCGATCAATATGTCGAAGGCTTTATTAATAGGGGGAGGGATTGGTGTTCCCCCGCTTTATTACTTAGGAAAAAAATTAGCAGACCAAGGTATTGAGGTTATTTCCATTTTAGGATTCCAATCAAGTTCCAATGTATTTTATGAATCAAAATTTAACCAACTTGGAGATTGTCATGTCGTAACAGATGATGGCACATATGGGTATAAAGGATATGTAACAGATGTAGTTGATCAACTCTCTTTGAAATATGATTATTACTTTTCATGTGGACCAACGGGAATGTTGCAAGCCGTCACAAACAAATTGGCATATCAAGATGGATATATTTCAATTGAACAACGAATGGGGTGTGGAATTGGCGCTTGCTATGCCTGCGTTGTTCCAACAAATGATGGAACAAATGGCTTTAAAAAAATATGCAAAGATGGACCAGTGTTTCGAGCGAATGAGGTGGTATTAAGATGAATTTACAAACAAGACTGCCAGGGTTAGATTTAAAGAATCCAGTCATGCCAGCATCTGGTTGCTTTGGGTTTGGTCGTGAATTTAGTGAACTGTTCGACTTAAATCAACTTGGAGCAATCATCATTAAAGCTGCTACGAAAGAGGAGCGCTATGGAAATCTCACACCAAGGGTTGCGGAAACATCATCAGGTATGCTGAATGCAATTGGCCTACAAAACCCAGGTGTTGAACGCATTATCGACGAAGAACTATCCAATTTACGATCGTATGATGTACCGGTTATAGCAAATGTGGCGGGTAGTACAGTTAGTGAATATATCGAAGTTACAAAGGTATTGACAAGCAAAGCGAAAGTCGATGCGATTGAACTAAATATTTCATGTCCGAATGTGAAACAGGGAGGGATCCAATTTGGGACAAATCCAGAATTAGCTAGTGAAGTGACGTACCATGTCAAACAAGCAAGTGGGAATGTCCCTGTTTATGTCAAATTATCACCAAATGTAGCAGATATCGTTGGTATGGCTAAGGCTGTAGAGAATGCTGGAGCGGATGGATTAACGATGATTAATACATTAACAGGGATGCAGATTAGCCTAGAAAATCGTACCCCTGTTCTTGCGAATAAGACTGGTGGTTTATCTGGTCCTGCAATTAAGCCAATTGCGATCCGAATGATTTATGATGTCTATCAGCATGTGTCGGTCCCAATTATTGGTATGGGGGGGATTATGACTGCCGAGGATGTGCTTGAATTTTTGTTAGCAGGAGCAAACGCTGTTGCAATTGGTACAGCTAATTTTCATAATCCAACTGTATGTCCAGAAGTAATTCAGGCATTACCTCATGTTTTAAACAAATATGGATTCTCTTCGGTTGAGGATGCTGTTGGAAAGGGGCATGAACATGAAACCAATCTTTCTCGCGCTTGATTTCCCAAATTGGTTCCAAACAGATACTTTCATTAAGAAGCATCAATTACAAGGAGTCCCTGTTAAAGTGGGAATGGAATTATTTTATAAAGAAGGGCCTATAGTGATCGAAAAGTTAAAAGAGAACAATCATCCAATTTTTTTAGATTTAAAACTGTATGATATTCCTACAACGGTAAAAAATGCAATGTGTAATTTAGCTACACTTGGGGTGGATGTGGTGAATGTTCATGCATTCGGTGGTCGTGAAATGATTCATGCTGCTAAAGAAGGACTAATTCAAGGTACCAGTCAAGGGTTACCGCCGAAATTAATAGCGGTGACGGTTTTAACTTCAATGGATACTTGTACTCTTCAGGAAGATTTACAAGTTAAATCAAGCATAAATGATACGGTTCAGCATTTAGCTAAGTTAACCAAAGACAGTGGTGGAGATGGGGTCGTTTGTTCTGTTCATGAGGTCCCAAACATTAAGGACCATTGTGGAACAGACTTTTGGACGATAACTCCTGGCATACGCTTAACAAACACTAGTACAAATGATCAGAAAAGAGTGGCAACACCCGGATTGGCAAAGGAATATGGAACAGATGCGCTTGTAATAGGAAGAAGCGTCACAAGTGCCATAGATCCGCGTGAAGCCTATCAAAAAGCAGAGAAGGAGTGGTTACATGTTAAGAAAGCGTGAAATTGCAAATGATTTATATGCGATTGAAGCAGTCCAAATTGATTCTAATGCTCCTTTTACATGGACATCAGGCATTCAGTCACCTATTTATTGTGATAATCGATTGACAATGTCTTATCCAAAAATTCGAGAAAAAATTGCAGAAGCATTTATCGAGTTAATCAATCGATTAGATGAAAAGCCAGATGTAATTGCAGGATGTGCCACTGCCGGTATACCACATGCTGCGTGGATAGCAGAGAAAACAGGTTTACCGATGGTTTATGTGCGATCAAAACCAAAGGAACATGGAAAAGGCAATCAAATTGAAGGTGAGATTGTACCAGGGCAAAATGTTGTAGTGATAGAAGACTTAATATCAACTGGTGGATCTTCTTTAAACGCGGCACTAGCATTACAACAGGAAGGTGCGAACATTCTTGGTGTTTTAGCGATTTTTAGTTATGGGTTAACACAAGCTAGCGAAGCCTTTAATAGAGAGGGTTTGTCAATGCAAAGCCTAACAAACTTTGATGTGTTGTTAGACGAATTAGTTATAGCAGAAAAACTAACGACCGAGGAACAGCAACAATTGCTTACTTGGCGAGACGGTTTGTTTAAGCAATTAACATAATTTCCAGCTAAGCATAAGTTAATCACGCATTAGTTTACTTTTATATTCAAATTCATTGACATGCTATTTATTGAAGATTACCTGCATAGTATCTATATAATATGACATAACTGCATATGACTTCTGTCCATTCTAATAAGGTTAGTGCTAAACGGCGCTACGGAAATACACTACGCTTATTCCGGTGATCTGAAGTTTATAGAGCATTGCTTAATAAAGATCATAAATATAAATATACATTTTTATTGTTAAAGGCACGTTAACACAACATTACAGAACTCGCTATTTTTAATTTATATAGTATTCCATTTACTACTAATCAAAGAACTTATCTCAGCGAAGGCAAAATACGGAGACTCTTCGAAAATACAAACCAATTTTCTTCGTGCGATGTATCGCTACCGAAGCCTTCCTTGTCCTATGGGAACAGCACGAGCCGCAGCGACCTCATAGCACTCTTTTCAATTATAGTAAGATTAAGTAAATTTATTGCGTATTATATAGATTGTGCGCATTAAAGAAGTGATGTTTACGAAAGTAATAGTGTTACAAAACGGTTTTAAATTGAAAGGAACACGAGCTTTGTTTGATTGCTCGTGTTCCTTTTTGTTTCATTTAATTATTGAGATGTAGGTCGTTGTTTTAATTTCTGTACATCGTCAGCTTCGGGAGTAACAAATAATGTTTTTTGGTTGTCATATGTTACAAAACCAGGTTTGGCACCATTTGGTTTTTTGACGTGACGGATTAAAGTGTAGTCAACTGGAACAGATGAAGAATTTTTAGATTTACTAAAATATGCTGCTAATTGAGCTGCTTCCATTAGTGTCTCTTCACTTGGATTTTTATCACGTATGACAACGTGTGAACCAGGAATATCTTTTGTGTGTAACCAAATATCGTCTCTCGCCGCTACTCGATTTGTTACGTATTCATTTTGTTTATTATTTTTTCCTACTAGAATTAAGGTGCCGTCACTAGCGAAAAATTGCTCAGGTTCTGGTTTCATTGGTTTTTTACGCTTTTTCTTATTCGTCCCTTTCGATTTGAGATACCCTTGCTCACGTAACTCCTCGCGAATTTCTTCAATATCCTGTTCACGAGCACCCTCGATTTGTTGTATTAAATCATCTAAATAGCGAATTTCTTGTTCTGCTTTGTCAATTTCTTCCACAACAATTTGTTTTGACTTCTTCAATTTCTGATAGGTTTTAAAATAGCTTTGAGCATTTTCACTTGGGGTCTTGTTCGGGTTTAACTCAATCTCAATTTCTTTTTGTTCTGGATCATAATAGTCAAGTACTGTTGCTGACTTGTCCCCATGTTTTATAGCATGCATATTAGCTGTAAGTAGTTCACCAAAATGCTGATATTTTTCAGCCTTATCCGCCTTTTTTAATGTTTGTTTATGTTTCTTGATTTTACGTGTGTTTTTATCTCGTTCGTTTTTTAGAAAACGTGATAAATCTCCAGCTTGTTGTTTCACTCGATCACGTTCTGCTTTGCCTGAATAAAATGTGTCAAGCATACCGCTAATAGTAGAAAAACTCTTTATTTCAGAATTCATGGATGTTAACGGTAAGACATAAAAATCTTCTTTATTTGTTTTGAAAATTGCTGGTTCATAGTGATGATTTAAAATAGTATGTTGAATATCTGTAAATACCGTTCGATAACGGTCAACAGATCCCAGGTGTGCCTGTTGTACAATTTCCTTTGCAATTAAAGGGGAAAAACCCATGAAGTTGCTGACAATCTGTTTATCTAATTGACCGGCATTGAAATCCAACTTTTTGATAAAAGTAGCACTGTCTATTGTAAGTGGATTTATTTTGCCTTGATCTGGCGGTAAGATATATTCCTGACCTGGCAAGATCGTTCTAAACCGATTTTGGGCAGGTGGGACATGTTTGATGCTATCCAAAATATGTCCTTTGTCTTTATCAATTAATAATATGTTGCTATGTTTCCCCATTACTTCAATTATTAACGTTTTGCTTGTTTCATCACCAATTTCATTTTTACTTTTCACATGGAAGTAGACAATACGTTCATTTTCGTATTGTTCAATTGATTCAATGAACCCGCCAATTAGATGCTTTCTGAGAAGCATACAAAACATTGGGGGCTCTTTTGGATTATGGTAAGTGTCTTCCGTTAAATGAAAACGAGAGTAGCTCGAATGAGCAGATAGTAACAATGTTTTATTTTTCCCGAAACTTCGAACTGTCAAAAGCAATTCTGTTTCTGTTGGTTGGTAGATTTTCATTACTCTTCCTGTTGTTAATTCCTGACTTAGTTCATTCGTTATTGCTCTTGTGACAATGCCGTCAAAAGCCATATTAATCACCTCTTGTAAGTGGGCAGTATTCTCCATGATTTTTTTCCGAAATAATGATATATGTGCACATAATTTTGTTTCGATCTTCCTTCTTCTTTTGAAAGGAGATCTATGTATCCTAACCTAGAGGATAAGTATCCTTATTGATTGGCAAAGCTTCCTCTTATTTGATCTAATCCTATACCAAAGTAGAAGTGGAATTTGTGCAGAAATTTTAATATATCAAATACGCTGCAATCAAAACAACCATGTTAGAACGCCTTAAAGTTAAACAGAACGGGCCTCGTAGCAAAATACTCGATTAAGAAATGATACTAGCCCAAACATGTACACCTAATTATAGCATTTTTTTGGACGAGTCTGAATACATATACAACAGACAGATACGTACATGGAGGAATGTTATGTGAAATGGTACCAATATGATACGGACTCATTAAGAAAAAAATTGGGGGTGGATACGGATTACGGTCTTACCTCAAAAGAAGCAGATAATCGTTACAAGAAATTCGGTGCAAATGTATTACAAGATGGTAAGCAGACACCATTATGGCTTGTATTCTTAAAACAATTTCAAGACTTTATGGTATTAGTATTGCTAGTTGCTACTTTAGTCTCTGGGTTATTAGGGGAGTATATTGATGCAATCGCCATTATGGTCATTGTTCTTATTAATGGATGTATAGGTTTTTTTCAGGAACAAAAAGCAGAAAGATCATTAGCGAAATTGAAAGAATTATCTGCTCCAATGGCTACTGTATGTCGTGATGGAAAGTGGATAAAAGTTCCATCAAGTGAAGTTGTAATCGGTGATATGGTGAGGGTGAATAGTGGTGACCGTGCTGCAGCAGATATCCGCTTAATTCAATCGAATAGCTTAGAGATGGAAGAATCCGCGCTTACTGGTGAATCTCTGCCGATTGCAAAACACGCCTCCGTAATTCAACAAGAAGATTTAGAGCCATCTGATCAGAAAAACATGGCTTTTATGGGAACGTTAGCTACAAGAGGCAGCGGAATAGGGATTGTCGTTGGGACAGGCATGAATACTGCGATGGGACAAATCGCTGACTTACTTGTTAATACGGAAAAAGTAGTCACTCCATTAGAACGTAAATTAGCGGAATTAGGGAAAATTTTAATTGTTGTAGCACTTCTTTTGACGGCATTCGTTGTTGTTGTCGGAGTGTATCAAGGACATCCAACATATGATATGTTTTTAGCGGGTGTATCCCTTGCTGTCGCGGCCATTCCTGAAGGTCTTCCAGCAATTGTTACCGTTGCTTTATCGTTAGGGGTTCAACGGATGATTAAGAAAAAAGCAATTGTACGGAAACTGTCCGCAGTGGAAACCTTAGGTAGTGCTTCGGTAATTTGTTCAGATAAAACGGGAACAATGACAGAAAATCAAATGACAGTCAAACAAATTTATGTCAATCATCAATTAATTGACGTATCTGGTGAGGGGTATGACATAAAAGGGGCCTTTTATAAAAATGGAACAAAAATGAAGGATTCAAATTTAGATGAGATGTTGTTATATGGTGCGATATGTAATCATGCTAGTTTAGAAAAAAAGAAAGGGAATTGGGTCGTTGATGGTGACCCAACAGAAGGTGCGCTGCTTGTAGCAGCACGAAAAGCCAAAATTGATCAAAAAGAAACAGAACAATTTAAAATCGTACATGAAATACCATTTGACTCAGATCGTAAAAGAATGACGGTAGTGGTAGAAAATGAAAATGGACACCGTTTTGTTGTTACCAAAGGTGCACCAGATGTGTTGTTACCACGCACAACTTATATTCAAGAGGATGGTGCAAGACGACCACTGCGAGCAAAAGATCAAAATAACATTAATTATGTGATTGACCAGATGGCTGAGCACGCATTACGGACGATTGCAGTATGTGTGAAATCAATTTCTCCTGATCAACCTTATGACGATTTATTACTGGAGAAAGATTTGACTTTTGTTGGTATTAATGGACTAATTGATCCACCACGTAAAGAGGTAAAAGCAGCGATAGAAGAATGTAGGCAAGCAGGGATTAAAACGGTTATGATTACTGGGGATCATGCAAAGACTGCTCATGCGATTGCAAAGCAACTACAAATAATCCCTGAATACGGAAAAGTAATAGAAGGCCACCAACTAAGTAATATGACAGAAGAACAATTAAGTGAAATTATAGAAGAGGTTTATGTATTTGCTAGGGTATCCCCGGAACATAAATTGAAAATTGTCAAAGCCTTCCAACAAAAAGGACATATTGTGGCGATGACAGGTGATGGTGTTAATGACGCGCCAGCCATTAAAGCGAGCGATATCGGTATTAGTATGGGGTATAGTGGGACAGATGTTGCCAAGGAATCCTCTTCTCTTATATTACTAGATGATAACTTTGCTACCATTAAATCTGCTATTAAAGAAGGAAGAAATATTTATGAAAATATAAGAAAGTTTATTCGTTACCTACTTGCTTCAAATGTTGGGGAAATATTAGTTATGTTGTTTGCGATGTTGTTGGCATTGCCGTTGCCTTTAGTTCCAGTTCAAATTTTATGGGTGAACCTTGTGACGGATGGTTTACCAGCGATGGCGCTTGGATTAGATCAATCCGAAGGCGATGTCATGAAACGGAAACCAAGAAACCCTAAAGAGGGTGTTTTTGCTAGAGGGTTAGGTTTTAAAATTATTACAAGAGGGTTTATGATTGGAATTGTGACACTGATTGCATTCATGACCGCCTATCAAGGTAACCCTGATCATTTACGTTACGCACAAACCGTTGCTTTTACTACTTTAGTAATGGCACAACTCATTCATGTGTTTGATTGTAGAAGTGAAAAGTCTGTATTTGTTCGTAACCCATTTGAAAATTTATATTTAGTAGGGGCCGTCATATCTTCTATATTACTTTTATTAGTAGTTATTTATTTCGAGCCACTGCAACCAATTTTCCATACAATGCATTTAGGATTACACGATTGGATGTTAATCTTATCCCTTAGTGCAATACCAACTGTTTTATTTGGATTCACAAAAAAATAATAGTGGTATAAGGAGGCTGTCTCTTGCTTATGGGACAGCCTCTTCAATTTGTATCACATATGCATCCAAGTTATTTTTTGTTATGATGGAAGATGACTTGCTTTTACTATCGAAATCCTACGCCTTTGTGGATGATAGTATAAATTTAACTAAAGCTCTGCCTTCGCTGACGCTTGGTAGTCGTCAAGTTTTCTTTACACTGATCGAAAAAATAAAATTTTAGCGCGGATGATGCGCGGCGTAGTTAAAATTTTTAGGAAATCAGTATAAGTGCAACTAAGGCTCTGCCTTCGCTAACGCTTGTCAGTCGTCAAGTTTTCTTTACACTGATAGAAAAGATAAAATTTTAGCGCGGATGAATCACGACGTAGTTAAAATTTTTAAGAAATCAGTATAAGTGCAACTAAGGCTCTGCCTTCGCTAACGCTTGGCAGTCGCCAAGTTTTCTTTAAAAAATGTAATGGATGTGATTTTATGGTGTTAAGTATGACGGGGTATGGAAGAAATGAGATGTCTATAGAGAACATGACTGTTGCGGTTGAGATCCGCAGTGTAAACCATCGATTTTTAGATATCTCCTTAAAAATGCCTCGTTCTTTCATGGTAATGGAAGAAAGGATTAAGAAAGCTATTAAATCTTATTTCCATCGTGGCAGAATTGAGGTATTTATTTCTCTCGAAGGAGAAGGTAGTGTACAACGCGATCTAATAGTCGATTGGGATTTAATGGATCAATACATACATAGTTTGAAGCAAACAAAAGAACGGTATCAACTTGAAGGGGACATACCGATGGAGGTTGTGACCCAAATGGATAGTTTATTCTCTATTCAAGAAAAGGAATATGTCGATGAAGATGTACATGAAACCATTTATAAAGCACTAGATCAAGCGTGTCAGCAAGTAATATCCATGCGAAAAGTAGAGGGGGAACAATTAGGTGAAGATCTCCTGAAACGAATGGATTTTATACAGAAGACAGTGGAAAAGTTGGGAAATCGAAGAAATATTGTTATAATAGAGTATCAAGAAAGAATTCAAAAACGTATAGCTGAGCATCTTCAAGAAGAGCAGCTACCTAACCAAGAAACAAAGCTTTATCAAGATATTGCTTTACTTGCAGAGAAAGGTGACATAACGGAAGAGGTTATTCGCTTGCAAAGTCATGCTGAGCAATTTTTAGAAACAATCAAACAACAAGGCGCGGTTGGTAGAAAATTGGATTTTATCTTGCAAGAGATGCATCGCGAAACAAATACGATCGGCTCCAAATCAAATGACGTACAAATTAGTGAGTTAATTGTCCTGTTAAAGAGTGAAATAGAGAGAGTCAAGGAACAAATTCAAAACGTCGAGTAAGTTATTTGTTTCCAAGGATACAATTCATATATTATAATAAAATTTGTGCGCATTATCCAAGTAATGGTAATATAGATAGAAAAAATACATTTCGATATTATAGATGTGTATAAAAACGTACACACTTAGAGGGGGAACTACGATGAGTTTACGTTTAATAAATATTGGTTTTGGTAATGTAGTATCAGCAAATCGGATTATATCTATCGTATCACCTGAATCAGCACCGATTAAAAGAATTATCACAGTTGCAAGAGATAATGATAAATTAGTAGATGCTACATATGGAAGACGTACAAGAGCAGTTATTATTACTGATAGTGATCATGTTGTGTTATCTGCTGTTCAGCCAGAAACGGTAGGACAACGCGTAATCAGTCATGAAGAGATTTCTGACGAATAGCTAGGAGGAAAGATAGTGATTAAAGAGAAGGGAATTTTGTTTGTATTATCCGGTCCATCAGGTGTTGGGAAAGGGACGGTTCGTAAAGCTCTATTTGAAAAAGATACCGAATTAAAATACTCCATATCGATGACGACACGTGCAATGAGAGAAGGAGAACAGGAAGGTATTGATTATTTTTACCGAAGTAGAGATGACTTCGAAAATATGATTCAAAACAATAAACTACTGGAATACGCCGAATATGTTGGTAATTATTATGGGACACCAAGGGACTATGTCGAGGAAACTTTAGAATCAGGTAAAGATGTCTTTTTAGAGATTGAAGTTCAAGGAGCCCTTCAAGTAAAGAAAAACTTCCCAGAAGGCGTATTTATTTTCTTGTTTCCTCCGAGTCTAGAGGAATTGAAAAATCGAATCGTAAGTCGTGGGACAGAAACGGAAGAATTAGTAAAGAATCGTTTGTTGGCAGCTAAAGAGGAAATTGATATGATGGATGCGTATGACTATGTGGTTGTAAATGATAAAATTGACCATGCTGTTGAAAAAGTTCAATCGATTGTGCGTAGTGAACATTGCAAACGTGAACGAGTTGCAAAGCAATATAAAAAGGTATTGGAGGCTGATTTAGGATGATGCTCGAACCATCCATTGACAAATTACAAACAAAAATTAATTCGAAGTATACGCTCGTTACATTATCAGCTAGACGTGCTCGTCAAATGCAAGAGACGAAAAGGTTTCAGTTAGATAATAGGAAGTCACACAAATATGTCGGTATGGCACTAGAAGAAATCCAAGCGGGTAAATTAACGTATACTCCTGGTGAGGAATAAGAAAATACCAATCATATAACGAATATCACAAAACTAAGTGGTATGCTAACCCTCGTTCTGCTCTCTTGCTAGCGAGGGTTAATTTATTTGAGTTTGGTACAAATATGTAATTACTAATTGGAAGGAGAAACCAGTTAAAATGCTAAAAGATCAAAATGTTGTTTTAGGTGTATCGGGTGGTATCGCTGCTTATAAAGCTTGTGCATTGACAAGCAAATTGACACAGCAAGGGGCAAATGTAAAAGTAATCATGACGAAAAATGCGACAGAATTTGTTTCTCCTCTAACCTTTCAAGCGCTATCACGTAATCCAGTTTATACCGATACATTTGATGAGAAAGACCCAGCTAAAATTGCACATATCGATTTAGCAGACTGGGCCTCAATTTTTATTATTGCACCCACCACTGCTAACATGATCGGAAAACTGGCAAATGGGATTGGCGATGATATGTTATCCACCACACTACTTGCAACAGAAGCACCTGTTTATATTGCAACAGCGATGAATGTACATATGTATAATCATCCAGCAGTTCAAGAGAACATGATCAAACTGGACAAGTGGGGATATAAGTTTATTGAACCTGGTAGTGGTTACTTGGCATGTGGCTATGTAGGGAAAGGGAGATTAGAAGAACCTGAAACAATCATTGATGTAATAAGCAATGATAGTAACATCTCTCCATTATTAAAAGGAAAAAAAGTACTAATCTCTGCTGGGCCAACAATAGAGAGTATTGATCCGGTACGTTTTTTTACCAATCATTCTTCTGGAAAAATGGGATTTGCGTTAGCTTCTGAGGCTTCACGACTAGGTGCTGATGTAACATTGGTTGCAGGGCCAGTGCATTTATCCACTCCAAACGGGGTCAACAGAATTGATATAACAACAGCGGAAGAAATGTATCAAGAAATGATGGTGCACTTTCAGCAAGCAGATATCGTAATAAAAGCTGCAGCTGTTGCGGATTACCGACCAGCTACTGTTTATGATCAAAAAATGAAAAAAGACGAAGGCAATCTATCCATTGAGATGGAACGGACAAAAGATATTATAAAAGAACTTGGGGAAAGAAAACAAAACCAATTTTTAGTCGGTTTTGCAGCGGAATCATCCAATGCGATTACCTATGGTCAGAAAAAATTAACCGAAAAAAATCTAGATGCCATTGTCATTAATGATATTACGACTGATGGCGCTGGTTTTGGTGGAGATACGAATGTAGTGACATATTTAAATAGCAAAGGGGATAAATCTTCGCTTCCGTTATCCAGTAAAACGGAAATTGCTAAACAACTGTTGCAATTCATTCGTTCGGACTTTGAGGATGAGTTGAAATGAATATTGCCAGAGTGGTAGTCGATGTTCCGGCTAGTCAAACCAACCATGTTTTTGATTATCAAATACCAAATAGGTTTAAAGGTTCTTTGAAAAAAGGAATGCGGGTGATTGTACCATTTGGTCCTAGAAAAATTATGGGGTTTGTTTTAGAGATTACAGACGAATCTGAGTTTAACAAGTTAAAAAATATTGATGATGTTATGGATGTCACCCCGGTATTAACAGAAGAGTTACTAACGTTGGGGAAATGGATGGCTGAAAAAACATTAAGTTTCTATATTTCAGCATTTCAAGTTATGTTACCCCAAGTGTTAAAGGCAAAATACCATAAACAGTTACAACGATTAACCGAAGAAGGGTTGCCAGAACGATTAGAACAAATCTTCGCAGGGAGAGATAATATAGATTATGAGGAGTTCACATCTAGGAATGGGAGTTTGTCATCGCTTCAACAAGCAATAAACGATGGCATTATAGAAGTGAATTATTTAGTTCATTCCAAAGAAACAGTTAAAAAGATGACGATGATAAAAGCCAATCATGAATCATTTGACCTAGATGAAGAAATCGAAAATTTGCCCAAGCAAGCAACAAAACAAAAACATATTCTTCATTTTATGGCAAGTCAACCAGGCCCTATAAAACAAAGTGACTTATTAGCGCAATTAGGGACCAGTAGATCGACGTTGAAGCCACTTATTGATCGCGGGTTCCTAATAGATTTTAAACAAGAAGTGTACCGAAATCCGTATGATGAAAGACGATTTACAAGAACGTCCCCCTTGCCATTAACCAATCAACAACAAGCGGCAATTGAACCTATTCATGCATCGATTAATCAAAGGCAACACGAGGTTTTCTTGCTACATGGTGTCACTGGTAGTGGAAAGACAGAAGTTTATTTGCAATCAATTCAAACAGTGATTGACCAAGGAAAGGAAGCAATCGTACTTGTTCCAGAGATAGCTTTAACACCGCAGATGGTCGATCGTTTTAAAGGACGATTTGGATCTGAAGTAGCTGTATTACATAGTGCATTATCGAAAGGTGAAAAATTTGATGAGTGGAGAAAAATTCAACGGAAACAAGTAAAAGTAGCAGTTGGTGCACGGTCAGCAATCTTTGCCCCATTTGAAAATATTGGAATTATTATTATTGATGAGGAGCATGAAACAAGTTATAAGCAAGAAGACCACCCACGTTATCATGCCCGGGATGTAGCGATCTTTCGTGGTAGGCAACATGATTGTCCAGTTGTTTTAGGAAGTGCAACCCCAACGCTCGAATCGTTTGCGAGAGCAAAAAAAGGTGTCTATCAACTGTTAACACTTTCAGAACGAATGAATAATGCGACAATGCCTGCGGTGAAACTAGTAGATATGCGTGATGAATTACATGCAGGAAATCGGACGATGTTTTCGACACAGTTGAAAGAACAAATGGAAGCAAGATTACAACGAAATGAACAGATTGTATTATTTTTAAACCGAAGAGGATATTCAACATTTGTCATGTGCCGGGACTGTGGTCATGTGATGAATTGTCCGCATTGTGATATTGCGTTAACCTATCATCGTAGAAATGAACGCTTAAAATGCCATTACTGTTCGTATGAAGAAAAAATGCCAATGATTTGTCCAGAATGTGAAAGTGATATGATTCGTTATTTTGGTACGGGAACACAGAAGGTTGAAGAAGCGTTGCAGCAGTTGTTACCGGAAGGTCGTGTTATACGCATGGATGTTGATACTACAAGAAGAAAAGGTGCACATGAAAAATTATTAAATCAGTTTGCAAACAAGCAAGCAGATATTCTTCTTGGTACACAGATGATTGCAAAAGGGTTAGATTTTGCAAATGTTACACTAGTAGGAGTGTTAGCCGCTGATTCGTTATTAAACTTACCTGATTTTCGTGCAGCTGAAAAGACGTTTCAGTTGTTGACTCAAGTTAGTGGCAGAGCAGGACGGCACCAGTTACCAGGAGAAGTTATTATTCAAACTTATACACCTGAACATTATAGTGTTCAGTTAGCTAGTCAGTATGATTATGAAGCCTTCTTTCAGGAAGAAATGAAGATTAGGAAGACGTTTCAGTATCCTCCATATTTCTTCTTAACCTTAATTACGGTTTCTCATCCAAACCAAGCGAAGGTGATCGAGGTCACCCAAACTATAACACAATTAATGTTAAAATATTTATCAACACAAGCGACTGTTCTAGGGCCAACCCCTTCACCCCTAACAAGAATCAAAGATAGATATCGTTATCAATGCATGATAAAATACAAAAATGAACCGAACCAACGCAAGATCATACAAAAAATTTTAGCGCATTACCAAACAGATATACAGAAAAATGAGTTGTTAATAAGTGTTGATTTACAACCTTATCAATTGATGTAATAAAGGAGTAGGATCATGAAAAAAATTGCTTTTATGGGAACACCAGATTTTGCTGTTCCAATTTTACAACAGTTAATTCAAGATGATTTCGAGGTTGTTGTGGTGGTTACCCAACCAGACAGACCAAAAGGGAGAAAAAAAACGTTAACACCCCCACCTGTAAAGGTTGAAGCAGAAAAACATGGTATTCCAGTGTTTCAACCAGAAAAAATAAAACATGATTACCAAACGGTATTAGATTATCAACCAGATATTATCGTAACTGCTGCTTTTGGACAAATACTACCGAAACCACTATTAGAAGGCCCAATATATGGTTGTATTAATGTTCATGCATCGCTATTACCAGAACTTCGTGGTGGCGCACCTATTCACTATGCAATTTTACAAGGGAAAACTGAGACAGGGGTTACCATCATGTATATGGTAGAACAATTAGATGCTGGTGATATGATAAGTCAAGTCTCAGTACCTATTACGAACGATGACCATGTAGGTACGTTACACGATAAATTAAGTCAAGCTGGAGCAGAACTCCTGCATCAAACACTACCAGATTTATTAAATGGCAAGAGTGAAAGACAAAAACAAAATGATGAAATGGCAACTTATGCGTACAATATAACTAGGGAACAAGAGAAAATTAATTGGGAACGACCTAGTAGGGAAATTTACAATCATATACGTGGTCTTCACCCATGGCCGGTAGCCTTTACAACGCTACATAATAAGAATGTGAAAATATGGTGGGGAGAAGAAACGAATGAAGGCTATCGAGCTGAACCAGGGGAAATTGTTAAGTTAACTGATGATGGAATGATTGTTGCGTGTGGAGATGGCAAAGGGATCAAAATTACGAGTATTCAACCGGCAGGTAAAAAACGGATGGACGCTGGTGACTTTCTAAGAGGAACAGGAAGCGTAACAAAGATAGGGGAAAAGTTAGGAGAGTAATATGACCAAATACATACTACGAAACACAGCGTTAGATATCTTAGTACGAGTAGGTGAAAAAGGCGGGTATAGTCACTTAATGGTCGACCATGCCATTGCAAATAAGGGTTTAAGCGGCAAAGATGAAGCATTGTTAACGGAAATAGTCTATGGTACGATTCAAAGAAAATTAACTCTTGAATATTTTGTGTTCAGTTTTGTTGACCGAAAGAAAAAAATGCAAGCATGGGTAAAGTGGTTGTTATATATGTCCATCTATCAAATGGAATACTTAGATAAAGTACCAGACCATGCCATATTACATGAGTCTGTTGAAATTGCCAAAAAACGTGGTCATAAAGGGATTTCATCATTTGTAAATGGTGTTTTACGTAATGTCCAGCGAAAAGGTCTACCGGATCTATCCAAGGTGGATGATCAAGTGAAACGAATTAGTTTGGAAACAAGCCATCCGCTTTGGCTTGTGCGTCGTTGGACCGATATGTATGGAATGAAGACAACGGAGATCATGTGTCAAACGAATCTAAAGCACAAACCGTTAAGTGTTCGAGTCCAACCTTTAAAGATTACGAGGAAAGAAGCGATTACTAAGCTAACAAATGAAGGGTTTGAAGTGGAACCATCTACCATTTCAACTCAGGGAATAATTGTAATTAAAGGAAATATTTTAAAGAGTGAATTGTTTAAGCAATCTTACTTAACTGTGCAGGATCAAAGTTCGATGTTAGTTGCAGAAATGTTAGAAGTGAAACAGGGGATGAAGGTTTTAGATGCTTGTAGTGCACCGGGTGGCAAAACGACTCATATCGCTGAAAAAATGAATAATATAGGTGAAGTTCATGCCTATGATTTGCATGACAAAAAGGCTAAGTTAGTTACGAAAAAAGCGATGGAACTTGAACTAACTATTATTAATGCGAAACAAGCTGATTCAAGGAAGTTAGACACCTTGCATGATACAGAATCATTTGATCGGATTTTATTAGATGCGCCATGTTCTGGTTTAGGTGTGCTAAGAGGTAAACCAGATATTAAATATAATAAGTCAGAGGAAGATATAGAAAAATTAGCATCCATTCAGTTAGAATTGATTGAAAGTGTGGCCCCACTATTAAAAAAAGATGGTAAACTTGTTTATAGTACCTGTACAGTTGATAAACATGAAAATGAACAGATTATTCAACAGTTTGTAGAGCGTCATCCAGAATTTGAAATGGATCAACAATTTTTTGAAGAGTTACCAGAATCATTGCAACATATAGAAGGGATCTCCTCGTTAGGGTTGCAATTATTTCCACAAGATTTTAATACGGATGGATTCTTTTTAACACGTTTGATAAAAACTAGCTAATCCAAATAAGTTTATTTTGAACTAGCTGACCGATACACTTAAATAGTGTAGTGTGAAGAGGAGACGAGGTGAAATAATGGACGCTTACTTTTTAACAGATCAAGGTCGTGTAAGAAATCACAATGAAGATGCAGGTGGCGTTTTTAAAAATGCTAATCATCAAATTTTAGTAGTTATTGCAGATGGAATGGGAGGACACCAAGCTGGGGATGTCGCAAGTAATATGGTGATTGAAGGCTTAAATAAAAAATGGGAAACAACAAATTTTTTTACAAGTCCTGATGAAGCTGAAGCATGGTTACTAGATGCTATCATGGAAACGAATAATAGTATTTATCATCATGCACAGAATCATGAAGAATGTAAAGGTATGGGAACCACTATTGTTGCGGCTATTTGTACAGCTGATTTTATTTCTATCGGTCATATCGGTGATAGTAGATGTTATTTATATAATGAACAGGGATTTAAACAAGTAACAGAAGACCATTCTTTAGTAAATGAACTAGTTCGTAATGGTCAGATCTCAAAGGAAGATGCTGAGTATCACCCGAGGAAAAATGTACTGTTGAAGGCGTTAGGTACAGAGTTAGATAGTAGACCTGATATACAAACAATTGGATGGGATAAAGGTGATACACTAGTATTATGTTCTGATGGCTTATCAAACAAATTAGAAACAGAAGAGTTGAAAACATCTATTAAAGAAATGGATACGATACAGGGGACATTGCAAAGTCTTGTTAATAAAGCGAATGAACGCGGTGGCGAGGATAATATTTCAGTGGCATTAGTTCAATATCGAGATTCACAGGAAGTAGGTGAATCATAAATGTTGGACCGCGAAATATTGAACGAAAGATATAAGGTTAAGAAGATGATCGGCGGGGGAGGTATGGCGAATGTTTACCTCGCCAGAGACATCATTCTTGATCGAGAAGTTGCCATTAAGGTATTACGGTTAGAGTATGCCAATGATGAAGAGTTTATAGCTCGTTTTCATCGAGAAGCGCAATCTGCAACAAGTCTTGCACACCCAAACATTGTTAATATTTATGATGTAGGTGAAGAGGATAATATCTATTATATGGTGATGGAATATGTGGAAGGCATGACTCTGAAAAAGTACATACAGATGTATGGTCCAATTGAGGTCCAAGAATCGATAGATATCATGAAGCAAGTCACATCTGCTATTTCACACGCCCATGAAAATGATATTGTTCACCGAGACATCAAGCCACAAAACATCTTAATAAATCCATTTGGACAAGTGAAGGTAACCGATTTTGGAATTGCAGTAGCGTTAAGTGCAACATCCTTAACACAAACGAATTCTGTATTAGGTTCTGTTCATTATTTATCACCTGAACAAGCTCGTGGAGGAATGGCAAATAAAAAATCCGATATTTATTCTTTAGGGATCGTATTATTTGAACTCCTTACCGGCAGACTTCCTTTCTCAGGTCAGTCTGCAGTATCAATTGCTTTAAAACATTTGCAGAGTAATACACCGTCAATAAGGAGATGGAATCCTAATTTACCTCAAAGTGTAGAAAATGTCGTATTAAAAGCAACAGCAAAAGATCCATTTCATCGCTATTATTCAGTAGATGAATTGCATGAAGAATTGGAAACAGCACTTGATCCTGATCGTTTGGATGAGGAAATCTTCACACCTCCTGAAGACCAAGGTGAGGCAACGAAAGCTATTCCAATTATTACAGACCAAACATTTAAAGAACATAAAACAACTCAAGATACGATTGTAACTTCTGATCATACAAATCCACACCTTGAAACGAAGAATCAGGATAACGATAAAGTAGAAAAGAAACGTAAGAAAGTAATTATTACGGTGTCCATTCTTTTGTTTGTTGTATTAGGATCGATCATCTCTGCATTATTTATTATTCCAGGTTTATTCCAACCAAAAGATGTTACCATTCCGTCGGTAGAGGGAATGGAGTATGAGGAAGCCTATGATCAACTTAACGATTTACAATTAAATGTGGAACGAAAAACGGAGCATAATGATGAAGTGGAAGAAGGAATGGTAATAAAAACAGCACCATCGGAAGGGAGAACGGTAAAAGAAGGTGATACCGTTACTGTTTATTCAAGTCTTGGTAAAGAAAAAATAGCTTTTGATAATTATGTTGGTCGAGATATTAATCAAGTGACTAGTATTTTAAATCAGTTGGGATTTGACGATACAGATATTCGGATATACAGACAATTTGATGATGAACCAGAAGATCAAATCTTAACCCAAGTACCGTCACCAAATAAACAGGTAGTACCAGAGGAAACTAATGTTATTTTTGAAGTGAGTAAAGGACCTGAACCAGTAACATTACAATCACTAGAGGACTTAACACAACAAGAAGCTGTCACCTATTTAGATAATGAAAATCTAAATGCAACGATAACAGAGGAATATTCGGATGAAGTGGAAGAAGGCAAAGTTATTCGACAACAACCAGATGCCTTTACACAAGTGGAGCAACGGTCAGATGTTGAAATTGTTATTTCATTAGGTCCAGAAGATATTCCACCAATTACACATTCTGTTGAAATTGATGTTCCATACACTGAGGGTAATCAAAATGGTAATGGACCACCACAGGAAGTGCGTATTTATGTAAATGACTTAAATCGTACGTATGCAGAGCCTGTTGAAACAAGGTCGATACAGGAAGATTGGTCGACTACAATCGAACTAGTCATCCCAGCAAATGGAGAGGCGACATATAAAGTGGAGACACCTGAAGATGTAACGGAAGAAACAGTCACATACGAAGAAGTGGAAGGTGAGTGAATGAATGGCAGAGGGTAAAATCGTAAAAGCATTGAGTGGGTTTTATTATGTGCAAAGTGGTGAAGACCGTTATCAATGCCGGGGTAGAGGAGTTTTAAGAAAAAATAAAGTTACCCCATTGGTTGGTGATCAGGTTGAATTTGAAGAAAGTAATCCAGGGGAAGGCTATATTCTAGCAATAAAACCACGAAAGAATGAACTTGTTAGGCCACCTATAGCTAATATTGATCAAGCTGTAATTGTTGTGTCCGCCACTCAACCTAATTTTAGCACATTACTGTTAGATCGCTTTCTAGTATTAATTGAATCGAAACATATAGAGCCTATGATCATCATTTCAAAAATGGATACAATTGATGACGAAAAAGAAAGCCAAATTGCCCAATATAAACAGGATTATGAACAAATTGGCTATGTGGTTGAATCTGTTTCGATCAAGCAGTTAGATGAGATCAAGCAAGCAGTTCGTCATTTTAAAGGGAAAATTTCGGTTATAGCAGGTCAATCTGGTGTAGGGAAGTCTTCTATATTAAATGCAATTAACCCACAGTTGAAATTAGAAACCAATGAAATATCAGAAAGCCTTGGAAGAGGGAAACACACAACTCGTCATGTAGAGTTAATTGAAGTAAATGATGGACTTGTCGCCGATACACCTGGTTTTAGTTCATTAGAGTTTAATGAATTACAAATAGAAGACGTACCAGATTGTTTTCCAGAAATGAGGGAACGAAAGCATGCGTGTAAATTTAGAGGGTGCATGCATCACAAAGAGCCGAAATGTGCGGTTAAACTAGCTGTAGAGAACGGAGAAATACCAACTTATCGTTATCAACATTACCTACAATTTTTAGAAGAGATACAAAATAGAAAGCCGAGGTATTAACAATGACAAAAATAGCACCATCCATTTTATCAGCAGACTTTTCCATTTTAAAAGAAGAAATCCTAGATGTTGAGAAAGGTGGAGCAGATTATATCCATGTAGATGTTATGGATGGCCACTTTGTTCCTAATATTACAATTGGCCCACTAGTAGTTCAGTCCATTCGCCCAATTACGTCTCTACCATTAGATGTTCATCTAATGATTGAAAATCCAGATCAATATGTAATTGAATTTGTTAAAGCGGGTGCGGATATTATTACGGTACATCAAGAAACATGTACACACCTGCATCGAACGGTGCAAATGATAAAAAATGCTGGTGTGAAGGCAGGTGTCGTTATTAACCCTGCTACGCCAGTAGAGTTGATTAAGCCTATTTTATCTGAAGTAGATCTTGTCTTACTCATGACGGTTAATCCAGGATTTGGTGGGCAAGCGTTTATACCAAGTGTACTTGAAAAAGCAAACACACTTAGCATGTGGCGTAAGGAATTGGGCTTATCATTTGAAATCGAAGTAGATGGTGGGGTAAATCCCGATACTGCAAAACAGTGTAAACAAGCAGGTGTTGACGTACTAGTTGCTGGAAGTGCGGTCTTCAATAAACAGGATCGACAGCAGGCAATGGATAACATAAGAAATGCGTAAAAAAAGATTGCCATTTGGCAATCTTTTTTTACGCAAAGCGTAGTATTCTGCGGGAACGATTGTATAGCACTTGTTACACTAGACCTGGAAGAAATAAAATTTATACAAGGTTAGTCAACATATAAACAATGTACATTAAAGAGCAAAATTTACAACAAAGAGTCATGCAAGAAGATTGAAGTAAATCAAAAAGTAGGTGAAAAGTATGTCAACAATAGCGATTGTGGCAGGTGGACCAAAACAACAAATTCCGCAACTCGATGATTTCTGTACAGGAGTTACAACATGGATTGGTGCTGATCAAGGGGCAATCACGTTACTAGATGCAGGAATTACTCCTGATTTAGCAATTGGTGATTTTGATTCAATTACGGATTCACAGAAAGAGATTGTTAAACAAAAGGCATATTCTTTTCAAGAGTATCCGATTGAAAAGGATGAAACCGATCTAGAATTAGCAATTGATTCAGCTATAGCCGCTGGTGCCAATAAAATCTATTTGTTTGGTGTAACTGGCGGTAGAATGGACCATGGGATGGTCAGTGTTCAACTATTGTATCGTCTACTAAAAGACTCAGTGGAGGGTGTAATTATTGATCAAGCGAATTTAATTCAACTTTATTCTCCTGGTACATATCATATCAAGGAAGATAAAAATTATCCAAATATCTCATTTTTGCCATTTTCAAAACAAATTTTCGGCATATCTTTAGAAGGTTTCTACTATAAATTAAGTAATGCTGATATATCTTGGGGATCAACACTCTGTATATCGAATAAGCTTCTTTTAGAAAAAGGTACTTTTTCGTTTAATGAAGGCATACTATTAGTAATAAGGAGCCGCGATGTACTCATTTGATGTTTTTATCATAGGATAATCTGAGCGATCTTTATTGCTATTTGGAAAAAGAGGAGGGGGATATGATGAAGTTTTATACCTTTAAACTCCCGAGGTTCATTGGTGGCTTTGTACGTGCAGTGATGGGTACATTTAAAAAAGACTAAGGTAAAAAGGTTCAGGGCGTCCGGTAAACGACGTACGAACTAAATTGAGCAAGGAAACGATGAACAGAGTAATCGAGTTGACTTATCGTGCGAAGTTGAAGAAAATTGCGCTAACTTTAGCGCTAGAGCCGGACGTAATTAGCTTAGCATGGCCTACAACAAGAAAAATGTATTATTTCTTACAAAACAAAAAAAGCACCATTTGGGTGCTTTTTTTGTTAGCTTTTATTGATGACTATACGCGTTCTACTTTGCCCGACTTAAGTGCGCGAGCAGAAACATAAACACGCTTAGGTTTTCCATCAACCATAATACGAACTTTTTGTACGTTAGCTTTAAAGTTACGTTTGTTAGCATTCATAGCGTGTGAACGGTTGTTACCTGTGGTAGTTTTACGACCAGTTACAACACATTTGCGTCCCATGTAAATCCCTCCTACTACCATGTATATCTTTACATACTAATATAATTTATCATAGGTAGGCAATTAATGCAATATATGTTTGTAATTATATCAAGAATTATTGCTTGACAGAATTTCCATTTTCGTCCATTGTATAAAGGGGTTTACTATTATATGCATGCATTTGGTGGTATTAACTAAATGAATAAATTGACATATAATTGAATCTTAAGTCTTAGAAAATGGCTCTCAGATCACTTAATGTACCCGTTGTCATTGTAACAGCTTTTATATTTTTATAAGATATAGTAAAATAAGCTTAACTATTAAGGATTATGCCAAGGAGGATTCTATATGTCCATTGAACTAAATACAAAAGATGGTCATGTCACAATAACGACAGATGTGATTTCTACAATAGCAGGCGGTGCAGCGATCGAATGTTACGGTATCGTCGGAATGGCGTCAAAAAATCAATTAAAAGATGGGATTGCTGAAATATTACGAAAAGAAAATTTTTCCCGTGGTGTTGTCGTTAGACAAGAGGAAGAAAATCTACACATAGATATGTACATAATAGTTAGTTATGGTACAAAAATTTCAGAAGTAGCTCACAATGTACAGTCACAAGTAAAGTATACCTTGGACAAGACGTTGGGTTTATCAATTAACTCTGTTAATATCTTTATTCAAGGTGTAAGAGTAGCTAACGATTAAAAAGTTCAGATTAAAAGGGATACTTTTTCTTTGTTTCATTTAAATAAAAGGGAAAGGCACGATCAATATCTAGATCGTTTAGAAGGAGGAAGTTGTAAGTGACGTTACGAACGTTAGATGGAAATACATTCGCACAAATGGTACTCACTGGAGCAAACCATTTAACGAATAATGCGCAAATGATAGATGCTTTAAATGTCTTTCCTGTACCAGATGGGGATACAGGAACAAATATGAACTTATCCATGACATCAGGGGCAGAGGAAGTAAAGGTTGCAAACAATCAACAAGTAGCAGAAGTTGCTCAAGCACTTGCTAAAGGACTATTAATGGGAGCTAGAGGTAATTCTGGTGTTATTTTATCCCAGTTATTTAGAGGGTTTGCTAAAGGTGTCGAAGGAAAAACGACACTATCCACTATTGATTTTGCTAAAGGTTTTGAGGAAGGTGTAAATACTGCGTACAAAGCTGTGATTAAACCTGTTGAAGGCACCATTTTAACGGTTGCCAAGGATTCATCAGCAAAAGCAAAGGAATTAGCAAGTTCTACAGATAACGTAATTGAGTTCATGGAAGGCGTTGTAAAAGCAGCGAAGGCTTCCTTGCAATCCACACCAGACTTGTTGCCTGTTTTAAAAGAAGTTGGAGTAGTTGATAGTGGTGGCCAAGGTCTTGTTACTATTTATGAAGGGTTTCTTGCATCATTAAAAGGTGAAGAGTTACCTGAAACTTCTGAGACCACTGTTGACTTAGAAGATATGGTGAATGCAGAACATCATAAGTTAGCTCAAGACTTCATGGATACAGACCAGATAGAATTTGGTTATTGTACCGAATTTATGGTTAAATTCGAACAGGATAAATTGCAGCAACACCCTTTCAGTGAAGAGGAATTTAGAAATGAACTTAGTGAATATGGAGACTCATTACTCGTTGTTTCTGATGATGAATTAGTAAAAGTGCATGTTCACGTGGAATATCCAGGTGAAGTAATTAATTTGGGACAACGGTTTGGAAGTTTTGTCAGTATAAAAGTTGAAAATATGAGACAACAGCACACATCGATTGTTGGAGATAAAAAGGAACCAGCAAAACCTGCTGAAAAATTAGAAAATGCCATTGTGTCAGTAGCTATGGGAGATGGTATCAAAGAATTATTGGAAAGCCTTGGTGTTAATGTTGTCATCCAAGGTGGACAAACCATGAATCCGAGTACACAAGATATTACGGATGCAATTAATCAAGCTAATGCGAAAAATATTGTCATCCTGCCAAACAATAAAAATATTGTTATGGCAGCAGAACAAGCAGCGAAATTAGCTGAAGAAAATGTGGTAGTTGTACCAACAAAAACAATCCCACAAGGAATGAGTGCATTACTAGCCTATCACCCAGAAGCAGAACTTGCTGATAATAAAAAGAACATGATTGAAGCAAGTAAACAAGTGAAAACAGGTCAAATCACATATGCTGTTCGTGATACACAAATTGAAGGAATGACAATTGAGAACGGTAATTTTATGGGGTTAGCCGATGGGAAAATTAAAGCGACCGATAAAGACCAATTAGAGGCAACAAAATTACTCATACAAGAAATGCTTGATGAGGATGATGAAATCATTACGATTCTTCAAGGGGAAGATGCAAGTGATGAAGAGGTGCAGAAGTTAGAACAATACATTGAAGACAACTATGATGAAGTTGAAATTGAAATTCATAAAGGAAACCAACCAATTTATTCTTATATAATTTCAATTGAATAGAAGTTTTTATAAAGTCCCTGTTGTCATTCAGGGGCTTTTTTATGTCGCATAAGCTGTATTATACGACATAACCTTGCTTTCTTTTGCTCACTCTTAATAATGTGAGTACTTGAATGTCGCTACGGAAATACACCTACGCTTTCCGTGGGTGGCTGATGAGCCTCCTCGCTCGTTCCTCGCTGTGGGGTCTCATCTAGGCCATTCCTCCCACAGGAGTCTCCGGTGTATTTCCTTCGCTGTTTGAGTGCATTGTATTTTTTGCAATTTTTACTTTGTCAAAGTAAGCAAAATGTCATCTATTAGAAAAGCTATTTTAAGTTTAATACAGATTTTATAGTGTCAGAACTTATAAGCTTTTTCTTCATGGTGGAGAACGCGACAAAGTGTTAATTTTCACGGCAAACACTCGCTATTAATCAGAAAACTAACACCAGCGAAGGCAGAATACGTAGACTCCTATGGGAACAGCACGAGCTGAAGATCCACTTGGTAAAGCGGTTTTCTTTACCAAGTTAGCTGAAGCCGTGCCCATGGAAAGCGTAGTATTCTGCCGTGGCGTTGGTATAACACTTATTCCAATCAGAATAGTAGAAAGCAAACTACATGGTTATGTCGTATAATACAGCTTATATGCATTTGGCATAATTAGAATAGAAGGTAAATGTTCTGAAATTTTAAAAGTGTTTTCATCGGATGGATCCTAATAACAAACAGCAGATTAAGATGGGCTATCATTTAAATAAACACGAACAAAGCTAATGGTGATGGCTCAAGTTATCCTTCTTTTTTAGATTTGAACACGTTATACTATAGAAAGAGCATTTTTTAAATAACATCTGACAGGTGGTGAATGTATGAAATATAAATCTGTTTTCGATATTATTGGACCTGTTATGATTGGACCTTCAAGCTCACATACTGCAGGTGCAGCTAGAATTGGTCGGGCAACACGTACATTGTTTGGGAAAGAACCAACATGGGCAGAAATCCATCTATATGGTTCATTTGCTAAGACATATAAGGGTCATGGTACAGATGTGGCGATTGTTGGAGGATTATTAGACTATAATACAGATGATACAAGGATTAGTGATTCACTTTCAATTGCTAAACAAAAAGGTATTAACATACAATTTTTCCAAGATGACGCAGCAACAGATCACCCTAATACGGCAAGAATTAAAATGGGTGATGGAACGGATCAACTCGAATTAGTTGGTATTTCCATTGGTGGTGGAAAGGTGGAAATTACGGAATTGAATGGATTTGAATTACATCTTTCGGGGAACCATCCTGCAATACTAGTAATGCATAATGATCGTTTTGGTGCGATTGCATCTGTTACAAAAATTTTAGCAAAACACGAAATTAATATTGGGCGAATGGAAGTTTCACGAAAAGATGTCGGGCAAGAAGCATTAATGGTGATTGAAGTTGACCAAAATGTGGATGATTCCATTGAAAAAGAATTACGCGGGGCAGATCACATCTTGCACATTACGAAGATTGTAGATTAAAAGTTACATCAAGAGGAGGGAACGCTTTGTTTCGAAATGTTGCTGAGTTATTAGAAATAACGGAAAAACAAGGTATTTCCATTTCAGAAGTGATGATTCAACAGGAAATGGATGTTCAAGAGAAATCTAGGCATGAAGTGATGGGGCAAATGGATCGCAACCTACAAGTTATGGAAGATGCTGTTGAACAAGGGTTGAGTGGTGTTAGCTCGCACTCGGGTTTAACCGGGGGAGATGCGGTGTTATTACAAACCTATATGAATGATCACCAACCGTTATCAGGGACGTTATTGTTAGATGCGGTAAGTAAAGCTGTGGCAACAAATGAAGTCAATGCTGCAATGGGAACGATTTGTGCAACACCAACTGCTGGTAGTGCTGGTTGTGTTCCAGGTGCTTTATTTGCCGTTAAAAATAGATTGCAACCAACAAGAGAACAAATGATTCGATTTTTGTTCACATCTGGGGCGTTTGGATATGTAGTTGCTAATAATGCTTCTATCTCAGGGGCTGCAGGTGGTTGTCAAGCTGAAGTTGGTTCTGCTGCAGCGATGGCATCTGCTGCGGTTGTTGAAATGGCGGGAGGTGCACCTAAACAAAGTGTAGAAGCATTTGCTATCACACTAAAAAATATGTTGGGATTAGTATGTGATCCTGTTGCGGGATTGGTTGAGGTTCCATGTGTAAAACGAAATGCAGCAGGGGCCTCAAACGCAATAGTTTCTGCAGATATGGCGCTTGCCGGCATTACTAGTAGAATTCCTTGTGATGAGGTGATAGGAGCGATGTACAGAATAGGTCGCTCAATGCCGACTGCTTTAAAAGAAACTGCTGAAGGTGGATTAGCAGCAACGCCAACTGGCAGGGCACTTGCCGCTAAGATTTACGGAATGCCGCTAGAGAAAGAGTGAGAAAATTGTTAAATGAATCAGTCATTCATGTTAAAGGGATCGGGGAAAAATTTTGTCAACAATTAGTGGATATGGGGATTGAAACGATTGAGGATTTAATGTTTCATTTCCCTCATCGCTATGATAGTTATGAGATTAAACCGCTTAGTGAATTAATTCATGACGAAAAAGTAACCATTGAAGGGGAGGTCATTGGTGAGCCTTCCCTTACCTTTTTTGGAAAAAGAAAATCAAGGCTTGTCGTTCAACTGCAAGTCGAACAAGTTGTGGTTAAGGCTGTGATGTTTAATCGTGCCTTTGCCAAGAAACAGTTAAATCAAGGGGATGCTGTAACGATGACCGGTAAATGGGATCAGCATCGCTTGCAAATCACCGTGAGTCATTATAAAAAAGGAACAGCAAAAAGTGAGACATCTATTCAACCAATCTACCCATTAAAAGGATCTGTAACGAATCAACAATTGAAAAAAGCGATTCGGACTGCATTGAATCAATACGGAGAATACATACAAGAACTATTACCAGATCAGTATTTATTAGAATATAAGCTTCCTAATCGAACTCAGGCACTTAAACAAATGCACTTTCCGACCAGCTTCCAAGCCTTAAAACATGCAAAGCGCAGATTTACATATGAAGAGTTCTTACTATTTCAATTGAAAATGCAATGGATTCGAAAACGGACCAAAGAAGCAACAGTTGGTAATAGTCAAACATATGACCAACATAAAGTACAATCATTCATTTCTAGTTTGCCTTTTCCGTTAACTAATGCTCAGGATCGATCGCTACGTGAAATTTTGGATGATATGAAATCACCTTATCGTATGAATCGATTGTTACAAGGAGATGTAGGATCAGGAAAAACAGCTGTAGCTGCAATTTGCATGTACGCATCGATTACCTGTGGAAAGCAAGCGGCCCTGATGGTTCCAACTGAAATTCTTGCTGAACAACATTATCAATCGTTGCTCGATATGTTTGATGGGCTTGCTGAAGTAGTACTATTAACAGGGTCCGTCAAAGGGAAAAAACGTAGAGAAGTACTAGAGAAAATTCAAGAGCAAAAAGCTGATATTGTAATAGGAACACACGCCTTGATACAAGATGAGGTTGTGTTCAAAGACTTAGGTATGGTAATTGTTGATGAGCAGCACCGTTTTGGTGTCAATCAGCGTAGAATTTTAAGGGATAAAGGATTGATGCCCGATGTCTTATTCATGACTGCTACTCCAATCCCTCGTACTTTAGCAATATCTACTTTTGGAGATATGGATGTATCACAAATAGATGAAATGCCCCAAGGTCGGAAGCAAGTTGACACCTATTGGGTGAAAGATAATATGTTTGATCGTGTCTTGAAGTTTATTGAAAAAGAGGTTGATAACGGGCATCAGGCCTATGTTATTTGTCCATTAATTGAGGAATCAGATAAGCTAGATATTCAAAATGCGGTTGATTTATTTACAAATTTACAACACTATTTTGAACCAACTATTCATGTCGGTCTTATGCATGGAAGGCTACAAGTGGAAGAAAAAGACGAGGTAATGAAACAATTTGCTTCTAATGATATCCAAGTATTAGTATCTACTACCGTGGTAGAAGTAGGTGTAAATGTTCCAAATGCAACTGTTATGGTAATCTATGATGCGGAACGTTTTGGTCTTTCCCAATTACATCAATTACGAGGTAGAGTTGGAAGAGGAGCATCACAAAGTTATTGTATTCTCATTGCGGATCCAAAAGGAGAAGTGGGCAAAGAAAGAATGAAAATAATGACGGAAACAACCAATGGATTCGAACTATCTGAACAAGATTTGCAGTTAAGAGGACCAGGTGATTTCTTTGGGAAGAAACAAAGTGGTCTACCAGAATTTAAAGTTGCCGATGTCGTTCACGATTACCGTGCTCTAGAGACTGCTAGAAAAGATGCACATCAACTAGTTAATTCAGGCGCTTTAGAAACTGATCCTGCTTATGAAAAGTTAAATCAATTGTTAACGGAAGATCATATACTTTCCGGTACGTTATTAGATTAATTTATTATTCTTATTAAAAATTTTGAAAGTTTCGCTTAAATAAGGTGATGCTTGCATTATTTTTATTGGTATTATATATTACTATTAGTACCTAGTCATAAAAATGTTATTTGGTGTTAACGGGAAAACTGGACGGTGTAGAAAATGAAGAAAACGAAAAAAGAAAGACAAAAGCTATTACAATCGACAATAGAAGAAATGCCGTTTATAACCGATGAAGAATTGGCAAAACGCTTTGAAGTGAGCATTCAAACGATTCGCTTAGATCGAATGGAACTAGCGATACCTGAATTAAGGGAACGGATAAAGTCTGTTGCGATGGTAAAGGCACTTCCAATTGAAGAAGTAATCGGAGAAATTATTGATTTGGAATTAGATAAACGAGCAATATCTATTTTAGATATTGGCGGGGAACATGTCTTTTCAAGAAATAGAATTGCTAGAGGACATCACCTTTTTGCACAAGCTAATTCATTGGCAGTTGCTGTTATTAACGATGAACTAGCATTAACTGCTCGATCGGAAATTAAGTTTACCCGTCAAGTAAAACAAGGGGAACGTGTTGTAGCCAAAGCACATGTCATCGATAACCATTATAATGACAGAACTACCGTACAAGTCGATAGTTATGTTGAGAATGAACAAGTTTTTAGTGGAGTTTTTGATATGTTTCGATCGAATCAACCAAAAGGGGACGTTGACAATGAAAATAGCAATTGATGCAATGGGCGGGGATAACGCACCAAAAGAAGTTGTGTTAGGTGCGATGGAAGCAGTTAAACATATCCCAAATTTACATATCACTTTAATTGGGGATCAACAAACGATTACCCCAATTCTATCGGAAACCTCTAATATTGATGTGATCCATACAGATGAAGTCATTACTGCAGAGGATGAACCAGTCCGTGCTGTTCGACGTAAGAAAAATTCCTCCCTCGTACAAATGGCAAAACAAGTGAAAGAAAACAAAGCGGATGCTTGTATTTCTGCTGGGAATACGGGTGCATTAATGAGTGCTGGCTTATTTGTTGTTGGTAGAATTAAAGGTGTAGATCGCCCAGCGTTAAGTCCAACATTACCTACGCAAGATGGAAAAGGATTTCTTTTACTTGATGTGGGAGCGAATGTAGATGCGAAAGCACAACATTTACTTCAATATGCGATTATGGGGTCGATCTATTCAGAGAATGTACGAGGTATAAAAGCACCAAGGATTGGATTGCTTAATGTGGGAACAGAAGATAAAAAAGGAAATGAACTTAGTAAAAAGGCTTTTCAATTATTAAAACAAGCACCTATAAATTTTGTTGGTAATGTCGAAGCGAGAGATCTGCTAAATGGTGTGGCAGACGTCGTTGTTACCGATGGGTTTACGGGTAATATTGCACTAAAGACAGTGGAAGGTACGGCACTTACCATGTTTTCGATGATCAAGCAGACGTTTATGTCTAACTTTAAAACGAAATTAGCAGCAGGTCTTGTTAAATCCGACTTAAAAGGATTAAAAGATCAATTAGATTACTCTGAATATGGTGGAGCAGGATTATTTGGTCTAGCAGCACCTGTGATTAAAGCACATGGTTCTTCCAATGCTAGGGCAATATTTAATGCAATACAACAAGCATGCCACATGGTTGAACATAATGTAACACCTACAATTCAAACTACCATGGAAACGTTACAAGTCGAAGGGGAGGAAGAATAACAATGAAGCGAGTTGCTTTTGTTTTCCCAGGCCAAGGATCACAATCAATTGGTATGGGAAAAGAACTATATCAACACTTTCCAATTGCGACAAAATTATTTGATCAGGCAGATCAGTTGTTGGAAACTTCTTTAACAACATTAATGTTTGAAGGACCGGATCAGGAATTAACACATACAGCTAATGCACAACCCGCATTGCTGTTAACAAGTGTCGCTATTAATAATATTTTAAATGAACACGGAATTTTTCCAACAGTAACAGCAGGACATAGTTTAGGCGAATACAGTGCTCTAGTTGCTTCTAACGCTTTAACATTCCAAGAAGCATTACCTTTAGTTCGCAAAAGAGGCCAATTAATGGAACAAGCCTATCCTAAGGGGAAAGGGACAATGGCTGCTGTACTGGGGTTAGATAGCGATGAAATTCAACGTACACTGGATCAAGTGAATCAGCAAGATGAAGAAATGGTGGACATTGCGAATATGAATTGTCCAGGACAAGTAGTAATTTCTGGTACGGTCCAAGGGATAGATAAGGCAACAGCTTTACTAAAAGAAAATGGTGTGAAAAGAGTGTTACCATTGAATGTAAGTGGGCCTTTCCACTCAAGGTTAATGAAGCCTGCAGCCGAACAATTTGCCGAACAACTTGATAATGTTAATGTGAACAATGCAGACATTCCAATCTACGCAAATGTAACGGCTGATCGTGTTTCAACTAACGAAGAGATTGCGGATTTACTTGTCAAACAATTGTATTCACCTGTTCGCTTTGAAGAAACAATTGAAAAGTTAATAGCTGATGACTTAGATGCAATTGTTGAAGTTGGAAATGGAAAAGTATTAACAGGCTTAGTAAAAAAAGTAAATAGAAGAACGAAAACATTCACCGTACAAGACCCGGAATCAATTGACAAGTTTATTAAGTGGTATAAGGAGGAAGCCTAATGTTACAGGGAAAAGTTGCCTTAGTTACAGGTGCTTCTAGAGGGATAGGTAGAGCTATTGCCTTAGAATTAGCTAGGCAGGGAGCAAAGGTTGCCGTTAATTATGCAGGTAGTGAGGCAAAAGCACAACAAGTAGTTGAGGAGATCCAAGAACTTGGGGCAGAAGCAATGATGATACAAGCGAATGTATCCAATGAATCGGATGTCAAAGATATGATCAAACAAGTTGTTGGGTCTTTCGGTAGCTTAGATATCTTAGTGAATAATGCCGGCATTACCAGAGATAACTTATTGATGCGTATGAAGGAAGAAGAGTTTGATGACGTAATTCAAACCAACCTTAAAGGAGTTTTCCTTTGTACTAAAGGTGTAACAAGACAAATGATGAAGCAAAAAAGTGGTAGAATTATTAACATTGCTTCCATTGTCGGAGTTAGTGGCAATCCTGGACAAGCTAACTATGTCGCAGCTAAAGCTGGGGTTATCGGTTTGACAAAAACGACAGCCAAAGAATTAGCGACAAGAAATATTTTGGTTAATGCTGTTGCGCCTGGATTTATTGAAACAGATATGACGGATGAATTAACGGAAGAGCAAAAGTCAAGTATGTTGGAACTTATTCCGTTAGAGAAATTAGGGAAAAGTGAAGATGTTGCAAAAGTCGTTCGCTTTTTAGCGTCTGAGGATGCCAATTACATTACCGGCCAAACAATTCATGTTGATGGTGGTATGGTGATGTAACATAACATTGCTACGATAACTTTGAAAGGGGGTGAAACAAAATGGCAGAAGCATTTGATAAAATCAAACAAATTATTGTTGATCGTTTGGATGTAGAAGAGTCTAAAGTAACAATGGAAGCTTCATTTAAAGATGATTTAGAAGCAGATTCTCTTGACGTTGTGGAACTTGTTATGGAACTTGAAGATGAGTTTGATATGGAAATTTCTGATGAAGATGCAGAAAAAATTGCAACGGTAGGAGATGCTGTTAATTACATAAACAGCAATCAATAATACTTTATGACTAAAACAGTACTATCCCACTTATAGAGTAAGTGAAAGTCTCGCATCAAGTGTGGGGCTTTCTTCCTTACTTCTTTTTATAAGTGATAAGAATAGGGTAGGTGGAAAAATGGACTTTGAAAAGCTTCAGCAAGACCTAAACATACATTTTGATAATGAACAATTGCTAAAACAAGCTTTTACCCATTCATCTTATGTGAATGAGCATCGTAATAAAAATTTTGAGGATAATGAGCGCTTAGAATTCCTGGGAGATGCTGTATTAGAATTAGGTGTCTCACAGTATTTGTACCGGAAATATCCCAATATGGCAGAAGGTGAGTTAACGAAACTTCGTGCATCGATTGTTTGTGAACCATCCCTTGTTGAATTTGCCAATGATATTCATTTCAGTGATTACATTCTACTTGGAAAAGGCGAGGAAATGACCGGGGGAAGAAATAGACCAGCCCTGCTAGCTGATGTATTCGAAGCATTTATCGGTGCGCTATATTTAGAGAAAGGTTATGATGATGTCATTTCCTTTTTAGAAAGTAACGTTTATCCTAAAATAACTAAAGGTGCTTTTTCGCATGCGATGGATTATAAAAGTCAATTGCAAGAAATCGTGCAACGTAAAAAGAATGGAAATGTTGACTATGAGATTGTGGAAGAACGAGGACCTGCCCATGATCGTGAGTTTGTTGCAGAAGTGCTAATTAAAGATCAAGTAGCAGGGGTTGGCATAGGTCGGACAAAGAAAGAAGCCGAACAACGAGCGGCTAAAAAAGCAATAGATGCATATGAATAGATATAAAAACCTGACACTAAGTGTCAGGTTTTTTTACAGACCTTACTTTCTTATTGATGATAATTCTTGTATAAATGCTTGTGTTTCGGCAACGCTGAGTGATCCTTTTTGTTTTAGCATATCATATAATGATTTCAGTTCATCATATTTACTTATGTCGTAATCTTCTGGATCCATAATTGATCGATTTACCACCTGTAACATACTAGCTAATTCATTAATAATAAACTCTAAGTTTTCCTCTGTTGCCTCATTTAGTTGACTCATACAACTCCCCCTTCATTTATCATACAATCCATTCTTCTATGTACCAATGGTTTATGATAGAATATAAAAGTTGAAATATAAATAAAATACTTATGCGTATTTATACATATACGATAACATATATGACGATTAAAAGTAAGTGCAGGTAGGAGAATGAAATATGTTTCTAAAACGCTTAGATTCGGTTGGATTTAAATCATTTGCTGAACGAATTTCTGTTGATTTTGTTCCTGGTGTTACAGCAGTGGTAGGGCCAAACGGAAGTGGAAAAAGTAATATTACGGATGCCATTCGCTGGGTTCTTGGTGAGCAATCCGCACGTTCATTAAGAGGTGCAAAGATGGAAGATATTATCTTCCAAGGAAGTGACTCGCGTAAACCTTTAAATGTGGCAGAGGTTACGTTAACATTAGACAATAGTGATCACGTTTTACCTGTGGATTATGAAGAAATTAGTGTGACAAGACGAGTGTATCGATCAGGTGAAAGTGAATTTTTAATTAATAAACAAGCCTGCCGGCTAAAAGATATTATCGATCTTTTCATGGATTCAGGATTAGGTCGAGAAGCGTTTTCGATTATCAGTCAGGGAAAAGTAGAAGAAATTCTAAGTTCAAAAGCTGATGAGCGGCGTAGTATTTTTGAAGAAGCGGCAGGTGTATTAAAATACAAAAATCGTAAAAAGAAAGCAGAGTACAAACTGGCAGAAACACAGGAAAATTTAAATCGGATTGAAGATATTATCTATGAAATAGAAAGCCAGTTAGATCCATTAAAGGAACAAGCTTCTGTTGCGAAAGATTATCTAGCGAAAAAAGATGAATTGAAAGAACAAGAAATCTCGTTATTAATTACAGAAATTGAGCAGTTATACGGGGAATGGAAATCTGTTTTGGAAGAAGTGGAAAAACAAAAACAGAAAGAGCTTCAACATAAGACTAAAATTCAGACTAAACAGGCAAAGGTAGAGGAAGAACGTGCTGCAGTCCAAGCGCTAGATGAGCAGGTAGAAAAACTCCAAGATCAGCTAGTCGAACTTACGAAAGAATTAGAAACACTTGAAGGGAATAAAAAGCTGATCAATGAACGTTTTCGACATTTTGAGGAAAATAAAACAAAACTAGAACAAGAAGAAGAACAATTACAAACTAGAATTTCTACAGTAGAACATCAATTACAAACACAACAGCAGCAGTTACAACAGTTGATTGACAACCGAGACAGGACAAAACATGAAGCGAGCCAAGTAAAAGACGATCTCAACCAAACAAAACAAAACATTTCGGAACAGATAGAAGATTTAAAAAGTGAATATATCGAGCTACTTAATCAACAGGCAGCTAAAAAAAATGAGCGACAATCGATCGAACAACAATTAAACCAAATGGAACATCGAAAAAATAACCAACAAGATAAGTTTCAAAATGTAATTGCGGAACGGGAAAAAGTTGATAAGGAGATTCAAGACCTACAAGTAACATTCGAACAAACAAAACTTGAACGACAAACCACCGATGAAAAAATTCAGTCGGCCAATCAACAACTAGAGCGGGATAAATCGACTTATCAAGAGTTGCAAACAAAGCTTTACCAAGGGTATCAATATATTGAAAAGTTAAAATCAAAAAAAGAAATGCTTGAAGATATGAAAGAAGACTTTCAAGGTTTTTTTCAAGGTGTTAAAGAAATTTTAAAAGCCCGAGAAGAACAAAAATTGCATGGGATTGATGGTGCGGTAATTGAGTTGGTTGATGTTCCGTCATCCTATATTACAGCAATCGAAACAGCACTTGGTGGACAAGCGCAACATATCATTGTAGATAATGAAGCCGTTGCACGTAAATCGATTCAATGGTTAAAACAATCCCAAAAAGGGCGTGCCACCTTTCTACCATTGTCCGCAATTAAACCAAAGTACATTTCAAACGAACTACTTACAACTGTAAGGGAGCACCAAGGGTTTGTCGGTGTTGCCTCAGATTTAATCGATTTTTCGGATAGACATCAACATGTGATTAAGTCTCTGTTAGGTAATGTAGTTATTGCCAACACACTTAAGGATGCAAATGAAATTGCTAGCAAATTATTACGTAGGTTTCGAGTTGTCACACTTGAAGGGGATGTCGTGAATCCTGGAGGTTCAATGTCTGGTGGTTTTAAGAAAAAAACAAACCAGTCTCTGTTTACAAGAGAGAAAGATCTTACAGACATTACAGATAAATTAGATCAATTTGAACAAAAAGCAAAAGACTTTGAAAGAAAAGTTAATCATCATAAACAAATAATTGCTGATCGAGAAGTTCAAATTGACGAGTGGAGAAATGAACTGAAACAGCAACAAAGTCAGGAACATCAAGCACATTCCAATTTGATGGAGGCAAAAGCAAGGAAACATCACATCAATGAAAATTTAAAAGTATACGATCAAGATAAAGAACAATATGAAAAAGATTATCATCTTATGCAAGATAGAAGTGAAAAATTAATCATAGAGCTCAAACAACTTGATGAAAAATTGTCGCATACACAATCTGAAATTGATCTGTTGACAAAACAACAGAATGATTATCAACAAAATCAAGAACAACTCCAACAACAACATCACAAATTGCAAGTTACGTTAGCAGAACAGGAAGCACAAGTGCAAAACCAACAAGAGAAAACAAATACCATTCAAACCTCTTTGCAAGAATTGCAACAATCCTTGCATGATAATCAAAAGCAGTTACAACAAATGAAAGAATGGAATAAAAATGGAGAAACAGAAGCGGAAATAAGTGAGAAAGTTCAACAAAAACAGCTAGAAAAAGACGAAACAGTTGAATCTATTCAATCGAAACGACAAGAAAGAGCTAATCGAACACAATATATAACAGATGAAGAAAGAGAACTGAAAGAGCTTAACCGTATACAGCAACTATTTATACAAACGATCCAAGAAAAAGAAGTGCAAGCAAATAGATATGATGTTGAATTAGAGAATAGGTTGTCAAGACTACAAGATGAGTACACCATCACATATGAAAAAGCACAAGATATGTATCCAAAATCAGAGGACATAGAATCAACGAGACAGTCAGTGAAATTGATTAAGCGGTCGATTGATGAGTTAGGTACAGTTAATCTCGGAGCAATCGAAGAATACGAACGAATTGAAGAGCGTTATCAATTTATGACAACCCAACAAGCAGATCTTATCCAAGCTAAGGAAACTTTATATGGGGTTATTGCTGAGATGGATGATGAAATGGTGCGACGATTTTCATCGACCTTTAACCAAATCAAAGAAGAATTTTCTGTTGTATTCGAACAACTATTTGGTGGAGGAAAAGCGGAACTAAAGTTAACAGATCCCGACCACTTGTTAGAAACAGGGGTTGAAATCAGCGCACAACCTCCAGGTAAAAAGTTGCAACATCTTGGGTTGTTATCCGGTGGTGAACGAGCATTAACCGCAATTGCTTTATTATTTGCCATTCTGAGGGTTCGTCCTGTGCCATTTTGTGTATTAGACGAAGTGGAGGCAGCATTGGATGAAGCAAATGTGAATCGTTTTGCTCGCTATTTAAAAGATTATAGTAAAAACACACAATTTATTGTAATTACCCATCGAAAAGGTACAATGGAAGAGGCGGATGTTTTGTATGGTGTTACCATGCAGGAATCTGGTGTATCTCGACTTGTGTCGGTACGATTAGAGGAAACAAACGAACTGGTAAATGCATAAGTAATAATTGAATGAAAGGAAGATTCGATGAGCTTTTTTAAGAAACTTAAGGACAAGTTTACTGGCAATAGTGAAAATGAAGAAGTATCCGATAAATATAAAGAAGGGTTATCCAAAACAAGAAATTCTTTTTCCAGTAAAATAAATGATTTAGTTGCTAGGTATCGAAAAGTTGATGAAGATTTTTTTGAGGATCTAGAAGAAATTCTAATTTCTGCTGATGTTGGTGTGTCGACTGTTATGGACTTAATTGATGAGTTAAAAATGGAGGTGAAACGTCAAAATATCAAAGACTCTGCCAAAGTAAAAGAAGTTATATCTGAAAAGCTAGTTGAGATCTATTATGGGGAAGAAGATGACCAAGTTGAAGAATTAAATATAAAAGACAACGAACTTTCCGTGATGTTATTTGTTGGGGTAAATGGTGTCGGTAAAACAACGACTATTGGGAAAGTGGCTCATAAATTAAAGCAAGAGGGAAAGAACGTTGTATTAGCAGCTGGTGATACTTTCCGTGCGGGAGCAATTGATCAATTACAAGTATGGGGAGACCGTGTTGGTGTAGAAGTTATCAAACATAATGAGGGTAGTGATCCAGCAGCTGTTATTTATGATGGTGTTCAAGCAGCAAAGTCTAGAAATGCAGATGTTCTATTATGTGATACGGCGGGCAGGCTACAAAATAAGGTGAACCTTATGAATGAACTATCCAAAGTAAAACGTGTCATTGAGCGAGAAATTCCTGGTGCCCCTCATGAAGTATTACTAGTTCTTGATGCCACGACAGGTCAAAATGCAATGAGTCAAGCGAAAACTTTCTCAGAATCTACAGACGTCTCTGGTATTGTGTTAACTAAATTAGATGGAACGGCTAAAGGTGGTATAGTGTTAGCTATTCGAAATGAACTACAAATCCCTGTTAAATTAGTCGGACTTGGTGAAAAAGTAACAGATTTACAAACATTTGATGCTAACGCATTTGTCTATGGATTATTTGCTGATATGTTAGAAGAACAAGAATAACTCCTTGACAGAGTAGACTGATTGCTTTAATATTTTCAATTGTAAAGGCATTTCACTTAACAAGGGGTGCTTGTGATGTTAGAGAAGACAACTCGTATCAATTATTTATTTGACTTTTACCAAGAACTTCTAACACCGAAGCAAAGAAATTACATGGAAATGTACTATTTAGAAGATCTTTCCTTAGGTGAAATTTCGGAGACCTATGATGTATCAAGGCAAGCAGTCTATGATAATATTCGTAGAACAGAGACAATGTTAGAAGCATATGAACAAAAGCTTCGTTTATATGAAAAATTTCAGCACCGTAACCATGTTGTGACACAATTAGAAAAAGAATTGATGGAGTTCAATTATGAGGGTGCAAGAGCGTTAATTGGTGATTTAAAAGAATTAGATTAGGAGGCGAGAATTATGGCATTTGAAGGCTTGGCCGATCGCCTGCAACATACGATACAAAAGATTAAAGGTAAAGGCAAAGTAACGGAACAAGATGTGAAAGAAATGACCCGTGAAGTTAGGCTGGCTTTACTTGAAGCAGATGTTAACTTCAAAGTTGTCAAAGACTTTATAAAGCGGGTTAAAGAGCGCGCAGTGGACCAAGAAGTGATGGAAAGTTTAACCCCTGGCCAACAAGTTATTAAAGTTGTAAAAGAAGAGTTGACCGACTTGATGGGGGGAGATCAGAGTAAGATTGCTGTTGCTGATCGTCCGCCGACTGTTATTATGATGGTTGGTTTACAGGGTGCAGGTAAAACAACGACAACTGGTAAACTGGCCAATTTGTTACGTAAGAAATATAACAAACAGCCAATGTTAGTTGCCGCTGACGTTTATCGCCCTGCTGCAATTAACCAATTGGAAACACTTGGTAAACAACTGGACATGCCTGTATTTTCACTTGGAACTGAAGCAAACCCTGTTGATATTGCCAACCAAGCGATTGAGCAAGCAAAGAATGAACATCATGATTACGTGATCATTGACACCGCTGGTCGATTACATGTTGATTCCGATTTAATGGATGAGTTGCAACAAATAAAATCGAATGTCACCCCTGATGAAATCTTTTTAGTTGTAGATGCCATGACAGGTCAAGATGCCGTTAACGTGGCGGACAGTTTTAATGAGCAACTAGATTTAACAGGTGTTGTCCTAACGAAGCTTGATGGTGATACACGTGGTGGTGCAGCATTGTCTATTAAAGCTGTTACAGATAAACCAATTAAATTTGCAGGTATGGGTGAAAAATTAGATGAGTTAGAAGCATTCCACCCTGAAAGAATGGCATCCCGTATTCTTGGAATGGGAGATGTGCTTTCTTTAATTGAGAAAGCACAAGATAATGTTGATGAAAAACGAGCGAAAGAACTAGAAGAAAAAATGCGTTCAGCATCTTTCACATTTGATGATTTCTTAGAACAAATGGATCAAGTCAAAAGTATGGGACCCTTAGAAGATTTAATTGGTATGATTCCTGGTGCTAATAAAATGAAGGGATTAAAAAATGTTCAATTTGATGATAAACAACTTTCTCATGTGGAAGCAATTATTCAGTCGATGACAAAGGCAGAACGACAAGACCCTAGTATCATGAACGCTAGTCGTAAGAAACGTATTGCTCAAGGCGCAGGACGTTCTGTATCTGAAGTAAACCGTTTATTAAAGCAGTTTAATGAAATGAAGAAAATGATGAAACAAATGTCAGGTATGCAGAAGGGTAAAAAAGGGAAAAAGGGTAAAGGATTTAATTTTCCATTCATGTAATGGAAAAACACTTTACAGACAAAAAAACTTCTGCTACAATTTAAACTTGTGTAAAACAAATATTTTGGAGGTATGAAAAATGGCAGTAAAAATTCGCCTAAAACGTATGGGATCTAAAAGAAATCCTTTTTATCGTGTGGTAGTAGCTGATTCACGTTCTCCTCGTGACGGACGTTTTATTGAACAGATTGGAACATACAATCCGATTGCTAACCCAGTTGAAGTGAAATTAGATGAGGAAAAAGCTCTTGACTGGATGACGAAAGGTGCAAAACCAAGCGATACAGTACGTAACTTATTCTCAAAAGAAGGCATCATGACGAAATTCCACGACTCTAAAACTCAAAAGTAAAGTAGAGTGATAGCATGAAAGCCTTAGTTGAAACGATTGTTACGCCATTAGTTGATCACCCAAATGATATTGTCGTTACAGAGAATGAAGAAGAACATAAGATTGTTTATCATTTAACTGTTAACCCTGATGATGTTGGAAAGGTGATTGGAAAGAATGGTAGAATAGCAAAATCGATCCGTACACTAGTTTATGCAGCTGGAACGGATACAAAAAAACGTATCTATTTAGATATAATGTAAAGGGGAGAGGGGAAAAACCTTTTCCCTTTTTCACTATATAAAACTTGAATATTTCTCGTGTGGGAAAGGAATGGAATTACTTTGCATATCATTCGAAAAATTCCCGTTAAACAAATTCTAACCGAACAAAGTAAAACAAAACTTAGGAATAGTTTTTTAAATCAACAACAGCAACTTGAACAAGAGTGTCAACAGCTTCTATTTGAACAAAAGAAACTTCAACGCAAAAGTGGGGTCTCTCAACAACAAGAAGTATATAAGAGGTTTCAGCAAGAAATAACTAAACGTGAACAAAAAATAAAAGATATTGATTTTCAATTAGAACAACTAGATTTTTTACCATTAGGTAGTGAAATAATAGAACGTCAAGTTGAATCTCTTGTTGAGGTTGAAGAAGGGCAAGATTGGGAAGAACTAATGAACGATAAAGAAATTATCGTTAAAGATGGGATCGTTATACAATTAAAATAGCAGGTGAACTAGATGGAACAAAAATTATTTAATGTTGGAAAAGTTGTAAACACACACGGAATAAAAGGAGAAGTAAAAGTAATCAGGATTACAGATTTTGAGGAACGTTTCCAACCTGGGACCAACTTAGTCTGGGTTAATAAAGAGGAAACAAAGCAAGTCCCATTGGTCGTTGATGGACATCGCAAACATAAAGACTTTGACTTGCTTCATTTTCAATCCTATAACTCAATTAATGATGTTGAATCATTTAAAGGTGGTTTGCTTAAAATACAGCATGAGGATTTAACCCCGTTAGATGAGGGGGAATTTTATTATTATGAAATCATAGGTTGTACAGTTTATACCACTACAGGAGAGGAAATTGGCACGATTAAAGAGATACTGTCTCCTGGTGCTAATGATGTATGGGTCGTTCAACAACAGAAGAAGAAAGATCTACTTGTTCCATACATTGAAGATGTTGTCAAAGAAATTATAATTGATGATAAAAAGGTTGTCATTGAACCAATAGAAGGGTTGCTAGATGAATGAGAATTGATATACTAACATTATTTCCTGAAATGTTTGAAGGTGTGTTTAATTCATCCATCTTAAGAAAAGCACAAGAGTTAGAAGCGTTTGACTATAATTATGTAAATTTTCGAGAATATACCGTGAACAAACATAATAAGGTAGATGATTATCCATATGGTGGTGGGGCTGGAATGGTACTCACACCACAACCAATTTTTGACGCTGTCAAAGATGTCACAAAGCAAAGTTCAAAAAAGCCACGTGTTGTTTTGATGTGTCCACAGGGGCAACCACATTCACAACAGAAGGCGGTTGAACTTTCCAAAGAAGATCACCTCGTTTTTATTTGCGGTCATTATGAAGGATATGACGAGCGAATACGTGAACATCTTGTTACCGATGAAATTTCGATTGGTGATTATGTATTAACAGGTGGCGAGTTGGGTGCAATGGTTGTGATTGATAGTGTTGTTCGTTTACTTCCTGGTGTATTGGGAAATGAAGCATCGGCACCAGAAGACTCGTTTTCCAATGGCTTATTAGAACATCCACACTACACACGTCCGGCAGATTTCAGAGGTATGAAAGTGCCAGAAGTATTAACCTCGGGAAATCATGCAAAAATTGAAGAGTGGCGCCGTCAGCAATCATTAAAAAGAACTTATGAACGTCGTAAGGATCTTTTAGAAAACTATTCCATTTCAGAACAAGAAGAAAAATGGTTGCAAAAGTTAAAAGATCAATAGATAAGGTTGAATAACAACATAATCTATGATATATTATTTGTTGTGCTTGAGTTTGTCTCAAGCTATAAACGATGTTCCGCTTTCGAATTCCTTCGATATGAACATTAGTTTGGAAGGAGTGTAACAGGATGCAAAACATTATCAATGAAGTAACAAAAGAACAGCTTCGTACAGATCACCCTGATTTCCGTCCTGGAGATACTGTTAAAGTTCACGTTAAGGTTGTTGAAGGTAACCGTGAGCGTATCCAGGTATTTGAAGGTGTAGTAATCAAACGTCAAAACGGCGGAATCAGTGAAACATTTACTGTACGTAAGATTTCTTATGGTGTTGGTGTAGAGCGTACTTTCCCAGTACATTCACCACGCATTGCTAAGATTGAAGTTAGCCGTCGTGGTAAAGTACGTCGTGCTAAACTTTACTACTTGCGTAACCTACGTGGTAAAGCCGCACGTATTAAAGAAATTCGCTAATTATGAGTAATGAAAGGAGCTTGCCTGTCAAGCTCTTTTTTTCTACCATTTAAACAGAAGCAGTACACGGTTGTTTTTGTAATCTTCTTCAAACGGACAAATTATTACCTACTTATACTAAACCCTATAGGATGAATATATTCGCCAAAAGTTATTAAAATAACAAATATGTAAACTTTTTGGAGGTAAGGTTATGACCAGAAAAAAAAACGAATGGCTTGATTGGATTAAAGCACTGGTTATAGCTGGGCTTTTGGCCTTTATTGTACGGATGTTTTTCTTCGCCCCGATTGTTGTTGATGGACCTTCCATGTTGCCAACACTAAAAAACGGGGATCATATGATTGTTAATAAATTTAATTATTTGATTGGAGAACCTGAGCGATTTGATATAGTTGTATTTCATGCCACTGCTAATAGAGATTACATAAAACGTGTTATTGGCTTACCAGGTGAACATGTGGCGTATGAAAATGATACGTTATATATAGATGGACAAAAAATGGACGAACCATTTTTAAATGGTGAGAAAAGTACTTTATTAGAAAAACAATTATATACTTTTGATTTCACTTTAGAGGATGTACCTGGAGACTTTGAGACGATACCCGAAGAACATGTGTTAGTTCTAGGCGATAACCGAGATAATTCAACAGATAGCCGCATATTAGGCTTGATTAGCTATGAACAAATAGTCGGGGAAGCGGATCTAATCTATTGGCCACTAAATCGTTTTTCTTTGATAAAGGAATAGGAGGATAAACATGGCAACGATACAATGGTTTCCTGGGCATATGGCAAAAGCAAAACGAGAAGTACAGGAAAAGTTGAAATTAGTTGATTTTGTCATTGAACTTGTCGATGCAAGAGCACCAGAATCATCACAAAACCCAATGTTACAGCAAGTACTACAAGACAAACCCAAAATGATGGTATTAATGAAAAAAGATTTAGCCGATCCATCCATAACAGAAGAGTGGTTACATTATTATAAAAATAAACAAATACCAGCTTTATCCATCGATGTTCAAAATAAACAGGATATACAGGGTATTGTACAATTAGCAAAGGAAATGGGGAAGGAAAAACGAGAAAAACTCCAGAAAAAAGGTATTCGCCCTAGACCAGCTCGTGCCATGATTATTGGAATTCCAAATGTTGGTAAATCAACACTTATTAACCGCTTGGCAAACAAAAAAATTGCAAAGACTGGAGACCGTCCAGGAGTGACAACCGCGCAACAGTGGATAAAGGTGAAAAAGGACTTTGAATTGCTTGATACACCAGGGATACTGTGGCCAAAATTTGAAGATGAAATGGTTGGGTTGCGGTTAGCAGCAATTGGTACGATAAAAGATCAAATTTTATCACTAGATGATGTTGCAGTGTTTATCATCAATTATTTGAAGGAACATTACCCAAATGTATTGGAACAACGGTTTAAAGTAGATGAGAGCATGAATGAAATCGTCGGGATTTTTGAACATATTGGTAAGCTTAGAGGATGTTTAGAAAGTGGCGGACATATAAACTTTGAAAAAACGGCCGATGTGATTATTCGAGATCTTCGAGGTGGCAGATTAGGACGACTAACGTTTGAACAACCGACCAATGAATAATATACAATTGCAATAAAGGCGTTCACCTATAAAGGGAACGCCTTTTGTTCGTTAAAGGCTTTTTACGTTAGTTTTTGTCATAATAACTATAGACTCAGACGTAAGCGCCATTATAAGTTAACTTTTTCTGATTAGAATTGCGCTTTATACAACCGCTGCGGTAGAATACTCCGCTTTCCATGGGCACGGCCTCGGGCCAACAGGATGTTGGTCACGCAGGCGTTGTCACAGGACGTGACGACCTTAGCCTACGTTCCTTAATATCATGGGTACTTCGGCTCGTGCTGTTCCCATAGGACAAGGAACGCTTCGGCAGCGAAACATCGCACGCAGAAAATTGGTCTTTATTTTCAACGAGGCTCATCAGCTACCCATGGAAAGCGTAGGTGTATTTGCGCAGCGATCGAGTAGAAGTCATTTTATAATAATGAGCGAGATAATCATTAGTTACATCGGTTTTCTGCCAATTTCGACATTTATAAAGTAACAACTTTATTACAAAGAAAATCCTTTCTTAAAGATTGCTGCTTTTCTCATTGTGAGCAATATCTTATACATATTTTAAAAATAACTAATTTATGCCGTTATAAATAGAGATGGGGGAATAAACAAATGAAAAACCAGACCATTACAGAAATATCAAAGCAATTAATGAATAATGAGTATACAGACGAGGAAATTAATTTATTAAAGGCAGACCAACGTGTTGGTGTTCAGAAACTGCTTGTTAAATATGAAAGAGAACAAATGAAAGCCGAACAGCAAAAGCAACAATTCAAAGAGATGTCCATTTTTGAAAATAAACAGTATCAACAAGGTAAAACATACGTTGCAGGCATTGATGAAGCAGGGCGAGGTCCTTTAGCAGGTCCTGTTGTTGCTGCTGCTGTTATATTGAAACCAGACTTTTATCTACCAGGATTGAATGATTCTAAACAATTAAGTAAGCAGGTACGTAATCAATTTTATGACATGATAGTAGAGGAATCGACCAGTTATGGAATTGGAGTTATACATAGTGACGAAATCGACCAATTAAACATTTATCAAGCAACCAAGAAGGCGATGAAAAAAGCTATTCAACAATTAGAACCGAAACCAGACCATGTTTTAATAGATGCAGTACAATTACAGGACTTGCTTTGTACTAGTGAGGCGATTACAAAGGGTGATCAAAAGAGTGTATCCATTGCTGCAGCAAGTATACTAGCGAAGGTAACCAGGGATAACATGATGGAGGAAATCCATCAAAACTACCCACACTATCAATTTTCCTCGAATATGGGATATGGGACAAAAGAACACATACAAGCAATTCATGCATATGGAGTTTCACCATACCATCGACATTCTTTCGCACCAATTAAGGATATCGTTGAAAAGAAATGAGGGTCATAGATGAATAATGTAGCATCATCACAATTATTAAAATCTGTTCAGCAATCAAATAAAATTAGTCTATTGAACATGATCAAACCGGGACAAATTTTATCAGGTAAGGTAACTCAGTTGTTTCCAAATAACCGTGCAGCCGTTGTATTAAATGGAACACAATTGGTTGCGCAACTGGAAACAGCCCTTACGCTTCAGAATAAGTATTGGTTTCAAGTGCAATCTTCTGATCAAATTATTCGTTTAAAAGTATTATCAGATAAGTCTATTCATAAAAAAAGACAAGGTAATCAACTATTGCTGGACGAACTTGGTATCAAAGAGACCAAGGACCGTTCCGCCTTTATTTCGAAACTGACAGATGAACAAGTACCTTTTAATAAACACAATTTACAACAAGCTATTTCGCTTCTAGAAAAAGAACATTATAGTGAAACAGCACAAAAAGTGATCAAAGACATGTTAACCAATGGCTTTCCTATTACTTCATCTATCTACCATTCATTGTTGACCGTAAATGATACGGACTTCAACCAACAGTTAGTAGATATTCAAACTGAATTGAATACAATAACGTCACCATCAGATATACAAAATCAACTGTTAGAAAAAATGAACCAGTTTATAGGAGGTTATGAAGAGTCCATCGACCCTAAAGCTAGTTTATTAGAACAATTGAAAAGTTTGTTAACAATTACTGGCTTAAACTATGAACATCAAATTTTTAATCAATCATTAACAGACACCAACCACACTTTCATTCAATCACTTAAAGGACTTTTATTACAACTGCTTCAGGAAGGTGGAAGCAATAGTGGAAAGATGGAACGCTTCCTAGATTTTTTAAATGGAAGTCAATTGCGAGCATTTCAAGAAAATGAACAAATGATGGAGATTAGTCTACAAATACCAGCTAACAAGCTTGGTTTGAATCATGCTATTCATGTAGATCTTAAAAGTTATAAAAATAAAAAAGGTCAAATTGACCCGGAATTTTGTAGGTTGCACTTTTACTTACATTTGCAACAGTTGAAGGATACGATTGTCGATGTGACGATTCAAAAACGAAATGTAAATATAACCGTATTAAATAATCATCCACAACTAAAACAACTGACGAATATAGTAAAACCAAAATTAGAGGAAGGACTAGCGAAAATAAACTATCATCTTTCTTCAATACAAGTAAAACCAATTACCGATCCTGTATCTCAAAAAAGTTATACTAAAGCTCATACACAAGGAGTGGATTTTCGAATATGAGTGAACAGCATTATATAAAAAGAGCTGCAGCGTTACAATATGATAGAAGTAACGACGTGGCACCAAAATTGACGGCTAAAGGTAATGGAGCAATTGCAGAAACTATCATAAAAAAAGCTAAAGAAAATAATATTCCTATCCAAGAAGATCCCTCATTAGTTGAGTTATTATCTAAGATAAACATTAATGAACAGATACCAGAAGAGCTTTATCAAGTGATCGCTGAAATCTTTGCATTTATTTATCAAACCGATAAATTGCTAGAAAAAACAGAGAATTAAGAAACATCGATGGTAAATAATGGACAATGTATTGTAATTTTTTATACAATAAACGTGCAATGATTATTTGATGGGAGGATGGAACATGAATATTCATGAGTATCAAGGCAAAGAAATCTTGCGTAAATACGGTGTCGCGGTACCAAATGGTAAAGTAGCATATACTGTCGACGAAGCCGTAGATGCAGCAAAAGAATTAGGCAGCAGTGTATCTGTTGTAAAAGCACAGATCCATGCTGGAGGTAGAGGTAAAGCCGGTGGTGTAAAAGTAGCTAAAGGCCTTGATGAAGTGCGTACATATGCGGATGAGATTCTTGGGAAAACATTGGTTACACATCAAACAGGACCAGAAGGAAAAGAAGTTAAGCGGTTACTTATAGAAGAAGGTTGCGATATTCAAAAAGAGTATTATATAGGGGTTGTGTTAGATCGTGCCACTTCAAGAGTAACGATGATGGGATCAGAAGAAGGTGGTACTGAAATCGAAGAGGTTGCAGCAGAAACACCTGAGAAGATCTTTAAAGAAGAAATTGATCCTGTTGTAGGATTAACAGCATTCCAAGCACGTAGACTTGCGTTTAATATGAATATACCAAAAGACTATTTATCTAAAGCAGTTAAGTTTATGCTAGGTTTATATACTGTGTTTGTGGAAAAAGATTGTTCAATCGCTGAAATCAATCCACTTGTAACAACAGGGGATGGTGAAGTATTAGCATTAGATGCTAAACTAAACTTTGATGATAATGCGCTATTCAGACAAAAAGATATTCAAGCATATCGTGACCTAGACGAAGAAGATGAAAAAGAAATTGAAGCCTCAAAATATGATTTAAGTTACGTAGCCCTTGATGGAAATATCGGTTGTATGGTAAATGGTGCAGGGTTAGCAATGTCCACCATGGATATAATTAAACATTCTGGCGGTGAACCTGCAAACTTCCTTGATGTTGGTGGTGGTGCAACTGCTGAAAAAGTAACAGAAGCGTTCAAAATCATTCTTTCAGATGCAAGTGTAAAAGGTATCTTTGTGAATATCTTTGGCGGCATTATGAAATGTGATGTTATTGCAGAAGGTGTCGTGGAAGCTACCAAACAAGTAGGGTTAGAACTGCCACTTGTTGTTCGCCTTGAAGGTACGAATGTCGATTTAGGTAAAAAAATTCTTGCTGAATCTGGACTTAATATTACAGCAGCAGAATCAATGGCTGATGGAGCAGAAAAAATCGTATCATTTGTAAAATAATACTTGAAACACAGAAGAGTTATTAGAAGGAAACAAAGGCAATAGATTCAAGGGAGGACGGAGTAGATGAGTGTATATATTAATCAAGATACAAAAGTGATTGTACAGGGGATTACAGGTTCAACCGCCCTTTTTCACACCAAACAAATGCTAGAATACGGAACCAAAATTGTTGGTGGTGTAACACCGAAAAAAGGTGGAACAGAAGTCGAAGGTATACCTGTGTTTGATACCGTAAAAGATGCAGTTGATCAAACTGGAGCGACCGCTTCTGTTATTTATGTACCTGCCCCTTTCGCAGCTGATGCTATTTTGGAAGCGGTTGATGCAGAACTAGATCTAGCAATTTGTATTACAGAACATATTCCGGTTATGGATATGGTGAAAGTAAAGCGTTATATGGAAGGGAAAAAGACAAGACTTGTTGGACCAAACTGTCCAGGGGTTATAACACCTGAAGAATGTAAAATTGGAATTATGCCTGGTTATATTCATAAAAAAGGTCATATTGGTGTTGTATCCCGTTCAGGTACCTTAACTTATGAAGCCGTACACCAATTATCAGAAAATGGATTTGGACAATCAACCGCTGTAGGTATTGGTGGAGATCCTGTTAATGGAACGGACTTCATTGATGTGTTAAAAGCGTTTAATGAAGACCCAGAAACAGAAGCAGTTATGATGATCGGTGAAATCGGTGGTACAGCAGAAGAAGAAGCTGCACAGTGGGTAAAAGAAAATATGACAAAGCCTGTTGTAGGTTTTATTGGTGGTGTTACCGCACCTCCAGGAAAACGTATGGGTCACGCTGGTGCGATTATTTCTGGTGGTAAAGGAACGGCAGATGAAAAAATAAAAGTAATGAACAACTGTGGGATTGAAGTGGCAGAGACACCTGCAGTAATGGGTGAAACTTTAATTGGTGTATTAAAAGAAAAAGGAATTCATGATAAGTGTAAAACACATTAAGTTTGAGAAAAAAGGGCTGGCTTTTATGTAAGGCCAGTCCAAATTTTATAAAGAGGAAGTGACGATATGGATAAAAGAAAGTTAACATTGCTACATTTACACCGCGCTCGAGGTGTGACAAGAGTTTTAATTCGCAATATTCTTCGTAAAGACTCGCAGTTAACAGATGTGTATAGATGGACGTCTCATCAGTGGCAACAATATTTTTCATTAGATAGTTCACGAGCTTCGATTATATACGCTGATTTACATAATCGAGAAGTCTTTACCTCATTGATTTATGATCTAAAGAAGTTTCAAGTGTTAACTATTTTTGATTCAGGTTATCCTCCGTTATTACGACATATTCAAGATCCTCCATATGTTCTTTATTTACTAGGTAACTCTAAACTGTTCTATCAACTTCCTTCATTAAGTGTAGTCGGAACAAGAAACCCAACAAGTGAAGCTAAGCAAAAAATAAATCATATAATTAGACCTCTAGCTCGTAAAGGCTGGATTGTGGTGAGTGGCATGGCAGTAGGAATTGACGGGTTAGCACATCAAATGGCTATTGAACAGGAAGGGAAGACAATAGCAGTATTAGGTTCTGGATTCCGTCATATATACCCACAACAACATAACCAGTTATTTCAATCATTAGTAGCTACACAGCTTGTTGTTTCAGAATATACCCCCAACACACCACCTCGTAAATACCATTTTCCTGAAAGAAACCGAATTATAAGTGGATTAAGTTTTGGGACGATTGTAATTGAAGCGAAACAAAAAAGCGGCTCCTTGATAACGGTAAATCAAGCACTTGATCAAGGAAGGGAAGTGTATGCGATACCGGGTTCCCCACTACATCCTCAGACACATGGTTGTCATCAAATGATTCAAGATGGTGCAAAGTTAGTACAAAATACCTATGATTTACTGGAAGAATGGGAACAGTTAGGGGATAAATGGTGTCAAATTATGTCAGATTTTAAAGAAAACGCTTCCTATACAAATGGTTAATTTTCGTGTTATGTTTGACAAACAGTAAATAAGTATTTAATAATAAGGAAGATTTATAAACTAAATAAGAAAGTACAGACTTTGGTAATTATTTTTGTGTTTGATGACAAACAAAAGCCAATATGTGAAATATGCATACCAAAATAAATGGCTACTATAAAGATAAAAAGAATTACCTCTTGGGAGGAACAGACATGGCAGATTATCTTGTAATTGTTGAATCTCCAGCAAAAGCAAAAACAATTGAAAGATACTTAGGAAAAAAATATAAAGTAAAAGCATCTATGGGTCATGTAAGAGACTTACCCAAAAGTCAAACGGGCGTAGATGTAGAAGATGGATATAAACCAAAATATATTACAATTCGTGGGAAGGGACCAGTATTAAAAGAATTAAAAACAGCTGCCAAGAAGGCAAAAAAAGTTTATCTCGCAGCCGACCCCGACAGAGAAGGGGAAGCAATTGCCTGGCATCTTGCACACAGTCTTAATATAGAAGAAGATTCACCATGTAGAGTGGTCTTTAACGAGATTACAAAAGATGCAATTAAAGAATCATTTAAACATCCAAGAACGATTGACATGGATTTAGTTGATGCACAGCAAGCAAGAAGAATACTAGACAGATTAGTAGGTTATAATATTAGTCCATTGTTATGGAAAAAAGTGAAAAAAGGCTTGAGTGCAGGACGGGTTCAATCTGTTGCCGTTAAAATGATCATTGATCGTGAGAGAGAAATTGAGAATTTTAAACCAGAAGAATATTGGTCGATTGATGCTTCTTTTTCCAAAGGAAAAGAAACTTTTGACGGTTCTTTTTATGGTATCGATGGTAAAAAGACACCATTAAGTAACAAAGAAGAGGTTGATCAAGTATTAAATCAGTTGAAAGGTACTGAATTTAAAGTTGAAAACGTAAAGAAAAAAGAGAGAAAACGAAATCCTTCTGCACCGTTTACAACGTCATCCTTGCAACAAGAGGCTGCAAGAAAATTAAACTTTAGAGCTAGAAAAACGATGATGGTAGCACAACAATTATATGAAGGAATCGATTTAGGCCGTAAAGAAGGCGGGATAACTGGTTTAATTACGTATATGAGAACAGACTCAACACGAATTTCCGAAACCGCTAAAACAGATGCAGCCAATTATATTAAAGAAAACTTTGGAGAAGAATATTTGGGTAGTGTGAAGAAAGGAAAAAAATCAGAAGGTGCACAAGATGCACACGAAGCCGTTCGTCCTACTTCTACTTTTCGCGATCCAAAGTCACTAAAAAGTGTCTTATCTCGTGATCAATATCGTCTTTACAAATTGATTTGGGATCGTTTCGTTGCTAGCTTAATGGCACCAGCAATAATGGATACAATGACCGTACATTTAGAGAACGAGGGAGTTCAGTTTAGGGCTTCCGGTTCCAAAATAAAATTCAAAGGTTTTATGAAAGTGTATATAGAAGGTAGCGATGATAATAAAAAAGAAGAAGATAAACTCCTTCCAGATATGGAAGAGGGAGAATATGTGGAAGCTGCAGAGATTCAGCCAAACCAGCATTTCACTCAACCACCTCCACGTTATACGGAAGCAAGGTTAGTAAAAACAATGGAGGAACAAGGAATTGGGCGTCCTTCTACTTATGCACCTACATTAGATACGATTCAACGTAGAGGGTATGTTACGTTGGACAATCGTCGGTTTGTTCCAACAGAATTAGGTGAAATAGTAAATGGGGTAATGAAAGAGTTTTTCCCTGAAATCATCAACCTTGATTTTACCGTCAAAATGGAAGAGGATTTAGATTCAATCGAAGAAGGTAAAGCCGAATGGATCAATATTATCGATGAATTTTACCAAGGTTTTGAAAAGCGGTTAGAAGTAGCCGAAGAGGAAATGGAAAAAATTGAAATCAAAGATGAGCCAGCAGGAATTGATTGTGAAAACTGTGGACATGAAATGGTTTATAAAATGGGAAGGTACGGGAAATTTATGGCATGTTCGAATTTTCCAGAATGTCGTAACACCAAACCAATCCTTAAAGAGATTGGGGTGAAATGTCCCGACTGTAAAGATGGTAATATAGTAGAAAGAAAAACAAAAAAACGTCGTACATTTTATGGTTGTGATAACTACCCTGAATGCGAATTTTTATCATGGGATAAGCCAATCTCTAGACCTTGTCCAAAATGTGATTCGTTATTAGTTGAAAAGAAAAAGAAAAAAGGGACGCAAATTCACTGTACTAAATGTGATTATCAAGAAGAACCGCAAACATAAAGTTAAAAGAGGTTATCCTTAATTGGATTAGTTCTCTCCTATTATAAAAGTGATAGGGGGGAGGAATCCTATAAAGGATGACCGTTTTTTATGTTTGTGTAAAGATCGGATGAAAAAAGTCGTCTCATGAACATAGGATTCCTAATAAGATGGTGCTGCTTAATGGTATTGAGTTTGTTCTAAAGAATAACAACTATAAAATATTAGTCAAAATGTTTAGAAATCTTTTTTTGAGGAATAATAAGAAGTAACATACTATCATTGTTTATAATTGAAACAAACTTAATTTCGATATTGACAATGGTTGGTATTAAAGCTATAATTTCTCTTTGGTAAGCTTAAGTACTTGACAGTGCCTATTCAAAACCTTTTTCTTGAATCTGATTAAAGTGTCAACCATATTATTATCACACATTGAAATTTATAAAAACGTAAGAAATTCACTTAATACATAGGATATTTCAGAATTTTGTTACAATTTTGCAAATTATATTGCGAAATACTGCAAAATTATGATACGATTTAATCGCCTTGGAGAGGTGAGTAGATGGAATGTTTTGAAAAATGTAAAAATGAATTTATTAATTATTTGCAAGTAGAAAAAAATGCAGCTGTTTTAACGATAGAGCATTATGTGAAAGATTTGACAAGCTTTTTTAGTTTTTTAGAACGACAAGGAATCCATTACTTACAAGACGTTACGTATCAAACAATGCGAGTATTTTTAACAGAACTCTATCAAAAACAACTATCACCAAGAAGTATATCAAGGCAAGTTTCAAGTATTCGGAGTTTCTATAGGTATTTAGAAAGAGAAGGAATAGTTGAAACAAATCCGGTTCACCATGTAACCATACCTAAAGCGGGGCAGCCAGTTCCTAACTTTTTTTATGAACAAGAACTGGAAAAACTTTTTGCCGTAAGTGATTTAAATACACCTTTGGGTCAACGAAATCAAGCACTTTTAGAGTTGATGTATGCAACGGGTATACGTGTGAGTGAGTGTGTAGGATTAACAATACCAGAATTAGACTTCGATATGGAAACAATCTTAGTTTCCGGTAAAGGAAAAAAAGAAAGGTATATACCATTTGGTCAGTTCGCACACACAGCAGTTAAAGCTTACATGAATGACGGTCGACCAAAGTTGTTAAAAAAGGGAAATCACGAAACCAATAGGCTTTTCTTAAATGCAAAAGGTACACCTCTTTCACCAAGAGGTGTGCGATATGTGTTAAATCAAATGGTGAAAGATGCTGCGATGACAGAAAATATACATCCACATAAGTTGAGACATACTTTCGCAACACATATGCTAAATAATGGCGCTGACCTTAGAGCAGTGCAAGAGTTATTAGGTCATGAAAATCTATCATCAACTCAAATTTATACACATGTAACGAAGAGTCGTTTACGAAATATTTACATGGATAACCATCCAAGAGCTAATCATCGAAAACAACCATAATGAGGTGAAATTATGAGCGAACAATTCCATGCCACAACAATCTTTGCTGTTCAACATAATGGTCAATGTGCAATGAGTGGCGATGGGCAAGTGACATTAGGAAATGCAGTGGTAATGAAACATAAAGCAAAGAAAGTTCGTAGATTATTTAAAGGTCAAGTGTTAGCTGGCTTTGCAGGTTCAGTTGCTGATGCATTCACTTTGTTTGAAAAATTTGAAGGGAAATTAGAAGCCTATAATGGAAACCTATCTCGTGCAGCCGTTGAACTTGCAAAGGAATGGCGAAGTGACAAAGTGCTACGAAAATTAGAGGCAATGTTAATTGTGATGAATAAACAGGAAATGTTACTTGTGTCAGGGACTGGTGAAGTGATTGAACCAGATGATGGAATTCTTGCTATTGGATCAGGTGGTAATTTCGCTTTAAGTGCTGGCAGGGCTTTAAAGCGGCACGCTACGAACTTAACGGCGGAAGAAATTGCTAGAACATCTCTAGAAATTGCTGGAGAGGTTTGTGTTTTCACAAATGATAATATAACTCTAGAGGTTATTGATTGAGGATAAGGAGGATTAGGTAATGTCAATAAGCATGACTCCTAAGCAAATAGTAGAACAACTTGATCAATATATTATTGGGCAACACAATGCGAAAAAATCAGTAGCGATTGCTTTAAGAAACCGATATAGAAGAATGCAATTGGCAGACAATCTGCGTGATGAAATTGTACCCAAAAATATACTAATGATCGGTCCGACCGGTGTAGGGAAAACAGAAGTTGCAAGAAGATTGGCGAAACTGGTTGGTGCCCCTTTTGTAAAAGTAGAAGCGACAAAGTTTACAGAAGTTGGCTATGTTGGGCGAGATGTTGAATCAATGGTCCGTGATTTGGTTGAAATGTCAGTGCGTATGGTGAAAGAAGAAAAAATGGAAGGTGTCATGGATAAAGCGAAAGAGTTAGCTAATAAAAAATTAGTTAAAGTGATCGTCCCTGAAGCGAAAAAGCAAAACTCATTTAAAAACCCTTTAGAAATGTTTTTTTCACCACAAGCAGAAGAAACAGATACACAAGATCATGATCCATCTAATCAAGAAATTGAGAATAAACGAAAAAGAATTGAACATCAATTAGCATTAGGAGAACTTGAAGACAAAATCGTAACAATCGAAGTTGATGAGCAATCCAATTCGATGTTTGATATGCTACAAGGTTCGGGAATGGAACAAATGGGAATGAATATGCAAGATGCGTTTAGTCAATTCATGCCATCTAAGAAAAAGAAGCGTCGTTTACCTGTTTCTGAAGCACGAAAAGTATTAACACAGCAAGAAGCGCAAAAATTAATTGATATGGATGAAGTGGCCCAGGAAGCAATTACAAAAGTAGAACAATCAGGAATTATTTTTATTGATGAAATAGATAAAGTAGCTGGAAAAAGTGACCAATCTGCTAATGTGTCAAGAGAAGGTGTGCAACGTGATATTTTACCAATTGTGGAAGGCTCGACAGTTGTTACCAAACATGGTCCAGTAAAAACTGACCACGTATTATTTGTTGCGGCCGGTGCCTTTCACATGGCCAAACCTTCTGACTTAATCCCTGAACTACAAGGGCGGTTTCCGATTCGTATTGAATTTGAGAATTTGACCATTGAGGACTTCAAGAAAATACTAATTGAACCTTCTAATGCTTTGTTAAAACAATATCAAGCATTATTAAAAACTGAGGGTATAAATGTTGTATTTACAGACGACGCTATTACAAAACTGGCAGAAGTTGCCTATGAGGTGAACCAGGATACGGATAATATAGGTGCGCGAAGACTACACACCATTCTTGAGAAATTGCTCGAGGAACTATCTTTTGAAGCACCAGATATAACAATGGAAACAATTGAGATTACACGAACATATGTGGAAGACAAATTAAGTTCTATAGCTAAAAATAAGGATTTAAGTCAATATATACTATAACAGGAGAAAGTGATTGGAGGAGCATCATGGAACTATTAGAACGTGCTAGAAAAATTAATTCAATGTTACAAAAAGCTACAGGAAAGTCTGTTAACTTTAATGATATGTCAGCAACATTAAGAGACACCATTACTGCTAATGTATTTATTGTAAGTCGAAGAGGAAAGTTATTAGGATTTGCCATTAATCAACAAATAGAAAATGAAAGAATGAAGACAATGTTAGAAGAAAGGCAGTTTCCTGAAGAGTACACAGATAGCTTATTTACTATTCAGGAAACAACTGCAAACCTTGATATTGAAAGTAAGTTCACCGCTTTTCCAGTAGAAAATAAAGAATTATTTAAAACGGGTTTAACAACGATTGTACCAATTATTGGTGGTGGCGAACGATTAGGTACATTAGTGTTAAGTCGTTTGACAGAAAGTTTCAGCGAAGATGATCTATTATTAGCTGAGTACGGTGCTACTGTGGTTGGAATGGAAATTCTACATGAAAAAACAGAAGAAATCGAATTAGAAGCTAGAAGTAAAGCTGTTGTGCAAATGGCAATTAGTTCTTTATCTTACAGTGAACTTGAAGCAATCGAACATATCTTTGATGAATTAGATGGTAACGAAGGTTTATTAGTTGCAAGTAAAATTGCAGACCGTGTAGGTATTACGAGATCAGTGATTGTTAATGCCCTTCGGAAATTAGAGAGTGCTGGTGTGATTGAATCGCGATCATTAGGTATGAAAGGCACTTATATTAAAGTGTTAAATGGCAAGTTTTTACTTGAGTTACAAAAGTTAAAATCTTCATAGCTTAATAAAAAAGACATTCCTTTATACATTAAAGGAATGTCTTTTCCTTTGCTCCTGTTGTACATCCCATTTAGTTTAGTTGAGCCTTTGTTCTTCATACCAAAAATGGTGGTTTTAGGTAAATGTGATATTAGGCTACTAATTGTTACAGTTATATGTCATAATTGTTACACCGGCGTTTTTCGACAAAAAATAACACGTAATTACCTGTCACTTAGTGCGATAGTCCTTGTAATTCTAACAATTCATCGACAATAGTCACGTTTTGTCGAAACATCCTAGACACACTAGTTGTAATAATTTAAAATACTTGAAGATGATGGGTAATTTATGACTTTAATTAGAGATTGGATGGGATAGACATGTCCTTTTTTGGTAATACAATAAACACCTTACAACAATCGTTGGACTATGCATCTGTGAAAAACCAAACCATTTCAAACAATATCGCGAATGTCGATACTCCAAATTATAAAGCTAAAAATGTAACATTTAAAAATGTGTTAGATGAGAAAGTTGCAAATAACTTTCAAGCCAAAGTGACGCATCCTAAACATATTAAGTTTGGTGATGGTGATGGTGAACAACCATATCAGATTATTTCCAATCCAGGCACTACATATAACAATAATGGAAATAATGTCGATATTGACAAAGAGATGTCCAACTTGGCTAAAAACCAAATCTATTACCAAAGTCTTGTTGATCGAATGAATGGAAAGTTTAATAGTCTTCAGACTGTTATAAAAGGAGGGAGATAATCGTGAGTATCTTTAATGCATTGAATACGAGTTCTAGTGCTTTAACTGCACAGCGTTTACGAATGGATACTATCTCTTCTAACATTGCGAATGCGGAAACAACTAGAGCAACCATCAATGAAGATGGAGAATATGAACCATACCGAAGAAAAATGGTTTCTTTTGAACCCCGGGACCATCAATTTTCCTCCATTTTACAAAGGGCACGGACTGGTAATAATACTGCTGGTTCAGGTGTTCGAGTTCGAGAAATAACTGAGGATGCAGAACCGTTTAAAATGGTATTTAATCCTAATCATCCTGATGCGAACGAGGATGGCTATGTTCAATTACCAAATGTTGATCCGTTAAAAGAAATGGTTGATCTAATGAGTGCAACAAGATCGTATGAAGCAAATGTTACCTCGGTTAACGCAACTAAAAGTATGCTGATGAAAGCTTTGGAGATAGGTAAATAGGGAGTGAGGATTGTATGACAGTTCAAAATATAAATATGTTACAACAACCACTGGTAACTATGAATAATCATCAAAATCAAAAAGTTACCCCTGCAGAAGCACAAACTAATTTTTCAACTAGTTTAAAAACAGCTATTGATCACTTGAATCGCGCGCAGGTTACATCAGATAAAAAAACGGAGGCTCTTGCAAAAGGTGAGATAGATGACTTACATGACGTTATGATTACTGCTCAAAAGTCGAGTTTAACCCTTCAAACGGCGGTTGAAGTGCAACGCAAGGCTGTTGACGCTTATAACGAAATCATGAGAATGCAAGTATGATGGATAGTCATTAAAGCTTCCTTGTTCTAAATTAGTTTGTTTTTTTGGAGGCGAAAGATGAAACAGCAAATAGATTTATATAAAGAAAAAATATTAAACTTTTGGTCAACTCGATCACGCTCTCAAAAAAGAATGTATATTCTATCATTGGTCTTATTTCTTTTTATCGTTATAGGTGGGAGCTTCTTTTTTAGTGGATCGAATATGACACCATTATATAACAATTTATCATTACAAGAGGTCGGACAGATTAAAGAAGAACTTGATTCGCGGGGGGTTAATTATGAATTGGACCAATCCGGGACCGCTATTAATGTTCCTAAAGATCAAGTGGATTCGCTGTTAGTAGAATTGGCAGCTCAAGGTATTCCAAACAGCGGAAACATTGATTATTCTTTTTTTAGTGAGAATACTTCATGGGGAATGACAGATAATGAATTTGATATGATTCAATTGGATACGATGCAATCAGAACTGGCGAACTTAATGACTCGGATTGATGGAATTGAGAACGCTGAAGTGATGATTAACAAACCGCAAGAACCTGTTTTTGTGAGTGAACAAACAGCAGAGGCGTCCGCATCAATTGTGTTGAACACTAAGCCAGGATATCAATTTCAAGATGAGCAGATAAATTCTTTGTATCATCTTGTCTCAAAAACAATCCCAAACCTGTCTACTGATAATATCGTCATCATGAACCAAAACTTTGAGTATTTTGACTTAAATAATTCAAATTCATTCACGAGTGGGGATTCTTACGAAACGCAACAGAATATCAAACGTGATATTGAACGAGATATCCAGCGTCGTGTTCAACAGATGATCGGTACGATGGTCGGTCCGGATAAAGTAATCGCATCAGTAACCGCCGATATTGATTTCACACAGGAAAATAGAGTTGAACAATTGGTAGAAGGCGTTGACGAAGATGGAGTCGAAGGTTTACCGGTAAGCATCGAAACCATTCAAGAAACTTATACCGGAAATAATCCGCCAATTGGTGGTGAAGTGAACGGTGAAGAGGATATAGCGAATTACACGGGGGAGAATGGCGATGGTGATCAAGGTGATTACGAATTAGTTAAGGAATCGGTTAACAATGAGTATAACCGAATTCGGAGAGACATTGTCGAAAGCCCTTATAAAATTCGCGACCTTGGTATTCAAGTTGCTGTCGACAATACAAAAGACCCAGTTGAAAACAGTGAAGAAGTAGAATATTTAACTGCTGAAGAACAAACCACAGTGGAAGAAGGAATTTCTTCGATGCTGGATTCTATTGTAACGACAACTGTTGATAAACAATATGGTCAAGTAGTTGATACAGAAGGAAAGGTTTCGATTGTTTTCCAAGAATTTAGTGATAAACCAACGATGTCATCACCCCCAGTTATGACGATTCCAACATGGGTTTATGGAGTAGGAGCTTTATTGCTCGTTGCAATCTTAGGTTTGATTTGGCAATTAATAAAACGCAAGAAAGTTGAAGATGAGGATGCAGTCTATACCGAGTCATTCCACCAACAAGAAAATGAAATGGAAATTCCAGATATTGAAGATCAGCAAGAAACGGAATCATCAATGAGAAGGAAGCAACTTGAAAAAATGGCCACAGATCAACCAGATGAATTTGCAAAACTATTACGGAGCTGGATAGCAGAGGACTAAGGGGGAGTGATTATGGCTAGACAACAAGGTTCACTATCAGGTAAGCAAAAAGCAGCAATACTATTAATTTCGATGGGGCCAGAAGTGTCAGCACAAGTTTACAAACATTTAACAGAAGAAGAGATTGAAAAGTTAACACTAGAAATTTCTTCTGTGAAAAAAGTTGACCCTAGTCAAAAGGAAGAAATAATGGAACAATTCCATCAAATTGCGCTTGCTCAAGATTATATCTCTCAGGGCGGGATAGGTTATGCGAAATCGATTTTAGAAAAGGCATTAGGAGAGCAGGATGCGTCAAATATTATTAATCGTTTAACATCATCGTTACAAGTGAAACCATTTGATTTCGCTAAAAAAGCTGATCCAATGCAAATCTTAAACTTTATCCAAAATGAACATCCGCAAACAATTGCTTTAGTATTATCGTACTTGGATGCAGCTCAATCGAGCCAAATTTTGTCTGAGTTGCCACAAGAAATGCAGGCAGATGTTGCCAAACGTATTGCTCTAATGGACTCCACTTCACCAGAGATTATATATGAAGTGGAACAAATTTTAGAAAAGAAGCTATCTACAACGGTTACTCAGGATTATACTCAAACAGGTGGTATACCAGCTGTTGTTGAAGTTCTTAATGGTGTAGATCGTAGTACGGAAAGGACCATTCTTGATGCTTTAGAAATTCAAGATCCTGAATTAGCAGAAGAAATTAAGAAACGGATGTTTGTATTCGAAGATATTGTTACATTAGATAATCGTGCGATACAGCGTGTTATTAGAGAAGTAGAAAATGATGATTTACGTCTATCCTTAAAGGTTGCGAGTGAAGAGGTTAAAGAAATTGTCTTTAGTAATATGTCTAACCGGATGGCTGAAACATTTAAAGAAGAGATGGAGTTTATGGGGCCTGTACGACTGCGGGATGTGGAAGAAGCGCAAACTCGCATTGTTTCTGTTATTAGAAGATTAGAAGATGTTGGTGAAATTGTCATCGCACGTGGTGGAGGGGATGATATTATTGTCTAACTTGCATTCGGGAGATGAACATAACAAAAAGGTTATCGGTATAAAACCAATCCAAACAGTGTCAACACCTCTTGAGCAATCCAACACGGATTATGAAGATTCCGTTCCATCAGAAGTGGAGCAACAAATCAAAGAGCTCCACCTACAAGCCAAACAAGAAATAGACAAAGCAAAAAAACAGGCGAAGGAAATAGTTGATCAAGCGAAAAGTCAAATTGATCAAGAGAAACAAGACTGGCAACAGGAAAAACAAGAATGGATTCGACAAGCAAGTGAAAATGGTTTTACCGAGGGGTTTGAAGCTGGAAAACAGCAAGGATTTGAACAATATCAGCAAATGTTAGATCAAGCAACACAACTTATCGATTTAGCGAAGACTGACTATCAACATACCATTGATCAAAGTGAAGACTTGATTCTAGAATTAGGATTAAGGGCGGCTTCGAAAATCTTACATGTACAGTTAGAAAACAATACTACAATGGTTGAACTAGTCAGAGACGTGTTGAAGGAAGTTAAGGAACAACCATTGGTTAATGTAGTAACCAATCCTGAAGATTATTCAATCATACTCGAATACAAGGATGAACTAGTACCGATTATGAAAGGTAGCGGAGAACTATATATTTACCCTGATTCGGGGTTAACCAAAGGTGATTGTATTGTCGAAACACCTTATGGAAAAATTGATGTGAGCATCGATAGTCAATTAAACGAATTGAGGAATAAATTATTTGAGCTTGCACAGGGGGGAAATCGTGAACATTCAAGGATATCTTGATGCCATCGAACAACTTGATACCTATAAACGATATGGGAAAATTCATCGCGTGGTCGGTCTTATGATAGAATCACAGGGCCCGGAAGTAAGTATTGGAGATGTTTGCTATATACACACGGTGAAAAAACAAAAAATCCCAGCAGAAGTTGTAGGATTTAGTGAGCAAAAAGTTCTACTGATGCCATTTTCTTCTATTAAAGATATTAGTCCTGGATGCATGGTAGAAGCAACTGGACAGTCGCTTACGGTGAAAGTTGGGAAAGGGTTGATAGGAAAAGTGATTGACTCCTTGGGGTCTCCTCTAGACGAAACACCTCTACCCAAAGGATTGAATTCTTATCCAGCTGAACAATCACCGCCTAATCCGTTACAGCGCCCGACAATTGCTGAGCCTGTTCAAGTAGGCGTAAGATCAATCGATACACTATTAACAGTAGGTAAAGGTCAACGTGTTGGTATTTTTGCTGGGACTGGTGTAGGAAAAAGTACATTACTAGGCATGATTGCTAGAAACAGTAACGCAGATGTTAACGTGATAGCACTGATTGGTGAACGTGGGAGAGAAGTAAGAGAGTTTATTGAAAAAGACCTTGGGGAAGAAGGTTTAAAAAAATCGGTTGTCGTTGTTGCAACCTCTGATCAACCTGCCTTAATGCGAATTAAAGGGGCTTTCACTGCAACAGCAATATGTGAGTATTTTAGAGATCAAGGGCTACAAGTCAACCTATTGATGGATTCTGTTACCCGTGTGGCGATGGCTCAGCGTGAAGTTGGACTTGCCATCGGCGAACCACCCACAACCAAGGGCTATACACCTTCAGTTTTTGCATTATTGCCTAGTTTGTTAGAACGGACTGGTACAAGTAAACAAGGCACAATTACTGCATTTTATACCGTATTGGTTGATGGAGATGACATGAATGAACCAATTGCCGACACGGCTAGAGGGATTCTGGATGGTCACTTTGTATTAGATCGAAAATTAGCAGAACAAGGTCTGTTCCCTGCTATCAATATATTAAAATCTGTTAGTAGAGTAATGCCAAATATTACGTCAAAACAAGAACAACAATATGCACAAAAAGTCCGTTCTCTATTAGCGACCTATGAGGAAAATCATGAATTAATCCAGATTGGTGCTTATAAGCGTGGCACAAGTCGTGAAATAGATGAGGCTATCAAGTATCATCCTAAAATTACGACTTTCCTAAAACAAACAACAGATGAGGTAGTGACAAGGGAACAATCACTTCAAAACTTAACGGATCTCATAAGTGGGAGTGTTAGTTAATGGCTGACATTGAGACATTTCAAAAGTTATTAGTTGTGCGCGAAAGAGATAAGAATCTTGCAAAAAAAAATTACCAACAATCAGTACAATTCTTTGAAAACTTAGCATCTGAACTTTATCAGTTACTAAAAAATAAGGAAGATGCTGAGAAGGAGTATCAGCAACAATTAGCTAATACAAGTTCTGTAACAATGTTGTCGCATTATTCTTTATATATACAAAGAATAAAAACAAAGATCGGGGAGTTACAATCTTCTGTTAATCAAGCTAGACAAGAAATGAACGATAAACAACAACAACTGACAGAGGCACATATTGAAGTGAAAAAATTTGAAAAAATAATTGAGAAGAAGAGACAAACCGCCACTTTTAAACAGAAACACGAAGAGAATAAATTTATGGATGAAATTACTGTTACACAGTTTATAAATAGTAAAAGATAGGTGAGGGTTATGGCTAGAAATTCGGTTGGTAAGGAAAAGAATAAAGCTGGTGTTTTTCAATGGTTTCTTGTTATCGTGATTCCTCTCCTATTTGCAATCGTATTGGCGATTATCATCTTATCTGTTGCAGGTGTAGATGTGAAAAAACACGCCGAAAACTATGCAAATAATGTACCTTTTATTTCAGGTATAGTAACAACCAATGACGAAAAAATTTATGAACAACAACAAGAAAAATTAAATGACCAACTAAAAGAGAAAAATGAAGAGATCCGGCAACTGAATGGACAGATTCAAGCCAAAGACGGAACAATCGATGATTTAAACGCAGAAGTAGATCAATTAAATGAAGAACTAACACAACAAACACAAGCAAACGAAGATCGTGATGAATTGGTTCAAGAAATTGCAACATCATTTAAAGAAATGGATCCAGAAGCAGCAGCACCAATTATAAACAGTTTAGATAATGAATTATCATTACTTATTTTAAAATCAGTCTCCAGTCAAGAACGGGGACAAATTCTAAGTGAAATGGCTCCAGAAGATGCTGCACAATTAACGAATAATCTCTTAAACTAGTTTGAAAGGCTTTGAAAGGAGGTGAAAAATAAGTGAATGGTATTCAATTTATGTACTCACAGCCAATCCAACAGAACCATCAACCAAAATCGAACAAGGCCGACAGATCTGAATCCGATTCTTTTATGAATTTATTAAGGCAACAAAATAAAAATACGGATAATAGTGATGAAACGGGAAGTTCTAGTTTAACTAGTATGCTTGATCAAATAGAAAGTCTTATAAAAAATATGGCTAATGAGAACAAAGAGAATTTATCTGCAGACATGGAACAACTCTCGAACATGATAAATCAGTTAAGTGAATGGCTTGATGGAGGAGAGTTAACGATAACAGAAGTGAGTGAACTGCTTCATACTGCAGCACAGAATGTTTTAACTCCTGAAGACATTCAAGCATTGCTTGTAAATATAACTGAAAATCAACAAGAGGGTAGTTATTCAGAATCCAAACAGGAGCCACCAATTAAAAACACAATGCTGAACGAAGGATATTTACTGTTTCATAATCAATCAAAACTAGAAGCTTCTAGCAACCAATCAATTGATCAACAAACAATTGCAGAACAATTCTCACAATTGAAGGAAGAGGCTAAGGCATTAATCAAGCAATTTGATACTAATAGTCAGCTTTCAAGGTCAGAGCAAATGAAACTGTTAAAGGTAATGCAACAATGGATTTCACTAGAACAAGCATCTGGCCAAACTACGTCTAATATGATTCAGCAAGGATCAGGCAGTGGCTCTAAAGAGGAGCAGGTTTGGAAACAAATGTTAAATGTTTATCAAATGCGTAACGACCTTCAATCACACAATAAATATCAAGCAAACTCAAGTTTGACTGGTAGTGATATAAGCAAAATGTTAAAGGCTGCGTTAGCTCGATATTCTAATCAAGATGCACCAATTGATAACAATGCTGGCAAAAACACTAATGAGCAGTCGAATAATGGTAATCAGTTTGTATTACAGAATGCAAGCACAAATGGAGCAACTCCGTTCGCTGATGTAAATCTGACTAGTATGCAACAGTCTAAAGTAGAGCAGTTTGTTGTGCATGCAAACCAAACCTCTAATAGTCAAGCAGTTTCACAAGAGAAATTGTTGAATGAGATACAATCTATTATTAAATCTAGTAAATTTTTATCAAATAACGGAACAAACCAACTACACCTTAAACTTCGTCCAGAAAACTTAGGTGATATGATGGTGAAGATGATGCAAGTGAATGGTGAGATGATTGTGAAAATTACAGTTAATTCGCAAATGGCGAAGGATATGTTAGAAGGAAACATGCAACAATTAAGACATATGTTTTCACCACAACAAGTAGTTGTAGAAAAACAGGATATGACTAACCTGCAGCAAGATACTTATCAACCAGAGAAACAAGATCAACATCAATCATTTAATCAATCTAATCAAGAAGATACACAAGATGATTCAAGTAAACAACAAGAAGATGAACAACAAGAGCAAAGTTTCCGTCAAATTTTGTTGAATGAGAAAGTGTAGGTGTCGTTAATGACCAAGATAGACCCATCCTTATATTTGAACAATCAACCAAGAGGCACGACTAATTCAGAGCTAGGAAAAGATGAATTTTTAAAAATCTTGATGACACAATTGCAAAATCAAGATCCGTCGAACCCAATGGAAGATAAAGAGTTTATTGCCCAAATGGCAAACTTTTCAACACTAGAACAAATGACAAATATGTCTTCTTCAATGGATAAACTAGTCGAAAATCAATCCATGTCACCAATTCTTCAATACAGTCACTTAATTGGAAAAGAAGTATCCTATTACAGGGTAGATAAAGAAACAGGTGATGTGAAGGAACCCAAAGAAATGATTACGAGTGTTGTGAAATCAGTTAGTCAGAATGAAGGGCAGGCTGTGTTAGAGTTAGGAAATGACACGAAGATTCAATCGAATGATATAGTCAAAGTGAATGAAGCTCCAAAGCAAGAGCCAATGGAGAATGAAGAGAATAATGAAGCTTCAACTGAATAAAGGAAGGTGAGATGTGATGGATCATCGGATTCAACAATTACATCAACCAACACTGCTTCCAAATGTAAAAACACCTAGAAATGAAAAACAGAAAACACCCGTATCGTTTAAAGATGTTTTGTCACAGGAACAAGATATTAAGGTGAGCAAACATGCCTCTGAACGATTATCGGCTAGGAACATCGAAATAAATGATAATCAATGGCAGAAGATATCTGAAAAGATTGGGGAAGCAAAGCAAAAGGGTGTAACAGATTCCCTTGTGATCACAAATGATGCGGCACTATTAGTAAGTGCAAAAAATAATACTGTTGTTACAGCTATGAACCGTTCTGAAGCGATGAGTAAAATATTTACAAATATTAACGGAACAATTTTAATTGATGAATAGGCTGGACCCATAAAGGGAAGCCGTTGAGTTGCTGAATGAGAGATGCAACTACATAAAAAGATGGAGGGATGATATCAATGTTACGATCAATGTATGCTGGTATTTCTGGTATGAAAGGTTCGCAAACCAAGTTAGATGTTATAGGTAATAATATTGCCAATGTAAATACTTCGGGTTATAAAAAAGGGCGAGTTACTTTTCAAGATATGATGAGTCAAACGATTTCTGGAGCAGAGGGCCCTTTAGGAGATAATGCTCGAGGAGGGATTAATCCTAAACAAGTAGGTCTAGGTACTCAAATAGGAAGCATTGATAATATCCAAACACAAGGGAACAGACAAACAACGGATCGCACCTTGGATTTAGCGTTAGAGGGTGACGGAATGTTTGTTTTAGGTGAGAACCTAGAATTTAACAATAATGGTGAAGTCGAAATTGATCCCGATAATGATCCTTCTACAAAACTTAGTTATTCACGATCTGGTAACTTTTATCTTGATGAAGAAGGTTACATTGTGAATCCAGATGGTAAATATTTATTAGGTGATGCTGATATTTATGATCAAGATGAGGATCCTGATGGGACGTTAGATGGTATAGGAAGAATCAGAGTGCCTGAAGATGCGGAAAGTTTTAGCATTCAAAGTGATGGTACTGTTAGTTATGTCGATAATTCAGGCGATGTGAACGAAGCTGGTCAAATTAGACTTGCTAATTTTTCTAATCCAGGCGGACTTGAAAAACAAGGTTCAAATACCTTCCAATGGACTGAAAATGCTGGTGAAAATGTTACAGAGTTAGCTGATTTAAGGGAGCCCGGACAAGATGGAGCAGCTACTATTGTTTCTGGTGCACTAGAAATGTCAAACGTTGATTTAGCAGAAGAGTTTACAGAAATGATCACTTCTCAAAGAGGATTTCAAGCGAATACGAAAATTATTACGACTTCTGATGAGATCTTACAAGAATTAGTAAATCTTAAACGATAAATAAAGGAGGTGGGGAGTTGGACCCTGTCTAACTCCCTCCATTCATGATCCAAGTTACCCGTTTAAATGGAGAGACGTTTATGTTAAATGCATTATATATTGAACAAGTCCAATCGTTTCCAGATACGACCATCACTTTAACAAACAGCAAGAAATTAGTTGTCAAGGAGACAGAAAAAGAAATATTTTTTTTAGTAACGAGATTCTATCAAATGATTGGGTTACAAGGGTCCAAAATAGAAACAGGTGATAAAGAGTGAGTCCCAAATTATTTAAAGTTATGGTGTCTATTTTAGTAGTCCTTACCATTGCCGGGGTTGTATCATTAGTTCTTATTTTAAATGGATCTGCAAAAGGTAATGGTGAATTGTCTTTAGATAAGAAGGTAGAGTATTCCTTTACAACTTCCGAGATGAATACAGATTTAAAAGATGGTAGTTTTGTTCGAATCCAATTTCAATTTATGATGGACAGCAAGAAGGCAAAGGAAGAAATTCAAAAACGTGAATTTCAAATAAAAAATATTTTAATCAAACAGTCCGTTTCAATGACTGAACAAGACTTTCGGGGTGGCTTAACCGAACTTGAAGAAAAGATGAAAACAGAAATTAATAAATTAATGAATGATGGAAAAGTAGAAGAAGTTTATATCATAAGTAAAATATTACAATAAACTTTTGGTAAAGCTCCCTACATGGAGGTGAGATGACTTGGCGGAAGAAGTTCTATCGCAAAATGAAATTGATGCACTATTATCTGCTCTTTCATCTGGGGAAATGGATGCCAATCAATTAAAGCAAGAAGAAAATGATAAAAAAATTAGGGACTATGACTTTAAACGAGCATTACGATTCTCAAAAGATCAGATTCGAAGTATTTCAAGGATTCATGATAATTTTTCGAGATTGTTAACGACTTATTTCTCTGCACAATTAAGAACATATGTAAGTATTTCTGTTGCATCTGTTGATCAAGTCCCATATGAAGAATTCATACGATCAATACCGACTAAAACGATTTTAAATATTTATAGTGTAGCGCCATTAAGTGGGAGAATTATATTTGAGTTTAACCCTAATATTGCCTATGCCATGCTAGATCGGATGTTAGGAGGTAAAGGGTCTAGTGTCAATAAGATTGAAAACTTAACAGAAATTGAATCTACTATTATGACTCAGTTATTTGAAAGAGCATTAGATAATTTAAAAGAAGCTTGGAGTAGTATGATTGATATTGACCCTCTATTGGAAGACTTTGAGATTAATCCTCAATTTTTACAATTAGTCTCACCTAACGAAACAGTCGTTGTTGTTTCATTGAATACTACGATTGGAGAAAGCAGTGGGATGATTAATATTTGTATCCCACATGTCGTTTTAGAACCGATTATACCGAAGCTATCTGTTCATTATTGGATGCAAAATGAAGGAACAAAAGAAAGTAAACCAGAAGAATATGAAAATTTAACTGCTGGTATTGAAGAGGCCGTAGTAGATGTAAGTGCTCAGCTTGGACAGTCGAAAATAACGATAGATGAGCTATTAAACCTTAATAAGAATGATATTATTGAATTGGAACAACCGATAGATGCACCGCTTAACTTATTGGTTGATCAACAACCGAAGTTCCTAGTACAACCAGGAAAGAAAAAGAAGAAACTAGCAGTACAAATTATTGATGAAGTTGCAACTAAGGGGGGCTAGCAATGAACGATGGTATGTTATCTCAAGAGGAAATTGATGCATTACTAAAAAGTACGGAAGAAGATGATCCGTCACTAGAACAAAACGAAGCTGTTACGGAATTAAATACGGATGACTATCTGACAACAATAGAACAAGATGCTTTAGGAGAAATTGGAAATATTTCATTTGGTAGTTCTGCAACCACGTTATCAACTCTATTGAATCAAAAGGTAGATATAACGACACCAAAAACAGCTATAATAGAGCAGAATAAATTAAGTGAAAAGTTCCCACAACCACATGTTGGATTGGAAGTGAAATATACAGAAGGTTTTTCTGGCACAAATTTGTTTGTCTTACAAACAAAGGATGCCGCAATTATTGCTGATTTAATGTTAGGTGGCAATGGAGAAGTCACATCAGATGAACTAACAGATATTTCGTTAAGCGCTGTACAGGAAGCGATGAATCAAATGATGGGGACCGCTGCAACAAGCATGTCAACTGTATTTAATAAGCGAGTGGATATTTCCCCACCTACGGCTAGTTTGATGGATAATGTTGAATCAAAAATTAATCATTTACCTGAAGAAGATGTACTCGTAGAAGTATCTTTTCAACTAAAAATTGGTAATTTAATTGATTCACATATTATGCAATTATTACCTGTATCTTTTGCTAAAAGTTTAGTGAATGAATTAATGGGTTCTCCTGCTGAAGAGTCCGTACAATCGAACACAGCAGATTCATTTCAGGAATCACCTAAACAAGTAGAAAAACAATATCAGCAGATGTCAGAAAAACAAACACATCAAATGCATCAGCAGACAACAATGCAAGCACAAGAACAACCTAAACAAGAACCTAAACATATAGGAGCAACTTCGGCTCCAGACTCCCAAGTGCAAACAGCTGCCTTTTCTAGCTTTTCAGACGAACAGTTGCCAACGAAAGAAAAGCGCAATTTAGATATGCTACTCGATATTCCATTGAATGTAACGGTCGAACTAGGGCGTACTCAAAAATCTGTTAAAGATATTTTGGAAATGTCATCAGGGTCGATTATAGAATTGGACAAACTAGCAGGAGAACCCGTTGATATTCATGTTAACAACAAATTAATCGCCAAAGGTGAAGTAGTTGTAATTGAAGAAAACTTTGGTGTTCGTGTTACGGATATTGTTAGTCAATCAGATCGATTAAAAAAATTAAACTAACCAAAGAAAGGAAGATTCAGATTGGGGAAAAGAATATTAATTGTTGATGATGCAGCATTCATGAGAATGATGATTAAAGATATTTTAGTGAAAAATGGCTATGAAGTAGTAGGTGAAGCACAAGATGGTGTGCAAGCAGTTGAGAAATATGAAGAATTAACACCAGATTTAGTAACGTTGGACATTACAATGCCTGAAAAAGATGGGATAACCGCACTAAAGGAAATTAAAGCTATAAATCCAGATGCTAAAATTATAATGTGTTCTGCAATGGGACAACAAGCGATGGTTATTGATGCGATTCAAGCCGGTGCAAAAGACTTTATTGTTAAACCGTTTCAAGCAGACCGTGTCATCGAAGCCATACAAAAAGCTTTAGATTGATTTAGGTGTTTGCGATGCTAAAAAAAACTATCATGCTTTTTTTGTTTATGTTCCTAATAGGTGGAATACTTGATTGCTTTACTACCAACGGATATGCCTCAACGACGGTGGATGAATGGTTCAATGATCCACCGGTCGACAATCAAGATGAGGAAACAGGTGTCGAAGTCGAAGGGGATGAGGAGAGTACGCAACAAGGTTCAGAGCCTAGTACTAATCTTGCTAAGTTATTTGTTCAACTTATTTTTGCTTTAGCAATTGTCATTGGACTTATTTATGGATTACTTAAATTTATTGGAAACAAAAGTAAAATGTATCAAAAAGTACGAGCATTAGAAAATGTCGGCGGGATTTCTTTAGGTTCGAATAAATCATTGCAAGTTGTACGAATAGGTGAGCGTTATTATGTTATTGGTGTTGGTGATGATGTTGAGTTGTTATCAGAAATTACCGATGAAGAAACAATAAACGAGTTGATGTCAAACGATAACACATCGGATTTCAATCCACGTACTTTTCTTGCTAGTTTCTTCCCAAAAAAAGAAGATGATGATCATAGCTCAAATAAGTCATCAAGTGATTATCCGAAGTTATTTAAAAATGAATTAAATCAAATGATAGAAGATCGTAAAAAACTAACGGAACGATTGAGAAGTAAGGAAGATTCCAATGAATGAATTTGTAGATATTTTTTCCAACTCAGATCCTGAAAATGTCTCAACCTCTGTAAGATTATTATTATTGATGACCGTCTTTTCATTAGCACCGAGTATATTAATTTTAATGACAAGTTTCACACGCATTCTTATTGTACTATCCTTTGTTCGAACATCTCTAGCAACACAGCAGATGCCACCGAATCAAGTGTTAATTGGAATTGCGTTATTTTTAACCTTTTTTATCATGGCACCAACCTTTAGCGAAATCAATGAAGAAGCTATTGCTCCTCTCTTTAATGAAGAAATTACATTAGATGAGGCCTATGATCAGGCTGCACAACCAGTAAAAGAATTTATGGCGAAGCATACTAGACAAAAGGACTTAGCATTGTTTATGAATTATTCACAAATGGAAAAGCCGGAGACAATACAAGATATCCCGCTGACAACTTTAGTTCCAGCTTTTGCGATCAGTGAACTAAAAACAGCCTTTCAGATGGGATTTATGATTTTTGTTCCGTTCTTGGTTATTGATATGGCCGTAGCAAGTGTACTAATGTCGATGGGGATGATGATGCTACCACCAGTTATGATTTCGTTGCCATTTAAAATACTTTTATTTGTTCTTGTGGATGGTTGGTACTTAGTTACTCATTCACTACTCGGTGGTTTCTAGTCGTAGGATTGTCTTATAGCAACAGTGGAAAGGGGAAAACGAAGTGAGCGGTGAATTTGTAATATCTTTAGCAGAACAAGGCATTTATACCGTTCTAATGGTAGTGGGCCCATTGCTTTTGTTAGCACTTGCTGTGGGGTTATTAGTCAGTATATTCCAAGCAACCACACAAATCCAAGAACAAACGTTGGCATTTATTCCTAAAATCGTTGCCGTATTAGTAGGATTAATATTTTTTGGACCTTGGATGCTTACGAGAATGGTAGAATTTACGAGCAATATATTTCAGAATCTTAATCAGTTTGTAGGTTGAAAACATGCTAGAATTAATCAATATTAACGCTCTACCCGCATTTCTATTAATCTTTATTCGGGTAACTTCTTTTTTCGTAACGCTCCCTATATTTTCTTATCGGAATGTACCGACACATTTTAAAGTAGGTTTTGGATTTTTTTTAGCATGGATTATGTTTTATACGTTAGAAATTCCAACTATTCCATTAGATGAGCAATTTGTACTTTTATTGTTGAAAGAAGTATTAGTAGGATTGATGCTAGGTTTAATAGCCTATATCGTTTTATCTGCTATCCAAATTGCTGGTGGATTTATTGATTTTCAGATGGGATTCGCCATTGCAAACGTTATGGACCCTCAAACAGGGGTGCAAAGCCCTTTAATTGGTCAATATTATTATACGGCCTCATTATTGTTTTTATTAGCGGTAAATGGACACCATTTGTTGATTGACGGTATCTTTTATAGTTATCAAACCATCCCCTTAACGGCTTTTATTCCGTTTGGTAATGAACAAATAGCTGTTTTTATTATGCAAACATTTAACGAAATGTTTATTATTGCATTTCAAATGGCCATTCCGATCGTCGGGTGTTTATTTTTAGTAGATGTTGCTTTAGGGATCATTGCGAGGACTGTTCCCCAATTAAATGTTTTCGTTGTTGGCTTACCATTAAAGATACTTGTATCCTTTGTTGCCATCTTTGTGTCGATGCCTATTTATATGTTATTAGCAAGAAATTTATTTGAAACAATGTTACAAACAATGAGAGGACTTATGCAATTATTTGGAGGTGCTTAGCGTGTATTTACAGCTTGATTTGCAATTTTTTGCAGGTGAAAAAACAGAAAAGGCAACTCCAAAGAAACGTCAAGACTCACGAAAAAAAGGTCAAGTTGCCAAAAGTCAGGATGTAAATACCGCTATCTTGTTGTTTTTTGTATTTATCTTATTCATTGTGATTGGCGGCTATTTGAAAGATAATTTCACAGCTATTTATCAAAAGTTTTTTACGGAATATATTAATTGGGACGTGACAGAAGATTCTGTACACCAAGTATTTGTAGAAAACACGTTCGCAGTTGCTAAAGTAGTGGCGCCAATAATGGCGATAGCTATTGTGGCAGGACTTGCTTCTAACTTTTTGCAGATTGGGTTTTTATTTACAACAGAGCCTTTAAAAATGAAGTTAAATAAAATCGATCCGATACAAGGTGCTAAAAGGATTTTCTCTGCTCGAGCACTAGTTGAATTAGTAAAATCTTTATTAAAAATAGCGGTTGTTGGAACGATAACGTTTTCCATTCTTTGGATGCGTAAAGATCAGATGTTTATGTTGGGTGGTAAAGATATAAATGGTTCGTTGGCGTTCTTTGGGGAAACGACGATCCTTATGGGAATAGCATCAGCTATCGCTTTGCTAATCATCTCTGTGATTGATTATACGTACCAACGATATGATTTCGAAAAAAATATACGAATGTCAAAAAATGATATTAAAGATGAACATAAAAATATTGAAGGGGATCCGCAAATTAAAGGAAAAATTAAAGAAAAACAACGACAAATTGCAATGCGAAGAATGATGAGTGAGATTCCAGATGCTGACGTTGTTATTACTAACCCAACTCACTATGCGATTGCGATTAAGTATGACGAACAAAAAGCGGATGCTCCTTATGTTGTTGCTAAAGGTGTGGATTATGTTGCCTTCCGTATTCGGGAGATAGCTAAAGCAAATGAGGTAATGTTAGTAGAAAATCGACCTTTAGCAAGAGCATTATATGATGGTGTTGAAATTGGTCAAGTGATTGGTGAGGAGTATTTCCAAGCGGTAGCAGAAATCCTTGCTTATGTCTATCAATTGGAAAAAAAGTTATAGAGGGTACGAACTTATAGAGAGAAATACATGAGGTGAAAACATGAAAGCTAAAGACTTATCGGTATTATTAGGTGTTATATTAATTATTATTATGCTTGTGATCCCATTACCAGGATGGTTATTAAGTATTTTTATATTAACAAATATATCTTTAGCTCTTATCGTGATACTTGTTGCGATGAATACTACAGAGACGTTGCAGTTTTCGATCTTTCCATCTTTATTATTATTATTAACTTTGTTTCGCCTCGGTTTAAATGTGTCCACTACACGGTCTATCCTATCTGAAGGACAAGCTGGTGGTGTTGTCGAAACGTTCGGTACATTCGTTATTGGTGATAATCCTTTGGTTGGTTTTGTTGTCTTTGCAATTCTTGTTATTATTCAATTCTTAGTAATTACCAAAGGTAGTGAAAGAGTATCAGAAGTATCTGCAAGGTTTACATTAGATGCGATGCCAGGGAAACAAATGAGTATCGATGCCGACCTGAATGCAGGTTTGATTAATGAATATCAAGCCAAAGAACGTCGTGAAAAAATTGAACATGAAGCTGATTTCTATGGTTCAATGGATGGTGCTAGTAAATTTGTGAAAGGGGATGCGATTGCTGGAATTGTCATTGTTCTCATCAATATTGTGTTTGGCTTAATTATTGGTATGGCCCAAATGGGTATGAGTTTTGGAGAAGCAATTAGTACCTATATGCAGCTAACGGTTGGAGACGGATTAGTCAGTCAGATCCCAGCGTTACTTATCTCAACGGCAACTGGTATTGTTGTTACCAGGGTTGCAAGTGATGGAAACTTAGGTAGTGACGTTACAGCCCAGCTATTCAGATATCCCAAATTATTATACATTGCAGCTGGAACCATTTTCTTATTAGGGTTAACGCCAATTAATTTTCTATTAACATCCTTAATTGCAGGTATTCTAGCATTTGGGGCTTATTGGTTGTCAAGACCTACTACTGCTGATCCAGTGGAAACCGTTCAGGAAGAAGAACAAGAAGAAAGCGAGCAAATGAAGGCGCCTGAAAATGTTGTTGGTTTATTAAGTATGGACCCGATTGAATTTGAGTTTGGCTATGCGTTAATTCCGCTAGCAGATACCAATCAAGGTGGCGATTTGTTAGACCGTGTTGTCATGATTCGGAGACAATTAGCAATTGAAATGGGTATTGTCATTCCGGTCGTGCGAATTCGAGACAATATTCAGTTGAATCCGAATGAATATCGTTTAAAGATTAAAGGAAATGAAGTGGCTAAAGGGGAACTTTTATTGGATCATTACCTTGCGATGAGTCCTGGTATTGAAGAGGATAGTATTGAAGGAATTGATACAACAGAGCCTGCTTTTGGTCTACCAGCAAAATGGATTAGTGAAGAATGGAAAGATGACGCAGAATTATCAGGATATACAGTTGTTGATCCACCGTCAGTTGTTTCCACTCATATTACCGAGTTAATCAAAAAGCATGCTCATGTATTACTTGGTCGACAAGAAACAAAACAATTAATCGATCATTTAAAAGAAACTTATCCAATTCTAGTTGAAGAAGTAACACCAGAGCCATTGTCAATTGGAGATGTACAAAAAGTGTTAGCAAAATTACTAAGAGAAAATATCTCAATCCGAAATCTACCGATTATTTTCGAAACACTTGCTGACTTTGGCAAAATGACGAATGACACGGATCTTCTGACAGAATATGCGAGACAATCCCTAGCAACACAAATAACAAAACAGTATGCACAACAGGAACAACTCAAAGTTATTACAATATCTCAAGAAGTGGAACAAATGGTAGCTGAACATATTCAACAAACAGAACATGGGTCATACTTAGCTCTTGATCCAGAGTCACAGCAGGTGATTATCCGTTCTGTATCTGAAAGTGTGGAACAGTTAACATTACAAGAGGAAACACCAATTATTTTATGTTCACCGTCAATTCGAATGTATGTGAAACAATTGATTGAACGATTTTTTCCACAAGTAGTTGTGTTATCTTATAACGAATTAGAGCCAAATCTAGAAGTACAAAGTGTTGGGGTGGTGAATGTTGCATGAAGGTAAAAAAGTTTGTGGCTCCTACGATGCCAGAGGTAATGAAACATGTTCGCAAAGAATTAGGTGCTGATGCAGTGATTCTCAATTCAAAAGTAGTACACAAAGGTGGTTTTCTCGGATTATTTAAAAAGAGAAACATAGAAGTGATTGCTGCTCTTGATCCTCAGCCAGCCAAAGTTCAACCAAAGGAGTCGGCTAACTTTGAAAAGCGAAATGTAGCTCAATCGTTCCCATCGGTTAGTAAGCCAGATAGTAATGGGAATGCGCAAGTATTAAATGAAGTAAGAGAATTACGAAAGTGGATGGAAAAGAGCACATTTAACCAAGATAACTTATATCCAGTTTCCTTCCAATTCGTCTACGATCGGTTAGTGAGTCAAGAAGTAAAACCAGAACTCGCTAAACAAATAATCGACCCATTAATGGTGGCGGACGATAACGTCTCTTCCGAATTAGAGGTGGAGGCAATTACAACAATGGTTTGTAATGAAATAGAAAAACAGTTACAAGGTAGGGAGTTTGTTGGTATAGATTACAGTAAAAAGATCATTCACTTAGTCGGTCCAACAGGTGTAGGTAAAACGACAACGATAGCGAAACTTGCTGCTAATAGTGTTTTGAAAGATAATAAACGAGTTGCTTTCATAACAACAGATACGTATCGAATTGCTGCAATTGATCAATTGAAGACTTATTCTAAGATTTTAAATATTCCTTTAGAAATTGCTTATTCATTAGAGGATTATCAAAAAGCCTGTGATAAATTTAGAGATTATGATTTAATTCTGGTGGATACAGCTGGAAGAAACTTTAGAAACCAAAAATATGTTGAAGAATTACAACAAATGACCAATTATAAACAAGAGGTAGATACGTACCTAGTTCTATCTTTAACAACTAGATCGAATGATTTAGAAGAGATTGTACAACAATTTCAACATGTACCGATTAAACAGTTTGTTTTTACCAAGAAAGACGAAACACGCACTTATGGTTCGATCTTAAACTTATGTTTAGAGAAAGGAATCGGTGTTGCCTATATTACAACAGGACAAGATGTACCTGATGATATAGCCAATACAACTGTTCCTGAAATTTGTCAAATGATAGTTGGTGAACCTGTTGATGAATGATCAAGCAGCAAAATTAAGAAAACGAATCGAACAATTAAAAGCATATAGACAGGCCAAAACAATTGCAGTTATTAGTGGTAAAGGAGGCGTTGGGAAATCAAATTTTGCTTTGAATTTCTCCTTAACACTATCTAAAAACCAACATAAAGTGTTGTTATTTGATTTAGATATCGGAATGGGCAATGTTGACATACTATTAGGTTTGACCCCTAAGTATTCGATTGTGGATATGTTTGACAAACAGCTATCCATTGATGATGTTGTGGAGATAGCTCCCAACAATTTATCGTATATTGCAGCTGGATCCGGATTGAATGAAATTTTTTCAATAGATGAGGCAAAATTTGAATACTTTCTTAAGCAATTGAACGATCTGATTCACAGTTATGACTATATAGTATTTGATATGGGTGCTGGTGTCACGCAGCAAAGTATCTATTTTATGTTAGCTGCAGATGAGTGTATAATAGTAACAACACCAGAACCCACATCATTAACAGATGCATACGCCATGATTAAGCATGTTACCCATAAAAACAATCAACTTCCACTATTTTTATTAGTTAATCGAGCAATTAACCAAAAAAATGGTCAACAAACGATGCAACGCCTGCAACAAGTTGTCAATAAGTTTTTAGCACGAGATCTTGCACCATTAGGGATCTTACCTGATGATCACACGGTCATGAAAGCTGTCACAAGTCAAACACCTTTTACGTTATATGATCCACATGCACATATTACACGTGCAATGAATCAGATTGTTGATCAATATATAACGAATACAATTAATGTGAATAAAAAAGTTCCTTTCACTTTTATTAACAAACTTAAACAATTTATTAAAGAAAGGTAGTCTTGTATGGATAAAATAAATGTTTTAGTGGTGGATGACTCAGCATTTATGCGAAAAATGATCACTGACATTTTGAACGGGGACCCTCAACTTCATGTAGTTGGAACAGCTAGAAATGGTCAGGACGCATTAAAAAAAATACCCTCTTTACTCCCTGATGTGATCACACTTGATGTAGAAATGCCTGTTATGGATGGATTGGAAACACTCGGACAAATTATGAGCCAATTTTCTATCCCTGTGATTATGTTATCAAGTGTAACAAAAAGAGGAGCTGAAAAAACCATTCAAGCTATTTCTCTAGGTGCCATCGACTTTATAACGAAACCATCGGGATCCATTTCACTAGATATTCAATCGATACAAGCTGAAATTACTACCAAGGTGATTGCTGCGGCTAAATCTAAAGTATCCTCACCCACAGTTAATGACAGTATACAGCTACCGCAATCTAAGCATCAACCAATAGACAGAAGTCATCCGATTGGTAAAAAAGTGATTGTGGCGATTGGTACTTCTACTGGAGGTCCAAGAGCCCTGCAACAAGTACTTACCCATTTACCACAAAACTTCCCAGCCCCTATTGCAATTGTTCAACATATGCCTAAGGGTTTTACGAAGTCGCTAGCAGAAAGGCTTGATTCACTATCCGATATTCATGTTAAGGAAGCTGAAAATGGAGAAGTGTTAGTTAAGGGAACCGCATACATTGCGCCCGGTGGCTATCACTTAGGCGTCAAGCAAATGGGGAGATCATTAATAGCTGAGGTTTATCAATCTGAACTAAGAAATGGCCACCAGCCTTCTGTTGACGTTTTATTTGAAAGTTTAGCACAACAAAAGGTATCTCAAGTATTTGCTGTTGTAATGACGGGGATGGGAGCAGATGGTTCAAAGGGGTTACATACGTTAAAGAAACTTAAACGTGATAGCTTCATAATGAGTGAATCTAACAAAACGGCTGTTGTTTACGGAATGCCCCAAGCGGCTGTGAAAACTAATTTAGTGAATGAAATAGTAGATTTGGACAAAATTTGTAGCGTTTTGGTCGAGAAAATAAACGTTTGAAAGGATAAAGCTGATGACTTATATAGACCAACTATCAAATTATCATTTAGATGTTCTTAAAGAAATAGGGAATATTGGTTCCGGAAATGCAACAACTTCTTTATCAAAATTATTAAATAGAAGAGTAGAAATGAAAGTACCTTCTGTCCGATTACTTGATTTTAATGAAATGATGGATATTGTTGGTGGGGCTGAGGAAATCGTAGTTTCTATATTTCTAAGGTTATCAGGTGATTTTCCTGGTAACATGTTTTTTGTTCTTTCTCCAACGCAAGCAGAATCTTTTGTTCATAAAATAACTGGTGATGTGCAATTTTCATTCGATGATCTTGATGAAATAGGATTATCAGCTATACAAGAGTTAGGTAACATATTAGCTGGCTCCTATTTATCAGCTTTATCTGATTTTACGAAATTGGCGATTCATCCATCCGTACCTTCCTTGACAATGGATATGGCAGGAGCTGTATTAACACAAGGCTTAATAGAATTATCACAGGAAAGTGATTACGCCATCATTATTGATACAATTATTAAAGATCATGACTCCAATCACGATTCAACCAACGGTCATTTTTTCCTATTACCAGATCCAGGGGCATTCAGTAAATTATTTGATGCATTAGGTGTTAGTGAATGAATGCTACAGTGGTAAAAGTGGGAATTGCAGATTTAAAAGTGGCGAAATCACCAGAATTATTACGTACATCTGGTCTGGGATCATGTGTCGGGGTTGTCATTTATGACTTATCATCGAAAATAGCAGGGCTTGCTCATATTATGTTACCAAGTTCTGAACTTTCGAAAGATAAAAACCAAAATCAAATGAAATATGCGGATACAGCAATCGATTTACTTGTGCAATTATTAATCGATCAAGGCGCAAAGACTTATGCAATGAAATCAAAGTTAGCAGGTGGAGCACAAATGTTTACATTTACTTCATCCAATGACACATTGAGAGTGGGAAAAAGGAATACAGAGGCTGTTCTTAAGCGTTTGGAAAAACATCGCATCCCAGTTATTGCAAAAGATGTTGGAGGAAATAGTGGGAGAACAATTGAATTTAATACGGATACTGGAATGTTAAAAATTAAAACAGTAAACCAAGGAATAGGTGAAATATAGGGAATGAATTCGTAAATCGTTTGCGCTTTTATTACCAAACTTTTTAAACGTCTTTTAATAGGTACTGACGAGGTGATTCGATGTCCAATAAAACATCAAGAAAAGATCAACAATTATGGGAAACATGGATGAAAGATAAAAATAATAATGATACTGCGAATCAATTAATTGAATGCTATCTTTATTTAGTTAATTACCACGTTGAAAGGATAGCTGTTCATTTACCTAATAGTGTAAGTAAGGATGACTTAAAAAGCTTAGGGCTATTTGGATTATATGATGCATTATACAAATTTGATACATCAAGGGATCTTAAGTTTGATACGTATGCTTCTTTTCGTATCCGAGGAGCGATCATGGACGGATTACGTAAAGAAGATTGGTTACCTAGATCAATACGAGATAAAGCGAAATCAATTGAGCGTATGTCACATAAACTTGAACAACAACTTCAACGCGAACCAACCTCAAAGGAAATTGCAACCGAATTACAGATGAGTCCAAATGATGTAGAAGAAATCATAAAAGATACACTATGTGCGAACCTTATGTCAATGGAAGAGAAACCGAGTGATCACCATGATTATAAAGAGGGGATTGGTTATTTAATCCCTAATGATGAAAAGAAAAATCCTGAAAATCTAGTAACGAATCAAGAAGATATAGTAGAATTAGAAGAAGCAATTCAAACATTGAATGCGAATGAACAATTAGTTCTTAGCCTGTTCTATAAAGAGGAGTTATCACTAACTGAGATTGGACATGTGTTAGAACTGACGACATCAAGGATTTCACAAATTCATAAACAAGCACTGTTTAAGCTAAGAACTAGATTACCCCGTTAAAATGTTTGAAAATTGATAACAGGGGGATTAGTTATGCAACGTGTAGATGAAATATTTCAATTAAGCCTTTCAAAAGATTTGATGTCCGCTTCACTTGAACTAAAAGAAATAAGCAATCCGTTAACTATTAACGTGACGAAAGGTGAGATAGTAGCATACTTAAAAAATCACAACATTATTTATGGTTTGTTGGATTCAGAAATTGAAAAAATAGTCGATGGTATTCAACCGCATGAATTTCCAATTATAGTTGCAAAAGGTCTTCCCCAAAAACATGGTAAAAACGGACAAATTCATTACTCGGATGTGAAGACAACGAACCTTGTCAATAAAAACCAAAAGCGAAATTTTAGAGATGTAATGATAATTCCTTCTGTTCAAACAGGTGATCAGATTGCACATATTACACCACCAACAAACGGGACAGAAGGAATGGATATTTGCGGAAATATAATTCAGGCAACACCTGGAAAACCTATAAGTATAAAACCTGGAAAGAATGTCAGCTATAATAAAAAGAACCGTGTCTTTGAGGCTACACAAAATGGTCAATTATCGATTAAACATAATCGAATTCATGTTTATCCCTCCTACGAAGTTCATGGCGACTTAGATATGAAAACAGGTAATATAGATTTTGTTGGTTCTGTGACGATTCATGGGAACATACCGACTGGTTATTCTATAACAGCTGCGGGAGATGTGACCATTGAGGGTTTAGTGGAGGCCGCTTCTATAACAGCAGGAGGCAGTATTTATATATCTGAAGGGTTTGTAGGATTAGGAAAAGGAAAACTAATAGCAGGTCAGGATATAAAAGTGAATGATATAAATCAAGGAACAGTCGAAGCGGATGGTAACCTTTATGTCGGAAAATCGATTATACATAGCCATTGCATTGCTAAAAAATCGATCTATTGTCAAAATGGGAACATAATCGGCGGAATTGTTTCAGCTGGAAAACGAATAGAAGCAAAAAATATAGGTAATAAATTAGGGACAAAAACATTGATAGCTATAGGAATTAATAAAAAAGCACAACAGATGGAACAACAACTCATCCAGGAAAAAAAAGAATTGATCGAAACTGAGCAAAAGTTAGTCAAATTAGGTGATCAACTAATAAAAAAACATGCCTTAAGTGGATTGAATCAAAAGGAAAAACTCCTGTTGATAAAGCAACAACGATCAATAAGAGTAACGAAGAAGCAATTGGAAGAAAAACAAGAAGACCTTGTAAATCTAAAAATGATCATGAGTAATCAAGAGGATTTACACCTTGTTGTGAAAGGAACCATTTACCCAAATGTTGAATTATCTTTACATAAGTATAGGAAGTATATTCATACTGTCTATCATTATGTAAAAGCAATCCTAGACAATCAAGAAATTACAATTCATTCGCTTTAATAGCATTTTACTTTAAAAATAAAGGATGCGATATAATGAGTTGGAAATCGGTCGAAATGCAAGTTGCTCTTCCGCGCACACAAGATGCGGGTAAATTACAAGAACAAATGGATCAAAGGGGACAGCAAACACAACATTTACTAGCAAAAGATCAAATTGAACTTGACACAAAAAAACGAAAACGAGTGAATGATTATCAACAAAAGGATGATGTGAACAATAAGCCCCAACGCAATAGGGAAGTGGATCGAGGCACATCGAACACTAATGAGACAAATCAACATGATGAGGAGTTAAACCATCCTTATCTCGGTAAACAAATTGATATTAATGGTTAAAGAGGGATATGATGGTAACATTTATATTGGTGATTAGCTTAATTTTGCACCTCATGACGTTTATTATCATTCGAGTCATGATGACGAAATTAAAGCGAGCAGATCAATTAGCAAAGAAACAAACCCAATCGATGAAGGAAATAGAAGAATTATTCTCGGTATACCTAGTAGAATTAAAAGAGGAAAATCAAAAGCTATTAGATCATTTTCCTGTTAAAGAGCATCAACAACAATCGAGTGAAGAAGATATTATGGAGAAAAAAGCAACAGCGGTGAAGCGTTCTTCTTCCACAGTTCAACGAACCTATAGTTCAAAAGAGAATAAGCGTGACACAAGTCTAAGTAACCAACCAAATAACTATCAACCGCCTCTAATAAATGATAAAGAGGATATTGTCGAACAATCTACTTCGGCAACTGTTTACTCATTATATGATCAAGGATATTCTGTCAATGATATTGCAAAAAAATTAGATTGTGGGAAAACGGAAGTCGAGTTAATGTTAAAATTCTATCGGAAAAACTCATAAAATTGCTTGATTGCTCGAATTATATATGGTATATTTATTTTCGGTGTTAATCACACACGCCTGTGGATTAGGTAAGAGGTGCTAGTCGAATGATTAGTTCTTACGTAAAGATGAAGCAGACGGAGGATAAACCAAAAAATAGGAGGAAAAAAGAATGGCAGTTATTTCAATGAAACAGCTACTTGAAGCTGGTGTGCATTTCGGACACCAAACTCGTCGCTGGAATCCAAAAATGAAGAAATATATCTTCACAGAGCGTAATGGTATTTATATCATCGACCTTCAAAAAACAGTGAAAAAGGTTGATGAAGCGTACAACTATATTAAGGACGTTGCTGCTGATGGTGGTACTGTTCTATTTGTAGGTACTAAAAAACAAGCACAAGAATCTGTTAAAGATGAAGCAATTCGTTCAGGTATGTACTTTGTTAACCAACGTTGGTTAGGTGGTACACTAACAAACTTTGAAACAATCCGTAAACGTATTAATCGTCTTAAAGACATTAAGCGTATGGAAGAAGATGGAACATTTGATGTTCTTCCAAAGAAAGAAGTAGTTGGCTTACTTAAAGAGAAAGAAAGACTAGTTAAATTCCTTGGTGGAATTGAAGATATGAAGAAATTACCAGATGTTATGTTCATTATCGATCCGCGTAAAGAGCGTATTGCGGTAGCTGAGGCACACAAATTAAATATTCCAATCGTAGGAATTGTTGATACAAACTGTGATCCTGATGAGATCGATTATGTGATCCCAGCGAATGATGATGCAATTCGTGCTGTGAAACTTCTTACTTCTAAAATGGCTGATGCTATCCTAGAAGCGAAACAAGGAGAAGTAACAGAAGAGGCTGAAGTAGAACAAGCAACTGAAACCGTACAAGAGTAACAAAGGTTTTAAAGGGTGATAAGAGGGGAACCTTTTATCACCTTTTTTAAAGAATCTTAGGTTGGATATTTTTCCTAAATCAATGAAAAAATGTAAGATTTAACCCACACAAGAATGACGTTGGCACAATTCGGAAATAAATAACATAGATACGAACTGACACATACATGAACCAACATCCCATTCATATGATAATAGGTTAGATTTAAACAAGGAGGAAATGAAAATGGCAGTAACTGCAAAAATGGTAAAAGAACTTCGTGAAAAAACTGGTGCTGGAATGATGGATTGTAAAAAAGCTTTAACAGAAACAGATGGTGACATCGATAAAGCGGTTGATTACTTACGTGAAAAAGGTATTTCAAAAGCGGCTAAAAAAGCAGACCGTATTGCTGCAGAAGGTTCTACACATGTGGAAGTAGAAGGAAATACAGCAGTACTACTAGAAATGAACTGTGAAACAGACTTTGTTACAAAAAATGACCAGTTCAAAGACCTTTTAAGTGAATTAGGTAAGCACTTAGTAAGTCAAAAACCTGAATCTGTTGAAGATGCATTGAAACAAAATCTTCATGGTGATGGAGAAACATTAGAAGAGTATATCAATTCTAATATTGCGAAAATCGGTGAGAAATTATCTCTTCGTCGTTTCACAATCATGGAGAAATCAGATAATGATGCATTTGGTCCATATATCCATATGGGTGGTAGCATCGGTTCACTAGTTCTATTAGAAGGTACGACAGATGAAGCAGCAGCTAAAGATGTTGCGATGCATATTGCAGCTGTAAACCCTCGTTATGTTTCTCGTGACGCTGTATCTGAAGAAGAAGTTGAAAGAGAACGCGAAGTTTTAAAAACACAAGCACTAAACGAAGGCAAACCAGAACATATTGTTGAAAAAATGGTAGAAGGTCGTCTTAGCAAATTCTTCGAAGAAATCTGCTTGTTAGAGCAAAGCTTCGTTAAAGACCCTGACCAAAAGGTTAAACAAGTAGTAGAAAGTAAAGGAGCTACTGTTAAAGGCTTTGTACGTTACCAAGTAGGTGAAGGAATGGAAAAAAGAGAAGATAACTTTGCTGAAGAAGTAATGAGCCAAGTTAAAAAATAATTGAGTTGAAAAGGGGACACAGTGTGTTCCCTATTTTCAAATAGGGGTAGAAGAACTTACTAAAAATTTGTACGAACATGCTACAAAGTCAAAAGTAAGTCTTATGAAAAATTAACTACATATTTTACTGGAGGTAATTATGACAACTGCTCGCTACCGTAGAATTGTGTTAAAATTAAGTGGAGAAGCATTAAGTGGTGATCAAGGATATGGGATTGAGCCTCAAGTTATTCAATCCATTGCCCACCAAGTCAAAGAAGTTGCTGAGTTAGGTGTGGAAGTAGCTGTCGTTGTTGGTGGAGGTAACATTTGGCGTGGTAAAGTTGGTAGTGAGATGGGAATGGATCGCGCTAATGCTGATTATATGGGGATGCTAGCAACTGTAATGAACTCACTAGCATTACAAGATAGTTTGGAAAATGTTGGAATCCCAACTCGAGTACAAACATCGATCGAGATGCGCCAAGTTGCAGAACCATATATTCGAAGAAAAGCAATTAGGCATTTAGAAAAGAAACGTGTTGTAATTTTTGCAGCGGGAACTGGGAATCCATATTTCTCAACAGATACCACTGCAGCATTAAGAGCTGCAGAAGTAGAAGCAAATGTTATTTTAATGGCAAAGAATAACGTTGATGGTGTTTATACGGATGATCCGAAACTTAATAAAAGTGCTGTTAAATACGAAGAATTGTCCTATTTAGAAGTATTAAATGAAGGATTAGGCGTGATGGACTCAACTGCGTCCTCACTTTGTATGGATAATGATATTTCATTACTTGTGTTCTCAATCACAGAGGAAGGGAATATTAAACGAGCAGTAACAGGCGAAAAAATTGGAACTTTAATAAGGGGGAAATAAGCATGTCTGATCAATTAATTAAAGAAACAAGCTCAAAGATGTCACAAGCAGTTCAAGCATTTTCTAAACAACTAGCAACCGTTAGGACAGGTAGAGCAACACCTTCGATCCTTGACAGTGTTGTCGTTGATTACTATGGCGCAACAACACCATTAAACCAGTTAGCTACCATCTCTGCACCAGAAGCACGTTTGTTAGTGATTACACCATTCGATAAATCTGCTGTAAACGATATTGAAAAAGGGATTCAAAAAGCTGATTTAGGCTTGTCTCCATCTAGTGATGGGAATGTTATTCGAATTAACATTCCAGCTTTAACAGAGGAACGTCGTAAAGATTTAGTTAAAGTTGTAGGTAAATATGCTGAAGAAGCAAAAGTTCAAGTGAGAAATATTCGTAGAGATTCTAATGATCAACTGAAAAAAGACGAAAAAAATGGCGATATTACGAAAGATGATCTAAAGGCTTATCAAGATGATGTGCAGAAAGAAACAGATAATCATATTAACCAGATCGATAAGCTTGCAGAAGAAAAAGAACAACAAATCATGGAAGTATAAGGTATTCCCATGTAAATAATAATAAGTTTGAATGGAGACCCTCTTAACCAAAAGGGGGTTTTTGCACGTTAAAGAGAATTGTTCCTCATCATTTTGAATAGTATTACGAAAAGGGGACTTTTTCTTTTTGCGAAAAAGTATTATACTTGCTCGTGTACCTATTCAAAATGATCGGCTTATATATGGAGGATTAGTATGGCCAAGATTAGACTTCCTTTTTTTAATAAAAAAAATGATAAGGAATTAAACTTATTGCCAAATGGTAAAATTCCCGAACACGTAGCCATTATAATGGATGGAAATGGTCGTTGGGCTAAAAAACGTGGATTACCAAGAGTTGCAGGGCATAAACAAGGAATGGATACTGTCAAGACGATTGTGAAGGTTGCAAATAAACATAAGATTAAAGTGCTTACACTTTATGCCTTTTCAACGGAAAATTGGAAACGTCCAAAGTCGGAAGTGGATTTTATTATGAAACTTCCTAAGGAGTTTTTAAATACATATTTACCAGATTTAATGAAAGAGAATGTACAAATTCGTACAATTGGCGATGATGGTCAATTACCACAACATACAATAGAGGCAGTTAAGTATGCCAAAGAGCGAACAAAAGGAAATACTGGATTAATCCTAAATTTTGCCTTAAATTATGGTAGTAGGTATGAAATGGTCGAAGCAATGAAACAATTAGTAATGGATGTTGAGGATCAAAAGTTGCAGATTGATGATATTAACGAAAGTTTGTTTGAAGACTACTTATATACTAAAAATATAAGTGATCCTGATTTATTGATAAGAACTAGTGGTGAACAACGTCTAAGTAACTTTTTATTATGGCAAGCTGCTTATTCAGAATTTTGGTTTACGGATGTGTTATGGCCAGATTTTAGTGCAGAAAAGTTTGAAGAAGCATTGTTCGATTATCAAAATAGAAAACGTCGCTTCGGGTCGATATAAGGTGTGAAAATATGAAAATAAGAATTATTACTGCTATTATTGCCATTGCCTTGTTTTTTCCAATCGTATTTTATGGAAATTGGCCTTTTTATCTTATTATGTATGTAATTGGATCAATTGGCGTATTAGAACTTTTAAAGATGAGAAAGCAAAACATTTATCCCGTACCTACCATTATTACCTTGTTATTGTTATGGTCTTTACTTTTCCCTTATAGTGACAACATAATGATAGGAAACTTTCATTTTACAAAAGTAGAGATCACATTATTAGTGGTATTATTGCTCTTATCCTATACTGTACTACTAAAAAATAAATTTACTTTTGAAGATGCAGGTTTTTTCGTTTTATCAGCTATTTATGTAGGACTTGGTTTTTTTTATTTCATTCAAACAAGAGATGCCGACCAAGGCCTTATCTATATTTTTTACGGGATATTAGTTATATTAGCAACAGATACAGGAGCATATTTTTTTGGACGAGCTTTTGGAAAAAGGAAGTTATGGCCTGAAATAAGTCCTAATAAAACAATAGAAGGTGCAGTTGGTGGTATTCTTCTATCATGTATCATAGCTATTATCTTTCATAGCTTTGTACCTGTTCACTCTTCGACATTCGTCGTTTTAATTGTGACAATTTTAGCGTCTGCTTTTGGACAGATTGGTGATCTTGTTGAGTCAGCTTTTAAAAGGCATTACGAAGTGAAAGATTCCGGGAAAATTTTACCAGGGCATGGTGGAATCTTAGATCGCTTTGATAGTTGGCTGTTTGTATTTCCATTATTGCATTTTATTCAATTTTTTTCATAGGATGAATAGATATAGGAGCGTAAACAAATGAAAAACATAGCATTGTTAGGAGCTACTGGGTCAATAGGTTTACAAACGGTTGATGTGATCCGTCAACATCCAGAACAATTTAAACTGTATGCAATTGCTTTTGGGAGAAACATCAAACATGCTATCCCAATTATACAGGAATTTAAGCCTAAAAAAATTGTTGTACAAGATCAAGAAACAAAGGAAAAACTACAGCATCGTGTGGATGGTGCTCGTATTATTGTTGGGAACGAGGGAATGGTTGACATAAGTATAGATCGTTATACAGATGTATTGGTAAATGCCGTGATGGGGAGTGTAGGTTTACAAGCTACATTAAGTGCAATTCGTGAACACAAGCAGGTTGCTATCGCGAATAAAGAAACATTAGTTACGGCTGGACATTTGGTTATGGATGAAGTTCGAAAGCATCATGTTACACTTTTACCGGTTGATAGTGAACATTCCGCTATTTTTCAATGTTTAAACGGTGAACACGAAAAAACGATTCATAAAATTATTTTAACAGCTTCTGGTGGAAGCTTTCGTGACAAGACTAGAGATGAAATTGCTAATGTAACCGTAAAGGATGCGTTAAACCATCCAAATTGGAATATGGGTGCAAAAATCACAATTGATTCTGCTACCATGATGAATAAAGGTTTAGAAGTAATTGAAGCGCATTGGTTATTTGATCTTGCTTATGACCAAATTGATGTGATTCAACATAAAGAAAGTGTTATCCATTCCATGGTTGAATATATTGATCGAAGTGTTATTGCTCAGTTAGGGTCTCCAGATATGAAAGTACCCATTCAGTATGCTCTTACCTATCCAACACGACTTGACCTTTCACAGACAAAACGATTAAACTTATCGGAAATAGGACAACTTCATTTTAATGAAATGGACATGGAACGATTCCCTTGCCTTCAAATGGCTTATGATGCTGGCAGGAAAGGTGGCACCATGCCAACTGTTTTAAACGCGGCAAATGAAATGGCTGTCGAACTATTTCTTAGAGAAAAGATATCCTTTTTACAAATAGAGGATTTTATCCAACGAGCTATGCAAGAGCATCAAGTTATAAAGTCACCTGACCTAGAAACTATTTTAGCGTTGGATCAACAAACACGACAGCAAGTGATTTCCTATTTAAATTAAAAGGAGAGTGCTAATTTGAATACCATCATTGCCTTTATTTTAATGTTTGGTCTACTCGTGTTTGTTCATGAGTTTGGTCATTTTATTTTTGCTAAACGTGCAGGAATGCTTGTACGTGAGTTTGCAATTGGGTTTGGTCCCAAAGTCTTTTCTTTTACCAAAAATGAAACATTATATACCATTAGATTGCTCCCAATGGGTGGATATGTACGAGTTGCAGGTGAAGATCCAGAGATTATTGATTTAAAACCTGGACAACATATTGGACTTGAATTTACGGAAGATGGTAAAGTAAGTAAAATAATAGTGAATAATAAATCGAAACACCCCAATGCTCACGTGATTGAAGTAGAATACGCAGACCTAGATCATCGGTTACGGATAGAGGGATATGAAGTAGATGAAGATGAAAGACTATCTTTTGATGTTGATCGACAGGCTGTATTTGTACTGGATGAAACAGAAACACAAATCGCTCCTTATGATAGACAATTTGCTTCTAAAACAATTGGACAACGTGCGATGCAATTATTCGCGGGTCCAATGATGAATTTTATTTTAACCATTGTTATTTTTGCAATACTTGGGTTTATAAATGGGATTCCAGCTGATACTGCACGAATCGGTGATGTAGTGGAAGATAGTCCTGCACAGGAAGCAGGATTCCAATCAGGTGACGAAGTGGTACAAATTGAAGGTACCCCAATAAATAAGTGGGAACAATTTCAACAAATTGTCCAAAATCATCCTGGTGAGGAATTAGGAATGACAGTAAATCGTAATGGCGAAAGAATTGATTTGGCAGTGGTACCTAATAGTGTAGAAGCTCAAGATATGGAAATTGGCCAAGTTGGCGTAACAGCTGAACTAGAAAAATCAGTAATAAAATCTATTCCGTATAGTATTGAAGAAACTTATTTTTGGGGTAAATTGATCCTTACTAATTTAGGAATGTTGGTAACAGGACAGTTTTCCATTGATATGTTATCAGGTCCTGTTGGAATTTATGATGCAACAGACCAAGTGGTAAAAACAGGGTTTATGAATTTCTTGACATGGACTGCTGCATTAAGTGTTAACTTAGGAATCATTAATCTATTACCATTACCAGCATTAGACGGTGGTAGGTTGCTGTTTGTTGGCGTTGAGGCTGTTCGTGGGAAACCAATTGATCCACAAAAAGAAGGTGTGGTTCACTTTATAGGTTTTGCTTTACTGATGTTACTAATGATTGTTGTCACATGGAATGACATACAACGACTATTTTTGTAAAAGGCTTAGTTAAATTAGTTTAAAGAGGATCTTTCCTCCTTTTTAAACACGCACTAAAAGATATGGAGTGAATATAGGATGAAACAAAGTCAATCGCTTATACCAACACTTAAGGAAGTACCTGCAGGAGCAGATATAAAAAGTCATCAATTATTACTCAGAGCAGGTTTCATCCGACAAACTGCTTCTGGTGTCTATAGCTATTTACCATTAGGAAAACGAGTGTTGCGGAAAATAGAAGAGATCGTAAGGGAAGAAATGGATCAAGCTGGTGCAAATGAAATGTTAATGCCTGCCTTACAACCAGCAGAGATTTGGAAAGAAACAGGTAGATGGGATGTTTATGGTCCTGAACTGATGCGACTGCAGGATCGCCATGAAAGAGAATTTGCTTTAGGACCAACACATGAAGAAGTAATCACTAGTCTAGTGAAAGATGAAGTGAAAAGTTATAAAAAATTACCACTGACCCTATACCAAATTCAAACAAAATATCGGGACGAACAACGCCCTCGATTCGGTTTATTACGAGGACGTGAATTTGTCATGAAAGATGCATACTCCTTTCATGAAACATATGAGAGTTTAGATGAATCCTACCAACTCATGTATGACACCTACTCTAAAATATTTAATAGGTGTGGATTAGACTTTCGTCCTGTTATTGCAGATTCAGGTGCAATGGGTGGGAAAGATACCCATGAATTTATGGCGCTTTCTGATGTTGGTGAGGATACGATCGCTTATTCCGATACATCAGATTATGCTGCGAATATTGAAATGGCTGAAGTAACTCCAAACTATGAAAAACCTACTACTTCATTAAAAGAAATAGAAAAAGTTGAAACACCTAACCAAAAAACAATGCAGGAAGTTGCTGACTACTTGGAACATAGTCTTAGTGAAGGTCTTAAGGCGCTAATGTTTAAAGTAGATGAGAAGTTAGTGCTTGTCGTAACAAGAGGCGATCACGAAGTGAATGATATAAAATTAAAAAATCTCTATCAAGCAAGTATGGTGGAGTTAGCAACTGAACATGAAACCAAACAACTTTTAGGAGCTGGCTTCGGTTCATTAGGACCAGTTGGTGTCAGTGATAAGGTGGAAGTTGTAGCAGATCATGCTGTAGAATATGTTATGAATGCATCCTGTGGTGCGAATGAAGATGGCTATCACTTTATTAATGTAAATCCAGGTCGTGATTTCACGGTAGCCAAATATGCTGATTTGCGTTTTATTCAAGAAGGTGACCCCTCTCCAGACGGACAAGGAGTCGTGAAGTTTGCAAGAGGTATTGAAATTGGACAAGTATTTAAGTTGGGCGATTTTTATGCTGATCAACTTGGTGCTTTATATTTAGATGATCAAGGTAAATCGAAGACGATGATCATGGGTTGTTATGGTATTGGTGTGTCACGTGTACTTGCGGCAATTGTAGAACAATTCCATGATGAAAATGGGATTACATGGCCAGATGTGATTGCACCATTCCAGGTCCATCTATTGACTATCAATGCCAAAAAGGAAGAACAATCACAACTTGCGGACAAGTTATATCAGATGTTACAAACATCAGGAATCGAAGTGTTATATGACGATCGAAAAGAACGAGCAGGTGTCAAATTTGCTGATAGTGATTTAATAGGAATTCCGTATCGAATTACTGTTGGCAAACGTGCTAGTGAAGGGTATGTGGAATTTAAGCACCGCTCAACTGGAGAGCAATTAGAAGTACATGAGTCAAACATAATGGAGACTATAAATAAAATGATGAAGAAATAGGAAATAAACCCTTGTCGTATTAATGATGACAAGGGTTTTAATTAGTAGTAAAATAGATTGAGGAAAATCTCCACTAATGGAGACTGGTTACGGGGAGGAACATGTATGGATATATCCAACAACAAGAAACTGAAATTACTTCTTCAACAAATAGAAATGCCAGAAGAATACATTCAAGACTATTTTGAAGATGGGGCTTTAGCAAAACTTGAAGTATTCACCCAAAATAAAGAATGGCATTTTCATATTAACCTTTCTAAAGTACTACCACCTCAAGTTTATCGTGTATTTTCTATGAAATTACAGGAAAACTTTTCTCACATTGCGCTTGTTAATTGGACATTGTATACAAATGATCAAACACTCAGTGAACAAGGTATTTGTGATTATTGGCAAAACTTCATCACAACGGTTAAGGATATGTCCCCGGCGTATAAGGACCTTGTTCATCAACAAAAGCCCCGTATTCAAGGGAATAAGTTGATGTTAACAGCTAGAAATGAAGCAGAAGCAAGTGCTCTTAAAAGACGGTTAGAACCAGCATTTAAACAGTATTGCCATCAAGTAGGTGCTGCTAACTTCACACTTGAAGTTGATGTAAAAACGCAACTAACGGAAATCGAGAAGTTCCGTGAACAGAAGGCAATAGAAGATCAAAAACTGGTTCAACAGGCAGTAAAAGACAAAGAGGAACGTGCTAAACAAAAGACAGATAACCAAAGTGACGGTCCAATCATGCTTGGATATCCAATTAAAGAGGAACCAGTAGCGATGGAAACGATTCTTGAAGAAGAACGTCGGATGGTAATTCAAGGTTATATTTTTGATGTAGATGTTAGAGAACTACGGTCAGGAAGGCATTTGCTTATTATTAAAGCAACGGATTATACAAGTTCGTTTTCAATTAAAATGTTCTCGAAAGGGGACCAAGACGCAGAAAAGTTCCAACAAATAAAAGCAGGAATGTGGATAAAAGCTCGAGGTAGTATCCAAACAGACTCATTTACAAACGAATTAACTATGATGACAACTGATATTAATGAAATCACACCTAAAACCAGACATGATGAAGCGCCAGAAGGAGAGAAAAGAGTAGAACTACATGCCCATACGACAATGAGTCAAATGGATGCCGTTGTATCAGCTTCTAAACTAGTAGAACAAGCGGCTAAGTGGGGGCATCCAGCCATCGCTATTACAGATCATGCTGTCGCTCAATCTTATCCTGAAGCATATGCGGCAGGTACGAAGCATGATATTAAGGTTATCTACGGGGTAGAGGCGAATATTGTCGATGACGGTGTGCCTATTGCTTATAATGAAGCTGATGTTTCGTTAGAAGATGCAACATATGTAGTGTTTGACGTGGAAACGACTGGACTCTCTGCTGTTTATGACACGATCATTGAACTTGCAGCGGTGAAGGTGAAAGGCGGCGATATTGTTGATCGATTCGAATCCTTTGCCAATCCACATCATCCATTGTCGCAAACAACGATCGATTTAACTGGAATTACCGATGATATGGTGAAAGATGCTCCTGAAGTAGATCAAGTACTAAAGGATTTCCATGAATGGATGGGAAATGATATTTTGGTAGCCCATAATGCAAGTTTTGACATGGGATTCCTCAATCAAGGTTTCCAAAAAATTGACTATGAAAAGGCCAGTAATCCAGTGATCGATACGTTAGAATTAGCAAGATATTTATACCCAGAATTAAAAAATCACCGTTTAAATACGTTATGTAAAAAATTAGATATTGAGCTAACTCAGCATCACCGCGCGATTTATGATGCAGAGGCTACTGGTTATTTATTATGGAAGTTAGTAAAAGAAGCAGCAAAGAATGATATAACAAACCATAATCAATTTAATAAACATATGGGGGAAGGAAATGCGTACCAACGTTCACGACCATTCCACGCAACATTGTTGGCACAGAATGAAGTTGGTTTGAAAAATATTTATAAACTTGTTTCTCTCGCACATATTGATTACTTTTATCGTGTTCCTAGAATACCAAGGTCTAAACTACAAGCCTTTCGTGAAGGTATATTAGTTGGTTCTGGATGTGATAAAGGCGAAGTATTTGAAACGATGATGCAAAAGTCTCAAGAGGAAGCAGAGAAGGTTGCTGACTTTTATGATTATATCGAGGTACAACCGCCATCTAATTACTACCATTTACTTGAAAAAGAACTTGTGCAAAATGAAGCACAAATTTATGATATTTTGAAAAACTTAGTCGAAATGGCGGAACGGATTGGAAAACCATGTGTGGCAACAGGAAACACCCATTATATCGAACCACATGATAAAATGTATCGCCAAATACTAATATCATCGCAAAGTGGAAATCCATTAAGTAGGCAGACATTGCCTGATGTCCATTTCCGTACAACAAATGAAATGATTGAGAGTTTTCATTTTCTGAAACCAGAAAAGGCAGAAGAAATTGTTGTGACAAATACACAAAAAATTGCTGAAGAAATTGAAAATGTTAAGCCTGTAAAAGAAGATCTCTACACCCCAAATATTGAAGGTGCTGATCAAGAAATCAGGGATTTAAGTTATAACTTCGCTAAAAACTTGTATGGAGACCCTATACCTGAACTTGTGGTAAATCGAATGGAAAAAGAATTAGAAAGTATTATTGGGCATGGTTTTGCTGTTATTTATTTAATTTCACAGAAACTGGTAAAGAAATCATTAGATGATGGTTATTTAGTTGGTTCACGTGGCTCAGTAGGCTCGTCACTAATTGCCACTTTCACAGAAATCACGGAAGTTAATCCATTACCACCACATTATGTATGCCCGAATTGCCAATACAATGAGTTTTTTAATGATGGGTCGGTAGGAAGTGGATTTGATTTGCCTGACAGAGATTGTCCAAAATGTGGAACAAGTCTCAAAAAAGATGGACAAGATATACCGTTTGAAACGTTCTTAGGATTTAAAGGGGATAAAGTACCCGATATTGATCTAAACTTTTCTGGAGCTTATCAACCGCGAGCACACCACTATACGAAAGTATTGTTTGGTGAAGATAAAGTATACCGTGCAGGAACGATTGGTACTGTCGCAGAAAAAACCGCTTATGGTTTTGTCAAAGGATATGCTAGTGATCATCAAATGCAAATAAAAAATGTCGAAGTCGATCGACTTGTGCAAGGTTGTACAGGAGTGAAGCGAACAACAGGACAACACCCTGGTGGGATTATTGTTGTACCTGATGATAAAGAAATTTATGATTTTTCACCAATTCAATACCCTGCAGATGATCGGAATTCGGAATGGAAGACAACCCATTTTGATTTCCATTCGATTCACGATAATTTATTAAAGCTAGATATTCTTGGACATGATGATCCGACCGTTATTCGGATGTTGCAAGATTTAAGTGGTATTGATCCACAAACAATTCCGACAGATGACGAAGAAGTAATGAAAATATTCTCCGGTCCTGAAGTATTAGGAGTTACCTCAGATCAAATCATGTGTAAAACAGGAACACTTGGAGTTCCTGAATTTGGAACCAATTTTGTAAGACAAATGCTAGAGGATACCAAACCAAAGACATTTGCTGAGCTAGTCATTATTTCGGGTTTATCTCATGGCACAGACGTTTGGTTAGGCAATGCACAGGACCTTATTAATGACGGGATTTGTGAATTACCAGATGTTATCGGTTGTCGTGATGATATTATGGTCTATTTATTGCACAAAGGACTAGATGCTTCCTTAGCTTTTAAGATTATGGAATTTGTTCGAAAAGGGAAAGGTCTACAAGATGAGTGGATTGTAGAAATGAAGAAACATGGTGTACCAGATTGGTATATTGAATCGTGTAAAAAAATTAAATATATGTTCCCAAAGGCTCACGCAGCCGCATATGTTTTGATGGCTATTCGGATTGCTTATTTTAAAGTTCATTATCCAATATTCTTTTATGCTGCTTACTTTTCAGTGCGAGCAGGTGACTTCGATTTAGATACAATGGTAAAAGGATCGGATGCTATACGGAAAAGAATTGAAGAAATTGCTGCAAAAGGATATGACGCTTCACCAAAAGAAAAAAGTTTATCAACAGTATTGGAAATTGCCCTTGAAATGAACGAAAGAGGCTTTTCGTTCCAAAAAGTGGATTTATACCGCTCGAGTGCGACAGATTTTATTGTGGACGGGGACACACTAATTCCTCCGTTTAATGCGGTGGATGGCTTAGGGACAAACGCAGCATTGAATATTGTGAAAGCAAGAGAAGAAGGGGAATTTTTATCTAAAGAGGATCTAAGAGAACGTAGTCGCATATCTAAGACTGTGCTTGAATATTTAGACAACCATGGATGTTTAGAAGGAATGGCAGATGCGAACCAGTTATCATTGTTTTAGTAAATAGTTAACAAATCAGAAAGAAATGTCGATCATTGTAACAATTCCTAAGAATAGCATAATCTTGCAATATTTTGGAACTTGTGGTATATTTTTTGTGGTAAGCAATGATACGTTCGAAAGAAAGAGTGGGGGCACCCCACTCTTTCTTCATACTTATTTCCTTTAAACTTGACTCCCTAGAGAAGAAATTTCCATGGGATTAGGATTGAATTGTTTCCCCTTGCCTATAGATTGTGGCAAGGGGTTTGTAATTCATGACGTTCCGTTCATTTTACTAAATGAAAGCTATTTAATTGAATATACTAACATCAATAACTTCAATCTAGGTGCAGGAGATTTATTATGAGGAACTTCATAAAGGAGGGTATAGATTGAGTAAAGTAATTGAACAGACAGAAATGTTAGTCCAACCAATACTGACAGATATGAATTTAGAACTTGTTGATATTGAATTTGAAAAAGAAGGAAAGAATTGGTTTTTACGTGTCTTTGTCGATAAAGATGGCGGCGTTGATATTGAGGAATGTGGGCAAGTATCCGAACAATTAAGCGAGAAGTTAGATGCACAGGATCCTGTTACATTTCCCTATTTCCTTGAAGTCTCCTCTCCAGGTGCAGAGAGGCCTTTAAAAAAACAAGCTGACTTTCAGAAAAATATTGGGAAGTCGATACATGTTAAACTATATGAACCGATCGATGGCGAGAAAGAGTTTCAAGGTGAGTTAAAAGCTATTGAAAATGATATGGTGACGTTAGAAATTAAAATAAAAACAAGAAAAAAGACCGTCGAAATACCATATCAGAAAATCGCAAAAGCCCGATTGGCAGTAACTTTTAATTAAGGGGGAAAAAACGTGAGCAGTGAGCTTTTTGATGCGATTCAATATTTGGAGAAGGAAAAAGGAATTGATAAAGATATTCTTATGGAAGCCCTTGAGGCTGCACTGATTTCTGCCTATAAAAAGAATTTTAAATCAGCAACTAATGTTCGTGTTGATTTAAATGAAGAATCTGGATCGATGCATGTATTTGCTCGAAAAGATGTGGTAGAAGAAGTCGAAGATACTCAACAACAGATTTCTCTAGACGAAGCACATACCATTAATCCTAATTATGAATTAGGTGATGTGATTGAAATAGAAGTCACGCCTAAAGACTTTGGTAGAATTGCGGCACAAGCTGCAAAACAAGTTGTAACACAACGTGTGCGTGAAGCAGAGCGGGGTGTTATCTTTAATGAATATGTGGATCGTGAAGAAGATGTAATGACTGGTATTATTCAACGGAAAGATAATCGATTTGTTTATGTACATTTAGGTAAGGTAGAGGCACGTTTACCTGAGAGTGAACAAATGCCAAATGAAGAGTATCATGTACATGATCGCATTAAAGTGTTTGTTACAAAAGTGGAAAGCACGAACAAAGGGCCACAAATATTTATTTCAAGAACACATCCAGGGTTACTTAAACGGTTATTTGAAATGGAAGTTCCAGAAATTTATGATGGAACAGTTGAAATATTGTCGGTAGCTCGTGAAGCAGGTGATCGTTCAAAAATATCTGTTCATGCAGAAAATCCAGAAGTAGATCCTGTAGGGTCTTGTGTTGGCCAACGTGGTCAAAGAGTACAAACGATTGTTGATGAATTAAAAGGTGAGAAAATCGATATTGTTGAGTACTCCGAGGATCCAGTTGTGTATGTTTCCAATGCATTAAGCCCTTCTAAAGTTGTCGAAGTGTTAGTAGATGAAGAAGAAAAAGCTACAACAGTTATAGTTCCAGATTATCAATTATCACTTGCGATTGGAAAAAGAGGACAAAATGCACGTCTTGCAGCAAAATTAACAGGTTGGAAAATTGATATTAAGAGTGAATCTGAAGCACGTGAAGAGGGGTTATTAACCCAATCATCAGAGGAAGAAATTAGTGACGACACTTATTCTGAGGTCGATGAAGATCTATTCGAATAAGGGGGAAACAAACAATGGCACGTAAAAACAAAAAAATACCACTACGAAAATGTGTGGTTACACAAGAGATGATGCCGAAACAGGAGTTAATTCGCGTGGTACGCAACAAAGATGGTGAAGTCTTTGTTGATGAAACGGGGAAAAAAAATGGCCGTGGGGCTTATTTAACTAAAAGTACGGATGTCATTGCATCTGCACAAAGAAATAAAATATTGGAACGTCATCTAAATGCGCAAATTGACGATTCAATTTACGAACAATTACAAATGATTGTAGAGGGTAAGAAAATTGAGTAAGGGTTATCTGAATTTGATAGGGCTTGCGTACCGTGCGAAAAAATGCACATTGGGAGAGGAGTCCATCATACGCGATATTCAGAAAAGAAAGGCGAAACTTGTACTTTTAGCTAGTGATACAGGACCACAGACTAGAAAAAAAATAGTTGATAAATGTTCTTATTATCAAATTCCTTTACGGATTGTAGATGATCGTGATACGATTTCACAAGCTATTGGAAAAACAGGTCGTGTTGCTGTCGCTATCTTAGATACAGGATTCGCCACTAAAATTACATCGTTACTCGATGAATCTATTCGGGGGTGAACGTATGAGTAAAACGCGCGTTTATGAATATGCAAAGGAAAAGAATGTATCTAGTAAGGAAGTTATTAATAAGTTAAAAGAATTACAAATTGAAGTATCTAATCATATGTCAACAATCTCAGATCAAACAAGAGAAAAATTAGACCAAGCATTTAATACAAATCATTCGAATACAAAATCGAATAATCAAGGTCAAACAAATACTAATAATAATAAGAAAAATTCCCAACCTAAGAACAACAAGAGTAAAACAAATAAAAAACAACAAACAACACAAAAAGGTAAGGGAAATAAACATATGAAAAATAATGATAAAAAACAAACTAATAATCAAGCGAAGCAGCAAGAAGCGGTAACAAAAATAACATATTCTGGAACATTAACCGTTGGAGATCTTGCGGAAAAATTAAATAAAGATGCAAGTGAAATTATTAAAAAGCTAATGTTTCTTGGTGTGATGGCAACAAAAAACCAGGATCTTGATGCAGATTCCATCGAGCTTATTTGTGAAGAATACGGTGTCGAGGTTGAACAAAAAGTAGAACTTGATGAAACAGATTTAGATAATTTCATTGAAGAAGATCATGAGGAAGATTTAGAAGAGCGTCCAGCCGTGATCACCATTATGGGACACGTTGACCATGGTAAAACAACACTACTTGATGCGATTCGTCACACCAAAGTGACGGAAGGTGAAGCTGGGGGGATTACCCAGCATATCGGTGCCTATCAAATCGAAGCGAATGATAAGAAGCTTACTTTCTTAGACACACCAGGGCACGCTGCTTTTACTAGTATGCGTTCACGTGGTGCACAAGTCACAGATATTGCAATACTTGTTGTTGCGGCTGATGATGGGGTTATGCCACAAACGGTTGAAGCAATTAACCACGCCAAAGCTGCAGAGGTTCCAATTATTGTCGCGGTGAACAAAATGGATAAAGAAGGGGCAAATCCAGACCGAGTGATGCAGGAATTAACAGAGCATGAATTAATTCCTGAAGACTGGGGTGGTAGTACGATCTTTGTTAATCTTTCTGCTATCAAACATGAGGGAATTGATGATTTAATTGAAATGATTCAACTAGTTGCAGAAGTGGAAGAATTAAAAGCGAATCCTAACCGTAATGCGAGCGGAACGGTTATTGAGGCTGAGTTAGACAAAGGCCGTGGTTCGGTTGCAACATTACTTGTACAAAACGGTACATTAAAAGTTCAAGATCCGATTGTCGTTGGCAATACATTTGGACGCGTACGTGCGATGGTCAATGATTTGGGTCGCCGTGTGCAAACTGCTGGTCCATCGACACCAGTGGAGATTACAGGGCTAAATGAAGTGCCTCAAGCCGGGGACCAGTTTATCGTGTTCAACGATGAGAAAAAAGCTCGTCAAATTGGTGAAGCACGTCAACAAAAACAAATTGAAGAAAAACGCGGAGATAAAGCGAAAGTTAGCCTAGATGATCTATTTGAACAAATTAAACAAGGTGATGTAAAAGATATTAATCTTATTGTGAAAGCAGATGTTCAAGGTTCTGCTGAAGCACTAGCCTCATCCCTTGAGAAAATTGATGTCGAAGGTGTAAAAGTAAATATTATTCATACAGGTGTAGGTGCGATTACCGAATCAGATATTATTTTAGCATCTGCTTCCAATGCGATTGTGATTGGTTTCAATGTCAGACCTGATGTAAACGCGAAAAAAGCAGCAGAAACTGAAGATGTTGATGTAAGGCTGCACCGTATTATTTACAAAGTAATAGAAGAAATTGAGTCCGCAATGAAAGGTATGCTTGACCCTGAATACCAAGAGAAAATTATTGGGCAAGCAGAAGTACGAGAAATATTTAAAGTCTCTAGAATCGGGACCATTGCAGGAAGCTATGTAACAGAAGGTAAAATCACTCGTGATGCTGGAGTCCGTGTGATTCGAGATGGAATTGTCATCTATGAAGGCGAAATCGATACACTGAAACGGTTTAAGGATGATGCCAAAGAAGTCGCTACAAACTATGAGTGTGGTATCACAATAGAGAAATTTAATGATATTAAAGAAGGCGACATATTAGAAGCATATATAATGGAAGAAATTAAACCTGTATGATTTTGTATGTAGAAGTAGAGTGCTTTATTTATGAAGCACAGTCATTAAAACAAAAACGTTCTGTTATAAAAAGAATAATAACAAGGATACAAAATGACTATAATATTGCTATAAGTGAAATAGCTTATCAAGACTTGTGGCAACGAACGCAATTTGGTTTAGTGACAATTTCAAGTAGTAAGGTTCAATCTGAAAGGGTGATCCAACAAGCTCTAGACTTGATGGATTCCTTTCCAGAACTTGAACGCACATTGACAAATACGGAATGGTTATAATGATTCCATTGGTATGAAAACTTATATAACATTCCCTCAAATATAGAAGAGGTGGTCGTTAATGAGTGATATAAGAGCAAATCGAGTTGGCGAGCAAATGAAAAAAGAACTAGGGGACATCATAGGAAGAAAAATTAAGGATCCTCGTGTTGGATTTGTTACCGTAACGGATGTAGAGGTTACAGGTGACTTGCAACAAGCAAAGGTTTTTATTTCCGTTCTTGGAGAAGATAAACAAAAGCAAGATACATTAATTGGTCTTGCAAAAGCAAAAGGGTTTATACGCTCTGAAATTGGTAAACGAATTCGTTTAAGAAAAACTCCTGAATTGTTTTTTGAATTTGATGAAGCGATTGAAACAGGGAATCGTATTGAGCATATTTTACGTGAGTTAAATGAATCAAACGAATGAAGTAATTAGACAAAACCCTTGTTTTTAACAAGGGTTTTGTCTATTATTAAGGAAAATTAGCAGGTGGAGGGATCCATACATGGATGGTATACTACCCTTATGGAAGCCAAAAGGACTTACTTCTCATGACTGTGTAATCAAGATCAGAAAATTATTTAAGACTAAAAAAGTAGGACATACTGGTACACTAGATCCCGAAGTGGAGGGAGTGCTACCTATTTGTATTGGACAAGCAACAAAAATTGTACCGTATCTAACGGAAACAACCAAAACATATATTGCAGAAATTTCGATAGGTAAAGCAACGGAAACAGAAGATGCACAAGGTAACGTAATAGAACAGCAGGAGATAGGTGAACAATTGGCTAAATCAGATATTGAACAAGTTTTACAAAACTTTGTTGGGAATATTGACCAGACACCACCTATGTATTCAGCTGTTAAAGTGAATGGGAAAAAATTATATGAATATGCAAGAGAAGGGAAAACAATTGAACGCCCACAGCGTACTGTGGTGATTCATCATCTAACGCTACTATCGGATGTAGAGCGAAAAAGTGAAACAGATTACAGATTTATGTTTGAAGTGAATTGTTCAAAAGGAACGTACATACGTACATTATGTGTCGATATAGGAAAAGCTTTAGGTTTCCCGGCTCATATGTCTAATTTAGTTCGAACACAAACAGGCTCCTTTCATAAGGCAAATACATATACATTTGCTCAAGTGGAACAAGCAACAGAACTAGATAAGCACAATCAGTTGCTCTCCCCCATCTCTCAAGGATTAGAGCATCTTGATACGTGGCAAGTAGATGCAAATTTGAAAGAAAAGGTATTACATGGACAAAAACTACATGTACCGAAGCAACCACTAAAAACCGATCCATTTAAAGTGGAATATAATGGACATTTATTAGCGATTTATCAAAATCATCCAAACAAAAGCGAATTGATCAAACCAGTTAAAGTGTTTCAAATGGAATAAAGAAAGTAGGTGAACATAGTGGAAACAATTAGATTAAGTTATCCACATCAATTACCGAAAGATCAAATCCCGGCATCTGTAGCTGCTATTGGTTTTTTTGATGGTATCCATCAAGGACATAGGCAAGTTATTCAAACTGCAATGAACAAAGCGAAGGAACTCAATGTTAAGAGTAGTGTGATTACTTTTTCTCCACATCCATCTGTAGTATTAAAACAGGAAAACAAACATGTAAACTATATTACACCCTTAGTCGAGAAACAAGAAATATTGAGAGCACTTGGTGTCGAGCGCTTATATGTGATAACGTTTAATGAAACACTATCACAGGTTGCTCCAGCACAATTTATTGATCACTTTATTCTTGATTTAAATATAAAGCATTTAGTTGCTGGGTTTGATTTCACATATGGACATAAAGGAAAGGGATCGATGGAAACGATTGCTGATCATGCAAAAGGTAGGTTTCAATATACTGTTATTGAAAAACAGACAAACAATGGTCAGAAAATTAGCTCCACAATAATTCGGGAATATATGGAAAATGGACAAGTTGATAAAGTTACTGAATTACTGGGGCGGGCGTTAACAGTGAGAGGTGTAGTGAATGAAGGAGACAAACGTGGGCGTACAATCGGTTATCCAACCGCAAATATAAGGCCATCGGCAAACTATTTATTGCCTAAGGTTGGGGTCTATGCAGTTGTCGTTAAATTTGACGGAAAAACTTATCCCGGTATGGCGAATTTAGGTTATAAACCCACTTTTCATGAAAATGTCGAAAAACCATCTATTGAAGTTCATATTTTTGATTATAAAGGGGATTTATATGGGCAAGAATTAATAATAGAATGGAAAAAATTCATTCGTGAAGAAAAAAAGTTTAATGGAATTGAGGAATTAGTAACCCAATTAAAAGAGGATGAGACAAAAATCCGCTCAGTTTTACAAGAAGAATAAATTTACTCTTGCATTTTCACAAAAAAAGTTGTAATCTTAATTACGGAAACCATCCGCTTGGCAATGCGAAGTACTCCGACGCTTGCTAGGGGAATGGGGATTTAAACATTATAGGAGGTGAACAGGATGGCAATCACACAAGAACGTAAAAATGAAATCATTAATGAGTACAAAACTCATGATACCGACACTGGATCTCCAGAGGTACAAATCGCTGTCCTAACGGAAGAAATTACAAACTTGAACGAGCACTTACGTGTTCACAAGAAAGATCACCACTCACGTCGTGGTCTATTAAAAATGGTAGGTAAACGTCGTAACTTATTAAACTACCTACGTGCAAAAGACGTAACACGTTATCGTGAACTTATTAAAAAACTTGGTTTACGTCGTTAATGTACTTAAAAGCGGGAGTATTCCCGCTTTTTCTGTACACAAAAATAGGTACATAGAGCTTTTCCTTGAGGATCAATCGGCTGAGAATTAAAAATTAGTTTAAACATTTCATAATCTTGGCTTTTTTGAACATCCTCATAAACAAGGGCACTCTTTTATTATTTACCTTGAGAGGAGTACAAGAAGTATGGCAGAAGAAAAGAAAGTATTCTCCACCGAAATAGCTGGTCAACCATTTACGGTTGAAATTGGAGAATTGGCTAAGCAAGCAAACGGAGCTTGCATGGTTCAATATGGTGATACATCTGTATTAGCTACAGCAACAGGCTCAAATGAACCAAAAGATTTACCGTTTTTTCCACTAACAGTGAACTATGAAGAGCGACTTTATGCTGTTGGTAAAATCCCTGGAGGTTTCATTAAACGAGAAGGACGTCCAAGTGAAAAGGCAATTTTAACGTCACGTTTAATTGACCGTCCAATTCGTCCATTGTTTCCTGATGGCTATCGTAATGAGGTGCAAGTCATCAGTACGGTAATGAGTGTAGACCAAAATAATCCATCTGAAATTGCAGCGATGATCGGTTCATCTCTTGCACTAGGTATTTCAGATATTCCGTTTGCAGGACCAATTGCAGGGGTTATTGTTGGAAGAGTGGACGGACAGTTCGTGATCAATCCAACGATTGAACAAGAAGAGAAGAGTGACATTCACCTAACCGTTGCAGGTACGAAAGATGCGATTAACATGGTAGAGGCTGGGGCAGATGAGGTTCCAGAAGAAGTAATGTTAGAAGCAATTATGTTTGGGCATGAAGAAATCAAAAGACTTGTTGCATTCCAAGAAGAAATAATTGCTGAAGTTGGAAAAGAGAAGATGGAAGTTACTTTGTTTGAGTTAGATGAAGCAATTACCACGGAAGTAGAAACTAAAGCAAAAGCGGATCTAGTTCAAGCAATTCAAGTGCAAGAAAAACATGCACGTGAAGAAGCGATTGAAACGGTTAAGAAACAGATTGTTGCTGAATATGAGGAAGCAGAAGAATCGACTATTAACCAAGTTAAGGGAGTTCTTGACAAGATTGTTAAAGAAGAGGTTCGTCGACTTATTACAAAAGAAAACGTCAGACCTGATGGACGTCAAATTGATGAGATCCGTCCACTATCTTCTCGCATTGGTGTGTTACCAAGAACGCACGGTTCTGGGTTGTTTACCAGAGGTCAAACGCAAGCACTAAGCGTATGTACACTAGGAGCACTTGGTGATGTGCAAATTCTAGATGGTTTAGACTTAGAAGAATCTAAGCGTTTCATGCACCATTATAACTTCCCACAATTCAGTGTTGGAGAAACTGGCCCAATCAGAGGTCCTGGCCGAAGAGAAATTGGTCATGGTGCATTAGGTGAACGTGCACTAGAAAAAGTGGTACCTTCTGAAAAAGAGTTTCCATACACAATCCGTCTTGTTTCAGAAGTATTAGAATCAAACGGTTCTACTTCACAAGCAAGTATTTGTGCAAGTACATTGGCAATGATGGATGCAGGTGTACCTATTAAATCACCGGTAGCTGGAATTGCAATGGGGCTAGTGAAATCAGGAGAAGATTACACGATTTTAAGTGACATTCAAGGCATGGAAGACCATTTAGGTGATATGGACTTTAAAGTTGCTGGTACCTCTGAAGGTGTTACAGCGCTACAAATGGATATTAAGATCGAAGGACTTTCAAAAGAGATTTTAGAAGAAGCATTAACACAAGCACAAAAAGGTCGTATGCATATCTTAAATCACATGCTTGAAACGATCGGTCAACCAAAAGAGGAACTATCTCAATATGCACCGAAAATCTTAACAATGAGTGTTAACCCAGATAAAATTCGTGATGTTATTGGACCAAGTGGTAAGCAAATCAATAAGATCATCGAAGAAACTGGAGTGAAAATTGATATTGAGCAAGATGGTAAAGTGTTCATCTCCTCCACAGAAATGGATATGAATAAAAAGGCTCAAAAAATCATTGAAGATTTAGTTCGTGAAGTCCAAGCTGGTGAAATGTATCTAGGTACTGTTAAACGAATTGAAAAGTTCGGCGCTTTTGTTGAATTATACAAAGGCAAAGAAGGGCTTGTTCACATTTCTGAGTTAGCTGAGGAAAGAATTGGCAAAGTCGAAGATGTAGTATCGATTGGTGATAAAATTATGGTTAAAGTAAAAGAAATCGATAAACAAGGAAGAGTAAACTTGTCAAGAAAAGCTGTATTAAAGGAAGAAAAGGAAAAAAGCGAAAAATCCAAGTCCTAAAAAAGTAAGAAGCTGGCAAGCCAGTTTCTTTTTTTATGGCTTTTTTTAAATTAGAAGGTTATTCATAGTTGATAGAAACACCGACGTAACTCTTTTTTGTGAATTATACTTTTTCCTGATTAAAACTAAGTGCTATATGATCGCTTCGGTAGAATAGTTCGCTTTCCATGGGCACGGCCTCAGCTAACTTCGTAAAGAAGCCCACTTTACTAAGTGGATCTTCGGCTCGCGCTGTTCCCAAAGGAGTCTCCGTATTCTACCTACGCTGTAGTAGTTTTCTTATTAACGTCAGATAAGATACCTAAAGCAATAGCTTGGTCTGGGTGTATTATCCATGTGAAAAGTGATTCTGTGTTCATATAATCAAGCAAAAGGCTATGAAATATTACGATACACACACCATAGCGGAGGAAATACACGGACTCTCCTAGGGCCCGGCAAGGGTCATACAGGCGTTGTCCGACAAGGACGGTTTTAGCCTGTAATCCTTAATGTATCCTAGATGAGACCCCGCAGTGAGGGACGAATGAGGACAAGGAAGGCTTCGACAGCGACTCATCGCACGCAGAAAATTGGGCTTTATTTTCAAGGAGGCTCATTAGCCACCCATGGAAAGCGTAGTGTATTTCCGCAGCGGAAGTCTAGCACTTACCTTTTTAAAATTGCAGAAATTACGATGTACGTCGGAGTTTATGTTTTTTATGACATAATACCTTTCATTATTCAATGAAAGGATTATGATCATTATTTGTACGGGAAACGTTCTACCTTGTCCCATTTTTTCATAGGCTTATGTGAGGGGGGATAGTGTGAAACGTTTAGTAATTCAATTTATCGCATTTATCATTTTGGCTACTATTGCATTTCAACCAGAGTTAAATCCTTTTGCAATTAAAAGTGAGGATTCCTATTCGCAACCTTCAGAACCTGTTTTACATAAAGAAGAAATATATAATAAAATTAAACAGAAGAGTCAAGAACTTGAGGAACCTCCTCAAGATGCTAAAATAGATAATGTATGGAAAAAGATGCCAGGTTTAAATGGCCTTAAAATTAATATTGAAAAATCATATGAAAAGATGAGTGAAAATGGTGAATTCGATCAATCCTTATTAATATATGAACAGGTTGAGCCTGAAGTATCGTTAGAGGATTTACCACCTTCTCCAATTTACCGAGGACATCCTGATAAACAAATGGTAGCTTTTCTAATTAATGTTGCATGGGGAACAGATAACATTCCAAGTATGTTAAATACCTTAAAAAAGCATGATGTAAAAGCTAATTTCTTTATCGAAGGAAAATGGGCAAGTAATAACACAAAATTAGTGAAAATGATTCAAGAAGAAGGGCATACAATTGGAAATCATGCCTATAATCATCCAGACATGAAACGTTTGTCAACTGCTCAAAATACAGAACAGATCGAAAGAACCAATGATATATTAGAAGCGATTACAGATGAACAGCCTAAATGGTTTGCACCACCGAGTGGAAGTTTTAATCAACAAGTAGTTGAAACGGCTTCTCAACTTGAAATGGAAACAATTTTATGGTCTGTTGATACGATAGATTGGCAAAAACCTTCCACTTCTGTTATGGTTAACCGAGTTATGGATAATCTACATCCAGGTGCGATGATCCTCATGCATCCAACAAATGTGGTCGAACAAGGGCTTGAGGAATTAATTTTAAACATCCAACAAAAAGGGTATAAAATTGTATCATTAGAAAAACTATTAAGTGAGAAAAGATAAACTGAATGATTGACGTTAATTAGGAGGAAGTGCTTTGTTAAAAAAACATACATGTCAAAATGGCCTACGTATTGTACTTGAAGACATTCCAGCGGTTAGATCAGTAACGATGGGTATTTGGATTCGTACAGGTTCTCGTAATGAAGATAGTAAAAACAATGGAATATCACACTTTTTGGAACATATGTTTTTTAAGGGGACAGAAAAGCGAACAGCACGAGATATTGCAGAAGCATTTGATGCAATTGGTGGTCAAGTAAATGCCTTTACTTCAAAAGAGTATACTTGTTTCTATGCAAAAGTGTTGGATACACATAAGGAATATGCATTAGAGATTCTTGCAGATATGTTTTTTCATTCAGCGTTTGATAAACAAGAGATGGAAAGAGAAAAGAATGTTGTACTAGAAGAAATAAAAATGTCTGAGGATACACCAGATGACATTGTGCATGATTTATTGTCAGAGGCTACTTATGGAAACCATCCATTAGCATTTCCGATACTTGGAACAGAGGAGATATTACGGTCGTTCACACCAGATGATTTACGAAACTATATGAACAAAAATTATACACCTAATAATATCGTAATATCAGTAGCTGGTAATGTGGAGGACACTTTTATTAGCGAAATAGAACAATATTTTGGAGAATTTGAAACAAATCAAGAAGGGTATCGTTATGAAAAACCAACGTTTGTAGCAGATCATATTCAACGTAAGAAAGAAACAGAACAGGCTCATCTTTGTATTGGATATAATGGGCTTTCCATCGATGATCAGGATGTTTATAGTTTAGTTGTGATGAACAATATTCTCGGTGGTAGTATGAGTTCACGATTATTTCAAGAAGTTCGCGAACAGCGTGGATTAGCGTATTCTGTGTTTTCTTATCATAGCTCATTTTTAGATAATGGACTGTTAACAATTTATGCTGGTACAGGCAAAAGCCAGTTGCCATTGTTAAAAGAAACGATTGAGCAAACCGTTGATGATCTAATGAAAAACGGTTTAACTGATAAGGAATTGACAAATAGTAAAGAACAATTAAAGGGTAGTTTAATGCTAAGTCTCGAGAGCACCAATAGTAGAATGAGCAGAAATGGTAAAAATGAACTGTTATTACAACGACATCGCACTTTGGATGAGATGATAGAAGCAATAGATGCTGTAAGTCACAGTTCCACATATAAAGTAATTCAACAAATGTTTAATGGCTCTTATTCCAGTGCATTAATATCACCGAAATAGGGCAACCGATGAGTTTTACTCATAGGTTGTTTTATGAGTGCATAATATACTAGTAGAATCTGATTGCGTTTTTGGCGGGTAGATAATGATAAATATTTCCTAATGGAGGGGTTGGATTGCGATATAAAGATCTTAGTGGAAAAGAAATTGTTAATGTCAAAAGCGGGACACGATTAGGTGTATTAGGGCAAACGGATCTTGAACTAAACGAAAAAACTGGACAAATTGAATCGTTTATTGTCCCAAATTATAGTTGGTTTGGAATGAAACGTGAAGGGGATAGCACCAGAATTAATTGGAAGGATATAAAAACAATTGGTGATGATATGATAATCATCGAATCATAGCTGGAATTGCCTTTATGATCTACTACAAGGTTGTACACAGTAGCTATATGATGTGCAATAACCTGTATTAGTTTTATGCTTTTAACAGTCCAGGGCACGTTTAGCACGTATTCGTGTACTGATTTCACACTTCAGAGTAAATCCAGGGCACATTTAGCTCATAAATATGTGCTGATTACCACTTCACAGCAGATCTAGAGGCTGATGATAACTTCGTCTATATGAAACGGAGTATTCTGCTGAAGCAATGAATCTGGTTTCAATTAGAGTTAGAAAGCAAAGTGTGTTCTTTTGCACTAACTTTTTCGTAGGATTTTGAAAAGGGTGTTTTGTAACTATGCCCTTTTAAAAAACAAGAAATATAACTCTAAAAAAATCTGCCATTCGTGGCAGATTTTTTTCATGCAAATAATCACTAACTAGTGAATGTATCATAAAATAACAAAGAAAAGTGATTACACCAGGTGAGGTGAAAAAATGGTACGAACGAAAAATATAGCTGTATTAGGCGGTGATGCTAGGTATTTAGAGATGATCAAAAATTTATCTAGATCATCCGATTTAACTATTCAGTTAGTAGGATTTAATCAATTAAATCAAGGATTTACGGACGTTAAACAAGTGGAATTAGAAGATTTACAAGTTACCGACCTTGATGCAGTCATCTTGCCTATTCCAGGTATTAATAAAGATGGGTATATTGAAACAGTCTTTTCTGATAAAAATATAAAATTAACTGTTGATTGGTTTAAAAAATTACCAAGTCATTGTCTTGTATTTAGCGGGATCGCAACCGAGTATTTAACAAACTGTGTGAAAGAAGCAAATCTTCAATTAGTGCCCCTTATGAACCGAAATGATGTGGCAATCTATAATTCGATTCCAACTGTTGAAGGGACAATAATGATTGCAATTCAAAATACAGACTTTACTATCCACTCATCTAAAGTTATTGTTCTCGGGTTAGGAAGAGTTGGATTAAGTGTCGCAAGTAAATTCTCTGGACTAGGGGCAGAGGTCATTGTTGGAGCAAGAAAAAAAGAGGATATCGCGAGAGCAAATGAAATGGGATTAAAGGCATTTCACATTAGTGAGTTAACTGCATATACTCCAAACTGTGACATCTTAATCAATACTGTTCCATCATTAGTAGTCGATGATGAGGCGATTAAACCGATGCAATCACACACATTAATTATTGATTTAGCTTCCAAACCTGGTGGTGTTGATTTTGACTATGCAAAGAAAAGAGGGATAAACGCATTACATTCTCTCGGTTTACCAGGGATGGTAGCACCAAAAACTGCTGGCGAAATTCTAGGCATTGTTATTGAACAAATTTTAAGAGAAGCGTTTCAGGGGAGGAAAAAATAACATGTCTTTAAAAGGTAAAAAAATCGGATTTGGAATAACAGGGTCACACTGCACCTATGATGATGTTTTTCCGCAAATTGAAAAGTTGATTGAATTGGGAGCAGAAGTCGTTCCTGTTGTTTCTTATACCGTACAAACAACAGATACCAAATTTGGTAAAGCAAAAGATCACCTGCAAAAAATAAAGGATATAACTGGTAGAGAGCCAATCACTACCATCGTTGATGCAGAACCTCTTGGTCCAATAGAGCCACTAGATTGTATGGTGCTTGCACCACTTACAGGTAATTCGATGAGTCGGTTGGCGAATGCGATTTCTGATAGCCCGGTGTTAATGGCAACGAAGGCAACGATGCGTAATGGTAATCCGATTGTGTTAGCTATTTCGACGAATGACGCATTAGGATTAAATGGCACGAACTTAATGCGGTTAATGTCAACCAAGCTCATGTACTTTGTGCCATATGGCCAGGACGATCCAATAAAAAAACCAAATTCTCTCGTATCAGATATGACGCTAATCCCAAAAACAATTGAACATGCATTAGAGTTTAAACAACTACAACCAGTCTTAATTGAACGAAACTAACATGTTAGATCCTTTCAATATCTTACTAGTATGTTAAAATATAGATTGATAATCTTTTTAAGCTAGTATAGGATGTTAACTAGTAAGAAAATTTTGAGAGGAGAAATAATGATGGCAAATCAACAAGGGTATAATGTAGCAGTAGTCGGTGCAACAGGTGCAGTAGGTCAAAAAATGTTAGAAACTTTAGAAAATAAGAATTTTCCAATCAAGCAATTAAGCTTACTTTCCTCAAGTCGTTCTGCAGGTACAAAACTAAATTTCAAAGGGGAAACATATACCGTACAAGAAGCAACGCCTGAAAGTTTTGAAGGTATCCAAGTTGCATTGTTTTCCGCAGGAGGATCTGTCTCTAAAAAACTAGCAGATGAGGCAGTGAAACGTGGAGCAGTTGTGGTTGATAATACGAGCGCTTTTCGTATGGATGAAAATGTCCCACTAGTCGTTCCTGAGGTAAACGAAGAAGATATAAAAGAACATAATGGGATAATCGCAAATCCAAACTGCTCCACAATTCAAATGGTTGCAGCTCTTAAGCCAATTCAAGAACAATATGGACTTTCTAAGGTGATTGTGTCCACTTATCAAGCTGTATCTGGAGCAGGGAATGCTGCAACAGAGGAATTAAGAAGCCAAACACAGGATTTCTTAGATGGGGAAGAATTAAAACCTGAATTATTGCCTGTTGCAGGTGATAAAAATCATTATCCAATTGCTTTTAACGCATTGCCTCAAATCGATGTATTCCAAGATAATGGCTATACGTTTGAGGAAATGAAAATGATAAATGAAACGAAGAAAATCATGCATGCTCCTACACTACCAGTAGCAGCAACTTGTGTACGATTACCTTTCTTCACATCTCATGCGGAAAGTGTGTATGTGGAAATTGATAAGGACGACGTACAAGTGGCAGACATTCAACAAGCATTAAGCAATGCAGATGGTATCGTATTAGAGGATGACCCATCTACACAAACCTATCCAACACCATTAAGCGCTGCTGGAAAAAGTGATGTATTTGTTGGTAGAGTAAGAAAGGATCTTGATAATCCAAAAGGTTTCCACTTATGGGTTGTTTCTGATAACCTTCTAAAAGGAGCAGCATGGAATTCTGTTCAAATTGCAGAGGCACTTGTTAAAAATAAATTGATCTAACTTCGAGGTGTCAACAACATGAAGATTTTAGTTCAGAAATTTGGTGGAACATCTGTAAAAGATAAAAGCTCAAGACAACACGCGATAAACCATATAAGTCAGGCAATTAGTGAGGGCTATAAAGTGGTGGTTGTTGTATCAGCCATGGGAAGGTACCCTGCCCCTTATGCAACAGACTCCCTACTAGAGTTGATTGAGTATCCTGAAGGTAAGGTTAGTCCAAGGGAACAAGATTTACTACTATCATGTGGAGAAACCATTTCATCCGTTGTTCTCTCCCATGAATTAAATAGGGATGGGATTTCTGCTTTAGGATTAACAGGGGCACAAGCTGGCCTGATCACGAATGAAGACTTTACTGAAGCTAAAATCAAAACTATCAAAGTAGATCGTATCTATCAAGAATTAGAACAACACGATGTTGTCGTTGTTGCTGGATTTCAAGGGAAGACAACTAGTGGCGAGATCACAACAATCGGTCGAGGAGGCAGTGACACATCAGCAGCTGCACTTGGTGTGGCATTATCTGCTGATTTCATCGATGTGTTTACGGATGTTGATGGTATAATGACCGCAGATCCACGTCTAGTTCAGTCTGCGCAAGCCTTAAAAACCGTTACCTATGCAGAAATGTGTCATCTTGCTTACCAAGGTGCAAAGGTGATCCATCCAAGAGCAGTTGAGATTGCACAAGGTGCAAAGGTTCCTATACGCGTTCGCTCAACAGAAACTAAAGATGAAGGAACGCTTGTAACGGATCAAGCATCATCCGAACTGAAAGGACCACTTCAACCAATGTCGGACCGTCTTGTGACGGGAATTGCGCATATGTCTGGTATCACACAAATCAAGGTAAATGATAATCAAAAAGCATATCAGCTACATTCAAAAGTATTTAAAGCAATGGCCGAAGCAGGTATTTCTATCGACTTTATTAACATTTCTCCAACTGGGGTTATCTATACGATTCCTGAAACATTTACTAACCAAGCAGTAGCGTTACTCCAAGCACTTGGATTACAACCAGAATTAACAAAACAATGTGCAAAAGTTTCCGTTATTGGTGCAGGTATGACAGGAATACCAGGTGTAACTGCTAAAATAGTGCAAACACTAACAGATGCTGGTATTCAAATTTTACAGTCAGCTGACAGTCATACAACCATTTGGGTGCTTATTCATGAACAAGATGTTGAAAAAGCTGTAAATGATCTTCATCGAGCCTTTCAATTAGGTGGAATGGCAAATCATCTAAGTTTGAAGGAGGATGATGAGCCGTTCAATCATCTTAACGTGTAACCTATTGTTTGTATGTGATGTTTAAAGTTGCAGATGAAAGGAGACTACTTCATCATGAATTTTGGGAAAGTACTAACAGCTATGGTAACCCCATTTGATCAAGACCAACATATCGATTTTAATAGAACAACTGAGTTGGTCAACTATTTAATCGATCATGGATCTGATGGTTTGGTCATATCTGGTACAACTGGGGAATCTCCTACACTTTCGCTTAAAGAAAGATTGCAGTTGTTTGAGCATGTTGTTAAAGTCGTAGATAAACGGGTACCTGTTATTGCTGGTACTGGAGATAACAACACAAAAGATTCGATTGCTTTTACAAAAGAGGCGGAAAAAACAGGGGTAGATGCATCCTTATTAGTAAATCCGTATTATAATAAACCTAGTCAGCAAGGGTTGCTTGAACATTTTACAGCGATCGCTAATGAAACTAAACTTCCAATTATGTTATATAACATACCAAGTCGAACCGCCGTACAAATGTCAGTAGATACCGTTGTACAGTTATCACAAGTTTCGAACATTGTTTCTATTAAAGAATCTAGTGGTGACCTAGATGCTGTATCGGAAATCATTGAACGAACAGATGAAGGATTTACGGTTTATAGTGGGGACGATAGTTTGACACTACCGATTCTGTCTGTCGGTGGCGATGGCGTTGTTTCAGTTGCTGCCCATGTAATTGGTGACGAAATGAAGCAAATGATTGAAGCCTTTGAAGTAGGGGATGTAAAAACAGCAGCAAAAATACATCGAGAACTTTTACCTATTATGAATGCAATGTTTTTGTCACCCTCACCTACTCCTGTTAAGGAAGCATTACAATTGAAAGGGATTAATGTTGGTGATGTTCGATTGCCACTTGTTCCCCTTTCATTTGAACAACGAAAGACTTTAGAGCAAATATTGGAAAATCGATAAAACGATGGCCATTAGGTCATCGTTTTTTTTTACATACTTTACTATCACCTGTATGTATCTTTATTCTTTGTTCATACTAGTAATATGGATAAGAAAGGAGTTTTGAACGATGTCAGATAAACAGTTACCAAATAAAGATGATCAAAATCAGGATCAATCAGGATCATCATCAATAGTACAAAAAATTCAACAATTAGGGCAGTCATCTGTACCAACAGCACCTGATTCAAATATTCATGTGTTATCGGTTATTGGTCAAATTGAAGGGCATGTCCAATTACCCCCTCAAAATAAGACAACGAAATACGAACATTTGATACCTCAAATCATTGCAATTGAACAAAATCCAAAAATTGAAGGCGTTATAGTTTTACTTAATACAGTAGGTGGCGATGTGGAAGCAGGGTTAGCTTTATCAGAAATGTTAGCATCGCTATCCAAACCAACTGTTTCAATCGTTTTAGGGGGAGGCCATTCGATAGGTGTGCCGATCGCTACATCAGCTAATTATTCGTTTATTGCTCCCACTGCAACAATGACCATTCACCCAGTACGATTAACAGGCTTAGTGATTGGTGTACCACAAACATTTGAATATATTGATAAAATGCAGGAAAGAGTTATTCAATTCGTTACCGAGCATTCCGATATTAAAGAAGAAAAATTTAAGGAGTTAATGTTTGATAAAGGAAACTTAACACGTGATATTGGGACGAATGTAATCGGTACGGATGCTGTTGAATATGGATTGATTGATGCAATAGGTGGGGTAAAGGAAGCAATGGAAAAATTAAATGATCTAATCAAAGAAAATAAAGACGGTGAGGAGACGATGCTTCAATGATCCTTTATACACCTCTTAGTGAACAAGATATTTTCCCAACCGAACAAACAAGCTATGATAGTTGTCAAACCATTCAAGTGAACGGGCGAATGGTTCAAGCTGAACGGTTGGATGATGGCAGTTACCGGGTTGTACAATTACTCTCGACAGATCCACAGGATTATTTAAATTCGGCTTTTACACCTGGTGAGATCATTAAATGATATTAGGCACACGGTAATCATTTGCCAATTCTTGTTAACTCTGTGATATACTAAAGAAAATGGGTATGATTACGTTAATGATAAACCCTTGTCAACATATGACGAGGGTTTATCTAATCAAGTTAACCTTCTTCTGATCTTTCACAGAGGTGATACAAATGGCAAAAAAACGAAAAAGGAAAAAGAAACAACAACAACTAAAATCACAGGTGAGATATGAGCTGCTCGGTTTATTATTTATCTTTCTTGCTGTATTTGGAAGCGGGGCAAGTGCAATAAGTGAAGGAGCGATACCAAGTATACTAGAAAATCTGTTTCGGCTATTATTTGGTATATGGTATTTTGTCGCTTCTATTTTTTTATTTGTGTTAGGAATTTATTTAATGATAAAAAGGCAAGTTCCTCTATTATTTAATAAACGTTTAATAGGTGTTTATATCATTTTTGTTGGAATATTGCTTTACACACATATACAAACATTTGAAGGAATTCTACTAAATTCGCTAAATCCATCGATTATTAAAACGACTTGGAGTCATTTAATGGCCTTTTATGATGGTGATGTTTCCTCTGTCACTATTGGTGGCGGTATGTCGGGAGCAATTTTGTTTGCATTTAGTTACTATTTATTTTCATCTGCGGGAGCGAAATTTGTTTCATTATTTACCGTTATCATTGGTCTAATATTTGTTACGGAGTTGTCCATTGGGGATTTAATAGAAAAAGTAGCCAAAAACATTAAAACAACATTAAAAGATCAGAAAGAACGCTGGAAGCAACATCGAGACATGAAAAAACAACAAAAACAAGAGGAAGCAAATACACCAATCATTCACACATCAGAAAAAGAAACAAGTAATATAGAACAAGTGATAGAAGAACCTGAAATTAATGATTTTCCTGATATTGCTTATTCAGTTGATAATACCGAGCCAAACAATGAAACACCTCCAACAACACAAGAAAGTACGAATAACAAAACAGAGGATGAAGGAGAGCAACACGAAGAAACAGAACTCTCCGAATCATTACCGATGACAGAAACAGAAAATGTCGATTATCAACTACCTTCTATGGATTTGTTAATCGAACCACAACAAAATGCGCAACATCAAGAAAAGGGTCAGATTCAGGCTATCGTACGGAAGCTTGAACGAACCTTTCATAGCTTTGGCGTGAAAGCTAGGGTTACCAAGGTACATGTAGGACCAGCTGTTACGAAATATGAAGTATATCCTGATGTTGGGGTGAAAGTTAGTAAAATTGTTAATTTACATGATGATTTAGCATTAGCATTAGCTGCCAAGGATATTCGGATCGAAGCACCGATCCCTGGCAAATCTGCGGTAGGTATAGAAGTGCCAAATCAAGAGATTGCAACGGTTTCCTTAAGGGAAGTGTTAGATACGAAACAAGCACAAAAAGGTTCAAAACTATCCTTTGTTTTGGGAAGGGATATTTCTGGTGAAGCAGTAATGGCAGAGTTGAACAAAATGCCACACTTATTAGTTGCAGGGGCAACTGGTAGTGGTAAAAGTGTTTGTGTCAATGGAATTATTACAAGTATTTTGATGCGTGCCAAACCACATGAGGTAAAAATGATGATGATTGACCCAAAAAAGGTAGAACTGAATATCTATAATGGCATTCCACATCTGTTAGCCCCTGTGGTAACAGATCCTAAGAAAGCTTCTAGAGCTCTGAAGAAAGTGGTATCAGAAATGGAACGTCGCTATGATTTATTTTCAGATACTGGGACAAGGAATATTGAGGGATACAATGAACATGTTAAACGGGTGAATGCTACAGAAGGAGAAAATCACGCATTATTACCATATGTCGTCGTGCTTGTTGATGAATTAGCAGATCTTATGATGGTTGCTTCTAACGAAGTGGAAGATGCGATTACCCGGTTAGCACAAATGGCAAGAGCGGCAGGTATACATTTAATTATTGCAACCCAACGTCCTTCAGTAGATGTTATTACTGGTGTCATCAAAGCTAATATTCCTTCTCGTATAGCATTTAGTGTTTCATCTGCTACAGACTCAAGAACGATTTTAGATTCTGGTGGTGCGGAGAAACTTTTAGGTCGAGGAGATATGTTATTTATTCCAGTAGGATCCTCTAAGCCAACGAGAATTCAAGGGGCATTTTTATCGGATGATGAGGTTGAACGTATTGTTGATCATTGTGTGGAACAACAAAAAGCACAATATCAAGATGAAATGATACCAGAAGAAGAAACAGAGGTTAAGAGTGAAGTCGATGACGATCTATTTGATGATGCAGTACAAATGATTATTGAAATGCAAAGTGCAAGTGTTTCCATGTTACAAAGAAGATTCCGAATTGGATACACACGCGCAGCTAGATTAATTGACGCCATGGAAGAACGTGGGATTGTAGGCCCATATGAAGGTAGTAAGCCAAGAACTGTATTAGTCTCGGAAACTACCACCGAAGAAAAAACTTCATAAGGAAATTTAATTAAACCTGGTAATTGTTACCAGGTTTAATTTTGCGTTATACTATGCATTAAGTCCTTTCATGTAAATGAGGTGGATAGTACAAGGTTAACTTAGAAATGCTAATGTTACATAAAACAAATATAGGGAGGATGTCCATGCAATCAATTAATGAGGACACTATGTCTGCAGGCGGATATAATTTACATGTTATTCCAAGTAAAAAATATAAAACAATTAATATTGTGGCTAAATTTAAAGCGCCATTACAGCGGGAAACGATCACCCAACGCGCCTTAATACCATATGTATTACAAAAAGGCACAAGGAAATATCCAAGTGAAAGAGAACTTAGGACAGCTTTAGACGATTTATATGGTGCCGTACTTAATATCAATAGTTCAAAAAAGGGTGACAACCATATCATAACTGTACGTATGGAAGTCGCTAATGAAAATTATTTGTCATCCAAACAACCAGTAATCGCGGAGGCTTTTGCCTTACTGAATGAACTATTATTCCATCCGAAATCAGATAATAATGCATTTGATCAAAAGATAGTAGGTCGAGAAAAACAAACATTAAAACAAAAAATGGATTCGATTATTGATGATAAGATGAGTTATGCGAATATGCGATTAATCGATGAAATGTGTAGTGATGAACCATATCGTCTTCATGTTCATGGCTATCCAGAAGATTTAGATAAGATCGACGAACAAAATTTGTTTACTTATTATCAACGCTTATTAGTCGAAGATCAATTAGATATCTATGTGCTTGGTGACGTTGACTCATCAGATATTCAACAACAAGTAACCAAAAATTTATCAAGAGAACATACACCAGTTTCGGTCGATACGACAGAACAACCAGTTAAAAATATAAATGAAGTAAACCAAGTTACGGATGAACAAAATGTCCAACAAGCTAAATTACACCTTGGATTTAGAACGAATATTCGTTTTAGTGATCCAGATTATTTTGCCTTGCAAGTATTTAACGGGATCTTTGGTGGCTTCCCTAGTTCAAAATTATTTATGAATGTGCGCGAGAAACATAGCCTTGCTTATTATGCGGCATCTCGATTTGAAAGTCATAAGGGGTTACTGTTTGTCTTTAGTGGTATTGCTCCAAGTGATTATAAGCAAGCAAAAGACATTATCTTAGAACAAATGGAAGCAATGAAAAAAGGTGACTTTACCGACGAACAAATAGATGAAACGAAAAATATGGTTGTCAACCAATTACAAGAAACAACCGATCATCCACAAGGGTTAATTGAGGTGTTATACCACCAAATTTTAACCGATCATCCATTACCACCAGACGACTTAATGGAAGGTGTTAAAAAAGTAACCAAGAAGGATGTTCTAAAAGTTGCCAATAAAATTGCATTAGATACGATTTACTTTTTAACGGAAAAAGGAGGAAGTAGTGATGAATAAAAAAGTATATGAACAATTGAAAGAAACCCTTTATTCCGAAACACTTGATAATGGGCTACGTGTATTTCTACTTCCAAAACCTGAAATGGCAAAAACATTTGGAATTTTTTCTACTGATTATGGTTCGATTGATAACCATTTTGTACCGATTGGGGAGAATGATTTTACTCAAGTTCCAGATGGAATTGCCCACTTTTTAGAGCATAAGTTATTTGAAAAAGAAGATCGTGATGTGTTTCAAGACTTTACCAAACGTGGTGCTTCTGCAAATGCCTTTACATCATTCACGAAAACAGCTTATTTATTTTCGTCCACGAGTGAAATAAAAGAAAATGTCAAAACATTGTTAGATTTTGTCCAAGATCCATATTTTTCGGAACAATCAGTTGAGAAAGAAAAAGGAATTATTGGGCAAGAAATTCGCATGTATGATGATCAACCTGACTGGAGATCTTTCTTTGGTACAATTGGTAGTTTGTATCAAAACCATCCAGTTCAAATTGATATTGCAGGAACAGTTGAATCAATTGATAAAATCACCAAAGATGACTTGTACACATGCTATAACACGTTTTATCACCCATCTAATATGACGTTGTTTGTGGCTGGGAATTTTGATGTAGAGGAAATGATGGCACTGGTTAAAGAGAATCAAGCAGGTAAACAGTTTCCAGAAATGTCTACGATCGAGCGTTCTTTTCCTGAAGAACCGAATCATGTAGCTAAAAAGAAACATGTAATTGAAATGCCTGTGTCTATTTCTAAATGTATGGTTGGATTAAAAGAGTCAATGGACCACCGCGATAAGGAAGAGTTTTTACGAAAGGATTTGTTATCTGATATGATATTAGATCATTTCTTTTCAAAAAGTGGTGAATTTTATCAAAAATTATATGAACAAGATTTAATCGATACTAGTTTCCAATCAGAGACACATTTGGAGAAAAATTTTGGTTTTTCCATATTAGGTGGTAATACATCAGAACCAGACCGTTTAGCTGATGAAATAACAGCGATGTTATTGAAACTAAAAGATAATCCGCTTAGTGAACAGGATTTTGAAAGGATGAAACGAAAAAAAATTGGAGAGTTTCTGCGTGCATTAAATTCTTTAGAGTTTATTTCCAATCAATTTATTCATTACAATTTACTTGGAATAGACCTTTTTGACATACTACCTACGATTGAAGCACTAACAACCGAACAAGCAAACCAGTTTATTGAAAATTGGATTGATGAAGACAGAATTGCTGTTTGTCAAGTGCTTCCATCTAATGAGTGAATCGATGCGAACAAGTTGTTTAATTATTGGAGCAAGCGGTGAAATAGGTCAAGCGATTGCTCATCGACTAGTTACAGAAGGTTATGATGTATTACTTCATTATCATCGTAATGAAGCGGAAATAAAGAAGCTTGTCTCCCAATTACCAGAAGAGTCTCTATTAGGTGTTGTGAAAGGTGATCTAAGTACTAATGAGGGTATTCACACATTCATTAATCAATTTAATTTTCCAATAGAAAATATTGTTTTTACGAGCGGACAAAGTGATTATGGTTTGTTTCAGGATACTAGTGAAACCTTGATGGATGAGATGATTGCTTTACATGTGAAGGCACCATGGATGATTACCAAACATGTTATTCCAGATATGGTTCGTAATCAAAGTGGGAATATCATCTTAGTTACATCGATTTGGGGAGAAGTTGGGGCAAGTTGTGAAGTGGTCTATTCGTCTGTAAAAGGCGCACAAAACACATTTGTTAAAGCTTTGGCAAAAGAATTAGCAGGTAGTGGTATTTCTGTTAATGCAGTTAGTCCCGGCTTCATTGATACAAAGATGAATCATAATTTGTCAGAGATAGAAAAGAATGACATCATCTCACAAATACCGATTAACAGAGCAGGAAAACCTAATGAAGTAGCGCATGTTGTGGCCTTTCTTTTAGATGAACGATCCAAATATATTCAAGGTGAAATAGTCAATGTAACTGGCTCTTGGTAGTGAGAAACATTCATTTTCCTCCATGTATAAACTTTTAGTTTATTTCAAATGCTACAACTGTAAGTTAAATGAAGGAGGAATAGATATGTCAGTTCTTGATAATTTTGAATCATGGAAAGACTTTCTTGGGGATCGCTTACATCAAGCTCAAGGCCAAGGAATGAGTCAACAAGCTATCTCTGAATTGGCTTATGAAATCGGTGGTTACCTTTCTAATCAAGTAGAAGCTAAAAACGATCAAGAGGCTGTATTACGTGAGATGTGGAATGCTGCCAGTGAACAAGAACAACATGCTATAGCAAATATTATGGTAAAACTTGTTCAAAACGAAGGTATAGGTCGCTAAACCACAGCCGTTCAAAGCCCCAAACCCTTGCTTTTTTATTATCAAAAGCAAGGGTTTGTTTATGTAACATATTAATGAGATCCACCAATGCACCGGAAAGCGTAGTTTATTTCGATAGCGATGTCCTCCTCTCAACCTAAAACAATGATGAGTTTAATTCGAATCATATAATATGCATTAAAGAAATGAAAAAGGTTGCAAAAAGCAAACAAAAATGTAAATTTATGGTTAGAATGGAAATATTGTCCTTTTCTATTCGAACAAAATCATTTATGATGAAACTAGGAGATTTGTTAAACCGATGTCTTTTTTTGGGGGAGATTGTGATGCAAAAGACAGAATGGTATCTTGAATATGAAATCCAATATAACCGACCAGGTTTACTAGGGGATATATCCTCATTACTTGGAATGTTATCGATAAATATCATCACAATAAACGGTGTCGAACATTCGCGCCGCGGCATGCTTTTGTTATCAAGAACGGAAGAGCAGATTACACGTTTGAAATCAATTTTAAATACAATGGATACAATAAAAATTACAAAAATGAGAAAACCTAAATTACGGGATCGGTTAGCCGTCCGTCATGGTAGGTATATACATAGTGATGTAGATGATAAAAAAACGTTTCGCTTCGTCCGACAAGAATTAGGCCTATTAGTTGATTTTATGGCCGAATTATTTAAGACAGATGGGCACAAACTAATTGGTATTAGAGGGATGCCACGTGTGGGAAAAACGGAATCAATTGTTGCAGCTAGTGTTTGTGCAAATAAACGATGGTTATTCGTTTCTAGTACATTGTTGAAACAGACAGTAAGAAATCAACTTATCCAAGATGAGTATAATGAAGACAATCTATACATTATTGATGGGATTGTCTCAACAAGACGAGCAAGTGAAAAACATTGGGAACTAGTTCGAGAAATAATGCGTTTACCCGCGACTAAAGTTGTGGAACATCCAGATATATTCGTACAACAAACGGAATATACCATGGATGACTTTGATTATATTATTGAACTTCGTCGTGAAGAGGATGAAGAAATTAAATATGATCCAATTGAAAAACCAAATTTGTCGCAGGATAACGGTTTTTCCATGTTTGATTTTTAAAAATGGATGGTGTTGAAGATGGAAATCGGAGCAAAACTTAAAGAAGCTAGAGAAGCCAAAAATTTAACTTTAGAAGATATACAAAAGATAACTAAAATTCAGACTAGGTATTTACAAGCAATTGAAAAAGGTAAAATGGATATCATGCCGGGGAATTTCTATGTTCGTGCTTTTATAAAAGAATATGCCCTGGCTGTTGACTTGGATCCTGATGAATTATTTGAAGAGCATAAGGATGAACTTCCAGCCATTCAAGACGAAAGTGCGATAAGTTATTCAAGAGTACAACGCAGTCGAAAAGAATCGGCAACAACACGAAGTCCAGCAATCTTATCCTTTTTACCAACTGTCATTGTTATTCTACTGATTATAGGCATTTTATTTATGGTTTGGTATTTTAAACAGGATACGAATATCTTTAATGATGATGGTCAAACACAATCAATTGAAGAAGAAACTGAGAATGGAACTGATCAAGTAAAATTACCTGATGAGGAAGATGCTGAAGGAAATAATAACGAAGATGAAAATGATCCTGCTCTTGAAGAAGAAGAAAATATAACTTCGGATCAAGATCAAGATGAGGATAACTCTGAAGCACCAAATGAGCAAATTGACTCTGATCAAGTAGAATCAGATGATCCAGCTGAACCTGGATTAGAACTTGTAGAGTACGAAAACGAGGAATCCACTTATGAATTTTATAATACAGACGAAGAACTTACACTTGAGTTAACTACTACTGGTGAAAATTGGTTAGAAATTGAAAATGGAAAAGGTAAAAGTTTTTACTACAATTTGTTAACAGGGGATAACTCACCAGAAGAAATTGATATGACAGGAGAAGATCAAATTTATCTTAAATTCGGAAATCCTTCTTCGATTACAATTAAGATTAATGATCAACCATTAGAACTCTCAGATGAAATAACACCTACTGAAGTTCAAAATGTTTGGATAAATATAAAAACTGATGCATAATAACATCAGAGTCATAAAAGGCCCTTTTCATCGTTGGATGGGAAGGGTTTATCTTTTTAGCACGTTGCTTCTGTTTTCGCATGAAGGCTTGCCTGTCGAGAAGTTTTCTTTACTATTTAGATTGAATTTTGTATTATTTTGATGTTGAAAATCATAACATCTAGGGAGGAACAGTATGAATATTCCAAATCGAATTACTATATCACGCATTTTATTAATTCCAATTTTCATTGTATTATTAAGTATTCCATTTGATTGGGGAGTATGGGAGATTGGACACCAACAGCTACCGGTGTCACATTTTGTGGCGGCATTATTGTTTATTATCGCTTCTGCAACAGATTGGGTGGATGGTTATTATGCTAGAAAATATAACCTTGTCACAAACTTAGGGAAGTTTCTCGATCCCATGGCAGATAAACTCCTTGTTTCAGCTGCATTTATTTTATTGGTTGAAATGGACTTAGCACCAGCATGGGTAGTTATTGTTATTATAAGTCGAGAGTTTGCTGTTACAGGACTGCGGCTTGTGGCTGCTGGTGAGGGGATAGTTCTTGCTGCTGGCCAGTTGGGGAAATTAAAAACCGTATTCCAAATTGTTGCGATTGCTGCATTGTTATTACATAACTTCCCGTTTTCTTATTTTGATTTTCCGTTTGCAACGATCATGCTATATCTAGCATTAACTTTTACTGTCATTTCTGGATATGAGTATTTTGTGAAAAATTGGCATGTAATGAGGGATTCCAAATAATGAGTAAATATAAAGCCGAGATTATTGCTGTTGGTACAGAATTATTACTTGGTCAAATAGCAAATACGAATGCACAGTGGTTATCCAAGCGTCTAGCAGACTATGGTATGAATACTTATTATCATGTTGTTGTTGGAGATAATCTTGAACGAGTTACAGCCACACTTGAACAAGCCGGAAAACGGTCAGATATTGTATTTATTACTGGTGGATTAGGACCTACAGATGATGATTTAACCCGTGAAGCGTTTCAACGATTATCACAACAACAATTAGTAGAACATCAAGGATCATTGGATAAAATTACAGAATACTTTACAAAGAATAACCGTCATATGACACCTAATAATCGAAAACAATCCCTTGTGTTTCAAGATGCCCATGTTCTAGCAAATGATGTGGGTATGGCACCGGGAATGATTGTGGAATATAATCAAGTGCTTTGGGTGTTTATGCCAGGTGTTCCAAGAGAGATGAAAGCTATCACTGACCATCAAGTACTACCCTATCTAGATAAAAAATTACAATTAAATGCAGTTATCCAATCGCGAATGTTACGTTTTATTGGAATTGGAGAATCACAATTGGAGCACCACTTAAAACCACTTATTGATGCACAACACAACCCAACGATTGCACCATTAGCATCAGAAGGTGAAGTTGCCATTCGATTAACTGCAAAAGCCAATACAAAAACTGAAGCACTACAATTGTTGGATCAAGCAGAATCAAAAGTGCAAAATCATGTAGGAGATTATTTTTATGGATATGATGAAGAAGTAATTCAAGAAAAGGTCGTACAAATGCTTGAACATAATTCCATGACAATTGCGGCAGCAGAAAGTCTAACTGGAGGAAAATTCACGGATACACTTGTTTCTGTTAGTGGAGCTTCTAATGTATGTAAAGGTGGAATTGTTAGTTATACTACGGACGTCAAACAGAATATTCTAAATATCCCCAAAGAAATTATTATACAAGATGGAACGATCAGTGAAGCTTGTGCAACACTTATGGCACAAAATGTTCAAAAAACGTTAAATACTGATATTGGTATAAGCTTTACAGGTGTTGCTGGTCCAAGTGAAGTGGAACAACAACCTGTAGGTACTGTATTTATTGGACTTTATCATCAATCAGGAAAACTCATAGTTAAAAAGTTTAACTTCCAAGGTGATCGCGAAGCAATTCGCAATCGAGCAGTCAAAAAAGGCTTAGAATTAATCTACCAATTTTGTCAAATGGATAATAAATGGGTCTAACAGTTTAAATAAAAGTTATAAAATGATTATTTACGAAGTACGATTGTATACTAAATCGTAATGATAAATGATTGTATTGATGAACACTTCAAACGTACTAGTGAAAAAATATGAAAAAGAAGTTTCGGTGCGCAAAATGTCATAAAAATGATTTTTTTAAATCATTTTTATGTTGAAATGTAATTTTCTGAAGCGAATATCATTCCAAATAAAGGGAACGGATATTCGCTTTTTAGCTTGTTAAATCTCAAAAAACAAGTTATGATAGTAGTAGTTTAATATAGGGAGGTAATTGAGTGAGCGATCGAAAACAAGCTTTAGATATGGCGTTAAAACAAATAGAAAAACAATTTGGTAAAGGTTCGATTATGAAATTAGGGGAACAAGCAGAGCAAAAAATTGCGACAGTTCCTAGCGGTTCATTAGCATTGGATGTAGCATTAGGTGTAGGTGGTTATCCAAGAGGACGTGTGGTAGAGATATACGGACCAGAATCTTCTGGTAAAACGACTGTTTCATTACATGCAATTGCAGAAGCACAAAAGCAGGGCGGACAAGCAGCTTTTATTGATGCAGAGCATGCACTTGATCCTGTTTACGCACGTAAATTGGGAGTGAATGTAGATGAACTATTACTTTCACAACCTGATACAGGGGAACAGGCATTAGAGATCGCAGAGGCATTAGTACGCAGTGGGGCTGTCGATATGATCGTAGTCGATTCTGTAGCAGCACTTGTACCAAAAGCAGAAATTGAAGGTGAAATGGGAGATGCCCATGTTGGTTTACAAGCGCGTCTTATGTCACAAGCATTAAGAAAATTATCAGGTGCGATTAACAAGTCAAAGACAACAGCTATTTTTATTAACCAAATTCGTGAAAAAGTTGGAGTTATGTTTGGTAACCCAGAAACAACTCCTGGTGGTAGAGCGCTTAAGTTCTACTCATCTGTAAGATTGGAAGTGCGTCGTGCAGAAACATTGAAACAAGGCAATGAAATGGTCGGTAACAAAACAAGAATTAAAATAGTTAAAAATAAAGTTGCCCCTCCATTTAAACAAGCAGAAGTTGATATTATGTATGGGGAAGGGATATCTAAACAAGGTGAATTGATTGATATCGGCTCCGATTTAGATATTGTTCAAAAAAGTGGTGCTTGGTATTCTTATAATAGTGAACGACTTGGTCAAGGCCGTGAAAATGCGAAACAATTTTTACTAGAAAATGAAGATATGGCTGAAGAAATTCACACCGCAATAAGACAACATTATGATTTGGATCAAACAGAAGCCCAACAATCTGATGAAGAAAAAAAAGATAATCAAGAAGCACTAGATGTATAAGTTGATAAAATCCTTGCTAACGATGTTGGCAAGGATTTTTGTGTATGTAACAATTATTTTCGACAAAACCAACTGGATTATTACTCTGTTACAGTATTTTTCGAAGGGATTTTTAAAAAAACTACATAATTTTGACGTTTCCTTGACATTAGCTATGCACAAGATTAAAATTAATGTTGTATAATTTTATATTCTTTATTATACAATTTTATCTATTTAAAATTATTTTATGAAACTGTACATGCCGACTTTATATGATTGTACAAGTTTATAGCAAGAGGAGGTGAAACCATGAATCTAGTTACAGTAATCATCTCCAGTTTGCTTACCCTAATCGTCGGTATTGTTGTTGGTTATCTGATTCGTAAATCTATTGCTGAAGCAAAAATCTCTAGCGCAGAGCAATTAGCTCAGCAAATAGTGGAAGAAGGTCATCGTAATGCAGATGCTGCCAAGAAAGAAGCACTTCTTGAAGCTAAGGATGAGAACCACAAACTTCGTCAACAGGTAGATGAAGAACTTCGTGAGAGACGAGTAGAAATCCAAAAACAAGAAACCCGCTTGATGCAGAAAGAAGAAAATTTAGACAGAAAAGATGAAACACTGGACAAGCGTGAGCTCATGTTAGATAAGAAAGACAGTTCGCTAACAGAAAAACAACAACAAATTGAAGAAATGGAAAGCAAAGTGGAAGCGATGTTAGACGAGCAGCAAGCTGAGCTACAACGTATTTCTGGATACACTACTGACCAAGCTAGACAAATTATTTTAGAACGTGTAGAAAAAGAGGTAAGCCATGAATCTGCTATTATGATTAAGGATGCGGAAAATCGTGCGAAAGAAGAAGCAGATAAAAAGGCTAAAAACATTCTTTCTCTTGCCCTTCAACGTTGTGCAGCAGATCATGTTGCTGAAACAACTGTGTCTGTAGTAAATCTTCCTAATGACGAAATGAAAGGTAGAATCATTGGTCGTGAGGGTAGAAATATCCGTACCCTTGAGACGTTAACAGGAATAGATTTAATTATCGATGACACACCTGAAGCTGTTATTTTGTCAGGATTTGATCCGATAAGAAGAGAAACAGCGCGTATTGCTTTGGAAAAATTAGTTCAAGACGGACGTATTCATCCAGCACGTATCGAAGAAATGGTTGACAAATCAAGACGCGAAGTTGATGAATATATTCGTGAAGTTGGGGAACAAACAACGTTTGAAGTTGGTGTGCATGGTCTACATCCAGATCTAGTCAAAATACTAGGTCGATTAAAATATCGTACAAGTTATGGTCAAAATGTGTTAAAGCATTCCATGGAAGTTGCGTATTTATCAGGCTTACTTGCTGCAGAGTTAGGTGAGGATCAGAACCTTGCCAAGAGAGCTGGCTTGCTTCACGATATCGGAAAAGCAATTGACCATGAGGTAGAAGGTAGCCATGTTGAAATCGGTAAAGAGTTGGCAACCAAGTATAAAGAAAATGCGATTGTCATCAATGCTATTGCTTCTCATCATGGGGACGAAGAGGCTACCTCTGTTATAGCAGTACTTGTCGCAGCGGCTGATGCTCTATCGGCAGCAAGACCAGGTGCTAGAAGTGAAACATTAGAAAACTATATTAAACGCCTTGAGAAACTAGAGGAAATCTCTGAATCCTATGATGGGGTTGAGAAATCGTTTGCGATCCAAGCTGGTCGCGAGGTAAGAATTATGGTCAAACCAGACGAAATTGATGATCTCTCATCTGCTAAAATTGCTAGGGATATACGAAAACGAATTGAAGATGAGTTAGACTATCCTGGTCATATTAAAGTAACGGTTATTCGTGAAACAAGATCAGTTGAATATGCGAAATAAAGCGGCGTAAACGCCGCTTTATTTTTGTTTGAGTCTGCTTTCTTATAACTTGTAGATCATGCATATAAGCTATATTATACGACATAACTGCTCAAGATTTCCGGCCGTTCTTAATAAGGTGAGCGAAGAGTGGCGCTGCGGAAATACACTACGCTTTCCTGTGGGGGGGCTGGTGAGCCTCCTCGTTCGTACCTCACTGCGGGGTCTCACCGATGCCACTAGTCCCACGGGAGTCTCCGTGTATTTCCTCCGCTTTTTCTAGTACTATGAAGTTTAATAGTGCTTTTATAAAACCATATAATAATATACTTTTTCTATGTTATTGGCATGTTGTTACATAACCTTGCAGTAAATTCGCTATTTTAAATTTATAGAGTATTACAACTATCACTAATCAGAAAATTATATCAGTGAAGGCAGAATACGGAGACTCCTCGAAAATATAAACCGATTTTCTTCGTGCGATGTTTCGCTGTCGAAGCGTTCCTTGTCCTATGGGAACAGCACGAGCCGAAGATCCACTTGGTAAAGGGCTTTTCTTTACCCAGTTAGCTGAGGCTGTGCCCATGGAAAGCGTAGTATTCTGCCGGAACGATATATTCGCACTTATTACAATCAGAATGTAAGAAAGTAAGAGGTTAGTTATGTCGTATAATATAGCGTATGTGTAATAAACAATAATTTTACATAAAGAGCCTGGTCTTATCAGGCTTTGGCGTATTTTGACTTTTTATAGTAAATATGTAAAACTGAACGTAATTTGAATAGTAGAGAGGATAAACGAGATGAAAATATTATTTATAGGCGATGTTGTTGGTTCTCCAGGAAGAAGTATGGTTCAAAATTATTTGAAAAAATTGAAACAAAAATACCAACCACATGTAACCATTATAAATGGAGAAAATGCAGCATCGGGTAAAGGGATAAATGAAAAAATTTATAAAAATTTTTTGGAATGGGGTGCACAAGCAGTAACATTAGGGAATCATGCTTGGGATAAAAAAGAAATATTTGAATTTATTGATGATGCAAATTCTATGATTCGGCCAGCTAACTTTCCTGAAGGGACACCTGGTAGAGGATTGATGTTTGTGAAATCTAATGGAATCGAACTCGCAGTTATCAATATGCAAGGCCGAACTTTTATGCCTGCGTTAGATGATCCATTCAGAAAAATGGATGAATTGTTAGAACAAGCGAAAAAAAGAACCAACTTAATATTTGTAGATTTTCATGCAGAAACAACTAGTGAAAAGCAAGCAATGGGATGGTATCTTGATGGAAGAGTTAGTGCGGTTGTTGGAACACATACCCATACACAAACAGCAGATGAACGTATTTTGCCACAAGGAACAGCATACATTACAGATGTTGGAATGACAGGGCCATATGATGGTATTTTAGGAGTGGATCGAGAGGCGGTTATTAAACGATTTTTAACTAATTTACCTGTGCGATTTGAAGTAACTAAAAATGGAAGAACACAACTTAATGGCGTTGTTGTTGACCTTGATCATAAAACAGGTATTGCAAAAAAAGTCGAACGAATTTTAATTAACGATGATCACCCGTTTTTCGGCTGATTATTTGAATTTTTAGAAAAATTACTTCATAATAAAAGGGAATAACTATCATCTCCAAGAATATAGTTAAAGTGGAACTACTTTAGTAAACTAAGGAGGTACTAGGAATGGACATATTAAAAGTTTCAGCTAACTCAAATCCTAATTCAGTAGCAGGGGCACTTGCGAATGTATTAAGAGAACGTGGCTCAGCAGAAATTCAGGCTATTGGTGCTGGTGCATTAAACCAGGGCGTAAAAGCAGTAGCCATTGCCAGAGGATTTGTCGCACCAAGTGGAGTTGATTTAGTTTGCATCCCAGCTTTCACAGATATTATGATTGATAATGAAGAACGAACAGCTATTAAACTAATTGTCGAACCAAGGTAAACGACTGCCTCCTGTTTGCATTTGCAAGCAGGTTTTTTTTGCTGATTAATAGATTACTAGTAAACGGAAGTAAGGTGACGAACATGATTATTGATGCACACTGCGATGCACTATTAAAAATGTGGGCAAATGATGCTTCTTTTGAATCAAGTCCAGAGTTACAAGTGAATTACAAAAAATGGAAGTCTAGTTCTGTTAAAGTACAATGTTTTGCAATCTTTGTCCCAGATGATGTACCAGAGGAAAGCCAATTTCGTGCAGCACTCGAGATGGTTGACTTATTTTTTGAACAAATCATTAAACCGTATGATGATATTAAATTTATCTCATCCAAACAGGATTTATTAGAGTTAGATGAACATGAAAAGGGGGCAATTCTAACATTAGAAGGATGCCATCCAATTGGACATGACCTCACCAAACTTAAAACATTAATTCGACTAGGAGTTAGGGCCGTCGGACTTACATGGAATCAAGCAAATGCAGTTTGTGATGGTATTGGTGAGAAAAGGGGTGCTGGATTAAGTGCTTTCGGTGAAGAAGTCATCCATTTATTAAATGACGAACAGATTTGGACAGATGTTTCCCATTTATCTTATCAAGGATTCTTTGATGTCATGAAACTAGCAAAATACCCAATTGCCTCCCATTCAAATGCAGTAGCAATTGCGCCCCATCATCGAAATTTAGATGACAAACAAATTGAAGCAATGATTCAAAAAGATGGTTGGATCGGAGTTACGTTTGTTCCATACTTTTTAACGGATGCAGATCAAGCAACCATTTCAGATGTACTTAGACATGTGAACTATTTTATAGCAAGAGGTGCTGAAAATTGTTTAGGTTTAGGTTCTGATTTTGATGGTACGGACACATTTGTTAAAGCGTTATATGACCATATGGATTACAATCACTTTATCCAACAATTGAGAAGTGTATTGACTGATGAGATTGTTTCCAAAATAAGTTATCAAAACTTTGTAAATAAGTTTCCTAGACAAAGATCGTCATAATGTTTTTTATTGTCGTCTCAAACAAACAGAAATCTTTTGTGTTTATAGACAATCTCCCATATAATTATGTATAAGTTCTTTATTTTTATAGGGAATAGTTGGTATAATGTTTTAATGGAATGCTATGGTCAGGTTTCAATGAACTTGGCTCGGGACATACCTATGAAATGAACAGAGGAAGGAGATTTCGTTATGAATGAACAACAGCGAAAACAAGCCAATCAGATAAAACAAATGGATCCATCAGACATAAAATCTGAGACGGATTCAAATCTAGAACGAATTCAGAACACAGACTCAGAAGCATTAATTAACAAGTATTTTCAAACAACTTATGAACCTCCAAACTTAAAAAAAGCGAAAAAACGCAGAAGAGAAGATGTGGAAATTCATTATGATTATGCTGTCCCTGACAATATGAAAGGAATTGGCAAAGGGAAGAAATTTTTAATTCGTACATATGGCTGTCAAATGAATGAACACGATACAGAGGTCATGGCTGGCCTGTTAACGGATTTAGGTTATGAATCGACAGATGATACCAATGAAGCAGATGTCATCTTACTGAACACATGTGCTATTCGAGAAAATGCAGAGAATAAAGTGTTTGGAGAAATTGGTCACTTAAAACCTTTAAAACTAGAAAACCCAGATTTAGTCATCGGTGTATGTGGGTGTATGTCACAAGAAGAATCGGTTGTTAACCGTATCTTGAAAAAGCATCCATTTATTGACTTGATTTTTGGAACCCATAATATCCACCGTCTACCGAAATTACTTCAAGAAGCAATGTTTGGCAAAGAAATGGTTGTTGAGGTATGGTCTAAAGAAGGAGATATTATTGAAAACCTTCCGAAACAACGTAAAGGAAAGATCAAAGCTTGGGTGAATATTATGTATGGTTGTGACAAGTTCTGCACCTACTGTATTGTTCCATATACACGTGGGAAAGAGCGTAGTCGTAAGCCAGAAGATATTATCCAAGAAGTTCGTCACTTGGCTGCACAAGGCTATAAAGAAGTAACATTACTAGGTCAAAACGTGAATGCTTATGGAAAAGATTTAGATATCGATTATGGATTAGGTGATTTGATGGATGAAATCCGTAAAATTGATATTCCAAGAGTTCGTTTCACAACTTCTCATCCAAAAGATTTCGATGAACGATTGGTAGAAGTATTAGCTAAAGGCGGAAACTTACTGGATCACATTCACTTGCCAGTACAATCGGGTAGTTCAGAGGTATTAAGAGTGATGGCCAGAAGATATACACGAGAAAGATATTTAGATCTTGTTCGTCAAATTAGAACCGCAATGCCAAATGCAACATTAACAACTGATATTATTGTTGGTTTCCCTAATGAAACAGATGAGCAGTTTGAAGAAACACTTTCATTAGTGGAAGAAGTTGGATTTGAAAGTGCGTTTACCTTTATTTATTCTCCAAGAGAAGGAACACCTGCAGCGCGGTGGGAAGACAATGTTCCGATGGAAGTGAAGAAAGAACGCTTGCAACGATTAAATAAATTAATTAATAAGCAATCTGCAGAAGCAATGGCAAAATACGAAGGACAAACAGTCAAGGTTTTAGTTGAAGGCGAAAGTAAGAAAAATCCAGATGTTTTATCCGGCTACACAGAAAGAAATAAATTAGTAAACTTTAGAGGTCCAAAATCAATAATTGGTGAAATTGTTGATGTTAAAATAACAAATGCAAAAACCTGGTCACTTGATGGTGAAATGGTGGAGCATGCTGCAGAGGTGAAATAAGATGGCGGAATATACGCGTAAACAAGTAATCGATGAAGCACACAAACTGGCAAATATGGTGGCGAACATCGAAGAAATCGATCGTTTTAAACAATTAGAGGCCAAGTTAAATAAGAACCAAAAAATTCAAAGTTTGATCACGAAGATTAAAACACTACAAAAGCAGGCCGTTAATTTTCAAGCTTATGGCAAAAAAGAAGCACAAAAAAAGGTTGATGCTGAAATTGACCGTTTGCAACAAGAAATTGATGAAATTCCAATTGTTCAAGAATTTAAGGATTCACAAGTGGAAATTAATGACTTATTACAACTTGTTTCCAATACAATTGCTAGGGAAGTAACAAATGAAGTGATTCGTTCGACAGATGGTGATGTTTTAGCTGGTCAAACAGGTTCAAAAGTAAGTGGAAGTTCCTGTGGGCATTAACGTCTATAAAAAACTGGTGTATGAGGTTAGCAACCTTATCACCAGTTTTTTTGTCTTGCCATACTCTTTTTAAAATTAATTTTTGTGATATTCGTACATTTTGATAGGCTGTTGCATAGGATGAACTAGAACCTTAGCTGGTCTAAGCTATAAAACAGAGAAACTTCATATTCACTTTAGGTAGATATCCTGCATAAAATGACTATGAAAAAAAGAGGAGGTTTTAGTTGTTATGTCTTTTCTTGATCAAGAATATCGTGAAATTATTACAAAAGCAGTTATTGGTAAAGGGCGGAAATTCACTCAGGACACAAATACGATTACACCATCACATAGACCATCAAGCATTCTAGGTTGCTGGGTCATCAACCACTTATACAATGCTAAGAAAAAAGGTGATGACATCGTTGAAGTAAATGGTAGCTATGATGTGAATATTTGGTATTCATACAACGATAATACAAAAACAGAAGTAGTGACCGAACGTGTTCATTACACGGATTATATTAAGCTTTCTGTTAAAGATGAGCAAACACTAGGTGATGATGTAGAGGTATTTGCTAAGGTAATTCAACAGCCGAATTGCTTGGAGTGCAACATCTCCAGCCATGGCCACAAAATCCAAGTAGAGGTAGAAAGAGAATTCCTTGTAGAAGTAATTGGTGAAACAAAAGTAACGGTTAAGGTTGATCCACACGGCACAGTAGCAGATGACGATGATTGGGATTTTGAACTATCTGATGATGAATTTGATGATGTAGATCCTGATTTTCTTGCAAAAGTGGAAGAAGAGTAACTGATAGGCGAGTGCGAATTTTAATTCGTACTCGTTTTTTATTAGCACTTTACCTTCTTAACCTTCTTATTTAGTTTAGTGTAGCTCAATTAAAGAACGTATGCTACATACGCTATGGACACGCGACAACGCTTGCGTGACCAACATCGTGTGTGCCCGTGGAAATCGGTGTATTCTACTGAAGCGATAGTCGATATTCAATTCTAATCGAAAAGGGTCATTGTACATAAAAATCACGTCGGGGTCGGGTAGTTATTATTGTGACAAACCACTCTATAAGAGTAATTGTTGGAATTATCCAGCACTGTTGGTTATAAAAGAAAAATGTTCCACCACAACTCTGCAATTTTTAACGGTATTCGATTAATATTGACAGGTTTCCTATGATATAATAGGTAAATAGATTATGGAACGTGTTGGAGGAAATGAATATGGCAAAATACACACCTATGATGGAGCAATACTTGAAGATAAAAGCAGTCTACCAAGATTGTTTTTTGTTTTTTCGCTTAGGAGATTTTTATGAAATGTTTTTTGATGATGCAATTGCTGCATCAAGAGAATTAGAGATTACATTAACAAGTCGTGATGGAGGTGATAAAGAACGGATACCAATGTGTGGGATTCCTTATCATTCATCCGAAAATTATATTAAAACATTAGTGGAAAAAGGCTATAAAGTCGCAATTTGTGAACAAGTAGAGGATCCAAAGCAAGCAAAAGGGGTTGTGAAACGAGAAGTTGTACAATTGATTACACCTGGAACTGTAATGGAAGGTGGTATGCTTGATGAAAAGGAAAATAATTATCTAGCAAGCATAACAGACTTTTCCGAACAGATATTTGTGATCACCTATACAGATTTATCAACCGGAGAAACAAGTATCGCGATGATAGAGAATGGGTGGGGAGCTGTTTTAAGTGAACTATTTAATCGCCCCGTAAAAGAAATTGTCATTTCACCCGAATTACCCGAGCATTACCAGCTGGAGTTGCAAGAAAGATTACAAGTTACTTTATCATTTCAAAATGAAACAGAGATAACCGATGAATTTCACTATCTGATAGCAGATTTGCCAGAACAGAAATTAGTTACTGCTTTTGGAAGAATGCTTAATTATATTCAGGCAACACAAAAACGATCACTCGATCACTTGAAACCGGCACAAAAGATTGAGTTACATCAATTCATGTCATTAGATATGTACTCCAAACGTAACTTAGAATTAACAGAAACGATTTTGAGAAAAGGAAAGCAAGGAAGTCTGTTGTGGGTAATTGATCAAACAGTTACGGCTATGGGAGCACGGAAATTAAAAAAATGGCTTGAACGTCCATTATTAAATAGAAGATCAATTGAACAACGTTATAAAGTTGTTGATGGTTTTATAGAACAATTTTTTGAGCGTGAAAATTTAAGAGAACAATTAAAAGCCATCTATGATTTGGAACGTTTATCTGGACGAGTTGCTTTTGGGAATGTGAATGCAAGGGATTTAATCCAATTGAAACATTCACTTGATAAAATTCCAGCGGTTATACAATTATTAACTGAATTTACTAGTGAACATGTACGGGAGCTAAGTGATGGGATCGATCCTTTAACGAATTTATACGATTTATTGGATAATAGTTTAGTAGAAGAACCTCCACTTACGATTAAAGAAGGAGGCATCATCAAAGACGGTTTTCATGGTCAACTTGATGACTACCGTGATGCATCTAGAAATGGAAAACAATGGATTGCCGAACTGGAACAAAAAGAGAAACAAGAAACAAATATTAAATCATTAAAAATTGGATATAATCGAGTGTTTGGCTATTATATTGAAGTAACAAAAGCAAACTTACACTTGCTACCAGAAGGGAAATATGAACGGAAACAAACCTTAACCAATGCGGAACGGTATATTACGCCGGAGTTAAAAGAAAAGGAATCATTAATCCTTGAAGCGGAAGAAAAAAGTGTGGAGTTGGAATACGATCTATTCGTTGAGTTAAGAGAGCAAGTAAAAGCGTTTATTCCTCAGTTACAACAGTTAGCTGATAAAATAAGTGAAATTGATGTTCTGCAAGGATTTGCTACTGTAAGTGAAGCGAATGATTATACACGCCCAAGTTTAAATGATAATCGATCAGTTTCGGTCTTCAAGGGGCGACACCCTGTAGTGGAACAAGTAATGAAAGACGGTTCGTTTGTTCCTAATGATGTTGTCATGAACGAGGATTCAGACATTTTATTGATTACGGGCCCAAATATGTCTGGTAAAAGTACGTATATGAGGCAGGTAGCATTAACCGCGATAATGGCACAAATCGGCTGTTTTGTTCCGTGTGAACAAGCAGAATTACCGGTGTTTGATCAAATATTTACAAGAATCGGTGCTGCCGATGATCTTGTTTCAGGGCAGAGTACGTTTATGGTAGAAATGTTAGAGGCAAAACATGCGATTACGAATGCTACAGATAAGAGTTTAATCTTGTTAGATGAAATTGGTCGTGGTACAAGCACGTATGATGGGATGGCTTTGGCGCAAGCAATTATTGAATACATTCATGAACACGTGCATGCTAAAACATTATTTTCTACCCATTATCATGAATTAACAAGTCTTGATGAATCATTAGCCAAATTAAAAAATGTCCATGTGCGTGCAGAGGAATACCAAGGGAATGTTGTCTTTTTACACCAAATCCAAGATGGAGCTGCAGATGAAAGTTATGGGATTCATGTTGCTAAGTTAGCTGAGTTGCCAGAAGAACTAATCGAACGGGCAACGAAAATCTTGGCACAATTTGAAGGAACACAAACCAAACATACACAAACAGCAGGAAACCAGCAGATAGTTGAAGGAAACAAAACAGAAGAACAACAACAAGCAGACCAGCAGTTGTCCCTTTTTGTAACTGAAACAAGTGATAAAAAAGCAACATCTAAAAATGAAGATAAACTTGTTTGTGAATTACAAAAATTGAACTTGATGGAAATGACACCAATGGAAGCGATGAATCAATTATATAAACTACAGAAAAAAGCAAGTCGCAACTAGGGGGAGTAGTAGATGAAGATTTTTCAGATGCCAGACTCGCTCGCGAATAAAATTGCTGCAGGTGAGGTGGTTGAACGTCCAGCATCTGTAGTCAAAGAGTTGGTGGAGAACAGCATTGATGCGAATAGTACATGGGTAAAAGTTGAAGTGGAAGAAGCGGGACTTCAACAAATAAAAATTGTCGATAATGGAGACGGCATGACAGAGGACGACTGCGAACGGTCTTTCTTACGTCATGCTACAAGTAAAATTAAAAATGAAAATGACTTATTTCATGTACAAACGTTAGGATTTAGAGGAGAAGCTTTGGCGAGTATTGCTGCTGTTAGTCGTCTAACACTAAAGACATCTACAGGAGATGAAGCAGGCACTTTAATGGAGCTTGAAGGTGGTAAAGTAAAAGCTAAGACTAAAAGTGATGCAAGACAAGGAACAGAAATAGTTGTCGAGGATTTATTTTTTAATACCCCTGCTCGGCTAAAGTATATGAAAACTATTCATACAGAATTGGGTCATATTACAGATGTATTAAACCGTATGGCGTTATCACATCCAATGGTTCGGTTTGAGGTGTATCATAATGGAAAACAACTGTTTAAATCATCAGGTCGGGGCGACTTATTGCAAATAATTGCGCAAGTATACGGGATGAATATTGCTAAAAAAATGGTTCCTGTTGAATACGAAACCTTGGATTTCTCTATAAAAGGCTATATTGCAAAGCCTGAAGTAACAAGGGCTTCAAGAAATTATATTTCAACTATTATTAATGGACGATTTATTAAAAGCATTGCCCTAAATAAGGCGATTCAGAATGGTTACCATACACTTCTTCCAATCGGTCGTAGTCCAATTGTGGTGTTATCGATCGAAATGGATCCAATCCTGGTTGATGTAAATGTACATCCATCTAAACTAGAAGTTCGCTTTAGTAAAGAGAAAGAGTTGTTTGAAGCAGTAGAAACAACGATCCGAAATGCTTTTCGGAAAGAAACACTAATACCCTCAGGAGCAGAAACAAAAGCTCCGAGTCGTCCTAAAGAACAATCCGAACAAGCAGCAATAGAATTTTATCAAACGGAACCAAAGAAGAATCCAGTTTTTCATACATCAATAAATGATGGTTTTCAAACGCATGAGGATAAACAAATGGAAGAAGATGCTTTTGTCTCAGCGCAAAATGCTGTCTTAGAGTCTAATTATTCAAATCAAGCACTTGTTGAAGATCCTGAACCTGTCAATCAAGCTAGCGCTAATATTCCAGACGAAAAGGAACAAGTAGATTCGGTGAATCGTATTCCTGTTATGTATCCTATAGGACAACACCATGGGACTTATATCTTAGCGCAAAATGAAAATGGCTTGTATATCATAGACCAACATGCTGCTCAGGAGCGAATTAAATATGAATTTTTTAGAGATAAAATAGGGGAAGTACCGAATGAGGTACAGGAATTATTATTACCAATAACCTTTGACTTTTCAAAACAGGAAGCTTTAATGATTGAGCAATATCTTGAACAATTACAAAAAATAGGTTTGTTTTTTGAGGCATTTGGTGAACAGACCTTTGTTATTCGTTCCCACCCGCAATGGTTTCCTAAAGGATTTGAAGAGGAAGTTATTCGAGAAATTGTCGAACAAGTTATTATGGAAGGAAAAGTGGATCTTTATAAACTACGTGAAGATGCTGCAATTCTCATGTCATGTAAACGATCGATCAAAGCTAATCATTATTTAAATCATGATGATATGTTCCGTCTATTAGAAGATTTAAGAAAATCGACTGATCCGTTCACATGTCCACACGGTCGACCAATTATAATTCATTTTTCAGAATATGAAATGGAAAAACTGTTTAAGCGAGTGATGTAGATGAACGTCCGCTTTTGCTATATGCGAAAGTGGACGTTTTTTTTACCCTTCTGTTAATAGCATTATCGGATATTATTGCGTATTTGCTATATTATACGACATAACCTTGTAGTTTGCTTTCTATTATTCTGGTTGGAATAAGTGTTATACCATCGCTACGGCAGAATACTACGCTTTCCGCGGGCACGGCTTCAGCCTCCTCGCGAAAACCACGCTGCGGGGTCTTCAGACTCGTGCTTTTCCCGCAGGAGTCTCCGTATTCTGCCTTCGCTGATATAAGTTTTCTGATTAGTGATAGATGCAATCTATAAATTAAAAAATAAAGAATTTACTGTAAGGTTATGTTATAACATGCTAATTATCATAAAAAAGATATAGCATATGATTTTTATAATGCAAAGCACTATAAAACTTCAGAGTACTTGAAAAAGCGGAGGAAATACACAGGAGACTCCTGAGGCCCGACGAGGGTCATGCAGGCGTTGTCCGACAAGGACGGTTTTAGCCTGTTGTCCTTAATTTATCATCGGTGAGACCCCGCAGTGAGGAACGAACGAGGACAAGGAAGGCTACGGCAGCGTTACATCGCACGCAGAAAATTGTTCTTTATTTTCAAGGAGACTCATCAGCCACCCACGGAAAGTGTAGGTGTATTTCCGTAGCGACATTCAAGTACTCACATTATTAAGAGTGAGCAAAAGAAAGCAAGGTTTTGTCGTATAATATAGCTTATATGTAGTTACAAGCATCTTTTATTAAAGAGTTTTGTTTACATAACTATTCCTGGATACATATTTTTAAAAGTAATTATGAATGTATAATTCACCATTAACAACAAAATATAGAAAGGAGAGTTAAGGAAAGGATTGGTGCTTGATGCCGGATAATCAGAAACTTGTTAATTTTTTAAATCAAGAATTATCAAATTTTGCAGTTCTTTATATTAAATTACATCGATACCACTGGTTTATTCAAGGTAGACATTTCTTTAAATTACATGAAAAATTTGAAGAGTTGTATGACGAAGCGGCAGAAGATCTTGATGAAGTGGCAGAACGAATTCTAGCTATTGATGGAAAGCCACTGGCGACGATGCACAAGTACATTAAAGAAGCAACGATTCATGAAGCGCAGGCGGATGACAAAGAAAATGAAATGATTCATCAGCTTTCTGAAGATTATGTGACAATGATTAAGGAAATGAAGGAAACAGGAATTCCATTAGCGGAAGAATTGAATGACCAACCTACTGCTGATATGCTAACAGAAATACGAGGACGATTAGAAAAACATGTTTGGATGTTGCGTGCTTACATTGCTTATGAATAAAAAAGTGCAACCCCTCAAGCTAATGAGCTTACATTTGTGATCTGCGAAAGTGATGGATTCAGTAGTTAGTATATAATGATAATTTGCAAATTATTAATTCAAAACATATGGAAAAAGGCTGTTTTTACAAACAGCCTTTTCGTCATTCATTGCTTATTTTACTGGTTAATGTATAATAGAACCAGAATTTGACATAATGGGGAATTAGAATGAAACAAACTGTTGTTGCTGTAGTTGGACCTACAGCAGTAGGTAAAACAAGTTTAAGTGTTGAAATTGCGAAGCGTTTCAATGGTGAGGTAATTAGTGGAGATTCGATGCAAATATACAAAGGGATGGATATTGGTACAGCTAAGATTACATATAAAGAACAACAAGGGATTATCCATCATATGCTCGATATTCTGGAACCGGATCAACCGTTTTCGGTTGCTGATTTTCAATCTCATGTTCGCCAAGCTGTGACTTCGATTTCAAATAAAAATCGTTTGCCGATTATTGCAGGTGGAACAGGACTTTATATTCAATCGGTGTTATATGATTACAATTTTACCGATAAAAAAAGGGATGACTTTTATCAAAATCAAATAGAAAAGGAAATAGAGCAAAAAGGAATTGAGCATGTCTTTAAAAGGCTAGAACAAATAGATCCATATCAAGCAAAGAGAATTCATCCAAATAATATTCGTCGTGTAATTCGAGCATTAGAGGTATATGACCGTACAGGAATTACGATGACAGAGCTTCATGAGCAACAACAGCAAGAGTCTATCTATCAACCTGTTTTGATAGGGCTAGAAATGAATAGAGCGTTGCTATATGAACGAATAAATCAACGTGTAGATCTCATGTTAGAACATGGCTTGTTAGAAGAAGTGAAAGCATTGTATGACCAAGGATTAGAACATGCTCAATCAATGAAGGCGATTGGATATAAGGAATTACTCCCTTATATTAAAGGAGAGCAATCGTTAAGTGAATGTGTAGAATTGCTTAAGAGAAACTCAAGAAGGTATGCGAAAAGACAGTATACATGGTTTAAAAATAAAATGGATGTTGACTGGTACTCCATCACACCCGAAACAAAGAATCAGAAGTTTGAAATTATTTTACAGGATCTTGCAGGAAAGCTATAAGAAATCTAGAATTTATTAATTATAGATAGAAAAGAGGAGGAAAGAGCATGTCTCAATCGGTAAATATTCAAGATCAATATTTAAATCAACTTCGTAAGGAACGTATTCAAACGACGATATTTTTAACGAATGGTTTTCAATTAAGAGGAACTGTTAAAGCGTTCGATAACTTTACGGTCTTATTTGATGTAGATGGGAAACAACAACTAATATTTAAACATGCTATCTCAACATTTGCACCGGTTAAGAACGTTACATTAGAAAAGGAATAATTGTATAAGTTTTAAAAGCGCAGCTACCAGAGTTGCGTTTTTTTTATTGTAAGGAAATTATAAAAATGTGACGTTGTAGATTACTAATAGCATTGTAAGCCGCGTCCGTGAAGCGCTAAAGCTATAGCGCAACTTCCCTCGCCTCGTACCTGCAGGACAAGGAAAACTACGACAGCGGAACTTCGCACGAAGAAAAAACGATTTTCTTTTTCGAGAAAGTAGGTCAGTTCGACGTTGTCACAGGACGTGACGTTCTTAGTCGAACATCTTTGTATAAGTCAATATCAATTCAAGCATAGAGGAAGGTCGACTAAAAGCGGATTTTGCGCCAACTCACGTCTCCACCTTTTGCAGGGCCATGGCCTTAATCTACTGCGGAATGGATGTTCGGTCAAATCCGCCGCTCCTGCGAGGCTGAACCACCTGCGATGCGAAGGCGCATTACGTACGTCGCTAACCGGGCGCCCCGCCCCTATGTTCATAGCTAACAAAGTATCCTTGGATAGGTCTACTTTGTTAAATGTGAAAATGGTTGCAAGCATAACCTCCACCTTCTAAGTCATAAAATTGAAATACATGACAAATCAAGGAACAGTAATTACTAATCAATGCCCCGATCTTTTTCTTTTTTCAGCAGAAATAGCTAGGCATATGTCACGAAATGATGATCTCATGCGTATACTGAGATGTGTAAGGGGTGGTGACGTGAGTTCTCATGTATCTTTAAATAAAAACGGTCAAATTAATATTGTACTACATGAACGAGAGAATCTAGTTATTGAAAATAATGAACAATTTACCAATAGCAATGATCCATTTAAACGTATTGATCGAGAGTTTTCCTCGTTTATTGGAATGAACCGCCTGAAAGAAACGGTTAGAGAAATTTATGCGAACATTGAGATAAATCAAAGAAGAGAGCAAGTTGGACTGAAAACACAAAATCAAGTTTTGCACATGTTATTTAAAGGGAATCCAGGAACAGGTAAGACAACGGTTGCTAGAAAACTTGCTGATTTATTTTATGACATGAATGTACTTTCCAAGGGTCATTTTATCGAGGCAGAACGTGCAGATCTTGTAGGAGAGTATATTGGCCACACCGCACAAAAAACACGTGAATTGATCGAGAAAGCGATGGGTGGTGTTTTGTTTGTTGATGAAGCCTATTCATTAGCTCGTGGTGGAGAGAAAGACTTTGGGAAGGAAGCAATAGATACATTGGTTAAACACATGGAGGATAAACATGGCGATTTTATTCTGATTCTGGCGGGTTATCCTAATGAAATGGATCATTTTCTATCCTTGAACCCAGGTTTGGCTTCGCGCTTTCCGATTGTGATGGACTTTGAAGACTACTCAGTAGAACAATTGATTCAAATAGCAAATCAGATGGCTTTGGAACGGGAATATCAATTGACTAAAGACGCAGAAGCAAAATTACGGGATTACTTAGTACGAAAAAAGCAAAAGTATCATGATCGAAATTTTTCAAACGCTCGATTTATTAGAAATACGATTGAAAAATCGATTCGCAAACATGCTGTTCGTTTAATTAAAAAGAATAGCTATACTACGGAAGAACTGATGTTAATAACCAAAAATGATCTGACATTTAAATAGCAAATCCATTATTTCAGAAATTAGGTGCATGTGGTGTAAGCTTCATGTACCCTTTTTGTTTTATTTCCCCAATCTAGTCAAAATTTCCGTTTTTTAATAGCTTCTGATAAAATGAAATTATTAGTTACACTTAACCTTTGTATAAATTAATGTCCCGAGAAAATGATAATGTTTAGAAGTGCTAAAGAAATGGATACACTTAGTGAAAATCAAATAAAAAAGTTATAATTATTACATAGCGTTTACGCAAAAAATAACAACACAGGTAAAAATATACTAGATCTATAATGAAAGAAGGTTAAGTATGGAAGAAAAAGTATTGTTAATTGTTGTTCAGCATCAAGATCAGGATGATGAGCGGTTTCATTATTCCTTAGATGAACTTCAATCATTAACAGAAACAGCTAAAGGAAATGTAATGAAAATCATTACGCAAAAAAGAGACCGGATCCATTCAGCTTTATACTTAGGGGACGGGAAGTTACAAGAAATAGAACAATATGTAGAAGAACTAGATATAGATTTGGTTATATCAAATGATGAATTGACAGCCAGTCAATTAAGAAATATTGCTGATCGTCTACAGGTAAGAACGATTGACCGGAGTCAGTTAATCCTTGATATTTTTGCCCAAAGAGCAAATACCAAAGAAGGGAAATTACAAGTTGAGCTAGCGCAGTTACAATATATGTTACCAAGATTACATGGACAAGGTCATGGGTTATCAAGGCTTGGTGGTGGTATTGGAACGCGTGGTCCAGGGGAAACAAAGCTCGAATCAGACCGGAGGCATATAAGGCGAAGAATAGATGACATTAAGAAAAAGCTAGAAACGGTTGTAAATCAACGTAATCAATACAGAAAAAGACGCAAAGCGAACAAAGCATTTCAAATAGCGATTGTCGGTTATACCAATGCAGGAAAATCTACCTTCTTTAATCGAATCACAAAAAGTCAATCATTAGAAGAAAATCAACTTTTTGCTACGTTAGATCCGATGTCAAGAAGCATACAACTTCCATGTGGATTGGATGCTATTATTACGGATACAGTTGGATTTATCCAAGATCTACCAACAACTTTAATAGCAGCATTCCGTTCTACCTTAGAAGAAGTAACAGAGGCAGACTTCATTCTTCATGTGGTAGATGCTTCACATCCGGATCACCAACAACATCAAGCAACAGTTAATCAATTGTTAACTGAATTAGAAGCAGACAAACTGCCGATATTAACTGTTTATAATAAAAAAGATTTATTATCAGAAGATTTCATTCCAAGTGCTTACCCTTCTCTAACAATAAGTGCTTATGATCCGATTGACCATAGAAGGGTTTTAGCGAAAATGGAGGATATTATAACGGAAGAATGGGAGGGATATCAAACGTTTGTGCCAGCATCTAATGGGAAATTATTACAGCAACTAAATCATAATACGATTATTGAAGAACAAACATTCAACGAAGGTATGGAAGGATATGACATTCAAGGACATATTGCTCCTGAACATCCTCTTAAATACCAAATGAAGGAGCAGTAAATAGATAGATGATGGAACAATTAGTGGAACAAGTAGAAAAAGAAATTGAAACGCAAATTAAACAGATTGAAAATGTAGCTCAACTAAATCAAAAAAGGGTTCTAGATGCATTTCGGAATAACAAAGTTAGTGACAGTCACTTTAACTCTACCACTGGATATGGGTATGATGATTATGGACGGGAAACCTTAGAAGCAGTTTATGCAGAGGTGTTTGGGGCTGAAGATGCACTTGTTCGACCACAAATCGTCTCGGGGACACACGCTATCACGATTAGTTTATTTGGACTATTACGACCTCATGATGAATTAATGTATATAACTGGAAAACCGTATGACACACTTGAAGAAGTGGTAGGTACTCGTGGTGATAACAATGGTTCATTAAAAGACTACCATATTGATTTTACTGCGGTTGATCTAACTGAAAAAGGTGAAATTAACTGGAATGAAATAACTCGTAAAATAACTAAAAAAACGAAAGTGATTGGAATTCAACGTTCCAAAGGCTATGATGATCGCCCATCTTTTACTGTAGAAGAAATTGCGGATATGATTCGATTTGTTAAAGAGATTGATCCGAATATGATTGTTTTTGTAGATAATTGTTATGGTGAATTTGTGGAAACAATAGAACCGACTCATGTAGGGGCGGACCTAATAGCAGGCTCGTTGATTAAAAACCCAGGTGGTGGCATCGCTCGTACGGGAGGATATATTGTTGGTAGACAACAATATATCCGGCAAGCAGCTAATCGGTTAACTGCACCTGGTTTGGAAAAAGAAACAGGTGCAACGCTTGGGATGTTGCAGGAAATGTTTCAAGGGTTATTTTTGGCACCACATACAGTTAGTGAGGCATTACGGGGGTCCGTCTTTACGTCGCGTTTGTTAGCTTTACTTGGTTTTAAAACATCACCGTCCTATCAAGATAAGCGCACAGACTTAATCCAATCCGTTAATTTTAATACAGCTGAACAAATGGTTGCTTTTTGCCAAGCTGTGCAAAAGGCATCCCCCGTAAACGCTCATGTGACGCCATACCCAGCACCAATGCCAGGTTATGAGAATGATGTGATTATGGCTGCTGGTACCTTTATTCAAGGTGCTAGTTTGGAATTAACTGCAGATGGACCGATTCGCCCACCATTTACAGCTTTTGTACAAGGCGGATTAATATACGTGCATGTAAAAATCGCAATAATAGAAGCTATTACTCATTTACAGGAACAAGGATACATTAAGTTAAATGAATAAGTGTGACTTATTGGAGTTGTTTACTAGGATGACAACTCCATATTTTTCGCTAAAATTTTTTGAATTTTTTGATGTGAACTAACCTCACATCTGTTGACAATTATATTTCCGTGTGTATAATAGAATTATGGAAACATTGAAAAAGAAAGGGGTGGAACACATGGACGATTTAGAAAGACGTTCAATGCCCTTATTTTCCATTGGTATTGTAAAATCATTAACTGAACTAACAGCAAGACAAATTCGCTACTATGAAGAGCACAATCTGATACATCCAACTAGAACAAACGGTAATCAGCGATTATTTTCTTTTAACGACGTAGATCGTTTACTAGAAATTAAGGAACTGATCGACAAAGGGGTTAATTTAGCTGGAATTAAGCAAGTTCTGGACATAAAAGAATTGCCTACAACGAAAGAGTTGGATGAAGGGGAAAAGAAACCTGAATTAACAGACAAAGAGTTAAGAAAATTGCTACACAAAGAATTGGTTCATTCGGGCCGATTAGGCAAAACTTCGTTAAGACAGGGAGAATTATCACGATTCTTCCGTTAATATAATAAAAAGGGAGAGAAAATCATGGGGACAAAATTTACACAAGAAGAAATTAAAAAGAGAATTGAGGAAGAAAACGTAAAGTTTATCCGTCTACAGTTTACGGATATGTTAGGAACGATCAAAAACGTGGAAATTCCTCTAAGCCAGCTTGATAAAGCATTAAACAATGAAATGGCATTTGACGGTTCATCGATTGAAGGTTTTGTTCGTATCGAGGAGTCAGACATGATCTTATATCCAGATCTTGATACTTTCTTAGTATTCCCTTGGACATCAGAAAAAGGGAAGGTTGCTAGATTCATTTGCGATATCTATAATCCAGATGGTACACCGTTTGAAGGTTGCCCTCGTTATAACTTGAAACGTAACCTTAAGAAAATGGAAGAACTTGGATTTACAGCATTTAATCTTGGTACAGAACCAGAATTCTTCTTATTCAAATTAGATGAAAAAGGTGAACCTTCATTAGAATTGAATGATAAAGGTGGCTACTTTGACCTTGCACCAACAGATCTTGGTGAAAACTGCCGTCGTGATATTGTATTAGAATTAGAAGAAATGGGCTTTGAAGTAGAAGCGTCCCACCACGAGGTTGCGCCAGGTCAGCATGAAATCGACTTTAAATACGCTGATGCCGTCAAGCATGCAGATGACATCCAAACATTTAAACTAGTAGTTAAAACAATTGCTAGACAACATGGCTTGCACGCTACTTTCATGCCAAAACCACTGTTTGGTGTAAATGGTTCTGGAATGCACTGTAACATGTCTCTATTTAAAGGGAAAGAAAATACTTTCCTTGACGAAAGTGGAGAATTACAATTAAGTCAAACAGCTTATCAATTTATCGCAGGTATCATTAAGCACGCTTTAAGCTTTACTGCAGTTACCAATCCAACTGTAAACTCCTTTAAGCGTCTGGTACCAGGGTATGAAGCACCATGTTATGTTGCTTGGTCTGGTTCAAACAGAAGTCCATTAATCCGTGTACCTTCTTCTAGAGGTTTAAGTACTAGAATTGAAGTGCGTAGTGTCGATCCAGCTGCAAATCCATACATGGCTATGTCTGTATTACTTGCTGCTGGTCTTGACGGAATTGAAAACAAACTAGAAGCACCTACTGCTGTTGACCGTAACATTTATGTAATGGATAAGGAAGAAAGAGAAGCTAATGGTGTGCAAGATTTACCTGCAACATTAGCAGATGCATTGGAATATTTAAAAACTGACCCAGTGATTGTAAATGCGTTAGGAGAACACTTATTTGAGCATTTTATCGAAGCAAAAGAAATTGAGTGGGATATGTTCCGCAGTCAGGTCCATCCTTGGGAACGTGAACAATATATTCAGCAATACTAAATCTTTTAGAAAAACAAAAACACTGTCCGTTATATAACGGACAGTGTTTTTGTTTTGTAAGTGCTAATGATCTATCGAAGCATAAACTTCTCAATATAAGGAAATACTAACAGAATCATGGTTGTGTTCGTATATTTTACCAATCCATGTGGTTGCAAATTATGTAAGACTAGGGGAGTTTAGCATGAGTAAACCTAGATATTATTCAAATATATATTGGCATTTCACTGGTGGACCAGTTTCCATTGGACGTGATATTATATGGCACCATTATCGTTGTCTGAAAGATGTGAAAAACAACACTACATTAAAACAACCACAACAAGCTATGGAAAATTTACAAAGCATCATTTCATCAAAAGTACTGAAAGCAACATGTACGGAAAAAATTTCAGAATCGATCGAAACGGAAATGTTTTGTTCTGTTTGTGATATTCCTCTGAATGATTTGGTGTACCATCGACAATATTATGGCGATTACGCAATTGGTTTTAATGCTGATATTATTCATAAGCACTTCCATCCCGTTTTATATATTGATCCATATTATGCAAGTCTTAACCGACCAGAAATTAGAAGCAGGCTTAGTGAAACTGATGGTGATCGCAACAAACCAATGTTATGGGAATTAATTGGAATCAAAAAAGAAAATCCATTGTTAAACTTTTTAAAAATTACGAGTTTTGCTTCTAACTATGAGCAATCCTTTTACGGTGAAAGAGAATGGCGGTGTTTACAAGACTTTGCGTTTAATCCATCTGAAGTAGAGGCTATTATAGTTCCGAAACAAGAGGTGCAAGCGATAAATTATCACTTGCGAGCAAGTGGGTATCAAAACATTAGTGTGCTTAGCTGGGATTTAATTGAGAATGTATAATCGCAACCCGACGCTAAGGTCGGGTTGTGTGTTAATGAATATGTCTATAAAGTCCTACTACTTTTCCTAAAATAGAAACATTTTGATAGATTAGTGGATCCATAGTTGAATTTTCTGGTTGTAATCTTATGTGATCTTTTTCTTTGAAGAATCGTTTTACCGTTGCTTCATCATCTTCCGTCATTGCAACTACTATTTCACCATTTTGTGCTGTTTGTTGTTGTTTAACAATGACCATATCGCCATCTAGTATTCCTGCTTCTATCATACTTTCTCCGTCAATTACTAAGACAAATAAAGTCTCGTCAGGTTGTGCTATGGTGTTCGGTAACGGAATATATTCCTCGATATTCTCAACTGCAGTTATAGGTAAGCCAGCCGTTACTTTACCGATTACAGGTGCATAGGTAGCTTCTCCCATAGGAATCGAATTATCCTCTTCTAAGTTTAACACTTCAATTGCTCTGGGTTTAGTTGGATCGCGTCTAATATATCCTTTTTTTTCTAGTCTGGATAGGTGACCATGTACGGTAGAGCTGGAAGCTAAACCTACAGCTTCTCCAATTTCTCTTACGGATGGTGGGTAACCTTTATCGATTACTTGTTCCTTAATATAATCTAAAATTGCTTGTTGCCTTTTTGATAGTTTTGTCATCATTGGCACACCTCGTACATATTTATTTATTAACAACATTATAGCATGCTTACCATAATTATACAAACATTCGTTCGAAAAAAACTATTGACAAGAACCTTTGTTCGTATATTATAATAGAGTTAACTAGACGGGAACAATAGTTCTTATTTTGGAGGAGGGTATATATGTTTCAAAAATTATCAAAAGTGGATGTCTTTTATGTTGTAGCTTTTATTTTTTCATTGGGATTCATGTACTTTTCACTAGTTAATAGTTAAGATAGAGCTGAGAATATAAGGAAGGAACTAGTTATGAAAGCCATTATATATTGTCGTGTCAGCACGAATAAACAAGAACAATATTCATCATTGAAACGTCAGAGAAATGAGTTGCTTGAACTTGCAGATCGAAATTCTATGACTGTTATCGATATCATTGAAGAACGAGAAAGTGGTTATGATGTTGAACGTGAGGGCATTTTTCAAATGTTGGATACTTTTTCTTTAAAAAAAGCAGATTGTTTATTGATTCAAGATGAAACAAGACTTGGGAGAGGGAATGCCAAAATCGCCTTGTTACATCAATTGAATAAACTAAATGTCTACATATATACCCATTCCCATAGTGGTCAACTTCAATTGTCTGAATCGGACTCGATGGTTTTGCAAATTGTTAGTATCGTGGAAGAATATCAGAGGAAACTTCATAACGCAAAAATTAAGAGGGGTATGAAAAAAGCGGTGCAAAATGGATTTGATCCAAGTAAAAATCTAAGTAACCAGGACCAAGCATCAGGTAGAGAAAGGATTACATTTCCGATTGAAGAAGTTGTTCGACTACGAGCCAACAATTTAACATTTGCTGAAATAGCTGCCACATTGAGAGGTATGGGGTATTCCGTTTCAAAGGCAACTGTTCATCGTCGATATAAAGAATATACATCACTTGAATCTAACTGATGAATTCATATAAAATGAGTAGACAAGTATCCAATGGATAGTTGTCTTTTTATTATGGAACAATAAGGAGAAAACGTCACTCAGTGGGTGTGTTTTTGGTTTTGGTCGCTCGATTGTTGGCCAACCGTGATGATCGTTAATATACCCCCACTTAAACATCACCGTTTCTTTTTATTTTTTGTAGTTGGCGTCTTACGAACAGGTGTACTGGGATAGTGCCTAAAGTTTGTTACTTATTTTTTATAGAAGGAGAATTATAATGTTAAGCAAAGATAAACTTGACCGTATTAATACACTAGCTAATAAAGCTAAACAAGAAGGATTAACAAATGAGGAAAAAGAAGAACAGCAAAAGCTACGACAAGAATATTTGAAAAATGTTCGTAAATCTTTTAAAAATCAGTTTAAGGGTATGAAAATTGTCGATCCAAATGGCCAGGATGTAACACCAGAGAAAGTTAAACAATTACAGAAGAAAAATAAATTACATTGATCGTATTTTCTATAACACCGGGTGATAAATTGTAAAATTTGTGAAAAATTTGTTTGATAGCTAAACTTTTGTATAAATTTACTTGTTTAATATTGATTTTCATTATAGGATAGAATATGTACATATTCTATTGTGGAACAAAAGAAAGGGGATACAGATGTCGAATCAAACAACACAGATGTCAATCAATGCAATTAGAACATTGTCAATCGATGCGATTGAGAATGCAAACTCAGGTCACCCAGGATTACCAATGGGTGCAGCTCCAATGGCTTATACATTATGGACAGAATTCATGAACCATAATCCGAAAAACTCAAAATGGTTCAATAGAGACCGTTTTGTATTATCTGCAGGTCATGGCTCTATGTTGCTTTACAGTTTGTTACATCTTTCTGGTTACAATGTAACAATGGATGATTTAAAAGGATTCCGTCAGTGGGGTTCTAAAACTCCAGGGCATCCTGAAGTACACCATACTGATGGAGTAGAAGCTACTACAGGTCCATTAGGTCAAGGGATTGCGATGTCCGTTGGTATGGCAATGGCAGAAAAACATTTAGAAGGTAAATATAATAAAGAGAACTTTCCTGTTGTCGACCACTTTACGTATGCACTAGTGAGTGATGGTGATTTAATGGAAGGGATTTCTCATGAAGCTGCCTCTTTAGCAGGTCATCTAGGCCTAGGTAAACTTATTGCTTTATATGATTCTAATGACATTTCATTAGATGGTGAACTTGACCAATCATTCTCAGAAAATGTTGAAGATCGTTTTAAAGCTTATGGATGGCAAGTGATTCGAGTTGAAGATGGAAATGACACGGCTGAAATTGCGAAGGCTTTAGAACAAGCGAAAGCTAATGTAGATCAACCAACATTAATTGAAGTAAAAACTGTAATTGGTTTCGGGTCTCCTAATAAAGCTGGATCTTCCGCGTCGCACGGTGCACCGCTTGGAGCGGATGAAATTAAGTTAACTAAAGAATCTTATGAATGGGAACATGACGACTTCCATGTGCCTGAAGAAGTGTATCAGGACTTTAATGCGAAAATTGTTGAACGCGGACAAAAAACAGAAGCTGAGTGGAATTCACTATATGAAAAATACCAAGCAGAACATGCAGAACTAGCTGCAGAATTAACTAAAGCGATTAATGGTGAGCTTCCTGAAAATTGGGATAATGACTTACCAGTGTATGAAGCGGGTAAAGATACATTAGCAACTCGTGCTTCATCAGGAGAAGTACTAAATGCACTTGCTAAGTCTGTGCCAAATCTATTTGGTGGAAGTGCCGATTTAGCTGGATCCAATAAGACACTGTTAAAAGATGCTGGAGACTTCTCGAAAACAAATTCAGCTGGAAGAAATATCTGGTTTGGTGTACGTGAATTTGCAATGGCAGCTGCACTAAACGGAATGGCTCTACATGGTGGTCTTAAAGTATTTGGCGGTACATTCTTCGTGTTTAGTGACTATCTACGTCCTGCTGTAAGATTGTCAGCAATACAGAATGCACCAGTAACTTATGTATTAACACATGACTCTATAGCAGTTGGGGAAGATGGTCCAACACACGAACCAGTAGAACAACTAGCAGCATTTAGAGCAATGCCGAACCTATCTGTGATCAGACCTGGTGATGCTAATGAAGTACAAGCAGCATGGCGTTTGGCACTAGAATCAACTCAAACACCTACTGCACTTGTATTAACAAGACAAGGATTACCTACACTTGAAGGTACGGCTAAAAATGCTTATGAAGGCGTTAAGAAAGGTGCTTATGTTGTAAGCCCAGCTTCTAAAGAAACTGCGGACGCTTTATTACTAGCAACCGGATCTGAAGTTCAATTAGCTGTAAAAGCACAAGAACAATTAAAAGATCAAGGCATTGACGTAAGTGTTGTCAGCATGCCTTCATGGGATCGTTTTGCACAGCAAGATGATGCTTATAAAGAACAAGTACTACCATCTGCTGTTAAGAAACGTTTAGCGATTGAAATGGCTTCTCCATTTGGTTGGGAACGTTTTGTAGGTGATGAAGGAAAAGTTCTAGGTATTGATACTTTCGGTGCATCTGCTGACGGGAATAAAGTAATGGCAGAATACGGATTCACAGTAGAAAACGTTGTAAACCATGTACAATCACTAGTAAAATAATATAGTTTATAGTAGAACCCTTGGGAATTTTCCAAGGGTTCTTTTTTTGGCTTTTTAATGATCATTGCTTTTGTCTGATTTAGTTACTTTTACAACTGGTATATTTTAATGATAGGACAAAACTTGAGGTTATTTTCAACGTATTGTGACAACAAATTCAAAGGTACTTATGTATAATGTTTGTCAAAGTCAAAGGAGGACAAGCATATGCATCAATATTCTACCTTTTGGATTAAAGATGAGTTTCACTATCATTATTTTTATAAATCAGACATTCTTCGTAGGTTTTTAACGGAGTGTTTAACCTTTAGTTACACCAATAAACAACTAAAAGATCAATTTGACTTTATTACACAAGAAATTCCATATAAATTACTATTGCAACATGTGAAAAGCTTTCATAAACAACAATTGGATGTTATTATAAAGGGGGAAATATTGGAAATGATTAAAGGAAATAGAGCGGTTACGATTTCGTTTCATAAGAGATTTTTTACTATACACGCTCATTCTCTAGAAGAGGCGGATGACCTTATTTTTCAACCGTTAAAAAGTCTTCATCCTAGTTTTTTTATTATTGAAAAAGACTCTACTAATTCTGGATGGGTAAGTCCAGTGAAAAATGAAGTTCTATTGTAATCCCCCTATTGTAATATTTTCCGTGTTTTACTATACTGTATGAGAGACAACATGAAGGAGGAAAGCTCACATGGGCACGATTTGGGTAGTTTTAATTGCTATTTTAGCATTAATTGCTGGTGTCGCATTAGGATTCTTCATTGCTAGAAAGTATATGATGAATTATCTAAAAAAGAACCCACCAATTAATGAGCAAATGTTAAGAACGATGATGATGCAAATGGGTCAAAAACCATCGCAAAAGAAAATCAATCAAATGATGCGTGCAATGAATAACCAGCAGGATAAATAATTATAGACATATAGGACAAGCTAGTCTCAAAAATGAATCTTTAGCATTGCACAACGAAAATCCCTTGTTTCTTACTAAGTACAAGGGATTTATATGTTATATCTAATTTTTAAATAGAATGCCATATTAGTTCATTTACTTGTCATCTTTTTAATTCACATATTGCTTGTAATTTTGATAAAAAATTTTTTAACTATACTTGTCTTGACTATTTCAAAAGATCAGCCAATGGAACAAAACGAATGTTAGTGAAGGACAAGGGTCATGTATTAATCGAAGCTCTATTAGTATAAGAAAGAGTTGATACCATGTTTTGGGCAATAGCAACAACGATTGTTGGTTTTATAATGGCTACTATCATGATCATTATTCGTCTTAAAGCATCCAGAAAGCCAACAAGTGTTTCTAGGATCATCTTACCACCACTTTTTATGAGTACTGGTGCATTCATGTTTTTATTTCCTATGTTTCAAATTACATGGTTTCAAGTAATAGAAGCGTTTGGGCTAGGGGTTTTATTCTCTGTCTTATTAATTAAAACTTCTAAATTTGAAATTAAACATGGGAATATTTATTTAATCCCCTCTAAGCTTTTTATCTTTGTATTGTTTGGCCTACTAATTTTTCGGCTTGGGTTGAAATTAATTTTGAGTCAATCGATCGCGTTAGGTGAAACAAGTGGAATGTTTTTTGTACTAGCATTTGGTATGATTGGATCTTGGAGATTAGCAATGCTTCTGAAGTTTAAAAAGCTTGAGAGACAATTAAAAAACCATCCAAAGTCAACGCCAGCCTATTAAAAAAACCCTTTTTAAAGGGTTTTTTCTACGTGCGCTAGTTTCTTAGGTGTACGCTCTATTAATCACTTGTGTACAACATAGTACTAGAATTTTTGGTTCATTTGTTTTGTTGGACCCTTAGTTTCATCGTCAAAAAGGGATATGTATGGTGTGATGTCGATTTTCTTTTCTTCCAACTTCTTCTTTAAAAACTTATGATCTCGTTTCGGTGTAGCTAAGATGTACCCTTCAATTAATACATCCTCGGTTATTTTTTCTTGCTTCTTTTCTAATGCTAATTGTCCAATTTTACTTGCTATTTTTTGTCTTGCAACATCTCGAAAAAGTTCTGGTACTGGAGAAATTAATTCTTCTAACAGAATCTTTTCATACTCTCCCCACATAGATCGTGTTTTATCAATGTAATATTCTTCCCAATCCATAATCGACTTGCCATCTTCTTTTGGTAGTTTTTTTAGAAATTTTCGAAACATAAAAAAGCCGCCAATACCAAGGAGAGTAATTAATATAAATGTCCATATTATAATAAAAACAGAAAATTCTAATGACATTTGATCACCTATTCATTCTTCTACTATCTTTTATCCATATTTTACATTAGGGTGACAAAAAAAGAAATATTTCTGTTTTTTTAATTTGAAAGTAGGCTAAAGAGTCGTGTGTAAACTGTTTGCTATTACGATCAACCACCAATGAGTGAATCGAAGTTATAGCTAGTCATCGTCTTAATGAAAACGGCGATTGCGATTACAAAAAATAAAAAGAGAAATCCGAACGAATGCTTTGTAGCGTGGAAAACCATCGTTCGAATTTCTCTGTACTTAAACACTTTCGGTTTAGCTTTTTACATATCGTGTGATGCACCTTTTTTCTGTCGGCTGTGATTTCTATTTTTTACTTTTTTAGACCCGCTTAATGGTTGGTTTGGTTTGTTTTCTTTATTTTTTTTATTAGCCATTGTCATTCCTCCTTTGTTCTATTTTTTAACTAAAACAACGGTTTATGCATGAATGGAGATTGGTCATACGTAAAGACTAATAACCGTGAAAGGAGGATCCAAATGGGTAAAGATATAGAGATAGCGAAAATGAATGAACTTGACTTTAATGGTGAATTATCTCATCTTAATAATGAGATAATCGAAACCGAACGACAAATTGAACAGGCATTGCAAACTGCGAACCAACATCAATCTGAACAATTACATGATTATAAAGCTAAAATAGAAGAAATAAAATCATTCATGTATAAATAATTGAAACACAACATAAATATGCTCTTGGCCCATTTATCCCGTAAGGCTATATTTTTTGCAAGGGAATATTTAGATAAATATGAAAATTCGTTTAAGACCTGTCGAAATATTTTACTTATAAATCGATTTCATATAAAATAAATAAGTGTTGGAACTCGTAACTAACGGGGATGGAGGATCGGAGACGATCTTAAATTAAAAAAGGGGGTAACGTTCATGGTAAACAATGATACTTTCAAGGCAAAAAAACAATTTGAATTGAATGGTAAAAAGTACAATTATTACCAACTTAAAGCGTTAGAAGAATCGGGGATAGGTGACATTTCACGTTTACCTTTTTCCATCCGTGTTCTACTGGAATCATTAATTCGTCAATATGATGGAAAAGTAATTAAAGATGAGCATGTTGAAGGCCTTGCGAAATGGGGACAAGCAGAAAGTAAAGATGTTCCGTTTAAGCCATCTCGAGTTATTTTGCAAGACTTTACCGGTGTACCTGCCGTAGTAGACTTAGCTTCCTTGCGTAAGGCTATGGTAGATATGGGCGGTTCACCAGATTCAATTAATCCAGAAGTTCCAGTTGACTTGGTTATTGACCATTCTGTCCAAGTGGATAAATATGGAACAAGTGATGCATTTAGAGCGAATATGGAATTGGAATTCGAACGTAATGCTGAACGTTATGAGTTTCTACACTGGGCACAAAAGGCATTTGATAATTACCGTGCAGTACCACCTGCAACGGGGATTGTGCACCAAGTAAACTTAGAATATATTGCAAATGTCGTGCATGCGAAAGAAAATGACAATGGTGAATATGATGCATATCCTGATACATTATTCGGTACTGACTCCCACACCACAATGATTAACGGTTTAGGTGTACTAGGTTGGGGTGTTGGTGGTATTGAAGCAGAAGCTGGAATGCTTGGACAGCCATCTTATTTCCCTGCACCAGATGTAATCGGTGTTAAATTTACTGGAAGTTTCCCTAATGGGACGACAGCTACAGACTTAGCACTAAAAGTTACACAAGTACTACGTGAGAAAAAAGTGGTAGGTAAGTTTGTTGAATACTTTGGTCCTGGGTTACAGGATATGCCACTAGCTGACCGTGCTACGATCTCAAATATGGCTCCAGAATATGGTGCGACATGTGGTTTCTTCCCAGTTGATGAAGAAGCACTTAACTACTTGCGTTTGACTGGACGTAGTGAAGATCACATTGCACTTGTTGAAAAGTATTGTAAAGAAAATAATCTTTGGTATTCACCAGATCAAAAAGATCCAGAATTCACCGAATTAGTGGAAATTGATCTCTCTGAATTAGAGCCGAACTTATCTGGTCCTAAGCGTCCGCAAGATCTTATTCCTTTATCTAAGATGAAAGAATCTTTTAATAAGTCGGTAACTGCTCCAGCAGGTAACCAAGGCTTTGGTTTAGATGAGAGTGAGTTTGATAAGGAAGTAAAAGTTGAGCATCCAAGTGGTAAAACATCTGTCATGAAAACAGGTGCACTTGCAATCGCAGCGATTACTTCTTGTACAAACACATCTAACCCTTACGTAATGTTAGGTGCTGGTCTTCTTGCTAAAAAAGCAGTGGAAAAAGGGTTAGAAGTACCTGCTTATGTTAAAACGTCATTAGCTCCAGGGTCTAAAGTAGTTACGCGTTACTTGGATGATTCAGGGTTAATGCCTTATCTAAATAAATTAGGATTTAACCTTGTTGGTTATGGATGTACAACATGTATCGGTAACTCTGGACCACTTTCTGAAGAAATTGAAAAAGCAATTGCAGACAATGACTTAACAGTTTCTTCTGTATTATCTGGTAACCGTAACTTTGAAGGTCGTATTCACCCATTAGTGAAAGCAAACTACTTGGCTTCTCCACCATTAGTTGTCGCTTATGCGCTAGCAGGTAGTGTAGATGTTGACCTGAAAACAGAACCAATTGGTCAAGATAAAGATGGAAATGCGATTTACTTTGATGATATTTGGCCTACAATGGATGAAATCAGAGAACAAGTAGCCAAAGTTGTTACACCAGAAATTTACCGTAAAGAGTATGAAGAAGTATTCAAATCTAATGAGAAGTGGAATGAAATTGAGACAACAGATGAACCATTATACAAATGGGACAGTGAGTCTACTTATATTCAAAACCCACCATTCTTTGAAGGGTTGTCAAAAGATGCAGGAAAAGTCGAATCATTATCAGGACTTCGTGCAATTGGTAAATTCGGTGATTCGGTAACGACTGACCATATTTCACCAGCTGGTGCAATTGCAAAAGACATGCCTGCAGGTAAGTATTTACAGGAGAAAAATGTTTCACCACGAAACTTTAACTCTTATGGTTCCCGACGTGGTAATCATGAAGTGATGATGCGCGGTACATTTGGAAACATCCGTATTAAAAATAAATTAGCACCTGGTACAGAAGGTGGCTATACAACGTACTGGCCAACAGAAGAAGTTATGCCAATTTATGATGCTGCAATGAAGTATCAAGAAGATGGTACAGGTACATTAGTAGTAGCTGGTAAAGATTACGGGATGGGAAGTTCTCGTGACTGGGCTGCTAAAGGAACAAACTTACTCGGAATTAAAACAGTAATTGCTGAAAGTTTTGAACGTATTCACCGTTCTAACTTAGTAATGATGGGTGTATTACCTTTACAGTTCCAAGACGGAGACAGTGCTGAATCGCTTGGTTTAACAGGTCAAGAAACATTTGATGTAGAGATTACGGAAGATGTTAAACCACACGATTTAATTAACGTAACGGCTACCGATGAAGAAGGAAACAAAACACAATTTAAAGTAATTGCTCGTTTTGATAGTGAAGTCGAAATTGACTACTATCGTCATGGTGGTATTTTACAAATGGTACTACGTAATAAATTAGATAGTAAAGTTGCGAACTAAGAGAAAAAAAGGACAGCTGTCATCAGCTGTCCTTTTAATTATGCAATTGTGAGACATTTCGATTTTTATTTTGATTTTAATACTAACACTTATACTTTTCTGAAAAGTGGTAATCCTTAAAATAAGCAACTTTTATTAAAGGAGAGGATTATCATCGGATTAAGAAGAAAGCCAACATTCGAAGAACTTGTTCAAGAAAATAGAAATGAAATACTTAAAGATGATCAAATTATGAGTGAAATTGAAGAAAAAATTGATCAAAAATACAACCAATCCTTCCAACAAGAAACATGATCATCCTAACATTTTTATGTATTGGTCACTATATCGGTGCAAAAAATAGGGATATGAAAAATCGACATTCATTAGAAATGATGTCGGTTTTTTTATTCCAATAGCATTGGAAACGATGAATTCTCTCGCAATATGTGATCAAGGGTATAAGGTGTTCAAGGTAGCAAATAATAAACTTGTCATCCACTATAGAAAGGGGATGTTTGTCTTGGGTAATCCAAAAAAAGATTCGCAACATTTTCGACCTAGTCATTTAGGTACGCAACCGTTAGAAGCCGGCGGTAATAAAGGTAAAAAAATGTCGATGAAATCAAATGAACAGCCTAAGGTTATTCAAACAAAAGGGAAATAGGGAGGTTTATCGCATGAGTCATCAGCAAAATCAACGTCCAAATCCGGATGATCGTTCTGATAACGTAGAAAAGTTACAAAACATGGTACAAGATACTATTCAAAATATTGAAGCTTCACACGAAACGATGCAATTTGCTTCAGAAGACGAAAAACAAAAAATTAAAGCTAAAAATGCACGACGTGAAGAATCGATTCAAGCAATGCGTCAAGAAATTAAAGATGAATATCATGATCAACAGGATCGATAATAATTTTAAAAGCCCTCTGAGTAAGAGGGCTTTTTAATATTTAGTCTCGCCCGGTGCAACAGTCCGCAAGACTCCCCATGAAAGGAAACAGAGATGTTTAAGTGGGAGTGAACTTTCATTTGTTTTCATCTAAGTGGTTCAAGGTACTTTATTTACATACATTTTTCATTTTAGATTTAACAAGGGCAACAAGGGGCGAGAATTGTTATCTATAAGGTCTCTTCATCACCTTACCAATCAAGCTTGTACCAATTGTTCAAATGCAATTTAATAAACTTAGGTATTTAACTATGGTAAAATGTAAAAGGCACAGAAGGGATGATTGCAATGAAAAATATAAAAAAGCTTAAAGAATTAGAAAAAGAAATAGTGGAGTGGGATTCCATCCATGATATACCACCACTTAAAGAGATAGAAATTCTTAGGCTTTTAGATAAAAGTAAACAAGACATCATCGAGATAGATTCATCTACAATCTCTATACTATATACCATGTTAGCTTATTATCGATTACAAAGAAACTTTAATGATAATAAAATAACTGATACGTTATTACAAGAGGCTGCTTTTCATGATTCTACATCCGTTGTTTTAAATGAATTAAAAAATTTAAAGTCATATTTTAACTTTTATTCCAGCATGCAAATTGATGTATTTGCCGAGTGGTCGATAAGAGAAACTGACTTTGATCAAGTAAAGCTAAAAAAGAGTAAAGAATTACTTGAAGAAATCGAAGTCGTATTAGAAAAGAAAAGTGAAACAGGTGTCATTGCGGAGAAAAATACGGAAAGCGAACTTTATTTGCTGTTTCAAAAAATTGAAAAACAATTACAATCTTTAGCCGAAACACTAGAGGAAACTATTGAGGCGATTACGAATCGTAAATCAAATACACCTGTTCAAACACTAAATCAGCAAGTTAAAAATATGGAAGCATTGATGATTGAATTTTATCAAGCTTTACCTGACGCATTTACGGTTCATGATAACAAGAGTCCGTTAGAACAATTGGACGAAATGATCGGATTAAAAGAAGTGAAGCAATATATCCGACAATATTATCATTATTTAAAGTATCAGACAGAACGAAAAAAGCTAGGTTTTCATATGGTGGATGAGCCAGGAATTCACATGATTATTACGGGAAATCCAGGAACAGGTAAAACAACGATAGCGAGATTACTTACTTCCATTTATCACGAGTTAGGTTTACTAAGTACCAATCACGTAACAGAGGTAAATAGATCTCATTTGGTTGGTTCTTATATGGGGCAGAGTGAAGAAAATACCCTTAATTATGTAAGACAATCAGTTGGAGGGGTACTGTTTATTGATGAAGCTTACAGTTTGAAACGAGAAGGGCAAACGGCAAATGATTATGGTCAAGCTGTTATTGATACATTGGTAACCAGTATGACAAGTAAGGAATATGCAAATCAATTCGCTGTCATGTTAGCCGGGTATCCCGAGGAAATGCGACAGTTTTTATGGGCTAATCCAGGATTGCGGAGTCGTTTTCCTGAGCAAAATCATATTGCTTTACCAGATTTCCAAATGGATGAGTTGTTGCAAATTGCCGAAAAAACTGCATTAGAAAATGATTATTTCTTTACCGATGAGGCATTAAATAAATTTGAAGGCTTAATTGAAAAATCGCGAGTAGATGAATCATTTGGTAATGCAAGAACAGTAAGAGATCTTGTTCTTAAAGCCATTTTCAAGAAAGGTGCCAAGGAAACAATTAACCCAAATGAAAATTGGCTACAACACATGAAGATCGATACAAATGACCTTGATTTTATGGAGCAGCAAGAAAATGATGTGCAACCATTGCAACAGCTCGATCAACTAATAGGATTAGCCAATATTAAGCAAGAAGTTAAAAAATTATCCTCTTTTGTTAGGGTTCAACAACAACGTAAACAAAAAGGTTTACCTCCAGTTCCTGTACAATTACATGCTGTATTTTCAGGAAACCCAGGAACAGGGAAGACAACGGTGGCAAAGATTTACTCGCAAATTTTAAAAGAATGCGGGCTACTAAAAAGAGGCCACTTCGTACTGGCATCTCGCAGTGATTTAGTAGCAGGTTATGTGGGACAAACTGCTATTAAAACGAAACAAAAAGTTCGAGAGGCATTAGGTGGTGTCCTGTTTATTGATGAGGCTTATTCGTTATATCGTGGTGAAAAAGACTTTGGAAAAGAAGCAATCGATACACTTGTTGATGAAATGACCAAACATAACGAAAATTTAGTGGTCATTCTTGCTGGGTATGAGGATGAAATGGAACAATTTATTCATAGTAATCCTGGGTTGGAATCTAGATTTAAGAAATATTTCACTTTTGAAAATTATCGTTCAGATGAATTGCTGGAAATTACGAAGTTCCATATCGAATCCTATCAATATCAACTCGAAGATGAAGCAACCGATTATTTAACCGAACAATTTAATAAGAATCGTATTGATGGTAATGCTCGTTTTGTAGTCAACTTAGTTGATGAAGCGGTCCAATTTCAAGCACTACGGATCGATGAAAGTACTAGTAATGAAATTAGTAATAGCTTAAATAAAGAGGACTTTCAAAAAGCGTGGGAAGCTACAAGGGGGAGCAAATAAAATGAAAGTTAGAACACCAATTAAAGTCAGGTACCAGGAAACAGATCAAATGGGCGTTGTGTACCATGCCAATTATCTTGTGTGGTTTGAGATTGGTCGCACAGCTTTTATAGAGGAACTAGGATTTAAGTATCAAGATATGGAGCAAGACGGAATTGTTTCTCCTGTGGTCGATGCTCATATGTATTTTAAGCAACCAATTCGTTATGGAGAAGATGCTTATGTTGAAACGTGGATTGAGGAGTATGATGGACTAAGAACGACTTATGGCTATCAAATCATTGGTGAAAATGAAAAAGTAGCCGTTACTGGTACAAGTAAACACGTTGTTGTTAAAAAGGATAGTTTCCGACCTGTCTCTTTAAGAAGGTCGTTTCCTGATTGGCATGAAGCATATACAAATGCTATGAAAGAGGGGTAGTCATGGCATTTGGCTTGAAACGACGTGAGTTAATCTCGTGGAAACAAAAAGTAGCCAATGGAGAAATTGCTTTTTTAACTCACTATTGGTTAGATCCAAGGTTCCCGGACTGTAAAACTGTAACAAAAGTCGGATGTGCAGATATTGATAAATTAATGGAATGGGGAAACAGATATCATTTAGATCCGAAATGGATTCACCATGATCCGAATTATCCGCATTTTGATTTATTAGGGGAGAAGCAGAAGGAGATATTAAGAGCTGAAGCACAATGGGATCAACTTGATAGATTCCATCTATATGAATAGTGAAGAGGTTATCTATTGATTAGTGGTAGAGAAAATTGAATGAATAAGTTAACTAGCATACCAAACTAATTATTGTTTGGTATGCTAATTTGTGTACATAAACCGTAACACTCTTAGTTATAACGAACAAACTTATCGTTTTGTTGATAAAACATCTCATTCTTGATATAGCTTAAGACTATATCAAGTGATAGATTATATATACTATGCTATGGCTGCTTTTCAATGATACACTTACTTTACATTAAAAAGGTGAAAACTTAATAACCATACTGGTATTGTCTTAGGAAAATAAATGTTTGTTGAGTTTTCCTAATATTCGGAAATTATTTCGTGGGCGGATTATTTTGAGTGGCCGTCTGATTAGCTGTTTTTCATCAATTAAAACAAATGGGGGGAATGGAAATGATTAAGTCTCAAGATCACACAAACGTATTGGCACCGTTTAGGGCTGAACATGTAGGGAGTTTTTTGCGTCCTGAACGTTTGAAAAAAGCGCGTGCACAGAAAGAAACAGGAGCTATTACAACAGAGCAATTACGTCAAATCGAGAATGAGGAAATTACCCAGCTCGTAGTAAGACAAAAGGAAGCAGGACTAAAAGTAGTGACAGATGGAGAATTTCGTCGTAGTTGGTGGCATTTTGATTTTTGGGAAGGCTTTGATGGAGTTGAGGGTTACACTCCAGAAAAAGGACTACAGTTTACTGGAGTAGAAACAAGAAAACGCGGACTTAAAGTAACAGATAAGATTTCATTTAGTGACCATTACATGATCGAGCATTTTAAATTTCTGCAAAGCATTGCGGGAGATGCGGTTGTGAAATTCGCTATTCCAAGTCCTAATATGCTTTACTTTAGAGGAGATTTTCAGAAGGGGATTTACCAAAGTGATGAAGAAATAATGGATGATCTAATTATAGCTTATCAAGGTGTTATTCAATCCCTTTATGAAGAAGGGTGCCGGTATCTACAAATTGATGATACTTCTTGGGCGATTTTCTTTTCTAAACAAGGAAGGGAACTAATGAAAGGTAAAGGTCAAGACCCTGAAAAAATTGCTAACTTGTGTGCGCGAGCCATTAACGAATCTATTGCCAATAAACCGAATGATTTGCTTGTGACCATGCACATTTGTCGAGGAAACTACAAATCCACCTATATGGCTAGCGGAAGTTATGAAGCATTATCTGAAATAATTTTTAATGGATTAAATGTTGACGGGTTATTTCTAGAGTTTGATGATGAACGCTCTGGAGGGTTCGAACCGTTACGTAAAATTAAACGCAAGGATTTATACGTCGTATTAGGTTTAATCACCTCGAAATTTGGAGAATTGGAGGACAAAGATCTTATTAAATCAAGAATTAAGGAAGCGAGCAAGTATGTGCCACTGGAGCAACTTTGTTTGAGTCCACAGTGCGGATTTGCTTCCACGGAGGATGGAAATGACCTAACAGAAGAACAACAATGGGAAAAAATACGTCATGTGGTGAAAATTGCTGAAGATGTTTGGAGGTAAAACAATTAAGTTTTTCCTAAAATTGTGAGAAAAGATGTTCATGGAAAGGAATGGTATAGTTATGACAAAAGTGAAAGAAAAATGGCAGAGATATCATACGATTTGGGGATTACTACTATTGGGGTGGGTTATTTCTTATATTGACCGAACAGCAGCTGGACCAATTATCACATTCATGATTGAAAATGAGGTGTCTTTTTTTGCAGATGTAGATAATCCTCATGTTATTGGTGGTTTAATCGGTAGCTTATTTTTTGCTGGATTTATGCTTATGCAGTTTCCGGGTGGTTATTTTGGAGACAAATTTGGATATCGAGCTGTAATTGTATGCAGTATTTTCTGGGCAGGTATTGCAACATTGTTTACTGGATTGGTTGGCGGATTGATCGCATTCATTATATTTCGTGTGCTGTTAGGACTTGGAGAAGGTGTATTTTATTCAAATGATCGATCCTATATCGCTTACCATTCACCGGCGAACAAAGTTGGTACTGGAATGGGGGTTGTTTTGACTGGTGTATCGATTGGATTAACGGCAGGATTATTGGGAATACCATATTTGTTAACGATTGCCGAACCCTTCATGGGTGTTGAAGCATGGCGTTTTCCTTTCTATGTAACAGGTTTGCTGACGTTGATTATAGGATTGATTTTATACTTATTCCTAAAGCCGAAAACAGACTCAGTTAAAGAGGCAGACAAGTCCTCACCTGGTATCAAAGCTAATTTTGGAAAGACGTTAGGGTATATGTCCGGTTATTCTGTAGTTTTTTTAATTATTATAATGGGAATTTATTTTGTTTCTGTCCGTCTGGATTTATCTGAAGTGGCCATTGCATGTATCCTTGTCATGCTATGTCCATTGTTAATTCTGTATTTATACGTAACGAAGAAATCCGAAATCAAACCGCTACTGGCAAATAAAAATCTCCTATTTCTTTATATATTTTTTATTCCGGTAATGTGGCATTTATGGTTTTATGGATTCTGGTCAGTATCCATTGTTCAAGATTTTGGAGGCGGTGCCTTAATGTCAGCTGCATTGGTTGCTTCCTTTAATGGGGTTGCCGGGATTATCGGTTTTCCAATTGGTGGTAAAATTTCGGACTTAATGGCTAACCGTGTCAATGGTCGTCGCAATGTGCTCGTTGTATTAACAGCAGTATTAACCGTGCTGATTTTTGTTTTTGCTGCATACGTAATGATGGGTTATAGTCATCCAGTTGTTATGTCTGTTATTTTATTTGTATCAGGATTATTTTTCTTTGCGTTACAGCCGGTAGCCCATGCATTAGCATCTGATCTGACACCGGAAGAAAGCAAAGGATCCATGTTCGGTATGTTAAATTTAATTGCAGAAATTGGGGCTGTACTAGCACCTGTTATTTCAGGTGCCATCCGTGATCAAACTGGTAATTGGGGCATGGCGCTATTACTAGATGGTGCCATAATGGCTGTCGGTTTAGTCTTGGTGATCGCTATAACGAGTAAATCCACCGTAACTGCTGTTGTTGGCAAAAGTGCGTAGGAGGTTGAAACAGATGGTGGAAAGGATTCTTTGGGAAAATCATCGTTTTCAATAGTATATAGAAAAACCGCTTGAATTTATATAATTCAAGCGGTTTTTCGTGGTAAAAGTCTGATTTGTTATGAGATAGGATGTTTTCTCCATGATAAGCGGATTAGTTATCATTTGACAGTCTCTCCATTTTCTTTCTTGTCTGGAACTGGATCAAACCCTCCAGAGTGAAATGGGTGGCATTTTAAGATTCGTTTTGTTGTAAGGTAAAATCCCTTTAAAAAACCAAAACGTTGAAAGGATTCCAACCCGTACTGAGAACATGTTGGGTAAAATCTACATGTAGGCGGTTTGATCGGGCTTATCCATTTCCGGTAGAATTTGATAATGAAGATAAATAGATGTTTCATAGACGATCAACCTAATCCTCTTCACGTTTGTCATAAGTAATCGATGCAACTGCATCATGTAGATGAATCGATTCTTCATTTTGACAGGAAACGGAAAACTTATCGACGAATGGTAGTTCATACAGATCAGCAGAAACTAAACGTACGATATCTTCAACAAATCGAGGATTTTCATATGCTTGTTCCGTGACCATTTTTTCATCAGGTCGTTTAAGAACTGGATGTATTCTAGCACTAGCATTACTTTCGGCAGCTTCTAATAATGCTACTTTCCAATCAACTTGATCCTCATCAAAATCATCATTTAATTTTACGGTCATCGAGACATTACCGCGTTGATTGTGTGCGCTATATTCACTAATTTCTTTTGAACAAGGACATAATGTAGTAATTGTACCTGTTAATGATACGTCGATATCGAACCCATTGTTGATATCATAGGCTACTTTAATGGAGGCATCTGCATGGTTCATGCCTGCCAAATCAGATGACGGTCCTCTTCTTTCAAAGAACCATGGATAAGTTACTTTAATCGTGGCATCTGACTGTTTCACACGATCAGCTAACTCTTTCACAAAAATCTTAAGTGACTGTATATTTATAATAAAATCAGAATTATGATAATGATTCAGTTGTTCAGTAAAACGGCTCATATTGGTACCTTTACTATCTTTATTAATAGAAGATGTGAATTCAAAGGTAGCAATCGTTGTTTGTTTGGTTGGTTTCATATCACTTTCTATTTGAATTGGATGTTTCACATTGGTGATCCCAACCGCATCAATATCAAATAAAAAATCTTTTCTAGTATTTTGTAAATCTGCCATCCCTTCTTTTTCGATGGGTTTTGTTTTTGGTCCAGGTTCAACAGATCCAAATAGCTTATGACGTTCTGCTTTTGTTGGTAATTGTTTTTTATTTGAAACGATTGTTTTATCCATTTTGACTTACTCCTTCCATCCCTTTCAATTATTCAAAGTATACTTAAGTTTCACAAATCTTTCAATTTATTCAACTTAAGTAACCAAGAAGCAAAACAAGAATCAAAAAATTGATTCTAGTTTACATCCATTTTATCTTAGGTTCTGTTTTGTTCATAATCCGTTTTATATTTGCCCTATGCCTATAAAATACAAAAATCGTTAGTAGCGACGTAACAATGACTAGTCCCATTTGTTGTTGAATAAGACTTACAATAACCGCTACAACACCTGTTATCATGGAAGATAATGATACATATTTTGATACATATAACATGATAAAAAAGGTAACGAGCATAATGATAAATAGTAATGGGCTAACACCTAAAATGACGCCGCCGGAAGTTGCAACAGCTTTCCCGCCCTTAAATTTGGCGAATATAGGATACATGTGCCCAACCACTGCAAACAACCCGATCACCAACGGGTTTACATGATTCCAAACTAACATCAGTGGTAAGGTTGTTGCTAGTGTTCCTTTAAGGATATCAGCGATTGTAACAATTAAGCCTGCTTTAATCCCAAGAACACGAAATGTATTCGTTCCACCAAGGTTTCCGCTACCATGTTCTCTAATATCTGTTTGGTATCCAATCTTACCAACAATTAAACCTGATGGTATAGATCCTAGTAAATATGATATAATTGCCAGTATAAGGTAATCCATAATGTAACTCCTTTTTAAAAAACTTGTATTTTTATTCTATCACGAACTTTACACAGATAGTATACTAACTTTGTTTTTTGTATATTTTTAAATGATTATGTTAATGCGTCGTAGTGGATGTCGCATATTGAAAAATGTAAAGGAGCGATTCAATGACTTATCAGCATCCAGCAAAACAAGTAATCAAAGATGTTTTGGAAAGTAGTAAAACAATTGCAGTAGTAGGGTTGTCAGATAATCCTGATCGAACTTCTTATCAGATTGCCAAGATCATGCAACAAGTAGGTTACCGCATTATTCCAATTAATCCTACGGTTGACGAAGTACTAGGTGAAAAAGCTTATCCTTCATTAGTTGATGTAAAAGAACCATTTGATATTATTAATGTGTTCAGACGATCAGAACACTTACCAAACATCGCAGAACAAGCAGTAAAAACAGATGCAAGAGTCTTTTGGGCCCAGCAAGGTATCGTAAATGATGAAGCGAATGATTTTTTAATTGATCACGATTTTACCGTCATCATGGATACCTGCATTAAAGTAGCGCATTCGGTTATGATAGGAAAATAGCTGAAGTATAAAGAAAAATCTCTGTTTTTGCAGGGATTTTTTTGTTTGGGCTATAATATATAGTTACATTATACAAAAATCAACCATTGTGATTTATCGTAAACAAGCTACAATAGAACAGGAGCATAAGCATCTTTACATAAACAAACGTTTGTTCTACTATGAATGATAGATCTTATTTATTCTTTTTTAAACTTAATCAAAAATGATTGTAAAAAATGTACGGTGAACTAGATAGGCTTTCAATTAGAAAGGGGCAGGTATCGATTGGTTAAACAGACAACAAACTATTCAGATGATTCGATTCAGGTATTAGAAGGGTTAGAAGCAGTAAGAAAAAGGCCTGGGATGTATATTGGTAGTACAGATGCTCGCGGGTTGCATCACCTTGTTTTTGAAATTGTAGATAATGCGGTGGATGAAGTGCTGGCAGGTTTTGGTGATGTGATCACGGTTACGATTCATAAAGACAATAGCATCTCCGTTGAGGATAAAGGGAGAGGGATGCCAACGGGAATGCATAAAACAGGACGCCCAACGCCAGAAGTCATCTTCACTGTATTGCATGCTGGAGGTAAATTTGGTCAAGGTGGATACAAAACGAGTGGAGGTTTGCACGGTGTAGGTGCGTCGGTAGTAAATGCTTTATCGGAATGGTTAGAAGTAACCATTTACCGTGATGGAAATAAATATGTGCAACGATTTGAAAATGGCGGGGTTCCAGTAACGACATTAGAACATAAGGGAAACACAAGAAAGACTGGTACTGTTATACATTTTAAACCAGATAGCAATATCTTTTCGACAACGCATTATCAATATGAAACATTATCAGAACGGTTAAGAGAATCGGCATTTCTGTTGAAGGGATTACAAATAGACATACTCGATAAACGCGATGACAATCATGATACTTTTCAATTTCCTGACGGTTTAAAATCGTTTGTTGCATATTTAAATGAAGAAAAGGATACGATGCATCCAGTTGTTTCATTTGAAGGAGAACACCAAGAAATTGAAATTGATTTCGCCTTTCAATTTAATGATGGATATGCGGAAAGCATGTTGTCGTTTGTTAATAATGTGCGAACAAAAGATGGAGGGACACATGAATCCGGTGCGCGAACCGCCATCACACGTGTATTCAATGATTATGCAAGAAAAACAAGTCTGTTAAAAGAAAAAGATAAAAATTTAGAAGGTAATGATATTCGGGAAGGTTTTACTGCTATCGTTTCAGTAAGGATTCCAGAAGCAGTGTTACAATTTGAAGGACAAACAAAAGGGAAATTAGGAACATCTGAGGCGCGTTCAGCAGTTGATTCTGTTGTTTCAGAACAATTATCTTATTTCTTAGAAGAAAATCCAGATATTGCTAGTATGTTAGTAAAAAAGGCAATCCGTGCAAAAGAAGCCCGTGAAGCGGCTCGGAAAGCTCGTGAAGATGCTAGGTCAGGTAAAAAGAAAAAACGAAAAGATGCCTTGCTCAGTGGAAAATTAACCCCTGCTCAGTCAAGAAATGCAGAGAAGAATGAATTGTATTTGGTAGAGGGTGACTCTGCTGGTGGTTCAGCTAAACAGGGAAGAGATCGAAAATTCCAAGCTGTATTACCACTGAGAGGTAAAGTTATTAATACAGAGAAAGCAAAACTAACAGATGTATTTAAAAACGAGGAAATTTCAACAATTATTCATACCATTGGAGCAGGTGTCGGCGGTGATTTCAACTTAGATGATGTTCAATATGATAAAGTCATCATTATGACCGATGCCGATACCGATGGTGCCCATATCCAAGTACTATTACTTACTTTCTTTTATCGATATATGCGACCACTTGTTGAAGCTGGAAAAGTCTATATCGCACTTCCACCTTTATATAAAATTTCTAAAGGAAAAGGGAAAAAGGAAAACATTAAGTATGCTTGGAATGAAGAGGAAATGAAAGAAGCGATCAAAGAACTCAAAAGCGGCTATGTGTTGCAACGGTATAAAGGGCTTGGTGAAATGAATGCCGATCAACTATGGGAAACAACGATGAGTCCTGATAGTAGAACGTTAATTCGAGTGAAGATCGATGATATCGCAAGAGCGGATCGAAGGATCACGACATTAATGGGAGATAAAGTTGAACCACGAAGAAAATGGATCGAATCCCATGTCGAGTTTGGTTTAGATGAGGAAACCAATATAATCGACAATGAGAATATACAGTCAGATGATTAATACTTAGTCATCTAAAAGAAATGAAAATGGAGATTTCTCTAAGTAGAAAAAGGGGGACGTGTTTTGTCACAGCAAAATTTCTTAGATTTACCTTTAGAAGACGTGATTGGTGATCGTTTTGGAAGGTACAGTAAATATATCATTCAGGACCGGGCTTTACCTGATGTCCGTGATGGCTTAAAGCCGGTACAACGACGCATTTTATATGCGATGCATGAAGAAAGAAATACGCATGATAAACCCTTTCGTAAATCAGCTAAAACAGTTGGTACCGTTATCGGTAATTATCACCCGCATGGGGACTCCTCTGTTTATGAGGCAATGGTTCGACTTAGTCAGGATTGGAAAGTACGGAATGTGTTGGTTGAAATGCATGGTAATAATGGTAGTGTAGATGGGGACCCCCCAGCTGCAATGCGTTACACGGAAGCTCGATTATCCAGTATTTCATCTGAATTGATTCGCGATATTGAAAAGCAAACTGTCGATTTCATCCCTAACTTTGATGATACAATTGACGAACCTGTTGTATTACCAGCAAAATTCCCAAACTTGTTAGTGAATGGATCAACAGGTATATCTGCGGGATATGCAACCGATATACCACCTCACAACTTAGGAGAAGTCATTGATGCGGTAATAAAGAAGATTGATAATCCTGATGTTACGGTCGATCAATTATTAGATGTCATTAAAGGCCCTGATTTTCCCACGGGTGGGATTATTCAAGGAATTGATGGTCTTAAAAAAGCATATAAAACTGGTAAAGGAAAAGTTGTTGTAAGGGGGAAGGCAAAAATTGAATCGGTCCGCGGCAATCGCGAACAAATTGTGATTGATGAGATCCCCTTTGATGTAAATAAAGCGAATTTAGTAAAGCGAATGGATGAACTGCGGATTGACCGTAAAGTAGAAGGAATTGCAGAAGTGCGTGATGAAACAGACCGTACAGGGCTTCGTGTTGTGCTAGAGTTAAAAAAAGAAGCAGATAGTGAAGGGATTCTGAATTATTTATATAAGAATACCGATTTGCAAATTACGTATCACTTCAATATGGTTGCAATAAAGGATAAAACCCCACAGTTATTGAGTTTGTCCTCTATTCTTGAAGCCTACATCGCACACCAAAAAGAAGTTGTAACAAGACAAGCCCGTTATGATTTGAACAAAGCTAAAGAACGTGCCCATATTGTCGAAGGGCTTATGAAAGCTATTTCCATTTTAGATGAACTAATTGCAACGATTCGTGCATCTAAAGATAAAGCAGACGCAAAGAAACGAATCAAAGAAGCGTATGGCTTTACGGAAGAACAAGCAGAAGCAATTGTGAATTTGCAATTATATCGACTAACCAATACCGATATTACGTCATTAGAACAAGAAGCAAAACAATTACAAGAAAAGATAAGTGAATTAGAAGAAATTTTAAACAATGAAAGTAAACTATCCCATGTTATAAAAACGGATCTAAAAGCATTGAAAAGGAAATATGCAGATGAACGTAAAACAGTCGTCGAAGAAAAAATAGAAGAACTTAAGATTAATTTAGAAGTAATGGTAGCTAGTGAAGATGTCCTTGTCTCTGTTACGAAGGATGGCTATATAAAAAGAACTAGTCTTCGCTCTTATGCAGCATCTAATGGGGAAGATTTTGCTATTAAGGATGAAGATCATTTAATTGCTCTTCATGAAATAAATACAACAGATAAATTGTTATTATTTACGAACAAGGGTCGGTATATTTTTGCGCCAGTTCACGAATTGCCTGATATAAGGTGGAAGGACTTAGGTCAACATATATCAAATATTGTAACGATTGATAAAGATGAAACGTTTGTAAAAGCTATCCCTGTTCGAGAATTTGAAGATGACAAATATCTAATCTTTTTTACCAAAAACGGCATGGTAAAACGAAGTGAGTTGAAATTATATGAAGCGCAACGTTACTCGAAAGCATTAATTGCGATTAATTTAAAAAATGATGACGAGGTACAAAATGTACATGTAACCGACGGCCATCGGGATATATTTATTGCCTCAAATAAGGGGTATGGTTTGTGGTATAGTGAATCAGAAGTCTCAACAGTAGGGCAACGGGCTGCAGGCTTAAAAGCGATTAAGTTAAAAGATGGCGAATATGTTGTTAATGGAGTTGTATTTGATGAATTAATGGATAATCCTGATCTAGTGTTACTAACACAACGTGGTGCTTGTAAACGGATGAAACTGAATGAATTTGAAAAATCATCACGAGCAAATCGTGGCTTAGTTATGTTACGTGAATTAAAACGCAAACCACACCGGGTGGTTGGTTTCTCATTAGTAAACGAAGATGATACCCTTCAGTTTAAAACAACAACAGGAGATATTCACACGGTATACCCATTAGAGTTAGCAAAGAGCGATCGCTATAGCAATGGATCCTATCTAGTTGATTCTGACCAGCAAGGTGAGGTTGTTGAAGTTTGGGAGACTGCAAATTATCAAAAAGTATTTGATTTGAAAGAAAATAAATAATTTAAAAAAAGAGATGGGGGTATCCATCTCTTTTTTTAAATAGCCTTTGTATTGACTGGTATTTGTGTAGTTAGCGCAATTTAAGAGGTCACTTGTGGATCATTGAGGCATGTTAGTACAATAAAATAATAAATAATGATATTGTAAAAGAAAGTTTAACAAGAAGGAGACATTACGATTTATGGATAGTCGTCGTTTTAGAGATGCAATGGGGAAATTTGCAACAGGCATAACAGTTGTGACAACGGATTATAATAAGGAAACATATGGAATGACGGTGAATGCATTTATGTCTGTTTCACTAGACCCCAAATTAATTGCGGTTTCAATCGATAAAAAAGCTACTATGTATACTATATTACAGAAGACGAAACAATTTGGTGTTAGCATCTTGTCATCGAAGCAAAAAGTACATTCCATGCTGTTTGCAAAACAGCTAGAAAAAAACCAAGATATTGCTTATACCCATTTAAATGGGGTCCCGGTATTACAAGATTCGTTAGTAACTATATCTTGTAGTTTATACAATAAAGTCGAGGCTGGAGATCATATGGTTTTCTTCGGTAAAGTAACTGGTATAGAAGTGAATGAAGGAGATCCGTTGTTATATTATGGCGGTAGCTATCAAGAACTGAATGATTGATAGGCAACTATCGAATAAGCAGCTAAAAGTGTCTGTTTCATCAAACTTGTTTTTAGATAGATAATAAATTATATTGTTTATATAATTAAAAAAGGCTGTTTTCTAAGAGTTGTTGTTATTTGCATGCATAAAACATCAACATAACTTACGTAAACAGCCAAAAGATAAAGGGGTAACTAAATTCATGCAATCTTCGGTATCAGTTCAGGTAGATCCAGATAATTTGGCAGCAATATATAATGAATTTATTGAAGATTCTAATTATTCTGGTGCGCAAAAAGTATTAGATCTTTTGGCTAAAATGGATCAGGATGAATTTGTGGTTTGTTTTTCAGGTCATTTTTCAGCGGGAAAATCAACGATGATTAATGCACTAATAGGGGAGGAGATTTTACCGCAAAGTCCGATACCAACAAGTGCTAATGTAGTTAAATTAAAAGCTGGCGAAGGCTATGCCCGGATATTTTTTAAAGAAGAGGTTCCTCTCGAACTAAAAGAACCATATCAAATTGATCAAATTCAATCATACTGCAAAGATGGGGATGCCATTCAATCTGTTGAGATTAGCAAAAAAACAACCATGATTCCCAAGAATGTTACGATTATGGATACACCAGGGATTGATTCTGTGGATGATGCTGATCGTGTCATGACAGAATCTTCCTTACATTTAGTAGATGTGTTGTTTTATGTGATGGATTATAATCACGTCCAATCAGAAGTGAATTTAAAATTTATTAAAAAAATGCAAGACCAAGGTAAGCCTATTTATATTATTATTAATATGATTGATAAACATAATGAACAAGAATTACCATTTGATAGTTTCAAAGCAAGTATTGGTCAAACATTTTCTAATTGGGATATTTTGCCAAACCAGATCTATTTCACAAGTTTAATTGAGAAACGTCATCGTCTGAACCAATTTAATCGTGTGCAACAAGATTTAACAACGATAATGGCTAATAAACAGGAGAGGCTTGATCAGACAATTTACGATTCACTTGGTGTATTACTGGAGCAACATATAAGTGGGGTTCAACAACAAAATCAAGAAAAGGTAGAGCGATTACAAGAAGAATTAAATCGATTAGAAGCAAAAACTGATCAGTCATCAGATCATGACTTGGAATACCAATTACAATTTTATGAAAATATAAATAATGAGGCAGAACAAGTGTTCACGTCCATGATCAATACGACGTTAAAAAATGCTTATATTATGCCGTTTGAGATAAGGGAAAAGGCAGAACAATATTTAGAATCGCAGGCAAAAGGTTTCAGAGTAGGATTGCTTTCAACCAAGAAAAAAATTCAGCAAGAACGATTAAACAGACTTGATGCGTTCTATCATGCTTTAATGCAAAAAGTGAAAGCAACCATTGAATGGAAGTTGCGTGAAAAAGCATTAGCATTTTTAGAAACTTTTTATATTAACCATTCCGAACATGTGCAACGTTTGCAATCATTCAATGTGGAGTATCCTAAGGAAAGAATAGAGGCGTTAATAAAGCCTGGAGCTAAACAATCAGGTGAATATCTCCTAGTTTATACGGAAGATATTGCCAATGACATTAAACAATTTTACAAACAAGAAATGCGTACGATTTGGGATGCGTTACAGCCATCTATTTTAGCTGAGAAAGAACGACAAGTAAGATTATTATCTGAACAATTAGAACAAAACAATGCAGGTGAAAGAATTAAAAAAGAGTTGGCTGAACTTGATTCATTCATTCAAAATAAACATCGTGATTTAATGATGTTACGATCGTCTACAGTTGATGCTTCCAATCAAGTTACCGAATTAAGAGAGCGGATACACCAATCAACACCTGTATTCCGTACAGAAGTAACTGCAACTGAATCGATACCAACACAGTCAAAAACTTCTTCACAAGATAAGGAAACAATAGAACCAAAACAAACACAAGTGACCAAGAAGCAATACCATGTAGAAGATATCACCAAACGTCTAGACCAAACGGCTGGCTTGTTACAGCAGTTAATAGGTTTTCATTCCATATATGATGATCTAAAACAAAAAAAGGATAGAATAAAAAATCGTTCGTTTACTGTGGCATTGTTCGGGGCCTTTAGTGCAGGAAAATCATCTTTTGCTAATGCATTAATTGGCAAAAGCGTTCTTCCTGTTTCGCCAAATCCTACAACCGCTGCTATTAATAAAATATGTCCACCAAATGACGAGCATCATCATGAGCAAGTGGTTGTGACATTTAAAAGCGAAGAACGTATTTTGGAGGATATACATGCATTGATTGAGGATAAACAATTTCAGTCGTTGCAGCAGTGTTTGCATACATTCCAAGCTGATAAAAAACAGTTTGATCGGAAACAGCAATTATTTATTAGTTCACTTGAGCAAGGGTATGAGCAATTGTCCGAACACCTAGGAAAACAACTAACCATTCATTTAGATCAATTAGCAGATTATGTAGCAAATGAAGCGCTAGCAAGTTACGTAGAATCGACTGAATTGTATTATGCTTGTCCAATAACCGATCAAGGGATAACGTTAGTAGATACACCTGGAGCTGATTCGATTAATGCTAGACATACAGAAGTGACCTTTCAATACATCAAACAAGCGGATGCGATTTTATTTGTGACCTATTATAATCACGCTTTTTCTAAGGCTGATCGCGATTTTCTAATTCAATTAGGACGAGTGAAGGATGCATTCCAGTTGGATAAAATGTTCTTCCTTGTCAATGCGGCAGATTTGGCAAAAGATCAAACAGAAGTTGATCTAGTCACCAATTATGTTGCAGACCAGCTGCAAAACTTTGGAATACGTAATCCAAGAATGTACCCGATCTCAAGTAAATTAGCCTTAAAGAATAAAATGGAAGCCACCAATTACGCATCAGGAATACAATCGTTTGAAAAGGATTTCTATTCCTTTATCAATCAAGAACTATTGGATATCTTGGTTAAAGCATCTCTTCATGATATCGATCGTGCGAAACAGCAGTTAAAACGTTATATTGATACAGCTTCGATGAGTAATGATGACAAACAAAAACAACAAGAGGTTTATCAATCGAGATTAGAGCAAGTAAGACATGAGATCAATCAGTATAATAGTGAAAAATTCCAAAATGATATCAAACAAAAAACGGAAAAACAACTTTATTACGTGGATCAAAGAATATTTATGCAGTTTCAAGATTATTTCAAAGAAACCTTTAACCCATCCACCATTAAAAATAATGGAAAACAAGGGAAAACCGAGATAGAACAAGCTTTAAAACAATTGATCAAAAATATAGGATACCAACTGGAACAAGAATTGCGAGCTGTTTCTTTACGATTGGAAGCATTTTTAGATCAAAAACAAATCGACCTAAACAAGGTTTGGGAACAGCAATCTTCAAAAATTGAGTCTGATTTGTCATTACCGGATGTTGAGCATGACGAATATGACACACCTATATTCGAGGAAGCGTTAAAATCTGTATCTATGAGAGAGTTTGATCCTGCAATACAGGTATTCAAAAACACGAAAGCATTTTTTGAGAAAGATGAAAAGAAACAAATGATGGAAAAAATAAAAGAAATTGCTGCTCCACATATCCAAGCCTACTTATCAATGAATACCGACTATTTGATTTCGTATTACTTGGAACAATGGGAGCAAGCTGTTACACGGAACTGTAACAAAACAATCCGGTCTGTTGAACAGTATTATGAAGGACTCATGTATTCGCTAACGGAACAAACTGATGTTGGGGAATTGGAAGCGATACTGGCGGAAATAGAGAGTGTTAATTAGATAGAAACTAGCACGAAAAGAGAAAAGAGGATGTTTCTCAAGTAATGCTTAAGCATTACTTGATGGAACATCCTCTTTTTCTGTTTTTTATAAAGAATGGTTGTTTTTTGTCAAAGTAACTTTAGATTAATTGTCTTATAGAACGAGGTAAAGACGTTTCAATGTCTGGAAGTAGTTCTGATCCTCTTGCAATATCTTTTGCTTGGTGACTATCAGATCCAAACACGAGCGGTATGTTCATCTGATAGGCTTTTTGTAGAATGGTTGCATTTGGATAACAAGTACCACAATACGGTTTAAAGAATCCTGCAGTATTTGCATCAAGTTCAAATCCTTTAGCTTGTATCGTTTCTAATAAATTAATAATTTCAGTAGTATACGCTTGTTTTGCCGTATAGAGCTTGGAAAATTTCTCGATTAAGGTAAGATGTCCAATTCGATCTGGTCGATAGTTTCCAAAGTCAGTATTCAATAATTTCTCCATTGTCAAGTAGTAAGTTTGATAGACTGCATCTACTGAACCAAATAATTCAGTTATCCGTTTGAATTCATCTGCACTGTAATCAATACACACATATTCTCCATTTGGTGCTTTTAACATATGGATCGACAAAATGGAATAGTAAGCAGTTTCTCCGATTGAGTCAATAAAAGCAGTTAGTTCCTTTTCAAACCCTTCAATATAATCTAGTTCAAAACCAGCATTAATCGTGATTAAATCCTCATATTTTTCTTTTAGTCGCGTTGCTTCATGTAAGTACACCTCCACATCTTCCCAACTCATCGCACTGTCTTGCTCTGGTGTCGGATCTATGAACCCTTTCGGTAACGGCGCGTGTTCCGTAAAGGTTATATACTCCAATCCTTGCTTGATTGCAGCTTGCACGTAAGCTTCCATGTTGTCACTTGCTCCATGCGGGCAGAAATTTGTATGTACGTGAAAATCCCCTTGTAATTGCATCAATAGATATTCTCCTCTCTGTCTACTATAATAGTCTTAATATTACTAATTTTAAAGAAAAAAGTTGACTTAAATGTTTCGTGTGTGTTAAATTTTAACAAAGGTAAATACTTTAGTACAGTAGAGTGGTAACGTAATAAAGAGAAGGTGGGGAATTGAATCTATGTTTTTGCCCTCGGGAAGCCAAGATGAGATCGGACAAAAGATTACCAACCGATCCAAAGCCTATGAAATTTTCAAGAATGTAACATTAAGTCGAAATTATAAACAAATTACAACACCAGTCGTGGAGTATGCCACAACCTTTACAAATAAATATGCTGGTATGGAACTGCGGAATATGTTGAAATGGTTTAACCATGAAGGGGATATCGAAGTATTAAGACCTGATTGGACGACTGCTGTTGCAAGAGCTGTAGGTAACCAAAATAATTCGCAATCTAAATGGGCGTATCAAGGTTCTGTGTTTCGTCGTGACAAAGATGGAATGGAAAGTAGACAAGCAGGTATTGAAATTGTTCATATGCCAACCTTTTTGGGTGAAAGCGAATGTTTATTAACTGCTGCAGCTTATTTAAATGAACTAAATATAAACGATTATCTAGTTGAACTAGGTCATATAGGTATTTTTAATGAATTAATAGCTCCATTAAATTTAACAGAACAACAAATAGATCAATTAAGAAATGCAATGCATGATAAACGAAGAGACGATGTTTATCAAATTGTTGCAAATGCAGGACGGAAAGATATTGCAGAGGAGTTAACTTCATTGGTGGATGCCTATGGAACATCTGCTATGATCGAAGAATATGAAGAAAAATGGCAACATAATCAGCAGTTACTATCGATTATTCAACACCTTAAACGCTTAGCAAACTTGTTAGAACAATTGAATGTAGAAGTAATTGTGGACCTAGGTCGTGTTAAGAATCTACCTTATTATGATGGCACGATGTTTAGAGGATATATTAAGAGCAATGGTGCTACATGTTTTTCTGGTGGACGTTATAATCGTTTATATGAACAGTTTGAGCAGAATATTTCTGCAGTTGGCTTAGCTTTTGATGTAGACGTATTAGCCGAACATATAGAGGAAGCAGATGACCGAATCAAAGTTTGTATTTTAGCTTCAGAAGACACGCATGCATTTGCTGAAAAACATCGAAATAACTATCCAAACGCAATTGTTGACATCCAATATCAACGGATAAATCTGGATCGTTTTGACAAAGTTATTGAAGTGGTGGAAGAAAACGCACAATTAAAGGTGGTGGAAAAATGAAACCTTGTATTGCCCTAACAAAAGGAAGAGTTGAAAAACAATTTCTTGATTATTTTAAGGCGCTTGATTATGATGTGGAACCGCTAATTAACAAAGGCAGAAAGTTACGTGTAGAAACAGAAGAATTTCAGTTTGTCTTTGCAAAAGGGGTTGACGTAACTACCTATGTGGAACATGGGATTGCAGATTTAGGCATTGTTGGGGAGGATATCCTAGCGGAATTTAAACCTGATGTCTATAGTCTCTTGCCATTACCATTTGGTCATTGTCGTATGGCAGTGGCAGTAGAAAAGGGGAAAGAGTGGCCGAACCGAAAAAGACGTATTGCTAGTAAGTATACGAATATTACGAAAGAATATTTTCGTCAAAAAGGAGAATCTGTCGATATTTTCAAACTTGAAGGATCGGTCGAATTAGCGCCAATCTTAGGTTTGGCTGATGGTATTGTCGATATTGTAGAAACTGGAACAACATTGAAAGAAAACGGATTGGTCGTAAAGGAAGAGTTCCATCAGTACAGTGCACGTTTGATTGCCAATCGATCTTCATTAAAGATAAAGCGTGATGTGTTAGCACCAGTAATTGAGAAGTTTCAGAAAGGAGAAACAGTATCATGATGCCTGAAATGTCTAAGGAAACATTTACAGAGACCGTCCTTTCGAAAAAAACAGGATCACAACTTGATTCAGAAATTTTAGATGTGGCCAAACAAGTCATTGCCGATATACGATCAAATGGTGATGCGTCGTTAAATAAATATATTGAGAAGTTTGATGGTGTAGTTCCCAAACAATTACAGGTGACTAATGAAGAACGAAAGCAAGCTTGGGAGGACGTTGCGGACGAAACGATCGATTCTTTACAGAAGGCAGCAGAAAACATTCGATCTTTTCATCAACAACAAGTCCAGTCTTCTAGGTTTATGAACACAGAAGGGGATATTGTATCTGGCCAACTTTATCGACCGATCGAACGTGTCGGAATTTATGTTCCAGGAGGCACGGCATGTTATCCATCTTCCGTATTAATGAATGCAATTCCTGCTGTTTTAGCAGGGGTAGAAGAGGTCGTGATGGTAACACCTGCGCGCAATGGGGAAGCAATCGCACCAATTTTGTCTGTTGCTGCTGATATTGCTGGGGTCGACAAAATTTATAAAATTGGTGGAATACAAGCAGTTGCAGCATTAGCTTACGGTACAGAAACCATTCCTGCCGTGGATAAAATTGTTGGACCAGGTAACGCGTATGTAGCAGCTGCTAAATCGTTAGTGTTCGGTGATGTTGGTATTGATATGATTGCTGGACCTTCAGAAGTAGCCATCATTGCAGATGAATCGGCAAATCCTTCCTTTGTTGCTGCTGATTTAATTGCTCAAGCAGAACATGATACCAATGCTCGAGCATTTTTGTTTACTACGTCCCAGCAGTTACTAAAACAAACAATTGAGCAATTAGAGATACAATGTGCAAATTTACCTAGAAGAGAAATTGCGGAAGCTGCATTAACAGAGAAGAGCGCCACTGTTCTTGTTAAAGATCTTGAGGAAGCTTTTTATCTAGTAAACCAGTTAGCACCAGAACATTTAGAAATTCAACTTACAGATCCATTATCTTATCTCGGAAAAATTAAAAATGCAGGATCGGTATTCTTAGGCCACTATACACCTGAGGCCCTTGGTGACTATTACGCCGGACCAAATCACGTACTACCAACTTCTGGTACTGCTCGATTTTCGTCTGGTTTATCAGTTGATGACTTTGTAAAGAAAACAACCTTTTTGTATTACTCAAATCAAGCTTTGGAGCAAGCATCACAGCATGTGATCAATATTGCGACAGAAGAACAATTAGCAGGGCATGCTCGAGCTGTTGAAAAACGTCTAGATAAATAGAAAGTGGAGTGATGAAGAATGCGAACGGCTAGTAAAACTAGAAAAACGAATGAAACGATCATTGAAGTTGCTTGCAATTTAGATGAAGCCAAAGAAGTAAGAATTGATACTGGTGTCGGTTTTTTCGACCATATGCTAGAATTACTTGCCAGACATGGCCGCTTTGGGCTAGAGGTAAAGGCTGATGGAGATTTATACATTGATAGTCACCATACGGTCGAAGATGTGGGAATTGTATTAGGACAAGTACTAAAGGAAGCTTTAGGTGATAAACAACAAATTAACCGCTATGGGCACGCGTATGTACCTATGGATGAATCATTAGGATTTATCGCACTTGATATTAGTGGTCGACCGTTTTTAGTTTTTGATGCTGAATTTCCCAATCAAAAATTAGGTAACTTTGACACGGAACTTGTGAAAGAATTTTTTCAAGCATTTGCATTTCAGTCAGGGATCACGTTACACGCAAAAGTGTTTTATGGAGAAAACACACACCACAAAATCGAAGCATTATTTAAGGCGTTAGGTCGTGCCTTATCCGAAGCAATACGTATCAATGTCGAGATTGATGGTGTAAATTCAACAAAGGGGTTAATTGAATGATTGCAATTGTAGATTATGGGATGGGTAATGTTGCAAGTGTGTCAACTGCATTCAAACGATTGGGTTATGAGGTCTTGTTAACGGATAAAGAAGAAGAGTTAGAACGTGCCTCACACATTATTCTACCTGGGGTTGGTTCCTTTCAGGCAGCGGTACAAGAGATAAATGACCGAAATTTGAAACAACCTTTGCAACGTCTTGCAAAACAAAAACCTTTTTTAGGGATTTGTTTAGGGATGCAACTGTTGTTTACCGAAGGATATGAAGGGGCTACTTCGAAAGGACTGAACCTCATACCGGGGACAATAGAGAAGATAGAAACGGATTTACTTTTACCACATATTGGTTGGAATGCATTACATATTAACGAAACACATCAACCTTTTACAGCCTTCCAAGATAAACATGTTTACTTCGTTCATTCTTTTGCAGCCAACACTACCGATGATTATATCGTCGCCACTGCTGAATATGGAACAAATATTCCAGCTATTGTCCAGAATGGCCATGTGTTTGGCATTCAATTTCACCCTGAAAAGAGTGGAGAAGTCGGCGTTGACATTTTAAAAACATTTTTACAATTAACAGAATAAATCAATCGGACCGATTGAGAGGGGGACTAGTTATGAAAATTTTACCAGCAATTGATTTAATTGATGGAAAATGTGTTCGTTTATATCAAGGTGATTTTAATCAAACAACAAATGTTGGAGCTGATCCAGAAACACAACTACAAACCTTTATTAAGGATGGTGCAGAAATTGTCCATATTGTTGATTTAGATGGTGCGCGTAATGGCGAAGCGAGACAATATGAATTAATAAGCAAATTATGCGCACAATCAACTGTTCCGATTCAGGTTGGTGGCGGTATTCGCAGTTTGGAAACAATTGAAAACTTAATCCAAGCAGGTGCGGATAGACTTGTGCTAGGTACAGCTGCTTTAGAAGATGAAGCCTTTTTACGAGAGGCAATCAACCAATATCAAGAACATATTGTTGTTGGTATTGATGCAAAGAATGGCAAAGTTGCAACACAAGGTTGGGAAACAGTTTCCGAAATCGACTATATTGATTTTGCAAAGAAAATAGAAACGTTAGGTGTTCAAACGATTGTATTCACGGATATTTCAAGAGACGGTACCATGTCAGGCCCCAATGTAGAGGCATTAAAGACATTACTAGAAGCTGTAACGTGTAAAATTGTGGCGTCTGGCGGTATTAAAGACAATGCAGATATAGAAGCATTGGAAGAAATAGGCATTGAAGAAGCAATTGTTGGAAAAGCGATTTATGAAGGCAAGGTGACATTGAAGGGGGCCACTACATGATCGTCAAACGTATCATTCCCTGTCTTGACGTAAAAGAAGGGAAAGTTGTCAAAGGAACAAACTTCGTATCATTACGTGAGCTTGGTAATCCGGTAGAAATGGCTTCTTCTTATTCGAAAGAAGGAGCAGATGAAATCATTTTCCTAGATATATCAGCTACCAATGAAGGTAGACAAACAATGGTTGATATTGTAAGGGAAACAGCAGAGAATGTGTTCGTTCCGTTTACGGTTGGTGGCGGTGTTCGTACGATTGATGATGTGACTCGGTTATTACAAGCAGGAGCAGATAAAGTTGGCATGAACTCAGCAGCAGTAGCAAATCCAGATTTAATTGAAGTAGCTTCTGCGCGGTTTGGAGCACAATGTATCGTGGTTGCGATCGATGCCAAACGCTTTGATGATGGCTGGCATGTGATGACGCATGGTGGTAGCAAAGATACAGGAATCGATGCAATTACATGGGCAAAAACAGCAGAGCAACATGGAGCAGGTGAAATTTTACTAACGAGTGTTGATACCGATGGAGTGAAAGATGGTTTTGATATCGAATTAACCGAGGCTATTGTCTCTTCTGTTCGCATCCCTGTCATTGCTTCTGGTGGTTGTGGTGCACCGGAACATTTTTCAGAGGTATTCAAAAAAACAGATGTTTCCGCAGCCTTAGCAGCATCAATTTTCCATGAGAACACGTTTTCGATCAAAGAAGTAAAACAAAGTTGTAATCAACAAGGAGTGGATATACGTGATGCCGGACTTCTCTAAAGGGTTAATTCCAGCAATCGTTGTCGATGATCAAACAGGGCAAGTACTAATGCTAGCTTATATGAATGAAGCAGCCTATCACAAAACAATTGAAACAAAGCAAACGTGGTTTTATTCTCGTTCTCGTCAAGAACTTTGGAACAAGGGAGCAACATCGGGTAACTATCAAAAGGTAACATCGATAAAACTAGACTGTGATAGTGATACCTTGTTAATCCGTGTCATCCCGCAAGGACCAGCTTGTCATACTGGTGAAACGTCCTGTTTTTATCAAACAGTTGACCTTACGAATGGTGAGGTTGCGACGCAAGCTACGAATTCATATACAACTAATATATTCGATGAGGTTATGAGCGAAGTAAAAGAACGCCAAACAGTACCAAAGGAAAATTCCTATACTAATTATTTATTTGATAAAGGCATTGATAAGATTGGGAAAAAGGTAATAGAAGAAGCTGGTGAAGTCGTTATTGCAGCAAAAAATCAGGATAAACAAGAAATCATTAATGAAGTGAGTGACTTAATTTATCATAGTTTTGTGTTAATGGCAAACCAGCATGTCTCACTTGATGATGTAAAAGGAGAACTAACGAATCGTTTTGCTAAAAAAGGTAACCATAAAGGAGAGCGACCTGAAATAAAAGAGTGGTAACGCTCTTTTATTTTGCGATCATTTAGATTTGCAATAAAGCACTTTTATAAATAATGTACTAGATGCATATAAGCTGAATTATACGACATGTCCCTCATAAATTTGCTGTCTACGATTCTGATTGAAATAAGTGTTATACCATCGCTACGGCAGAATACTCCGCTTTCCATGGGCACGGCCTCAGCTAACTTGGTAAAGAACCCCACTTTACCAAGTGGATCTTCGACTCGTGCTGTTCCCATAGGAGTCTCCGTATTCTGCCTTCGCTGGGATAAGTTCTCTAATTAATGGTAAATGTAATACGATATAAAAAATAGCGAGTTTACTGCAATGTTGCGTGAACTTGACTTTAACAAAGCAATGCTCTATAAAACTTCAGATCACTGAAATAAGCGGAGGCAATACACGGAGACTCCCGTGGGACTAGTGGCATCGGTGAGACCCCGCAGTGAGGTACGAACGAGGAGGCTCACCAGCCCCCCACAGGAAAGCGTAGTGTATTGCCGCAGCGTTAGTTTAGCACTCATAATTAATAGGAGGAGAAGGAAATAATTATTCGTATAATTCAGCTTATATGTAATGGATTGCTGTAAGGTTTTTAATTAAGTTTTAAATCAACATAAAATTCTGAATATTTAATGTGAAGAAGGGTTATATATGAAACTTAGTGTGTTAGATCAAGCGCCAATTTCAAGGGGATCTAATCCAGTTGATGCGTTACAACATTCCATTGAACTGGCTAAAGTGACAGAAAAGTTAGGGTATACGAGATATTGGGTTGCAGAACACCATAGCACAAATGGCTTAGCTAGTTCGTCGCCGGAGATCCTGATTACACGGATTGCTTCGGAGACAAGTCGTATACGTGTTGGATCTGGAGGTGTACTATTACCTCAATATGCACCATATAAGGTTGCGGAAAATTTTAAAATGTTAGAAGCTCTTTTTCCGAATCGAATCGATTTAGGACTTGGTCGGTCGCCAGGTGGTTCGCAGCAAACAAGGCTTGCTCTGACAGATGGCGTTAAGAAGAATTTAAATGCTTTTCCACGTCAATTACAAGAATTGCAAGGATTTTTATATAATGCTTTACCAAAAGATCATCCTTATAGAACAGTTAAAGCGACACCTCGTGTTGACACTTATCCTGAAGTGTGGGTGTTAGGACTATCAGAGCGTGGGGCGACAAATGCTGCAAAACTTGGCGTTGGTTTCTGTTATGGACACTTTATCAATCCCGTTAACGGGGAGTTAGCTATACGTACATATCGTGAAAAGTTTGAACCGTCGATAAGCCTGCAAAAACCTCATGTACTCGCTTGTATATTTGTTGTATGTGCAGAAACAGAGGAAAAAGCGGAAGAGTTGGCATTGAGCCAGGATAAATGGCTTTTAAGTGTAGAGAAGGGTGGAGATACTAAGGTTCCGTCTTTGCAAGAAGTGAAAAATAAGACGTACAGTGATGAGGAGCGGCGAATCATTACCAAAAATCGTAAACGTACAATTATCGGTACACCAATCAAAGTCAAGGAAGCGCTAGAGAACTATAGTGAACTGTATGGCATTGATGAATTTATGATTATTACCAATATTTATGAGTTTGATGCGAAGGTTAGATCCTATGAATTGCTGGCAAATACTTTCGGTTTAGCGAAAAGTTGATAAAATTATAAAAAGGACGTTTCCTAATAGAGACGTCCTTTTTTATGTCTATTTCCAATGGTGGTGAATAAATTCGTCACGTCCAGACTTTTCTCGGTCTTCTAAGTATTCTTGTTCGTTTTTTTGATAGAAGTCTTGATGGTATTCTTCTGCAGGATAGAAAGCAACTGCAGGTAAGATTTCTGTTACAATTGGTAGACGAAATTTATTACTATTTTCCAATTTTCGTTTAGAATCCTCTGCTTTTTCTTTTTGCTCTGTGGTATGATAAAAAATAGCTGTTCGATATTGGGGACCACGATCATGGAACTGACCACCATCATCAGTTGGATCTATTTGTGGCCAATAAAGATCTAGAATTTGATCATAACTAACCTTTTGTGGATTAAATGTGATTTCAACTGCTTCATAATGACCAGTTTCCCCTGTTTTCACTTGTTCATAAGTAGGGTTGATGATAGAACCACCAGTATAACCAGAGATTACCTTTTCGACACCGTCCCACTGATCAAAAGGCTTTACCATACACCAAAAGCATCCACCAGCAAAAGTTGCTTTTTGTAATTTTTCCATGATGTTCACTCCAATTTAAAATAATAGATTGATAATATCATGTTTTTTTGACATTTCACAACTTATTGTTACATATAATTTATTAAAGACATAATGATTTACAATTTTTGTAATTCATGTTTAATTTTATAAGGGGAGGGATTTTTTGGCTACTATAAGCAACTCAATAGATTATTCACAACTAATCGAAAATGCGTTAATTGGTTATGTTGTTTTAAATAAACGTGAAATTGTATATGCCAATCCCTATATATATCAATTATTAGGTTATCAAGCTAATGAAAGATTGGAACTGGATAAACTATTGCATCCAGATTATCATTTAGTTTGCAACGATCGATTAAAAGTTGTATATGAACAACACAAATCAGTTGCACCTATGGAACAGAAAATGATCAGAAAAGATGGATCGATTGTACACGTTGAGGTTTTTGCTACACCATATTTTAAAGAAAATGAGATCTATGCACAAGTTCAAATTGTTGATATAACGGATCGAAAAAGCTATGAGAAAGTATACGAAGATACGGAGTTAAGTCGCCAATTAATGAATGATCATATTTCTGATATTATAACAGAATTAAATGTGGAGGGGGATGTACAATATGTATCTCCGTCAATCAGTAATTCCCTTGGGTATCAACCTGAAGAAATAGTCGGCATGAATTTATTCCAGCTTATACACCCAGAAGAAAAAGAGAAACTGTATAAGCATTACCAGCGTCTACTTACAGCTAGGAAATCAACGATGGTTCGTTACAGAGCACTATCTAAAAGTGGAAACTTTGTATGGTTAGAATCACGTGGGAATGTGTTCTTTCGCGGAAATGAACTTCGTGTGATCGCGGATTCTAGAAATATAACAGAGCAAATTGAATCTGAAAAACGATTAAGACAAACCGAAAAAATGGCTATTATAGGTGAATTAAGTGCTGGTATTGTTCATGAAATAAAAAACCCCTTAACATCAATTAAAGGTTTTTTACAATTAATGAAAGCGGGTACCATTAAAACGAAGGATTATATATCCATACTGAATACAGAAGTCGAGCGAATTGAGCGAATTGCACAAGACTTGTTAAATTTTGCAAAACCAAGTAACACAATGAAAAAACAAGATCTTGTTGAACTTGTTGATGATGTAATCGTATTAATAGACGTTCATTCAAAAAAGAAAAATATAGAACTTATTTGGAGAAGGCCCAAAAGCCCAATTTATATTAAAGCGGATGCTTCTCAAATAAAACAAGTAATCATTAATTTAATAAAAAATGCAATCGAAGCGTCCGAAGAAGATCATCAAGTAGAAGTATATCTAGAAACAACTGAACATCATGTGTTTATAAAAGTAAAAGATGATGGATGCGGAATACCAAAGGAACAATTATCTAAAATCGGAGAAAGCTTTTTTACTACTAAGGAAAAAGGGACAGGCCTTGGTTTAATGATTACACAGAAAATTATTAAACATCATCATGGAACGATGAAAATTGATAGTGTGGAGGGTGAAGGGACGCTTTTCACCATCCAATTACCTTTAATTAACATGTAAGTATGAATTGCTATTTAAAGCAAAACGGTATTATAATTATATTTTTAAACCACGTAGAGAAAGGTATTTCATAATGACGTATAAATCAAAGATCTTACTTGTTGATGGTATGGCGCTATTGTTTAGAGGTTTTTATGCTACAGCATATACTGGTAACTTTATGTTGAATAGTAGCGGCGTACCAACGAATGGAATTTTTGGGTATTTAAATTATTTTAGTGATGCAATCAAAGCTTTTTCACCAACACATGTTGTGTGTTGTTGGGATATGGGAAGTAAGACGTTTCGAACAGAAATGTATAATGCTTATAAAGGAAACCGAGGAGAACCTCCAGTTGAATTAATTCCACAATTTGATTTAGCCAAGGAAGTGATGGATGCTTTTCGTGTTCCGAATATTGGTTTGAGTGGCTATGAAGCAGATGACTGTATTGGAACACTTGCAAAACAATATAGTCAGGAAAATGAAGTTATTATTCTTACAGGTGACCAAGATATTTTACAATTAGTGGATGACCATATATCTGTAGCAATTATGAAAAAAGGTCGAGAAAATTATGAGGTCTACCAGATCGATCGTTTTCATGAACAAAAAGGGATCACACCAAAACAAATTATCGATTTGAAAGGCTTAATGGGCGACACTTCCGATAATTATCCAGGCGTTAAAGGGGTTGGGGAAAAGACTGCCCTAAAATTATTAACAGAATATGGATCAATTGATCAAATTATAAATAATATACCTTTGTTAACAAAAGGATTACGAAAGAAAATTGAGGATAATTTAGAAATGCTACATTTATCAAGAAAGTTAGCGGCCATTTATTGTGATGTTCCGATAACGTGTCCTTTAGATGAAGCAGTGTGGAATGTTGATCGCCAGAAGGTACAACAAAAGTACCGTGAATTGGAACTAAAAGGTGCGATTAGTTGGTTGGATGATGTTAGTTAACGGAGGATAAAGTTTTCATAAACATATACAGTATCGTTGCTATTTTATGATGGATAATTCCTATTTTGTTAGAAACACTAAGCATTATGGAGGTGTTTCAATGAGTGAAAAACACAATAATCGAAGTCAGTCAAAACCTGATTCTTCTGTAAATCCTCAAGGGCTGTCAGAGGACCGAGCAAACCAGCGACCAAAATCACAACTTGAAGACCGAGCAAAAAAAAGAAACACGAAAATATAAGGTTATGGGGGATCCCATAACCTTTTTTCATGTTTTGTCGCTAGCTCATGCCATATGTGATACCATTTATCTCCGACAAAGTTAAGTGCAATTGCTTAAGCTCTTATTGAAATTGTTCGAGCTTCGTGAAAAATTCTTTTACAAACTTATAAAACACTTGTTCAGATGGCGCTAATTCACGATGTTTAGGAATGATAATCCCAACTGTTCTTATAATTTCAGGACTTTCAATTCGTATTTTCCTCGTTAATCTTGGTGTCGCATCATAAAACGTACTTTCAGGTAGTAATGTTACGCCTATACCAGCGGATACTAACCCTTTAATGGCATCTAAGTCTGCTCCTTCTGAGGACACTTTTGGTGAGAATCCCGCTTGGCGACATCCATCAACGACAAGTTTATGAAGGATAAATTCTTTAGGAAACACTACAAACGCATCATTTCTTAGATCATTCAAATGAATGGTTGATTTATCTGCAAGTCGATGCTTTTCAGGTAATAAGGCATAAAATTGTTCAGTGAATAATATGTTCGTTACAATATTCCGTTGATCGGAAGGAACCGGTCCTAAAAAAGCTAAATCAATTTCGCGATTAACTACCGCATCAATCAAAAATCGATAGGAACCTTGTCGTAGTTGAAAAGCGATGTTTGGATATGTTTCATTAAACTCGGAAATAACTGTAGGCAACAGATGACTAGCTAAACTGGTTGGAAAACCGATCTTAATAGAACCACGTTCTGGGTCTAAATATTCATCCACCTGTTTTTTCGCATGGTCAATGGCCTTCAAAGCTGTTTTCGTATGGGATAAAAAAACTTTCCCTATTTGTGTAAGTTTTATATTTCTGCCTTCTCGTTCAAATAATGTAACCCCTAACTCATCTTCTAAATTAGCGATTTGTCGACTAATTGCTGATTGTGCAACATGAAGATTCAAAGCAGCCTCCGAAACATGTTCCCGTTCAGCAACTTCCATAAAATAACGTAATTGTCGTAATTCCAATATCAAATCCCCCTATCCATACTCAATTTATATCAATGTGAGATTGTTTCTATCTATATTATATATTGTTTGCATAAATAGTAAAACCTATAATAATAATCAAGACACAAAAAATGAAGAGAGAATATACGGGGGGCGAGAAACATGAGTTATAATCAAATGCCTGATGCACAAGGGCTTTATCGCCCAGAATTGGAACATGATGCATGTGGAATTGGGCTTTACGCTCATATGAAAGGATTAGCTACACATGACATTGTTAAAAAGGGCTTAAACATGCTTTGTCAATTAGATCACCGTGGTGGTCAAGGAAGTGATCCAAATACTGGAGACGGTGCCGGATTGATGGTCCAAATTCCAGATAGTTACTTTCGCAAAGTATGTCCAGAATTGAACTTGCCTCAAAAAGGGCGTTACGGAGTTGGCATGGTGTTCTTTTCTGATGATGAAGAACAGCGAAAAAAGATTGAAAATTATGTAAATGAATTAATTAAACAAGAAGGACAAACGCTTATTGGTTGGAGAACTGTACCAGTAGATCCCACCAAAGTAGGTGAAGCCGCAAAGGATACTTGTCCAGTTGTTCGCCAAGTATTTATTGGTGCTAATGAAAATATAACCGATGAATTAGCATTTGAAAGAAAATTATATGTCATTCGTAAGCAAGCAGAACATTGGGCGGAATCAGAAGACTATCGTTTTTACTTTGCTAGTCTTTCTAACAGAACAATTGTCTATAAAGGGTTACTAACTCCAAGTCAAGTTGATCAATTTTATTTAGATTTACAGGATAAAGATTTTGTGTCGGCATTCTCACTAGTACACTCTCGTTTTAGTACAAACACTTTCCCAAGTTGGGAACGCGCACATCCAAATCGTTACCTTATCCACAATGGAGAAATTAATACGATGCGAGGAAATGTTAACTGGATGCGAGCAAGAGAACAACAATTTGTATCTGAAGCATTTGGTGATGATTTGCCAAAACTTTTACCAATATTAAATGATAACGGAAGTGATTCTTCTGTTTTAGATAATGCATTAGAATTTTTTACTTTAGCAGGTAGGTCGCCTGCACATGCAGCCATGATGTTAATTCCAGAACCATGGAAAAACAATCCGCATATTTCAGCAGAAAAAAGAGCGTTTTATCAGTATCATAGTTCATTAATGGAACAATGGGATGGACCAACATCGATCACGTTTACGGATGGCAAACAAATTGGTGCTATTTTAGACCGTAATGGTTTACGTCCTGCTCGTTATTATGTAACAAAAGATGATTATATTATTTATTCCTCTGAAGTAGGCGTTGTTGATGTGGAAGAGGAAAACGTCTTATATAAAGATCGTTTAAGTCCAGGTAAAATGTTGTTAATTGATCTAGAAGAGGGACGTATTATCTCAGATGAAGAAATAAAATCAGAAATAGCAAGTGCACATCCTTATCAACAATGGTTGGATGAGCAATTAGTACCACTAGAAGAAGCACTAGCGGGAGAAAACGAACAACCTATTGATAATACGTTTACCAAACAAAAAGCCTTTGGCTATACAACAGAAGACATTGAAAAATATTTAAAACCAATTGTGATAGGTGGGAAGGATCCAATTGGGGCAATGGGGAACGATACACCCCTTGCAGTTTTATCTGATCGGCCACAATCGCTGTTTAATTATTTTAAACAATTGTTCGCTCAAGTAACTAACCCACCGATTGATGCCTATCGAGAGCAAATTGTAACATCAACTATGACGTTACTAGGTTCGGAAGGGAATATACTGCATCCGGATCAAACGAATTGCCATCGAATTCAATTAGAATCGCCAGTATTATCAAATAATCAGTTAGCAGGTATCAAGTCTAATCGGTACGCTGGTTTTAAAAGCGAAACAATCCCCACATTTTTTGAAGACGATCTACAAGTAGGCCTTGATCACCTTTTTGCGAAAGCAGATGAGGCAATCCAAAATGGGGCAAACTTATTAGTATTATCTGACAAAAATATTAATTGCAATGATGTACCTATTCCAGTACTACTCGCAGTGAGTGCCTTGCATCAATACCTCGTTCGCCAAGGGACAAGAACCAAGGTAAGTTTGATTGCTGAAACTGGTGAGACGAGAGAAGTACATCATTTTGCAGCACTACTAGGATACGGAGTTGACGCTATTAATCCATATCTAGTATTTGAAACGTACAAACGTGAGATATTCAATGGAAACATAGAACTTTCCTATACGGAAGTAGTCAAAACCTATATCACTAGTATTACAGAGGGCGTCATCAAGGTCATGTCCAAAATGGGGATTTCAACTGTTCAAAGTTATCGAGGTGCACAAATCTTTGAAGCAGTTGGAATTAGTAAAGAAGTTATAGATCAACACTTTACTGGCACAGCATCACAAATTGATGGTATTGGATTAGAGACTATTGCAAAAGAAGCAATCCAACGTCATCAACAAGGGTATGGGAGAACAATTGATAACACATTGGAACCAGGTAGTGATTTCCAATGGAGAAAAACTGGGGAACATCACTCATTTAATCCGAAAACCATTCACACTTTACAATGGGCATGCCGAAGAGGAGATTACAGCCTATTTAAAGAATTCTCTAAATCAGCTGATGAGGATCGACTTACTACTTTACGTAATTTGTTTGATTTCAATTCCGATCACTCGATTCCAATCGAAGAAGTCGAATCAGTTGACTCGATTGTAAAACGATTTAAGACTGGTGCCATGTCGTTTGGATCGTTAAGTAAGGAAGCACATGAAGCACTTGCTATTGCCATGAACCGTTTAGGTGGTAAAAGTAATAGCGGGGAAGGTGGAGAAGATCCTAATCGATTCATTCCTGACGAAAACGGAGATAATCGAAAAAGTGCCATAAAACAAATCGCTTCAGGACGTTTTGGCGTAAAAAGTCATTATTTAGTGAATGCAGATGAATTGCAAATTAAAATGGCACAAGGTGCAAAACCAGGTGAAGGTGGACAATTACCAGGTAAAAAAGTGTATCCATGGGTTGCGGATGTACGTGGATCTACACCAGGAGTGGACTTAATTTCACCGCCACCACACCACGACATTTATTCAATTGAAGATTTAGCGCAACTTATTCATGATTTAAAAAATGCTAATCGTGGGGCTAGAATTAGTGTTAAGTTAGTCGCAAAAGCTGGAGTCGGTACGATTGCTGCAGGTGTCGCTAAAGGGAATGCCGATGTGATCAGTGTTGTTGGTTATGATGGTGGTACTGGTGCTTCACCAAAAACAAGTATTAAACATACTGGTTTGCCTTGGGAGTTAGGGTTAGCAGAAGCACATCAAACGCTAATGCTTAACGGTTTGCGTGATCGTGTCGTTTTAGAAACTGACGGAAAATTATTAACTGGTAAAGATGTCGCAATGGCAGCCCTTTTAGGTGCTGAAGAATATGGCTTTGCAACTGCACCACTAACGGTACTTGGTTGTGTGATGATGCGTGTTTGTCACATGGATACTTGTCCAGTTGGCGTTGCAACACAAGACCCTGAATTACGTAAAAAGTTTACGGGTGACCCAGACCATATTGTCAATTACATGCGTTTTGTTGCTCAGGAATTGCGTGAAATTATGGCAGAACTTGGATTTAAAACAGTTGAGGAGATGGTTGGCCGTACAGATGTGTTGAAAGTAAGTAACAAGGCAAAGACTCACTGGAAAGCGAAAGACCTAGATCTTTCCACCATTCTTTATCAAGTTAATGGAACGCGCACTTGTAAAACTTCCCAGGATCACAAACTTGATCACTCATTGGATGTTACGCAAATCTTGCCAATTGTTGAGTCAGCATTGGAATCGAAAGAAAAAGTAGAGGCATCTTTCCCAATTCGAAACATTGATCGTGTTGCTGGAACCATAGTTGGAAGTGAAATCACAAAGCGATATGGTGAAGAAGGATTACCAGAAGATACTATCACACTTCGTTTTAATGGATCAGCAGGTCAAAGCTTGGGCGCTTATATACCAAAAGGAATGACATTATTACTTTCAGGGGATGCCAATGATTACGTTGGTAAAGGATTATCAGGAGGAAAAATTGTTGTTTCATCTCCAAAAGAGTCAACAGTTGATCCAAGTAATAATGTGATTGCTGGTAATGTATCCTTTTATGGTGCAACAAGTGGAGAAGCATATATCAACGGTGTTGCAGGTGAGCGTTTTGCTGTCCGTAATAGTGGAGCTAATGTTGTAGTAGAAGGAATTGGGGATCATGGTTGTGAATACATGACAGGTGGTCGCGTTGTCGTACTAGGTAATGTAGGTAAGAACTTTGCTGCTGGTATGTCGGGTGGTGTTGCCTATGTTTATACAGAAGATAAAGCAGAATTTGAACACTTAACAAATAATGCTATGATAGAATTTGAAACGTTAAATAATGATGATGAGATTCATGTAAAACAAATGGTACAAAAACACTTTGATTACACCAACAGTAGTAAAGCAGCATTTGTATTACAAGAATGGGATCAAGCAGTCAATAAGTTTGTTAAAGTTATTCCGAAAGATTACAAGCATATGTTGAACATGATCAATAGCTATATTGCATCAGGTCAATCCGAACAAGAAGCACAAATGAGTGCTTTCCAAGATAAAAAAGACAACAAAGTAGTAGCAGAAAAACAACCTGAAAAAGTGATCGTTAACTAGAAAGGGGAGAGGAATATGGGAAAAGCAACTGGCTTTATGGAAATTAAGCGTGAAGAAGCCCAAGAACGGGATCCAATCACACGCTTGAACGACTGGAAAGAATATTCTGCTCCTTTCTCAGATGAAATGATGAGCAGACAAGGGGCCCGCTGTATGGATTGCGGTACCCCGTTCTGCCACATTGGGATGGAGATAGGGGCAGCTACATCTGGATGTCCGGTTTATAATCTTATTCCAGAGTGGAATGATCTAGTATATAAAGGGATGTGGAAAGAGGCTTTAGAGCGTCTATTAAAAACAAACAATTTCCCGGAATTTACAGGGCGTGTATGTCCTGCTCCATGTGAAGGATCTTGTACCGTTGCGATTTCAGATCCAGCGGTAGCAATTAAAAATATCGAACAAGCAATAATTGATAAAGGTTTTGAAAATGGCTGGATTACGCCCCGTATTCCAAAAGAACGTTCAGGTAAGACAGTTGCAATTATTGGTTCTGGCCCTGCTGGTATGGCAAGTGCAGACCAATTAAATCAAGCAGGGCATACCGTCACCGTTTATGAACGATCTGACCGTGCAGGTGGTTTATTAACTTACGGTATTCCAAATATGAAACTGGAAAAACATGTGGTACAACGTCGAATTGATTTATTGGAAAAAGAAGGCGTTACGTTCAAAACCAATACAGAAGTCGGCGTAGATGTTTCGCCACAGGAATTAAAGGAACAGTATGACGCTGTCATTCTTTGTACCGGTGCTCAGAAACAACGCGACCTAGTCATTGAAGGGCGCAATTCTGAAGGGGTTCATTATGCAATGGACTATTTAACCACATCGACTAAAAGTTTACTAGATTCAAACTTTGAAGATGGGAACTATATTGATGCTAAGGATAAGGATGTTATTGTGATTGGTGGTGGTGATACAGGGGCGGACTGTATTGCTACGGCATTACGTCAAGGCTGTAACAGCGTCGTGCAGTTCGGTAAGCACCCACAACTGCCACTAGCACGTACATCTGAAAATATGTGGCCAGAATATCCATTTGTGTTTGGGCTTGAGTATGCACATAAAGAGGCAAAAGCTAAGTTTGGGGAAGATATTCGTCAATATTCGATCCAAACAAAGAAATTCGTTGCAGATGAAAAAGGGAAATTAAAAGAATTGCATACCGTTGAAATGAAAAAAGTAAGAGATGAAAATGGTATGTTTGTCTACGAGGAAATTCCAGGCACTGAAAAAGTATGGCCTGCACAACTCGTCTTCATTGCGATTGGTTTTGAAGGACCAGAACAGCCATTATTAAAACAATTCGGTGTTCATACATCGAATCGTAAAGTAGAAGCTGAATATGGTGATTTCGCAACCAATGTCGATGGCGTGTTTGCTGCTGGAGATGCAAGAAGAGGACAAAGTCTAATTGTATGGGCAATTAATGAGGGACGTGAAGTTGCCTACGCCGTTGATGGTTATTTAATGGGGACTTCTAGCTTGCCAACTTATCAGGCGATGTAAATAGGGCAGAAAACATTTATAAAATATTGTATAGGGATGCATATCGCTTCGCGTTTAGCATCCCTATTTTTGTTGACATAATACATATAGCTTTTATCACAACACTTAGCATCATAATTAATTCTCTCATTATTAAACGAACTCCTTTTTTAAAATTTCCTTATAATTTTAACAGAACAACAACCAACTATTTTCTAGAGTACTCTATTAGTAACTGATACCCACCTTTATAAAGAGAATAAATAATATTTTCACAAATTCTAGAAACTGATCTTATTTTTAATGGTTTATAGATAGGTATACATCACTTAGACGTTAAAGCTCCTTTCTAAAATAGTAGTTACAACAACAGAAACAATAGAAACAACAGATTACATTTAAATTAAAAGTTTTTCGACATTAATTGGTTGTTTCATTTTATTATAAGTAATAGAATAGATCTATGGTATAGTAAAATTCCGAAAATTAAAATAAGGGGAAACGCAAAATGGAAAATCAAATCACAGTAGAAAAAGCGACTACGAAAAAGCCAAAACCAGAAGCAGATCAATTAGAGTTTGGTAGAAGTTTTACAGATCATATGTTTATTTTAGACTATGATGTGGAACAAGGATGGCATAATCCAAGAATCGTTCCATATCAACCGATTATACTTGATCCTGCAGCTATTGTATTTCATTATGGTCAGACCGTTTTTGAAGGGTTAAAAGCCTATATTACGAACGGTGGGGAAACACAATTATTTCGACCTCAAAAAAATATGCAACGACTTAATCGCTCGAACGAACGGATGTGTATACCGTCTATTGATGAAGAGCTAGCACTTGAAGCAATTAAAGAACTTGTGCGTATAGATAGGGAGTGGATTCCGACTGCTCCTGGAACGTCTCTTTATATACGTCCATTTGTCATTTCAACCGAACCATACTTAGGTGTTGCACCTTCCAAGAAGTATCAGTTTATCGTTATTTTATCTCCTGTAGGAGCTTATTATAAAGAAGGAATTAATCCAGTAAAAATTGCTGTAGAGACAGAATTTGCTCGTACGGTCAAAGGTGGAACAGGTGAAGCGAAAACAGCTGGGAATTATGCATCAAGTTTAAAAGCACAAGAATTGGTTGCAAAAGAAGGTTATGCGCAAGTCCTTTGGTTAGATGGATTAGAAAAGAAATATATTGAAGAAGTAGGAAGCATGAATGTATTTTTTAAAATAAATGGAGAAGTAGTTACACCAGAGCTTAATGGCAGTATTTTAGAAGGGGTAACTCGAAACTCGGTAATTCGATTATTGGACCATTGGGGAATCCCACATAGTGAACGAAAAATTTCGATGGACGAAATTTATCAAGCGTATCAGAATGGAGAGTTAGAAGAAGCATTTGGGGCTGGAACGGCAGCTGTTATTTCACCAATTGGAGAATTAGCATGGAAAGGTGAAAAGCTAGAAATTAATCAAGGTGAAACAGGTCCAATATCAAAAAAAATATATGACACATTAACAGGAATACAATATGGAACAGAAGACGATCCATTTGGATGGACAGTGACCGTGTCATAATAGTAACATTTTAGGAATGAAGCACTCTACTAGTAGAGTGCTTCATTTACGTTTAATCTCTTCTATTTTTTTAAATGTCGCATTTGATAGAAACTCCGACGTAACTTTTATGTGAGTTATCCTTTTCCTGATTTTAATTAAATGCTGTACAACCGCTTCGGTAGAATACTCCGCTTTCCATGGGCACGGCCTCAGCTAACTTGGTAAAGAAACCCACTTTACCAAGTGGATCTTCGGCTCGCGCTGTTCCCATAGGAGTCTACGTATTCTACCTACGCTATTTGTGTTTTTCTGATTAATGATAGTTATTCAACATAAAAATTTGATATATGATTTTTATTACGAAATTCAAAAAGCATACGTTCAGCGAGGGAATACACGGAGACTCCTGTGGGAGGAATGGCCTAGATGAGACCCCACAGTGAGGGACGAACGAGGAGGCTCATCAGCCACCCACGGAAAGCGGAGTGTATTTTCGTAGCGGCTGACTAGCACTCATCTTTTAAAGGATGATTAGGAAATCATTTAAAAGTTACATCGGAGTCTATATTTTTTGTGTCAAAAATGTAAAAAAACTATTACGATAAAGGTGGGAAATATACATGAGATTAAGTATTCTTGATCAATCACCCATCACATATGGGCAAACGCCACAACAAGCACTTCAGTCATCCTTGGCTTTAGCGCAATTAGGAGAAGCACTCGGCTATACACGATATTGGATTGCTGAGCATCATGGAATGGATGGGTTGGCTAGCTCAGTACCAGAGGTCATGCTCAGTTATATTGGAGCCAATACGTCACAAATCAGAATTGGTGCGGGTGCTGTGTTGCTACCACACTATAAACCATATAAAGTTGCAGAAATTTATAATATGTTGGCAACCCTTTTTCCTGAACGAATTGATGTAGGCATAGGTAGAGCGCCGGGAGGTTCTGCGGAAGCATCCATTGCATTATCAGGTAATTTCTTAGAAAATGTGAAAAAATATCCTGATTTAATCGAAGAATTACTGCACTTTATTCATCATAATTTTCCTAAAGACCATTTTTATTCAAAGACAAAGGCTGCTCCAATACCAACGGAAGCCCCATCAGCTTGGATACTCGGTACGAGTGAAAAAAGTACGAAACTTGCTTCAAAAAATGGATTGGGGTATGTATTTGGCCATTTTATGAGTGATGAAGAGTCATCGACGATCACACAAACCTATGTGGATGATTTTGTTCCGAGTAACTCATTTGACAAACCATATGTGATTGTCACGGTTTCGGTTATATGTACCGAGACAAATCAAACTGCTGAAAAATTAGCACGCTATCATGAATATTGGAAATTACGAGGACAGAACAATAAGCCACTACCTAGTCTTAATGAATTGAAAAAGATGGACTATACAACAGAAGAAAAACAAGAAATAAGCAAAATTAGGGAGAAGATGGTTGTCGGTGACCCTAAGCTGGTGAGTGAAAAGCTAAATGAAATAAAACGGAACTACAGGGCAGATGAAATGATGATCGTTACAATCACCCATAATGACGAATATCGTAGACAATCCTACCAATTAATAGCAGATGAAATGTTGGCAAATTAATACAAAGTTCTGTACTGTCTAATACTTCCAACGTATGATTTATTCCTTTTATCAAATTATATGAAAGGAGAGTTTTCCATAAGAGAGCCTAAGTAAAAAGGGAGTGTTAAATAAGTTGGCAAAAAAACAGAAGCAGGGGCTTGTTATTTTGGCGATAGGTTCGATTCCATTAATCATGACCCTTGGCAACTCCATGTTAATACCAATTTTGCCGAAAATGGAATCTGAACTTGATCTAAGTTCGTTTCAAGTTAGTTTAACGATCACGATCTTTTCTGTTATTGCTGCCATATTTATTCCCATTTTAGGTTACTTCTCTGATCGCTTTTCTAGAAAAGTAATCATTGTCCCTTGCCTTGTGCTATATGGACTTGGGGGATTGTTGGCAGGAATGGCGTCCGCATGGTTTAGTGCTGCCTATGGTTGGATTCTAGTTGGCAGAGCTTTACAAGGGCTAGGTGCGGCTGGAACAGCACCAATAGCGATGGCTTTAACAGGTGATTTGTTCAAGGGCGGCGAGCGTAGCAAAGTGTTAGGTTTAGTCGAGGCATCCAATGGGTTTGGTAAAGTATTGTCCCCAGTAGTTGGTTCGTTATTGGCACTATTAGTCTGGCACGGTCCGTTTTGGGGGTTTCCAGTTTTTTGTCTGGTATCCGTTTTGTTAACAGCTATATACGTAAAAGAGAAAAAGAAGAAAAAATCGCCACCACCTGTCGGTCAATACATCAAAGGATTGTTTTCCGTTTTTAAACATGAGGGAAGATGGCTTTTTACTGCCTACTTGGCAGGTGCTACGTGTTTATTTACTTTATTTGGTGTGTTGTTTTATATATCCGATGAATTGGAAAAAGAGCATGGCTTTGATGGGGTGGTGAAGGGACTTATTTTAGCAATCCCATTACTTTTTATGATGTCTACGTCGTTAACAACTGGAAGTAAGATTGGAAAAAATTTAAAAAGAATGAAGCGACTTATTGTTCTTGGATTATTTATGATGACGGCTTCGTTTGCCTCATTGGTATTTTTTGAGAATTTGATTCCGTTTTTCTCAGTGTTAGTGGTTAGCAGTATTGGGACTGGTCTCGTACTTCCTTGTTTAAATAGTCTTATTACCGGGTCTGTCGGTAAGGCGCGAAGAGGGTTCGTGACATCACTGTACGGTTCTGTTCGCTTCCTTGGTGTTGCTGCTGGACCACCAATATATGGTTGGTTGATGGGGGTGTCACGGGCATGGATGTTTTTTAGTACAGCTGGTCTAACGTTGTTAGTTGCCTTGTTATGTTTAATGTTAATCCAAGTAAAACAGGCACAAGCACAATCAGATCAAGCAGCAAATACATTATTTAAAAAACTACAAACAACATCAGAATAAGTAGGAGGCTTTAAGATTACCATGCAAATTTATTTTTCACCAGAATTTCTAAAAGAAGATGCGCAAGTACTTAATATTGTCGATGATAAAGATAACGCGGTCGGTTACATGGCATTTTTAATGGAAAAAGAAAAAATGTATGTGTATGGTCAACTGCAAGAAGAAGGTGTTTTGGAAGACTTTAAAGATTTGGTCAAACCATATTTAAAAGGATTAACGAAATTAAAGCCAGATTTGGAAGTGTATTCTTACTTATCAACTGGTGGACAGAAAGTAGAAATTGACACAGAAAGTGAGTAACACATTTTATTATATAGGTGAATATCATATCCTAGCTCGGTAAATGGGAGGTTAGGATATGGAACTATTTTGGCAGCTATTTGAGTTTCATCATCTCATCGTATTGTTCTTTGGGTTGTTATTAGGAATTATTGTAGGTGCTATGCCTGGCTTAACACCTACAATGGGTGTGGCGTTAACAATCCCTTTTACCTTTTCGATGGGGCCAACAGAAGGCTTAGTTATATTAGGTGGTATTTATTGTGGAAGTGTTTATGGAGGTTCCATACCAGCCATCTTATTTAATGTTCCAGGGGCACCAGCTTCTGTGGCAACAACGTTTGATGGTTATCCAATGACGCAAAAAGGGGAGGCAAGGAAGGCGCTTGAAGTTAGTACGATTGCATCTGTTATTGGCGGTTTAATAGGAATGAGTTTATTGCTTTTTTTTGCACCAATTGTTGCCGATTTTTCTTTGCGCTTTGGACCTTCGCAAAGTTTTTGGATCGCCATTTTTGGGTTAACCGTCATTGCTGCAATCTCTGAAGGATCGATTATGAAAAATTTGATTGGTGGTTGTATCGGTCTATCCTTAGCTTTTATCGGGATCCATACTGTTACTGGAACAGCTCGCTTTACTTTTGGCATGGAAAGCCTTGTCGGGGGATTGCATGTTGTTTCTGTCTTGATCGGACTTTTTGCATTTCCGCAGGCATTAAAGCTAATTGAAAGTCTTTCATCCGTCAAGGATCGTCGCCCGCTGTTGTATAAGATTAAAAAGTCATCCATTCAATCATCTTTTTCTGATATTGTAAAAAAGCCAAAGGCAATTACGATTGGTAGTGCGATGGGATCTTTTATTGGTATGATTCCAGGTGCTGGAGGTAATATTGCAAGCATTCTATCGTATAACGAAGTAAAAAGATTTAGTGAAAATAAAAAAGACTTTGGTAAAGGCAACAAATATGGTGTGATTGCATCAGAAAGTGCTAATAATTCAATGGTTGGTGGCTCACTAATTCCATTGTTAACGCTAGGTATTCCAGGTTCACCGACAGCTGCCATTTTTTTAGGTGGATTACTTATTCATGGGATTTGGCCTGGTAAAACCTTATTTGTTGATAATGCACCAGTAGCATATACGTTCATCTATAGCATGATAGCCGCACAAGTTTTGTTGCTTTTTCTAGGTTTAGTATTAATAAAATATTTTACGAAGTTAACACAAATTCCTGCTTACATTATGGCACCTGTAATCCTTTCATTTTCCATCATTGGTGCGTATACGATGCAGAATAATGTGTTTGATATTTATACAGTTGTTATACTTGGTATTTTCATGTTTATCATGGATAAATTTAAATTTGCTCCTGCACCAATTGCATTGGGTTTTATTCTAGGTCCGATCGCAGAAGAAGGATTGCTACATGGTTTGCAAGTAGGGGCATCCCAAGGGTCAATTGTATCTTATTTTTTCACTGGCGGGATCAACATCATCCTTTATGGTCTCGTTATTGTGACGGTGCTCCTATCCGTTTTCCAAGCATTAAAAGACAAACGAGAAACAAAGACACCAATCCTAAAAAGGGTTGCTATCTCTAATTTTATTAAATTACAGGCAGTCGTTTATTTGGTTGCAACAATTGTTTGCTTAACTGTAATTGTCTGGATACAAGGTTCACCTTTGGAACATAGAATCTTTCCCCAAATTACCTTTGGCATTTTAGCCTTGTTAACGATGATGGAATGGTGTAAAGCAATGACATCGGGGACCGATGAAAGGCGACAATTAGTCAAGAAACAAACACTTCCATTGATTATCTTTGTTTCGCTAATCAGTTTATTAACCAATGTGATTGGCTTTTATTCTCAAGTGTTTCTATTAATGCTAGCGGTTCCTTTTTATGTCGTGTATGTACAAAAAAATACCGACATCAAGTTATTGAAAGTAATTGCAGTGTCGATTTGCTTCACCTTATTTTTATACATTGTCTTTTCATTAATTGTAAAAGTACCTCTGCCATTAACGACATTGATTTTTTAAAAGGGGTTATAGGTTTAGTTTTTCATTTTGGAAAACATTCATTAGCAAATACTAAAGGAGTGCAAACCGATTTTTGGTTTTGAACACTCCTTTTTTGTGTATAACATTCTAATGAGTTTGATAAACAGTATGGGCAATTTTTTACAGAAGACTGTGATTATTCCATGGTCCCAAGGCACAATATGTTATTATTAAACTATATAAGAAGTGGATGTAAATGAAGTCTTCGCGTGTTAAATAAGAATAGAGCGGAGGGGGAAGATTGATTTATGTTATTATTTCGGTTTCGTTATTGATTTCAACACTTGTATCGGTCCTAATATTAAAGAAAAGTGGACATAAAATGGTCAGTATGCTATCTGCTTTTTGTCTAAATACACTAATGTTAATAATAGCAACTTTGGGCCTATACAGCATCAATGATGAAGCAAGAGCTATTGGTTTTGGGCATTCAGGTCTTTATATGTTGATAGTTACTATTCCTATAGTAACTTGGATAAATTTTATCATTCTTCAATTTGTGAAACGTATAAGTTAGCTAGTATGGCAGTTGTCTTTTGTTGAACAATTGTGATATTAAAAAATTTTAAAACGAAAAAATAAGATAATTGTCTAATAGGATGATAAAGAAAAGGTATAAAATCTTATATAAAAATACAAACATAGTTTTAAATAACTGAATTTTTTGTTAAGTTAGTGCTATGTGAATAAAGATCACGAGGAGGATGTTTATGGATATCTGTCCAATATGTAAAAGTGATGATGTAGAAAAAACATATTCCATTGGCTTACGCGTCCTAGTCTGTGTCATTCTTTTATTCGTACCATTTGGTATTTTCTTTTGTTGGATACCTTTTGTATTCCCTTATAGGCATGTTTGTCATGTGTGCGGAACTGATCTATCATCAGATCAGTTGTTACGAATGGATTGGCGTGAAAAAGAAGAATTATTAAAAGAACATCAACATTTAGAAGAAATGGTATCCCCATTTTTAGGAAAATGGGTAAAAGATCAAGAAGAGGGAATTTTTAAAGTAGCGAAAGGAAAAGGTCAAATTTTTCTTGTTGAGATTCAAGGTGTTAGGAAAGTGACGACCTACAGAGTGGTTGCATATAACGAGCAAAACAACGTTCCAGAGATAAAGGTTTCTCCTAAGGTGGGAGCGAAATTTCGGCATGTCATCAAAGAAGCCGGTGATTTTATTTCATTTGATGATGAAACCGAATATACAAACGAACCATCTCTCACTGAGTTAGGGAAAGAACTTCTGACAGAAGATGAATTTAACCATATCATAGACAGCGATCTTGATATCGATGACTGGTTGAAGAACCTTTGTATGGACCAACAAAAAATAAAGATTGATATTTTAGCTGAATAATAAATTGGAAGAGTCGTCCATTTTGTAAATTAGATAAACGTGTTATTACATTTATATGAGATTTGCTTTGGTGTTGTAACGGTACAACGTTTCCTAAGAATGTGGAGATAGTCGAAAATTCAGCAAGTATGGTGAAACGTTTGGTTATCCTTGTTCGTAAAAATATAATGAAAGAGGAGGGGTAATAGATGAGTCAAAATCAAGAACCTGCTGAAAGAAAGCGGGAAAGAATTAGACAAGAAGAACGGAAAGGAAATCCTTCAAGTAGTATTCATGGCGGAGGTTTGCCAGATTTAGTAGGTGGTATAGGCTGGAAAGGTACTGGAATACTTGTTCTTTTCTTAATAGTAGGATTTATCGTCTATGCCGTATTCTTTAACTAAAAACAGGGCTGATTTTTCACTATAGGTATATCCACTCTTTGGTTAAAACGGTTTCTTATGTACTAAAGGGGTAGGAGAGGATAGGGTGGGGTGATATGGACATATTGGAGTATTTCGTATTATTTGTATTTATTATTACATTGTTTATCGAATCAAATAAATTCGTAAAAAATATTAAGAGATCAGAAGGAGAAGAAGAAATAAGACAAGTAGTTGTTCCTTATTTTCTTTTCATCATACTATTTGTGTCATTTATTTTTGTGCTTTTTAATTAGGATAAAGAAAAGAGTACCAGGTGTTATAAGATTTGAAAAAAGAGCCATCCTATAATGACTCCGATTGACCAAACACTGTTATAGGAAAGAGCACTAGATAGCGCTCTCCCCCTATTCATTTTCAATCACATCTATTGATTTTAACAGTTCGGTGTACAGTTCACTTCTTGATTGGAACTCATCAAGCACTTCCTGTCTGTTCATCACTAACATATCTGCTCCTGCCTGTTCCATTTCATCAAGAAAGTCTTCGTCTGCTAACAGCTTGGAAAATGCTTCCTGTAATTTCTCGATAATTTCATCTGGTGTACCTTCTCTTGCAGCAATCCCTCGGTCTGTGCTCATGATTACTTCGGGATAACCTAGCTCAGTAAATGTAGGGATGTCTGGTGCAAAAGAATGACGTTCTTCTGTTGCGATGGCGAGTGGCTTCACTTCATCACCTAAGCGGTAAACGTCTGATAAATTGCCTGCTAATACATCCGTGTGCCCTCCTAACATGGATGCTATTGCCTCGGATGATCCTTGAAATGCAACATCTTCCACATCGATATCTGCTGCATTTTCTAATAATAATATGGCAAGGTGTTGCCCGACGTATTTTCCTGCATTGCCAATCGTTAAGCCATCTGGATTTTGTCTCGCTTCATCAATAAGATCATCTAAACTCTCAATTGAACTATCTTGATTTACAGCAAAAACAGTAGGATCCCCTCCCCAGTTGACAATAGGTTCAAATGTGTCGAGCGAATAGGACGTATCGTTCACAAGTGGTTGTGTGATGATATGCGGAAGGTTATATGCTGCTAATGTATATCCATCCGGATTAGCTGTTGCAAATTGATTCCAACCAACCTGCCCTCCACCACCAGGTTTATTGACAATTACTAGTTCTTGATCCAAATATTCATTTGCATACTTGGAGATGATCCGAGCTTGTGTATCAGTTGCTGCACCTGGCGAAAATGCCACGATTAGTTCAATGCTTTTGCTCGGATATGAGTCAGTATCAGAATTGGAACAACTAACTAGTAATAATAAACTACACATGGTGAAAAAAGCTAGTTGTAAAGTATTTTTCAATTCTTCTTCACACACCTTTCGACAAAATAGTGAGACAATATGCGCGTTGTCTCCATTTCCTTACAGTGAAGAATATGCACGGGTAACATGTTTTAAATGTTGTCCTACCAATTATTTTTTTCGACCTAAAAGTGGAAAACTATGGATTTGTAGTTTCAGTCGGTAGACGATGTCAACAAGTCTAGTTGATATCGATTGGGAAATAAGTGCTTGAATCACAATTTGCCAATTGATAATTGATGCCGTTAAGATGAAAATCGTGCCATTTAATAGGAATAGTGGTTTGCCTGGTGCAATTTGTTTGTAATTAGCAATAATTAATGCTAGTACCCCCATACCACCGTTTGAGACTTGTTGCCGCAATAAAATGCCTACTCCAATACCAAGTGTTACTGAGCCAAACAATAGATCAAGCCACACATTCGAATAATGGCGGAAAAGGTCATCACTAAATAAATGGACGCTCACCGATGTCATGGTGATGGCATACATCGTCCCGATCGCACTAGAATTTCCTAACCAAAAAATAGCAGCAACCAGTAGGGAAAAGTTAACTGCCCAAAGTGCGATACTTAACGGTATATGAAACCAGAAATTTAAAAGTACAGCTATTCCAGCTGCACCACCAGAAGGGATGGAGTGAGGAAATAAAAAAATAGCCATCGCCATCCCTTGAATAAAAGCACCGCATGTTATGAAACTATACGAAATGATGTAATTTTTCATGTGCGTACTCCAGTTCAGTTATTTTTTTTATGAATGTAATGACTTTCATATAACTTTTCTCCTCTAGATAGTTAATTATGTATGCCTTGTCCATTCATTTTATTTATTAAATGTGGGATTTATGTATAAGTAAAGATTGGTGATTGATTTTTCAGAATTTTGCAGTTGACATGAAAGGGATTCTAAAGCATAATTATGTTAATCAAATGTATATGTGTATAGTTATGATAAGGGCCAGTAAATTGTGGAGTGCGATAGAGAGGGGAATTCATCGGCTGAAAGATTCCCTCGTTATGAACCAATTGAACCTACCCTTTGAACTTGTTAGGCGAACAACCTAACCGTTAACCACGTTACGGTTCTGAGAGGGTATTGGATCATATACCAATACTAATCAAGGTGGTACCGCGGAAGTTAGACTCTTTTCCGTCCTTTGTTTTAAAGGACGGGAAGGGTCTTTTTTGTATACAAAGAACACAAATTTTATTTGGCAGAAGGCGTGAGTGAAGTGGCAAAAAAAAGAATTGTCGTCAAAATAGGTAGTAGTTCATTAACAAACCGAAAAGGGGGGCTCAGTAAAGAAAAATTAAATGCGCATGCCGCATCTCTAGCACATTTAAAACAGAAGGGCTATGAAGTAATCTTAATTTCATCTGGGGCAGTTTCAGCTGGTTTTGGCCAATTAGGATATCCGACGCGTCCAGTAACAGTAGCCGGTAAGCAAGCAGCAGCAGCTGTTGGGCAAGGACTTTTAATTCAAGCGTATACCGATTTCTTTGCGTCAAAACAGATTGCTACTTCTCAACTGTTACTAACAAGAGACAATTTTGCGAATAAAGAACAGTATAGTAATGTTTATTCCACCTTAACAGAGTTGCTTAAACGTAATGTGGTCCCAATTATTAATGAAAATGATACAGTTGCAGTAAATGAATTAACTTTCGGCGATAATGATATGTTATCCGCATTAGTAAGTGGATTAGTCAATGCGGATTTTTTAATTATTTTAACTGATGTTAATGGACTCTATGAATACAACCCTCATACAAAGGAATTTGGAGACCGGTTTGATTATGTATCTACCATAACAAATAAACTATTTGAACAAACTAATGGGGAGACGAAGTCCAAGTTTGGAACTGGTGGTATGAAGTCCAAATTATTAGCAGCACAAACAGCACAATCGTTAGGGATAAACGTTTTTATTGGTACTGGAAAAGGGGAAGAAAAATTACTCTCTATCGTGAATGGTCAAGGGGATGGAACATATATAGGTGAAATGAATCATAAAAGTGTTCGCAAACAAAGGCAATGGATTGCTTTTCATTCAAAAATCACTGGAAAGATCATGATTGATGATGGAGCAGAGAAAGCTCTTCTATTGGAAGGGAGAAGTTTACTCCCTGCTGGTGTGATCGCAATTAAAGGAAACTTTGATGCAGGTGATGTTGTAGAAATTTATAATAAGAAACGGCAAGTGATCGCCAAAGGTCAAGTAAGTTATTCATCGAAAGAATTACATGACATTAAAGGAATGTCTAGTGACCTTGCGATGCCGATGACGAATCGTACTAAACCTGAAGTTATTCATCGAGATAATTTAGTTCTATCATTTAAGGAGGTTTATTATTCATGAATGAATTGTTAATAAAAGGAAAAAAGGTAAAAGATGCTTCCATTAAAATGGGAAAATTGACAACAGAACAAAAAAATCAAGCATTGCTAGCAATTGCTACACAATTAACAGAGCAAATTCCATTTATTGAAGAAAACAATCAATTAGACATTGAAAATGCCAAGCAAAAAGGATTTCATGATTCGCTTATCGATCGATTGGTTTTAAATGAACAACGGATTCATGATATGGCAGATGCACTTAGACAGTTAACAGAGCTAGCCGACCCTGTTGGTGAAAAACTAGAAAGTTGGCAACGCCCTAACGGCATAAATATCGAAAAAGTCAGAGTGCCAATTGGTGTTGTGGGAATGATTTATGAAGCACGACCAAATGTCACGATTGACGCAGCAAGTCTTTGTTTAAAAACAGGGAATGCGGTTTTGTTACGAGGAAGTTCTTCTGCTTTAGAAACGAACAAGGCATTAGTTGAAGTTATCCATCAAGCATTAGAAAAGACGGATTTACCAGTAGATGCGGTACAACTTGTTGAAGATACAAGTCGTGAAACAGCAGCTAAAATGTTTAAATTAAATGACTACTTGGATGTTTTAATTCCAAGAGGTGGAAAAAAATTAATTGAAACCGTTGTTGCCCAATCTTCAGTTCCTGTTTTGGAAACTGGTGCAGGTAATTGCCACGTCTATATCGATGAAACAGCAGATCCAAATATGGCAATTGAGATCGCGGTTAATGCCAAAACACAACGTCCATCAGTCTGTAATGCTGCGGAAACAATTGTTGTTAACCAAACATGGGCGAATGATCATTTGCAACAATTGGTACAACAGCTACAAGAAAACGATGTTGAAATACGTGCAGATGAAGCTGCAAGGTCCTTGTTGGAAGAAAATACAGAAATTAAGACAGCGACAGAAGAGGACTGGGAAACGGAATTCCTAGATAAAATTGTTGCGCTAAAAACGGTTAATAGTTTACAAGGGGCAATTGATCATATTCGCAATTATAGTTCCAAACACTCTGAAGCGATTATTTCCGAAAACGATGAAAGTGTCACCGAGTTTTTTAACTCGATCGATGCTGCAGCGCTTTACCATAATGCTTCCACACGATTTACTGATGGATTTGAATTTGGATTTGGAGCTGAAATTGGCATTAGTACGCAAAAACTACATGCAAGAGGTCCAATGGGATTACCAGCACTTACCTCAACAAAATATATTGTACATGGTACTGGTCAAATTAAATAAACAAGTAAGAGGGCGATGGTTACTGCTTCCGATGTGAGAAAGCAAGGAAGTGTAAGAACCGTCGCTTATGGCTTCCATGATTTCATTAATTTATTGATAATTATAAATTTTTTATCATTAAATGTTTTCTAATAGGAATGATTGTGGTAATATGAGTCTAATCATTTTATAAGTAGGAAGGAAATGCGTAATGAGTACTAAGTTAAGTCCGATCGAAATCAAAGACATCATCATTGCCAATCAAATGTTGAAAGACGTTGTGATCCGAACGCCTATTCAAAAAGATACGATCTTATCAGAAAAATATAATTGTAATGTTTATTTAAAAAGAGAAGATTTACAAGTTGTTCGATCGTTTAAAATTAGAGGTGCTTACAACTTGATGCAAAGTCTCTCAAAAGAAGAATTAGAAAATGGTGTTGTTTGTGCGAGTGCAGGAAATCATGCTCAAGGTGTTGCATATTCGTGTAAGGCATTAGGTGTAAAAGGTACGATTTTCATGCCGACAACAACACCACGACAAAAAGTATCACGCGTTGAATTTTTTGGTGGACCGTTTGTTGACATCGTCTTAACAGGTGATACATTTGATGATTCTTTCTATGCGGCGAAGGCATTTTGTGATGAACATGATGCAGAGTTTATTCATCCATTTGATGATTATCGAACGATCACAGGGCAAGGAACAATTGGGGTTGAAATTATTGATGGTATGGAAGAACCGATTTCCCATATTTTCATGAGTGTTGGTGGTGGTGGATTAATTTCAGGTGTAGGATCCTACATTAAAAATATTAGTCCCGATACGAAAGTGGTCGGAGTGGAGCCAGCTGGTGCAGCATCCATGCAAGCATCGCTTAATAAAGAGGAAGTTGTTCCATTAGATCATGTGGACAAATTTGTCGATGGGGCTAGTGTGAAAAGAGTAGGGGATTTAACGTTTGAAATTGCAAATGAGGTTATCGATGATATGGTAGCTGTCCCTGAAGGTAAAGTATGTACCACCATGTTAGACTTATATAATGAAAATGCGATTGTAGCTGAACCAGCAGGAGCTTTACCTGTTTCTGCGCTAGATTATTATAAAGATGAGATTAAAGGAAAAAATGTTGTTTGCGTAGTTAGTGGTGGAAACAACGATATTGATCGCATGCAGGACATTAAAGAACGTTCCATGATTTTTGAAGGGTATAAGCATTATTTCATTGTTAATTTTCCGCAAAGGGCTGGTGCTTTAAGAGAGTTTATGGATAAAGTACTCGGAAAGACAGATGATATCACACGGTTTGAATACACAAAGAAAAATAACCGTGACAAAGGCCCCGTGTTAGTTGGAATTGAATTAAAGCATAAGCAGGATTACGAACCATTAATTGAACGAATGGAGCAGAATGGCTTTACCTATACGGAAATCAACAAAGATCAAAAATTATTTAATTTATTAATCTGATTAAAAAAACCGGTATCACTTTTTGGTGGTGATACCGGTTTTTTGATACGTTTACTATTTATTATTTCTCACTTTGCATGAAATTCTTCGAAAGCTGTATGGAAAAGGAGAGTGAAATGTTTTTGTAGAATACTACATGTTTCTTATGTAATAGGGGAAATTAGGAATGTAGAAGTTACATAAAGGGGCGTCATGTATGTTGTCTAAAAGGCACTTACTATTTAATATCGTGTTAATTACTCTTCCGTGGATTTCCACATTATTTATTGATAAACGTTCTTTTAAACGGTATTCACTGGCTGCAACTAGTATTGTGCTTTTAGAATTAGTCTATCAAGTAATTGGGCAAAAGCGTAATTGGTGGATATTTTACGATCGTCCAAAATCATTTATTTTATGAAACATGTTTTTCCGTTTGCGGTCGGACCATATATGCCAATGTCTATGTGGTTACTTAAATTATCCTACGGGAATTTTATTAAATTTTTACTATTAAACGCAATTGGAAACTTCTTATTCGCATTTCCAGGAATGCAATTTCTAAAAAAAATAAACATAGCAAAATTGGGGCGATTGAGTGCCATACAATTTTTTCTTTACCTCTTTCATAAAGCATTTTTTCTCTACGGCATACAATACTTACTTGAGAAAAAGAAACAAACTGAGTAGAGGTGACACAACGATTACGGGTAGGATTGGATTCGAGTTGTTTTTCACGGTGCAAACGACCGTTAGCCTACCACTTCTAAACATGAAATGAAACGGAGAGGATTAAGTGGGAGCAAATTTTAATTGGTTTAGACTAACACTGAAGCGAAGTCTCATTTTATTACAGAAACAAAAAGGATTAGAGAAGTTATCTCTAATCCTTTCATAATAGGGTATTACCTATGTTGCTATAAGGTTATTTATTCTACTACAAGTGTTGATACCATTTCTGAGTGTCCATCTCCACATGGAATGGAACAACGAATGGTATATTCACCAGCTTCTAAACTTGCTGTTGTAGAGCCATCACCTTCTACTGTAACATCTGTATCATCGATTTGAATCCCATGATACCCTTCTTCATTAGTTAAGTTAAAGGTAATATCACCTGCAGAAGTCGTGTATGTTTCCTGATCAAATTCCCAGTTTGTTGCATCAATATCAACAGTATTAGCAGCTGCATCGCCACCAGTACTTTCATCGCTAGTATTATCTTCTCCGCCACCACAAGCAGCTAATACAAGCATTAACATCGATAACACTGTTACAAATAGAATTTTTTTCATTTTATATTCCTCCTAAAAATGTTTTAAAAATTTGTACTATATTTAGTATACCAACTTTATAAATCTTTTGGTTTGATAAATATCACACTTAACCAACAATTATTATTTTTTTAATGATCCATTATTGATACTCTGATTGATCGGTAAAAAGTAACTGTAATAAATAAAGAAGCACACATGCAGCAAGGGCTAAAGAACCCCAACCAAGTGTTTTTTGCTCTACAATTAAGTAATTGTTACATATTTGATCATCTGCACCAATATAAATCCATGCCATTAATATTAACATAGAGATAAAGTAAATAAAAAGAATATCCTTTCCGATCGCATGTAGTTTTTTCCAACTATCACGCAAAGGAATACCTGCTAAGAAAGGTAAGCTGATAAACTTAAACATCTCGACGCTTTGAAGGGTTAGTGCTTCATCCATAGCCCGAGGAACCATCCAATAACTCCAAATAATCACAAAAAGTAGGATACCCGGTATACCATTACTATTCCATTTCTCAAAAAAAGAAGAGAATCGAGTAATGACATAGCGCCCCATCAAAAAACCAGAAAATACGAGCAATGGCATTTGCATATGCATATGAATAATCATAATCGATTCTAATAAATTAGCAACAGGAGGAAGGATTAAAAAAATATAGAGGATTAATCCATAAATTGCTTGTTTCATTTGGTATCCTCCGTTTCTCCAAGATAGTCTAGAACCGTTTCGGATGCTTCTTGAATCTTCGTATAATCCATTACTTCCAATAGACGACCATTTTGGCCAATTAAATAGAAGGCACTATTATGTTGGAAATTACCGTTATTATCTGGGATGACGACGACACCGAGTGTATCTAACATTCTATTTAATTCATCTTGCTGATTTACCCGAGCCATTCGCCATGTTTCGCCATCACTGTCAAAGTATGTTCTATATTTTGCAAGTACCTCCGGTGTATCTCTAGTTGGATCAAAACTAATACTTAAAAAAACAATGTCTTCTCCAATATATTTTTCTGGGATACTTTGGTAAACATCTGCCATATTAAATTCTAATTGGGGACAGACTGTACCGCAGTTTGTATACATAAAGGTAATAAATACATATTTTCCATCTGCAAATTCGTTAAAAGAGTAGGTTCGTTCATTACTATCTTCAAGTGTTACAGGAGGAAAACTAGGTTGGTTCTGCATGAGTTGATAAGATCTAGCGCTTTCGGTTGTAAATGCTTGAAACCCATCGGTTCCAATAAAGAAAATCACAACTCCAAACAGAAGCACAAGACTTATAGCGATTAAATTTTGTTTGTTTTGTATCATCTTGCACACTTCCTTAACAGGTATACAAATTTAGTTGATAGATAATGTTCAATGGAAAGGTAACTGATATGGCAAATGTTACCTTTCCAATAATTTTACCATGTTTTAATTGGTGGTGATCCTGGGGGGGCATTCATGATCATATCAGCGATCGGCACCACATAGGCCATTGCGACAACTGCAAGCAATAGAACGATCCATAATCCCCAACGTTCTGTCCACATTGGTGCTGGTTCTTCTCCTTCTTCAGGTTCAGCAACAGGAAATTCTGTGTGTCCCTTTGGTGCGAAGAACATCATGTTGAACACGGCATAAACTTGGATGATTACCGCAATCATTAGGAATGTTGCTCCAATCCCAAAGATTAATTCATACGACATCCAGCTAGCTGCAATTTCGTGACCTCCATAGGAAGTATCGGAAGTTCGTCTTGGATCACCGAAAAGTCCAGCAATATGCATGGAACCTGCCATGATTGTCATACCAATTGTCCAGATGATTGTTTGAATTACTCCAATTTTACTCATTTTTGGTGTTAGTACACGTTTTGCTAGATAAGGAATTAACCAATAACAAATACCGAAAAAGGTCATTACAACCGACATACCTACGGTTACGTGGAAGTGTCCAACAACCCACATCGTATTATGAATAACTTGGTTTAATTGGTTACTAGTATTAACAATACCACCAGCACCACCAGGGATAAAGCTGATCATTGCTATCATCGGTGCTAAGAAACGGACATCTCCCCATGGTAATTTTTTCAACCAACCAAATAGACCTTTACCGCCAAGTTTTCTACCAGTACGTTCAAACACTGCAAACATAGCGAATGCTGTCATCAAGGAAGGTACTGCAATAGCTAAACTCATAAACACGTGTAAATATTTGATTGGGATCGAAATCGCCGGGTCAATAATTTGATGGTGGAATCCACCAGGGATATTCAAGATAACGAGTAAAATGACAACAAGTCGAATTAATTTTTCTTTAAAGTGATGGCCTCCAATAATTTTCGGTACAATCACATACCATGCTGACGTTGCAACCAAATACCAAATATTTACTAATGTATGGCCAAACCACCAGAACAACGTACGTCCAACCATGACATTCGTTGTTTCAATTATGCCCATCGACCAAGGGATTAGCGTTAATACTTCAATTGTTACACCAACGCTGGCGAATAACCATAGTACAAACACACCCATAGCGAAGAAAGCTAAGATTGGTGTTGGTTGGCCAGGATGATTTTTTCTCCAGTGACGATAGTTAATGAATACCCCAAAGCAACATGACCAAATGCCCAATACGACAAAAACTAAACCAATATAAAAGACAGGGTGTGCTGCAAGTGGTGGGTAAAATGTATATAAGACCGATGCTTCATTTAATATAATCATTGTTGCAACCATCACAACACCGATAATCATTAAGCCAAAACCAATCCATGCTAGCTTACGAACTTTAGCTAACAGCCCACCAAATGAATGGGAAAGGTTCGCGTATTGATAGCCGATCGTAAACGTTGCTGTAAATACTAACAATAATAATACACCGTGTGCGGTTAAAACTTGATAGTAATTTAACCATGATGGTAGCTGCATTAACCCCGCACGCTCTAAACCTTGTAATAAACCTAAAATGCCGCCAATTAATAAAGAGACAAATGAGACGGATAAATAGGCAAGTGCTACTTTTGCATCGTCAGGATTAACCCCTAAAATCTTTTTAGGATTTTGACGAATCGTTTCTTTTAATGGTTGTTCCATTTAACTTTACCTCCTTTACTTAACCGTAATTGTCGTACTCATGGCTTGATGACCTACACCACAGTACTCATTACAGATAATTAGATATTCACCGGGCTCATCAAAAGTATGTGAGATCTTTTGAATATGTCCTGGCATTACCATTGCATTAATATTGGTACCAGGTAATTGAAAACCATGCGTTACATCCATAGCTGTCATAGTAAATGTTACTTTTGCTCCTGCTGGCACCTCAATATTTGAAGGATTGAAGGCGAATGATTGTAATGTCATCACAACTTCATATTCGTTATCTCCGATTTTTTTTACACCAGGGTCATCGAATGGTGCTGTTTCTTCTACTTTTTGCGGATCAATCGTTTCTGCATGACTGGGAGGTCCCATACCAAGTGAGAATGTTTGATACCCAACAATTGCCATAAAAATAATTAAAATACCCACGCTTACTGTCATCCAAATTTCTTCTAATCGATGCATCGTTTTCCCTCCTTAAATTCTATCCATATATAGCCAAAATACGCCTACCCACATTACGACAATGACCGCTGCCACAACACCAACGGAAAACATTGTACCTTTTAATGACTTTTCTTCTTTATTTTGGGTTGGTTGCATACAATTTTTACCTCCTTTAGTTATCTTAGGTTCATTTTATCCATAAAAAAAAGACATGGTAGTGAGACATATCACATACTGAAATGACTTATATCACTACCATGTTGAGAAAGTATATTTAATTGAATGTTTAATTAAAAATAAAGTGGCCCCTTCGTATAAACTGTATTATACGACATAACTTTTTTAAGTTTTCCTTACATTCTGATTGAAATGACTGTTATACCATCGCTGCGGCAGAATACTCCGCTTTCCATGGGCACGGCTTCAGCTAACTTGGTAAAGAAGACCACTTTACCAAGTGGATCTTCAGCTCGTGCTGTTCCCATAGGACAAGGAAGGCTTCGTCAGCGATACATCGCACGAAGAAAATCGGTCTTTATTTTCGAGGAGTCTCCGTATTCTGCCTTCGCTGTTATAGTTTTCTGATTAGTGATAGATGTATACTAAATAATCTCAAAGACTACAAATTTACTACAGGTTTGTATTACAACATAGCAATTAATAAGAAATGCACAACAAAACTTCAAAGTACTGGAAAAAGCGTAGTGTATTTCCGCAGCACTGTTCAGCACTAACTGACTTTATTAAGAATGGACGGAAATCATGTGCAGTTATGTCGTATAATACGGCAAATGCGACAAAATTTTGAGATACAATTACATGAGGCACAGTATTAAAACATGTTAACTGATGCACAAGTTTATCGGGGCTGCGATGGTTATGAAGTGGGTGGTAAACGGAGGAGTGGGATCGGGACTTAGGTCGGAGGGGGTTATGTATGAAGGAAGACATGTGTCCTCACTTCAGCTTGCGATTTGTTTCATTGGTTCGACAAGATGGGCATCTAGAATCATTATTTTTGATGCATGTCTGAAATGTTCTCGGTAGGTCGTGACTAGATCATGATAAAATCCTTTAAGCAGATTAACATAATCGATCATTTCTTGAGAAAAAATACCTGAGCGGTTGTATAAGATATTTTCATATTTTTTAACTAACTGTTTTGCCTTTTTTATCACTTTCTGCGCTTGTCGGATTTTATATATTTCATCCAACTCTTGCAAAAAATTTACAATATCCTGTTTTAATGCCTGTTTTAGTTTGGCGTTAATATGTTCGTGGCTTATTAGTGTTCCATGAAAAATAAATTGATTTAACATAATGATATCTGAATGAACTGGTTTATTTAAGAAATAAAAATAGATTCGTAGTGTGTTAAACGCATCATACATTGGATTGTGTGGCTCTCCTGCAAACTCCAAGTCGTATAGTTTTAACGCATTTTCAACAGACATATTTTGTTTTGATACTCTTGTTGAGAAAACGTGTTGAAAATCAACGTATCTAGATTGGATCTTTGTAATCGTAGCAGGTGCTACCTGATTTATTTTTGCATCATGAATTAATCTAGTCATGTCACTTTTCGACCATGAAAAGAACCGAGATTTTTTTACGCCACCAATCCATGTTAAAAAGTCAGAAAATACTTGTTTGAAATTTTTGGCCTCTTTAAGGTCTTCATCGGTAATACCAGTTAATTGTTTACAAAAGTTGCTTAATGGTTGTTTGTTTTGTGGGCGTATAAATGCATCAAAATAACTGATTTGTTTCGTTTTTAAATCGTATTTAACTGCCCCGAGTCGGATTGCTTCCATTTCTTCAAAAGCCATACCTCGATTGGAGCATAGCATTTCAAAGTCAAAGAATATAAAATATTTCAATTCTGCCAAGATTTCACCTCCTTAAACAGAACTATTATAAAATATTTCTATTGATAAGAGAACAAGTAATCATTTCCAATACGTCTGTGTAATTTATCCTCATATATCAATCTCGTAGAAGGATCTATATTTGGTCATAGGAAATAAAGGATGAAACTATTTCCTGGGCAAGCGCAATAATAGACACAAAATATTCTGAAAATGTCGATTTGTGTAAAGTGTTGTAGTAGATTTAGGGTGAACGTAAAATGCGAATAAAGCACTATTTTTTGCTCATAATATCACTATGTTGTTAGGTGTATTTTTATCCCGGTGAATCATCCGTAAGACTCTCGTTTCAAAACATGATAGGAAAGAAAATATTTAAGTGGGAGTAAACGTTCGCTTACATCCGATTGGTTCTGACTAACACTTATCGGTGGAGGAACAAAAATCCCGACTGAATGAAGTTTCACTTTATAAGGAAGGGTTAAATATGACAATATTTAGACTTGGGTATGTAGCGATGAGCGTCCATGTACAAAATAGCTCACCATCTAAAACGATGACATATAAAACATTTCAACAACATGATGATCGAGAGGCGGCTATTAGGAAATTAGAAAGAATTGCCCAAACAAATATACAAAACTGTCTGCGACTATTGAAACATAATAAAGCTAATGATATTTCATTTTTTCGATTGAGTTCCAGATTGATACCTTTAGCAACCCATGAAGAATTAAACGACTGGGATTATATCAGTCCACTTCAAAACGATTTATTAGCTTTAGGTACATATGCCGCTAGCCACCAGATGAGAGTTGATTTCCATCCAGATCACTTTGTTGTGTTAAATTCACCTAAAACGGATGTTGTGAAAAGTGCTGTCCATAATTTGAAATACCACTATCAGTTACTAAAAGCGATGGGAATCAACCCGCAACATCGATGTGTATTACATGTTGGAGGAAGTTATGGCAATAAGTCTGAAGCATTGGAACGGTTTGTAGAAAATTGGGGGAGAGTTCCTAGAGCGATACAAGATATGATCATTCTTGAAAATGATGATAAAACATACAATATGGAGGATGTGCTCTACTTATCAGAAAAATTAAATGTACCACATGTTTTTGATATCCATCATCATCAAGCAAATCATGTGGATGCTAATTGGAGTACGAACTGGGATCGAGTTGTTCAGACATGGGAAAATTCGCCCTTACCGATTAAAGTCCACTTTTCCAGTCCGAAAAGTGACAAGCAATTTCGTCATCATGCAGATTTAGTGGAACCACAGATGTTTTTAGATTTTGCTGAACATGTTAATGGAAGCGTGGAGCAAGTCGATTGTATGATTGAAGCAAAAAAGAAAGACGAAGCATTATTTCAATTAGTAAATGATTTAAAAGATCATCCAGCAATCGAGTGGGTGAATCAAAGTGCATTTCGATTAAAAAGTTGAAATACATCATTATTTATGTTACATGCTTGTGTTCAAAATGAAATAACGCCAACTTTAGTGCACGTTAGAGAAAGAAATGGATCGTCAAATTATTGATGGCGGTCCTTTTCTTCTTATATTTTAATTTCCAAATGCGTGGTCTAACTCCACCGTCTTTAGACGGTATCAGCTTTTAGCCCTATCTTTTGATGTCCATACTTAAGTTATGAGGTGAATAAAAGTATGGACGGATATAAGAAGAACAGT